>NZ_SNUY01000054.1:24075-29826 GCF_004376175.1 Halalkalibacterium halodurans | reverse complement strand
TGTATTTTGCAAGCAAAAAGTTTAGAAGAATGCAATGAAAAGTTTAGAACTTTGCCAGCCCTTACTTTCTTTCTAATTAGCGATTCGATAATGCATGTTTCACACGGTAACTATCGCCAGTAAAACTTAAAATATGTGCGTGATGTATCACTCGATCCACCAAGGCAGCGGTGAGCCGTGCATCCACAAATATTTTATTCCACTGACTAAATTCTAAATTGGACGTAATAATAAGGCTTTTCTGTTCATACCAATCGGAAATCAATTGAAATAATAACTCAGCTCCATCCTTACTAAATGGCACGTATCCCATCTCATCAAGAATGATCATATCGACTTTATTGAATCGGTTACGTAATAGTTGATATCGGCCTTCTGCCCAGGACTTTTCCAAAAGGTCTATTAAATCAGCTACCCGGTAGAAACGGACCTCATATCCGTTTCTACAAGCCTTACGACCCAATGCTGTTGCCAAATGGGATTTCCCAGTTCCTGGCGCTCCGGATAGAATGACATTCTCTTTTCTCTTGATAAATGAAAGGGACTCCAGACCATCTCTGTCGAGATTTGTTGGGAAATGAATATGTTCGCCCCAACGATAATCATCTAGTTCCTTTTCATTCATGAATTTTGCCTTTTTAATTAGGCGTTCTCCTTTTGCTATTTCCCTTAACTCTATTTCTTGTTGTAGTAAATCTATCAAGTATTGTTCTGGATTCTCGAAAGGAACCTTCTCGTACATGTCGGCTACATATGCTAAACGAAGCAATTTACATTTCTCTCTAATCGCATCAGTCATGATATACACCCTCCTTAACGGTAGGCTGGAGGGAGTCATAAATACTCCAATTTACATCATAAGGATGGTTCGTAGAATCATCCAGACTCGCATCAAACTGTTTTTCTTCTGGTAGTAACTCATAGAAGCGTTCGTCTATTTCTTGCATATCATGATTTACAATTAAGCTTAGTAACCACTCTACACGTTCTTTTCTTAATTTCATTGATTCAATGTTTAAGTAATAAGAAATTCTGCCGGGCAGGTAGGGGAAATACCGAGAATATACAATGGATCGTGGCTTCTGTTTCCAATTTTTTAAGATGGATTGCCACGGAATTTCCCTTGTTTGATTCATATACCGTCTAGGTCCTTTGGAGAGCACTTCACCGTTGCGGGTGACGACTTTATAGTGATCCCAATATAAAATCAAATGCAGTTTACCGTAATGGTAACTTGTAGGCACATGGACCAGCACTCCATCAACCTTTACTTCACCATATTTATTAGCGGTTACCATTGATTGCTTAAATACCGGATACTCGGACTCAGGTAAAGCTAGTCCATAATTCTTTTCCTCTTCAAACAGATCTGCAATTAAGATATCCTTCTTATAATGGAGGCGTTGTTGATCCCTTTTACTCTGGTCAAATAACAAAGCACGTAAGTGTGTTAAATCTTTGATCACAGGAGAAGGAGTGAAAAAGTTATAACGTACATATCCCACTTTGTTTTCGACATGTCCTTTTTCATTTCCTTTTCTTGCATTACAGGCTTGCGGCTCAAATCCATAATGGCTGGCAAAGCGAAGAAACTCTTCATTGAAAACAGTTTCTTCCCCACGCCCCCTTGCCTTTACTACTGCTGCTGAAAGGTTATCTAACCGAAGTTTCCTTGGAACGAATCCCGATTGTTTAAAGAGTATTTTAAGACCTTCTAAAAAGCACTCCTGGTTTTCTGCAGGCAGAGGAACGGTAAAACCTGCGTTACTATATGGAAAACTCATCACTAGTGCATGGATGTCCTTTGCTTGTCCATCTTCAATTGCCTCGGTAATGCCAAAATCTATTTGGGCTTCGGCGGGAGGATGGGTTAGCCTTTCATATTCCTCTTTCAATTCATCCGATTCATCTAATACTTTTTCTTTCCATTCTTCTTTAATGAAGTTACAAACGGTTCGATAAGAACCGGTAAACCCTAATTTCTGTAACCCTTCAAATATATTTTTATTGTTTCTTCTCGATTTCTTTTTGAGGGCATAATCTTCAACGAGCCAGTCAATTACAATTTCTCCCCACTTTTCTTCATACATCATGCCTTTTTTCTCAAGAATCTTTTCTGTAGGTAATTGATCATCATCCGCATATTTTTTAACTGTTACCCAACTAAAACCAGTACGTTTGGAGATTTCATTGATCGATAGGGATTTTATATTCCTTAACTTTTTGATATGATTGATTTCAGGCATTGCTAGCATCCTTTCATCCTCCCACCATTAGTTGATTAGACACCAATAACGGTAGGGTATTTTGAGAGGGCTGGCAAGCCTTTTCTATTTGTGCAACCTTCTAACATTTTGGTTGCAATACTCTTAACTTTTATTTTGCACTAAACAGTATGGTAACCTCAATTATCTACAGAAATCAGGGGGTGGCAATTTTTTTGCTTATAAAGCCCTCTAACATAGGATTTAATAACCTATTTTTATATAAAGTTTTGACAATACGAAGATATATCGGGAGGTTCAGGTATGAGTGGGAAAAGAATATATTACCAAGTGAAAGTAACTATACAAGAGATCGAGCCACCGATATGGAGAAGATTGATCATTCCAAGTGGCATCACTTTTCATAAACTCCATAAGGTTATTCAAGCTGCGTTTGATTGGCAGGATTATCATTTGTTTTTATTTGAGTTACCAGATTTTGTGATCAAGCATCCTGACCCTGAATTTCCACTTCATGAAGTGGAAAAGGATCCAAAAAGAATAAAAATTGACCCTGTTTTTAAAGAGTATAAGCAGTTTTTATATGAGTATGATTTTGGTGATTCGTGGAGACACGAAATTGTAATTGAAGATATCAATACATTAGATGAAGAAATAAACCATCCTCAATGTATCGATGGAGCTAGAAATCGCCCACCAGAAGATGTCGGAGGAATTGGCGGATATGAAAGTTTCTTAGAAATCATCAATGATAATAGTCATCCTGATTATGAACATATGTTGTTATGGGCTGAGAAAGATACGGGTGGACGAAAGTTTGATCCTGATTATTTTTATAAAAATGAAGTAAATCGGAAGCTTAAAAGAATAAAGTGTTAATGTGGCAAAGGGCATCTGCACAGGGAGTGTAGGTGCTTTTTCGTTATAATAAGTTTTAACGTTATAAATAAGTTGCTGTTAACAATTCAGACAATTAAATCATTATTTCCACTATTGTATTTAATTTTAAAAAGGAGTACACTTTAATTGTGAAATGATTCACAATAAATTATTTAAAAAGTTGTCTTTCAAAAGGCGGAAAAATTTTTTGCTTCATTTTGTGAAATATTTCACAAATCAATCCTTAGTAAAAAGGTAAAGGAGTAGATAGTATGTTTGAAAAAGTATTTACTAGTCCAGGGAAGTACGTTCAAGGAAAAAATATCATTGAAAAGGCTGGAGCATATATTAAGGAGCTGGGAACGAAATCTCTAGTAATTGCTGATGAGTTCGTTTGGGAGCTTGTTGGAAATAAAGTAGTGGATAGTCTAGAACGAGAAGGTGTATCTACAACAAAAATGATATTCAATGGAGAATCATCTCTTCAGGAAATAGATAGAATCACAGAAATAGGGAAAAGAGAAAAGGTAGATGTTGTTATTGGAGTTGGTGGCGGAAAAACAATCGATACGATAAAAGCAATCGGCGATCAATTGCAGGTAAATCGAGTTATTATTCCAACCGTTGCTTCATCAGATGCTCCAACTAGTGCATTGTCTGTTATTTATTCTGAGGATGGAGTGTTTGAATCTTATAAATTCTATAATAAAAACCCAGATTTGATTCTCGTCGATACGCATATTATCGCAGGTGCACCACCGAGATTCCTTGCTTCAGGAATTGCAGATGCTCTCGCAACTTGGGTAGAGGCAAGAGCAGCCATTCAGTCAGGTGCGATTAATATGGCAGGAGGTTTGCCGACAATCGCTGGAAAAGCGATTGCTGAAAAATGTGAAGAAGTGCTTTTCCAATATGGATTCCTTGCTTACGAATCTGCTAAACGTCAGATTGTTACCCCAGCTTTAGATGCTGTCATTGAAGCAAATACTTTATTAAGTGGACTTGGATTTGAGAGCGGTGGTTTAGCAGGAGCTCACGCTATTCATAATGGTTTCACTGCATTAAATGGTGAGATTCATCACCTCACACATGGTGAAAAAGTTGCATACGGAACGGTTGCACAATTAGTTTTAGAAAACAGACCAATCGAAGAAATTGAACGCTACATCAAATTGTATCTCCAACTTGACCTTCCTGTTACACTTGAAGAAATTAAATTAAAAGATGTAACGAAAGAAGATTTATATAAGGTAGGAGTTGCTGCAACGAAGGAGACTGAAACAATGCATAACTTACCATTCACTGTTACTCCAGATGATGTTGTTAATGCTATTCTTGCTGTCGACCAGTATACAAAAGCATATAAAGCTCGCGTTGGTTGGAAGGAATAAGTAATAAAGCTGCCTCTATATT
Organism: Halalkalibacterium halodurans; assembly: GCF_004376175.1. Classification (GTDB taxonomy): domain Bacteria; phylum Bacillota; class Bacilli; order Bacillales; family Bacillaceae_D; genus Halalkalibacterium; species Halalkalibacterium halodurans. Next base: position 25,309 of record NZ_SNUY01000054.1, on the reverse strand, counting down.
TTTATGGAGGCAGTTTTTGCTTGCCAAATCACAATTCACACTCATTATATCAGCTCAGAACAAATTGCCTTACCATTCCTCGATATGGTTAAGGGCGATCTTGAGAAATTAATTGTTCATTAAGGACTTTGGCATTCAAAAAGGACAACGCTGGAACAATAACGAGATATGGATTGAGTCGAGTAGTGTTTTGGATAGCTGTATTATGATTCGTGGAATTGAGGGATCGCTTCGAGGCGTTCAATATAAACAACATCGCCCTACCTTGGTATTGCTCGATGATTTACTTAAAGTGATACAGCAAAATCAGAATCAAAACGTGAACAAGTGAAATCAACGTTTCGTGATGTGGTTATCTCTATTGGCACACGAGAGACGAATACTCATGTCGTTGGAACGATTCTTCATAAAGAGGACTTGATGTCTGACTTGCTAAAGGGAAGAATACCTGGGGTTAGGAGTATTAAGAATGAAGCGATCATTCAATGGTCAGAGCGAGAGAAGCAATATACTAATTTATCAGACCGAGACAGGATCGATACAGCCCTGTCTTTTTTGATACAAATAAAAAGGTGATGCTTGAGAGAACGGAAATTTTATGAAGGAGATTTGTTAAAGGTACATGCTATAGGTGATAATATTGATGATAAGTATGGTATTATTGCAAGTACAAGGTTTGGTAGGAAGGAGTTATATTTTCCATTATGTGAATTAGAAGCCTTAGATTTAAGTGATACAGAGAAAATGTCTTACACGATTATGCAGTATGGTTTGCTAATAAGTAAAATCGAATGGGAGAGAAGGAATATGGTTAAATTAGGTACAAATAGAAAGCCTGCAGTTGTTCGAGTTGCGACAGAGGAGAGAGCAAATGAAATATATAATCTTTGTGAAAATCAAGGTTGGCAGGTTATCATAGGGATTGAACCAGACAAGCCTGAGGATATATCTGATGTCCAAAGGTTAATGGGTGTAAAGTTAGAAAATACAAAAACCATTGTAAAAGAGCTTCATATTGGTAGAAATGAACCATGTCCTTGTGGGAGTGGTAAGAAGTATAAGAAATGTTGTGGATAATAAAAATAATGTGCTAGATGAATCAATTTCATAAAGCCTAGTTCACGATTGTTAGACGACCCCCATTTCGCTTTTAGTGTTTTTAAAAAATTAATTACGCGGCTTGACTAGTCTGCTTGCTAGAAAGGGACTTGGCTATACGATCACACGCGAGCTT
>NZ_SNUY01000054.1:0-24065 GCF_004376175.1 Halalkalibacterium halodurans | reverse complement strand
GAATCAATTTCATAAAGCCTAGTTCACGATTGTTAGACGACCCCCATTTCGCTTTTAGTGTTTTTAAAAAATTAATTACGCGGCTTGACTAGTCTGCTTGCTAGAAAGGGACTTGGCTATACGATCACACGCGAGCTTCGCCGCGTTATAAATCAAATGCGTCAAATCAAATTGTACTTTTGCTCGTTTTCCTGTGCGATAGCGAATATTGTTTAATTGGAAGAATTCTTTTAGATACGCAATGACTCGCTCGACTGAACTTCGTTGCTTGTAAAGGGTTTTCCATGCTTTCGAACCGCGAGCTGGGGATGTATACCGTCTCAAATCGGTGGTGATTTTGACTTTATACACCTTTTGACAGAGGGTATCTTGCGCTAACGGACAGCCTTTGCATTCTTTCGGTCGTGTGTATTTTAACGTCTCGTATCTCGCGTCGTAACTGTCGTACCGATACGAATGCTCTCGAACACACGTAGGGGCAAAATGGTGATCGAATCCTTCTATATTCGGTTCATTTCGCTTGTTGTAAGCAATGACAGCCCCAGTCTTCATTCGATAGAGTTGTTCGTAAATCGCAGGGGCATCATACCCTGCATCGAGTGTGCTAAAGGCGATTTTTAATTCAAAAAGACGCTCTTGCAGTCCTTTTAATAAAGGGATGGCTGCTTTTCCATCGTTCAGGTTTCCCGAGGAAAAGAGCGACTGAAGGATATACTGGCTTTTGGCTCCAACCGCGAAGTGGCCTTTGTAGCCAAACCAAAAAATGTTTTTTCCTTCACTGTTTTTCTTGATGCCCCACTTAGGATCAAGGGGGACAGCGGATCGCAACTCGACTAAAGACGCGTCAAGTTGGGCTTCAATCTTTTTCTCGAAAATCGGACGAACGGCTTCTTGTTCCGCTTGTTCTTGAAGCCATTTTTCTTTCTCTTCTTTTGATTTGCGGCCGCGCTTTTTTGGCTCAGACCTAGGCTTTTCTTTTTTCGCTGGGGCTTGGTCTCTCGCTTCAATGTGAGTCGCATCAATGGCGATCGTGTCATCGGTGATAAATCCTTCTGCTATCGCTTGATGGATGAGCTGTTCTTAAACCTGTTCAAGAACAGGTGATTCTGCTATTTTAGAGAGCATTCTTGAATAAGATGCTTCAGATGGAATCGCATCAGAAAGAAGGAATCCACAATCCAATCGGAACATAAAATCGTGTTTCAGACGTTTAATCAAATCCTTTATTGTCGGAATTCGCTCAAGAATTCGAGCGACGAGTGAGTAGATCATGGCGGAATAGGTGAGCTGAACAGGCGCACCGTATAGGGCTTTTTTTGACACGACCGCAAGAATCGGGTTGATATCAATTGCTGAAAAAACCGCATCAAAACGATGGGTAGGCTCTAACTCATATAAATCATGCAGGTCAAACAGGCTTTCTTGTCGTATAATAGGCATAGGGAGTCTTCCTCCAGTCTGTAGTTTTGTTTCGTCACTTAACTCATTCGACTTTTGGGGAGGTACTCCTTTTTTCGTGCCTTGAAAACCTTGCGAGACTAAGGGTTCAAATTATGAAATTGACTCAGTTATCAGTTTTACATTATTTTGTTGAATAGGAGCGGTATAGCCCTATAATCGAAGTAATCAGTTGGTATTTGCTTACTTCCATATAGTTTTATACAACTTGAGGTGGCAAACAGTTTTTTAAAAGAAGGAAACAACTTCGGACTTGTTCCGTAAAGGGTGAAAATCAGCCTTTACGGGACAAGTCCTTTTATTATTTGAATATATAATTCTTCACCTGAAAAAGTTAAATCGCTTTTTTCTCTTCTACGGCCTCTACTTGTTCTGCCTGAGATTGTGGAAACGGTCGTTTACCCCCTTTCGCTAAGAACATAAGATAGAGCATGCCGAGTGCGATCCAGATGAATCCACCAATTAACGTCGTGAAGTCTAATAAGAATAGGAGCCAAGTAATAAAGGCGGCGCCAACCAGCGGTGACAGTAAGTAAGTTACAATCCCTTTAATGGAGCGGTTGCGCTGCTCGTTGTTCTTAACGTACATGGTGATGACACATAGGTTGACAAAGAAGAAAGTTGTGAGCGCCCCAAAATTGACAAAGCGAAGGGCGGCATCAACAGAGATAAAAATCGCTGATAGTGTAATGACGGATGAAAAAATAATATTTAACACTGGTGTTTTATATTTAGGATGAACATAGCCGAAGAATTTTTTCGGTAGCATTGAGTCGCGCCCCATGACGTACAGAAGCCTTGAAACAGCTGTGACGGAAGCCAATCCCTGCGTGAAAATGGCGGCAATTAAGACGGTAATGAATATGGAGCCTAGCAGGCTGCCGCCTACGATATTAACTAATTCTAAAGCAGCTGAATCTGGGTTTTGAAATGTAAAATTCGGGACAATTAATTGAATAAAATAAGATGTACAGACATGGAGAATACCGACGATCCCAATCATAATAAAGATGGCACGCGGGATCGTTTTCTTCGGATTGATTGTTTCTTCTGACAAAGTCGTCATCGTATCAAATCCCAAGAAAGAGAAGATGACGATGGAGGCGCCTGCTAAAACAACAGAGAGCGACATGTCGCTATTGATAAATGGCTCCATTGATACAAGTGTTCCTTCACCTGTACCGTTAATCAAACCTTTAATCATAAAGCCGCAGAAAACGACAATAAAGATAATTTGCAATAAAACGAAGAAGCTGCTAATGTTCGCTGAAGAATTGACTCCTACAATGCTAATAAGAGCGAGGAGTAGTGTTAATCCGATAATCCATGCATATGGTGGTACTTGCGGGAATTGGGCATTCAGAAAAATTCCAAACGTAATGCAAGCAATAATCGGTGCAAAAAGGTAGTTAAATAGTAAAATCCAGCCTGCGATAAAACCGAGCTTCGGGTTCATTGTTTTTTTGACAAACGTATAAGCTGATCCTGAAATCGGTATTTTTTTCGCCATAACAGCATAACTCGCCCCTGTAAAGAGTACAGCTAGGACAGCTAGTGTGTATGCGGGAGTTAAAAAACCGCTTGAACCTTCATACGCTACACCAAAAACAGAAAAATAAATCATCGGGGTATTCCATGCAAGACCAAGCATGACAACTTGAAACAAGGTTAACGTTCTTTTTAAATCTGTTTCTTTCCGCACGCTTTAACCAGCTCCTTTTGATAATAACTACGACTACTTCTTTAAAATTTTTCTAAGATAATGATTTTGTTTCGCCAATTTTTGAAATGATTATGGAGTTAATTCTTGTATGAAATTCGTAATGAATTCAACTTATGTGTGATATAACCTGACACGCTTTTTTAATAGAAGAGGGGAAAGGCATAGTCTCCATGCGTTACACGCTTAAATCAGTCAAGTGCAAAAATCGTATCGGCTTTGCACATGGCTTCTAGGAAAATCCGCTGCTTGTTTTTTTGGAGAAAACTGTGTAACATTTTCTAACAAACTCCTTGTTGCCGGATTCATTGTGTTTTATACTTCGAATTAAGTTAATCGAATAAAGGTTCTCGCAAAGCGTTGAGGACGAAAAAGCTATCTAGGGTTCCGTTGATGAATGAATCATCAAGCCTGGTCCGAGAGAGAGCGGTACAGATAATCTGTATTACACGGAAGGATAAAAGCCTGGGAGACTTCTCCCAGGCTTTTATCCTTTTTTATTATCATTTCAAACAGGGAGGAAATAGAAATGAACTGGACTAAAACGATTCCTGCAGGAGGAAAATGGTCGGGTGTGATTAGTAAAGGGAAGCAAGTGCGATTTACCGCACTTGAGGAAGGCGCAAATCTTTCTCTGTTGCTCTATAATCCGAACGATACAAGCGAGCGCTACAATATGCCGGATACTCTAAAAGCGCAGCATACCTCTCATTTAACAACAGGGCATGTTCTTATGAGTGACAACGGTCGGGTGATGGCGAGTATTGTCGATGACACACTTGGCTGGCATGATTCCATCTCTGGTTACACAACGAGAGAATTGACAGATGATAAATACGGAAAAACAACATATCAAAAGTTACGTAATGAATGGTACCGCAGCGGGCAGGAAAATTTTTTAGTAGAGCTTGTGCGAAATGGGTTAGGAAAGAGAGATTTCGTTCCGAATGTAAATCTATTTTCTAAAGTGTTCTGTGATGAGGCAGGAGATATGAATTATGTTCTTGGCCATTGTCCAAAAGGAGCAACGGTTACATTGAGAACGGAGATGGATCTGCTTGTTCTCCTATCAAACACGCCAAACCCGCTAGATCCTAGAACGACGTATCCGTCTGTTCCAGTCACGATTGAAGTGGTGGAAGCTGATGAAGTCACAGAAGATGATGTTTGTTTGAATTTCCGCCCTGAAAACCGTCGTGCTTTTGAAAATACTTGGGAATACGAAACATTAATGAAATAAGGAGGAGATCACATGGCTGTTTTTAATCGAGTTGAAAGCGAGCGCAAAGTGGAAGAAGCGATTTATAGTGAGGTTATTCAAGCAGGAGATGGCTGGATGCGTGAAATAGAGCCGGGGCAAGTACTTCGAATTGAGGACTTAGAGGGAAATCAAGCAGCGGACACGTTATTTTTTGATGCTGAGAATCCAGATGATCATTATAGTGCTGTGGCGACGATTGTCGGGCAAAAAAATATTTATTTATCAACAGGGTCGATCCTTAGAGCAGAATCGGGGAAACGATTAATGACGATTGTCGCTGATACATGTGGCCGCCATGATACATTAGGCGGGGCGTGTTCAGCCCAAAGTAATACTGTTCGTTACGCACATGACACGCTGCCTATGCACAATTGCCGCGATACGTTCATGCTGCAAATGGCAAAATACGACGGCAATTATACGAAGCGGGATTTAGCACCGAACATTAACTTTTTTATGAATGTCCCTGTTACACCAGAGGGAGGTCTCACATTCGAAGATGGAGTATCGGGTCCAAATCGTTACGTTGAAATGAAAGCAGAATGCCGTACGACAGCGTTAATTAGTAATTGTCCACAGTTAAATAACCCTTGTAATGCTTACAATCCGACACCGATACGAGTACTAATCTGGGAAAAATAACATTTTCTGAGAGGGAGGTTTTCTTGGAATCTTCTCCCTATAGATAAAAAGAGTGGAGGTTTTTAGATGTTTAAGAAAGTTTTAATCGCAAACCGCGGCGCTATTGCGGTTCGAATAGAGCGAACATTAAAAAAATTAGGGGTGAAATCGGTTGCTGTCTATACAGAAGCTGACCAGGACAGCCTCCATGTCGAGCATGCTGATGAAGCCGTGCTAATCGGAGAAGGCCCGGCAAAAGATAGTTATTTAAATGCTGAGCTTATTTTGGAAACAGCCGTAAAAACGGGGGCTGAAGCGATTCATCCAGGCTACGGCTTCTTAAGTGAGAATGCTGATTTCGCTCGTGCCTGTATGGAAAAGGGCATTGCCTTTATCGGACCAACTGGGGAGCAAATGGAGATGTTCGGGTTGAAGCACTCGGCTCGTGAAATTGCAATGAGAGCGGGCGTCCCGTTGCTGCCAGGTACGAATTTATTGACAGCATTAGATGAAGCGCTCCGGGAAGCCCAAAAAATTGGCTACCCTGTTATTTTAAAAAGCACTGCGGGCGGCGGCGGAATAGGTATGCGTGTTTGTGAAGACGAGAAGGCATTAAGACAAGCGTACGAAGGGGTTCGTCATCTTGCTGAAACAAACTTTAATAATGGCGGACTCTTTTTAGAAAAATATATTGCAAAAGCGCGTCATGTGGAAGTACAAATCTTCGGAACGGCTTTAGGGGAAGTCGTCACATTGGGAGAGCGTGACTGCTCGATTCAGCGCCGAAACCAAAAGGTAATTGAGGAAAGTCCAGCTCCTAATCTATCCGCTTCCGTGCGAGAAAAAATGTTTGCCGCGTCAAAGAGCTTGGCTGAAGAGGTGGGTTACCGTAGTGCGGGTACGGTCGAATTTTTATATGACCCTGAAACGGAGGAGTTCTACTTCCTAGAAGTGAATACGAGACTTCAAGTTGAGCATGGTGTTACAGAAGAAGTGTTAGGCGTTGACTTAGTGGAATGGATGGTGAAAGAAGCGGCAAATGAATTGAAGGATTTACCGTCACTTGTGCAGCAGCCAGCAGGACATAGTATTCAAGCGCGTATTTATGCAGAAGATTGCCTACAAAACTTCCGGCCAAGTGCTGGGCAAGTAGATCAAGTTGTACTATCGAAGAAAGCTCGTGTTGAAACATGGCTACGTGACGGTGTCACGGTGACTTCGCTTTATGATCCGATGCTGGCGAAAATAATCGTTCACGGTAATAATCGCGAAGATGCGATAAACAAGCTTCACCAAGCGTTAGAAGAAACACGGTTTTACGGGGTCACGACGAACCTGCAATATTTGCAAGCGTTATTACTAAACGAAGAGTGTCGAGCAGGTCGCGTCTATACCCGAATGTTAAATGACTTTGAGCCAGCAGAACACGCAATTGAAGTCTTGGATGGCGGTGTGCAAACGACAGTACAAGATTTCCCTGGAAGAACTGGTTACTGGGATGTTGGAGTTCCGCCATGCGGCCCAATGGATCCACTTTCATTCCGAGTGGGGAATAAACTACTTGGCAACGATGACACGGCACCAGGACTTGAGCTGACATTACGCGGTGGTTCGTACAAATTTAGAAATGATATTTGGTTTTGCCTGACAGGGGCTGACATGGACGCCCATTTAGATGGAAAAAATGTTCCACTGTATCAGCCGATTTTAGCGAAAAAAGGTCAAGTGCTTGAATTCGGAGAAGCGAAAATAGGGATGCGCAGCTACTTATTGGTTGCCGGCGGTTTTGATATGCCGCTTACTCTCGGAAGTGCCGCAACGTTTACATTGGGCGGTTTTGGCGGTCATGGTGGTCGTGCTCTACGTCCTGGCGATGTGTTAAACGTTAACGGTGGAGTGGAGCCAGTTGAAATAAATGAGCTTGATCTTCCTTCACGACCAAGAATGACGAATACGTGGACGATCGGTGTGATTCCTGGTCCGCATTGTACGGAGGAGTTTTTAGAACCGGAATACTTAACGCAATTAACGGAAACAAGCTTTGACGTACATTTTAACAGCTCTCGGACGGGTGTCCGTTTAATTGGACCTGCGCCTAAGTGGACGCGCGAAGATGGCGGAGATGCGGGTTTGCACCCATCGAACATCCATGATAATGCGTATGCTGTTGGAACGCTTGATTTAACAGGAGATATGCCGATTTTACTAGGCCCGGATGGCCCGAGCTTAGGGGGCTTCGTTTGTCCCGTCACAACGGCATCGGCTGAATTCTGGAAGCTTGGACAGCTGCATCCAGGTGATACAATCCGTTTTAAACTGTTAACTCTTGATGATGCGAACGAACTCAGGCAGGAGCAGGAAAAGCAATTAATGGCGATTGGCGAAGGAAAAAGAACGAATGTCCGTGTCGAGAGTGTGCTGCCAGAGAAAAGAGAGATTGATTCCAATTATCCGATTTTGGCACAGGAGGAAAACAGACGATTCCCGATGACGATTCGCTGCTCAGGCGATGAATATCTACTTGTTGAATACGGAGACATGGAGCTTGATTTATTGCTTCGTTTTCAAGCTCATGTCTTAATGGATGCGATTAAAGATTGCGGTGACATTCCGTACATTGAACTAACACCGGGGATTCGCTCGTTACAAGTTCATATTGACCGAACGAAAACAACCGTACAAGAAGCCGCAGTGAAAATAATGGAGCTCGACAGCCAGCTGCCGCCGCTTGAGGAAATTGAAGTGCCATCTCGTATCGTTAAGCTTCCGTTATCTTGGGATGATCCAGCGACACAGCTTGCAACGGATCGCTATCAAAAAAATGTCCGTCCAGATGCACCGTGGTGCCCAAGTAACTTGGAATTTATCCGCCGCATTAACGGTTTGAACAATTTAGATGAAGTAAAAGATGTCGTATTCAATGCAAACTATTTAGTTATGGGCTTAGGTGATGTGTATTTAGGAGCTCCAGTGGCGACTCCAATCGATCCGCGCCACCGTCTTGTCACAACAAAATACAATCCGGCACGTACTTGGACTCCGGAAAATGCCGTTGGAATCGGTGGCGCGTATATGTGTGTCTACGGAATGGAAGGCCCTGGCGGATATCAGTTTGTCGGTCGGACGATTCAAATGTGGAATAAGCTTCATTCAACAAAGAACTTTGAAGAAGGTAAGCCATGGCTGCTTCGTTTCTTTGATCAAATTCAGTTCTACCCAGTAAGTGCCGATGAGCTGCTTAAGCTCCGTGAAGATTTCCCGCGTGGCCGCTTTGAAGTAGATATTACCGAAACGACTTTTAAACTGGGGGATTATTTAGCCTTTTTAGCGTCAATTGAGGAAGAAATCACTGTGTTCCGTAAGAAGCAGCAGGATGCGTTTAGAGCTGAGCGCGAAAGCTGGAAGAAACAAGGTCTTGCGGAGTACATCTCAGAGCAGGATACAATTGTTGAAAAGGAAGAAGAAGAGCTTCCTCAGGGAGTTGTCGGTGTTCGTTGCTCCATGCCGGGAAGTGTTTGGAAAGTGCTAATTGAGCCTGGTCAATTCGTTAAAAAGGGCGAAACGGTGTTAATCGAAGAAAGCATGAAAATGGAATTTCCTCAGCAGGCAACATGTGACGGCTATATCGACAACATTTACGTCAAACCAGGTGATGAAGTGCATGCAGGTCAACTCATTGTTGGCATTCGACAAGAAAAGGAAGAGGCGGTGTCGGTATCATGAACATTCCGTATCAATTAACGGCTGAATGGTTAAGAGAACAATATTATAGGAAGAAACTGACTCCAAAAGAAGTTGTTCTCGAAATTATTGAACGAGCGAAAGCAGACGCAGACATGAATATTTGGATTACTCCACCTTCCCTTGAGCTGATCCATCCTTACTTAGAAAGACTGAACTCTCTTGATATCGAGAGTTCACCTCTCTGGGGAATTCCATTTGCCATTAAAGACAATATTGATTTAGCTGGGGTTCCAACAACAGCAGGCTGCCCGGAATATGCGTATCAGCCGAACGAGGATGCGGCGGTTGTGGCGCGGTTGATTGCTGCAGGTGCGATTCCAGTTGGAAAAGCAAACCTCGATCAATTTGCAACAGGATTAGTCGGGACACGCAGCCCGTTTGGTGAAACTCATAATTCGCTTCGTCCAGAATTAATTAGTGGCGGTTCAAGCTCAGGATCAGCGGTTTCAGTCGCTCGTGGTCAAGCCGTATTTGGATTAGGAACCGATACAGCAGGATCTGGCCGAATTCCAGCATTGTTGAATAATCTAGTTGGATATAAACCGAGTCTTGGAGCTTGGTCAACAAAAGGTGTAGTTCCGGCTTGTGCGAGTTTGGATTGTGTAACGGTTTTCTCCCATCGTATTGAGGATGCTATTTTAGTCGACAGTGTGGCACGTGGATTTGAGGAGGAGGATCCGTGGTCACGGGAATTACCAGTGCCCAATGCATCGCTCCCTAAACGGTTTGTATTACCGAAGCAGGCACCGGAGTTTTATGGACCTTTTGCTAATAAGTATCAGAATGCCTGGGAACGTACTGTTGCTCAAATTGAATGCTTAGGTGTGGACGTAGATTATGTCGACACTACGTTCCTTTCAGATGCAGCTGAGCTTTTATATGGCGGACCGATGGTAGCAGAACGCTGGGCGTCACTCGGGGAGTTTGTCGAAGGGCATCCAGGCGCGACTTTCCCCGTGACAGAAGAGGTGCTTCGTTCTGGTTCTGCAAGCCAGTATGATGCAGCAGCTGTTTTCCGGGCGCAACATCAGCTTCAAGCCTATAAACGTCAGGCGCAGAAGCTTCTCGAAAATAGCGTTTTCGTTCTTCCGACAGCAGGGGGAACGTGGACGCGCGACCAAGTACGTGAAAATCCAATTGGAACCAACAGTGAGATGGGACGCTATACGAATCATTGTAATTTGCTAGATATGTGCGCTGTTGCGATTCCGGCAGGAGAGGCTGATGTGCATCTACCGTTTGGCATCACGATATTTGGCTTAGCAGAGGGGGAAGGTTTGATTCGCGGAGCGGCTAATTTATTCTTGCAATCAAGCACTCAATCCGAAGAAGAGAAGACTTTGATTGCTGTTTGCGGATTACACATGAGAGGGTTACCGTTAGAAAAGCAAATGCAGGAGTGCCGTGCTCGTTTTATGCGTGAAGACATGTCAGCCCCGGTATATCAACTCGTTAAATTGCCATCCGAGCCGGCAAAGCCTGGAATGATAAAAAAGAATGATGGCAGCGGTGGATCAATTGAGCTAGAAATTTGGGAAATGCCGCTTTCCGAATTTGGGAAATTTACAAAGATGATTCCAGCGCCGCTTGGTATTGGCAAAGTCGAGCTTGCTGATGGCAGTGAGGTTCCGGGCTTTGTCTGTGAGGCATATGCAGCAGACGGAGCAGAAGATATAACAGCGTTAGGGGGCTGGCGCAAGTTACTGCAACTAAATGAATCCTGTTAGCGGGGCATTTTGTTAAAGAACGCGGAAGAAAAAGCAATGATGAGACACCCCCGTGCGTAGCACGAGGCCGCTCACCAGCTTAGACGGAAAGCGGAGTATCTTTCAGGAGCGATGTAGGAACACTCGCTTTTTGTATCAAGGCCGCCTACCATCATCACATTGGGATGAATATTTGGTCAGGAAAGGGTCTGCCTGAACCGACAACAAATGTATTAGGATTAAAGTATTTTACCCTTCATTTTACTGACGAAGAGTAGAGAAGGGCAAAAGAGAATGTTAAACATTACGGGTACGCTTACAGGGAGGACAATCAAGACATGACGATTGAAGATCCTTCCGGAAATACGATTAAAATAGTAGTAAAAAACTGATAGAGACAATTTCAGTCTTTTCAGGAGACGCGAACAAAGATTGACGTGAACGTATAAAACTTCACAGGAGTATGTGTGGGGAAAAATTGAAAATAGCTACCTGCCAAGAGAGGAGAAGATGCTCCTCTCTTGGCTTTTTAATCTGGGAAGAATCATGAGGGAGGAAGCTGGAGAACAATGTGGCTACGATTGATGTCAACACATGAAGGTCTTCGTGCCTTCCCGTAGTTCGGATGATCCTCTATTCTATTTATTCAGTTCATTCTGTATGGTGGACAACTCACTTTTCCACAACATCCTTTAACTAAGCTTTAACCGAATAAGGCGGTCGCTGATGATAGAATATTCTGTAGGTTCCAGTCGGAAGCCATTTTTGAACAGGGAATGTTGAACATAATGTGGTGAACAGTGAGCTAGTCATACAAGGGAAAGGAGAATGAGGATTGGTGAATAAAAGGAACAGGACATTGACTTCATGGCTCGTCATTATTGTTTTATTATTGGCTCCATTATCACCTGTTTTGCAGGTGAACGCGGACGAATCAGCTGACTTGTCGTGGGAGCGAGATAACGGAAACACGATAAATTCCCACGATAACAGTACAGACACCGAGCTGGTGATTCCTTCAGAGCTGGCTTATCAAATGTCAGGAGAACATGATGGCGATCACGGCTATACAATCATGGACATGGACAGCGATTTTGAATACGCTGACAATGGAGACGGTACAGCGACGATCACGGGCTGGAACGGCTCTTCGTCGACCACGCTGGAGATTCCAAGTGAAATCGGTGGATTGAAGGTGACGCAGATTGGGGAGCGGGCTTTCTATGGTAATCAGCTTACTGAATTAATCCTTCCGGATGGTGTGATCTCGATCGGGGACCGGGCTTTCCAGGATAATCGGCTTACAGCGGTGACCTTGCCTGAGACGCTGACGACCATCGGGAATTATGCTTTCACAGGGGATACTTCGTGGTTTAGATCAAGGAACCCTATTACACAAGTGACCATTCCAGATAGTGTGACTTCGATTGGCAATTGGGCATTTGCCCAGAACCGCCTGCAAAACGTTGTCATTGGCGAAAATGTCACGACGATTGGCGATCGGGCTTTTGAGGAAAACCAGCTGGGGACATTAATGATCCCGGATCGTGTGACACCGATAGGACAAGATGCTTTTAAAAACAACAGACTAACCGAGATCACCTATGGGAACGGCTTGGCCACGATTGGGCAAAATGCTTTTTCCGGGAATCGCCTGGAATCTGTGGTCATTCCGGATGGTGTGACGACCATCGGCAGCTATGCTTTTGAGTATAACCGGTTGAAGGAAGTGGTCATTCCGGACAGCGTGACAAGAATTAACGCAGCTGCTTTTATGAATAACGCACTGGAGTCTGTCGTTATTCCTGACAGTGTGACGGCGATCGGGGATAGTGCTTTTTACAATAATAACCTTACTGAAGTTGAACTGCCTAATCGCCTGACCATTATTAATAACTATACTTTTAGCAAAAACATGCTGACGAAAGTAGTCATTCCTGAAAGTGTAGAGCAGATTTGGCCTAACGCTTTTGAAGATAATAACCTTACTGATGTCGTGATTCACAATCCAGAGATTGAGTTTTGGTCAAATGTTTTTGCGAACAACCCTTCTGAACTTACGTTAATCGGTAATACAGGATCGACGACGGAAGAATACGCTGACACACAAGGGTTTGCTTTTGTCGCATTTGAATCTGAACCGGACGTAACAATCCTTTACGATGGTGAGAGAGTACCCGAACCAATTGAGTTCGCACTTGGCACGGAAATTTCCTTAACGGTGGAATATGAACATAGCCATTTTGATATCACGAGCGTTGAATGGTTCGTTGATGATGCTTCTGCAGGGTCCGCTGATACGCTGCTGCTCGACACGAGCAGCGAAGGAGAACTTCACGTGGAGGTGACCGTTAAAACGGAATATGGAGGTATGGCAAGCGACAACGTTACGGTTTCTGTTGCTGGTTATCAGGAAATCGTAGCGGTTTCCAATCTAGATGATATTCACGTTACTACTGGGGTTGAACGTTCGCGCATAGGTCTGCCGTCCCAGGCGGAGGTTGCCTTGAAAAAAGGAGATACGGTGGAATTGAACGTTCCATTGGACGTTGTATGGGACGACGGGGAACCGGAATATGACCACTGGACAATGGGGACATATACGTTCACAGGAGAGCTCCAGCTGCCCGAGGATGTTCGGAATCCAGAGGACTTGAAAGCAACGGTTGACGTCCATGTGGAACGTGCTGCTCCCAACATTGATTTCGAAATAAACGGAAGCGAGGATTGGTCTCCATCCGCATCCACGACTGTGACTGTGACCGCGAGTGACCACGAGTTGGACGATTTCAGTCTACGTTATGTGTGGACGCAGGATACGGAAACGCCTCCTCCTGTGGCTATTAGGTAGAGGAACTTTCCTCTGACTATATTGCAGGAGGTAATTCGTATGGACGAATTAGTAAAAATCAATTATGAAAATCAACGACCAACCGTACTCGGTCGTGATTTACATGAAACCTTGGAAGTAAAAACACCTTATGATAAATGGTTTCCAAGAATGTGTGAGTACGGATTTGAGGAAGGGGCGGACTTTTCGACATTTCTGTCGGAAAGTACAGGTGGAAGACCAGCTGTAGATCATCAAATAACATTAGATATGGCAAAAGAGCTATGCATGATACAGCGTACTCGAAAAGGAAAAGAGTGCCGCCAATACTTTCTTGAAATAGAAAGAAGATGGAATTCCCCAGAAGCAATCATGGCAAGGGCACTTCAAATTGCCAATCAACAGCTAACTCAAGTAAGAAAACAAAATAAAGTGCTTGAAGGTACGGTTGCTGTTCAGAATCAGCAAATTGCAGAAATGAAACCGAAAGTGTCCTATTACGATGTGGTTTTAAATTGCAAAGACCTCATTTCCACATCAGCAATTGCCAAAGATTACGGTAAATCAGCTATTTGGATGAACCGCTATCTCAATAAAAAGGGCGTCCAGTTTAAACAAGGCGGCATTTGGCTTTTATATCAGAAGCATGCGGAAAAAGAATACACCAGTACAAAGACACATAGCTACCTAGGTAGGAACGGAGAACAGCATACAAAGGTCCATACATACTGGACTCAAAAAGGCAGACTCTTCATTTACGAACTGATGAAGGCGGACGGTATTTTGCCGCAGATAGAAATGGAGGGTGTGTAATGGGAATCAACAAATTTAACCATGAAGGATACCATGACCCAACTCCCCATGAAGCACTAACCAACATAATGAGAAAGGAAAAGGCAGAGAAAAAATCTGCCTTTAAGCCGCTTGTATATATCTGTTCTCCCTATTCCGGTGATGTAGAAGGAAACGTTGAAAAGGCTCGTAGCTTTTGCAGGTTTGCCTTGGAAAGTAATTGTATACCAATTGCTCCCCACCTTATGTTTCCGCAGTTTATGGATGATGAAAATCCTGAGGAACGGGAACTTGCCATTTTTATGGACATCGTGCTCATGGGTAAATGCTCCGAGGTTTGGGTGCTAGGCAATACCATTTCAAGCGGTATGGCAAGGGAGATTGAAGTAGCCAAGAAACGTAGACAAACGGTCAGGTATTTTAGTCCGGAGCATGAGGAGGTCGAAAGCTTATGAAAATCGCTGTGGGCAACAGCCGGATGGACAAGAAATGGAAAAACAAAGATATCTCTTGGGAGGATTTTTGCTCCCGTGTAAAGACAACCCAACGCACTACGGAAACGGTAGAAGAATACCGGAAACTTAAAAAGGGCCAGCAAGATGATATCAAAGATGTGGGCGGCTTTGTCGGAGGACATTTAAAAGAAGGAAGGCGAAAGAAGGGCAATGTTCTCTGCCGTTCTTTGCTTACCCTTGATATGGATTATGGTAGACCAGATATCTGGGAGCAAATCAGTATGCTTTTCGATTTCAAATGCTGTGTATACTCCACCCATAAGCACACACCGGAAAATCCAAGACTCAGACTTATCGTTCCACTTGCTCGTGAGATCAGCGAAGAAGAATATGCAGCTGTTGGACGTATGGTGGCAAAAGAAATCGGTATTGACCTTTTCGATGATACGACTTATGAAGCCCATCGCATAATGTATTGGCCATCCACTTCCTCTAATGGTGAATTTGTCTATGAAGAGCAGGATGGAGAATTGCTTGACCCTGATGTTTATCTTTCAAAATATGAAAACTGGCGGGATACATCAACTTGGCCGGTATCAAGCAGGCAGTCTGAAGTTATAAATCGCAGTCTTAAAGAACAAGCAGATCCTCTTTTAAAGGAAGGTGTGGTAGGAACATTCTGTCGTGCCTATCCCGTTCGTGAAGCAATAGAGAAATTCTTAGGTGCAATTTATGCACCATCTGCTATGGAAGGTCGCTATGACTATATTCCAGCCGACAGTAGTGCGGGTGTGATTATCTATGATGATAAATTCGCATACAGCCACCATGCTACTGATCCTGCAAGTGGCCTGCTGTTAAATGCTTTTGATCTCGTTCGTATTCATAAATTCGGTACTTTAGATGATAGAGCTTCCACTACTATAGCTCCTAGTAAGATGCCGTCTTTTGTGGCAATGTGCGAGTTTGCTATAAAAGATGAAGTGGTAAAATCTGAGTTTGCTAAGGAAAGACAAGCCCAAGCTGAAGAGGAGTTTAGTGATGAGGATTGGCAGACAGGTTTGGAATTGGATAAGCAAGGTCGGATAAAAGACACATTAGACAACATCGTCCTGATTATTAGGCATGATAAGGATTTACAGCATATCGCTTTCAACTGCCACCGTGATGGTATTGATGCCAAAGGTGGTCTGCCTTGGGAACAGATCAAGGCGGGTTGGAATGATTCAGACAATGCACTGCTGAAGGTGTACTTAAGCGGCAAATACGGGGTCTATTCTCCTACCAAGACCAAGGATGCTGTGTTAGCGGTAGCGGCTGAACGAGCCTACCACCCTGTTAAGGAGTACCTAGATTCCCTACCAAAATGGGATGGTATTAGCCGAGTAGAAAATCTACTAATTGATTATTTCGGTGCAACAGATAATTCTTACACAAAAGCAATTATTCGCAAAACGATGGTTGCAGCGGTAGCCCGTATTTATAGACCAGGCACAAAGTTTGATAGTGTTTTGATCTTAAACGGTCCTCAAGGCATCGGTAAATCAACCTTCTTTGCTAAGCTTGCTGGAGATTGGTTTTCAGACAGTTTGACTATTACAGACATGAAAGATAAATCAGGTGCTGAAAAACTTCAAGGATATTGGTTGTTGGAACTAGGTGAACTTGCGGGAATGCGTAAGACGGATGTGGAGATTGTGAAGTCCTTTATTTCGAGGGCGGACGATAAGTACCGGGCAAGTTATGGGGTCAACGTCGAAAGCCATCCCCGTCAATGCGTGATTGTAGGTTCTACCAATGCGGAAAGCGGTTTTCTTCGTGATATTACGGGCAACCGCAGATTTTGGCCAGTCCGCATTAGTGGTAACAGTAGAAAGAAAGCTTGGCAGATGACTAAAGAAGAAGTACAGCAGATTTGGGCAGAGGCTCTAGTTCTTTATGAGAAGGGCGAAAAACTCTACCTTGAAGGTGATGATGTAACCATGGCAACCAGTGAACAGGCAGATGCTATGGAAACAGATGAACGAGAAGGACTAGTTCGCACTTACTTGGATACGCTCTTACCGGATGATTGGGACACGATGTCTTTGTACGAGCGTAGAAACTTCCTCGGTGGTAGCGAGTTTGGCGGTGGCACCCGTGTTGGAACAGTAAAAAGGACCCTTGTCTGCAATATGGAGATTTGGTGCGAATGTTTTGGAAAAGATGCATCATCCATGAGACCTTCTGATTCTTATGCCATCGGTGCCATTATGAGAAAGATTAGTGAGTGGAACAAGTACACTGGGAACAAGAATGGAACAAGTAACTTTCCTATCTATGGAAAGCAACGAGCTTATTCCCGAGTTGAGGAACAAAGCTAAGTTGTCCCTTACTTTGTTCCCATACTAGTTCTTTCCCTAAAGTAAGTAATGACAAGGAAAATCAACGGTTTGGAACAAGAGGAACAAGAAGTATCCTAATTTATTTATAAATAGTAAAAAGAAGTAATAGTAGCTTGTGCATACACGCATACACGCGCGTATAGGAAAATTGGGTCAAAGTTGTTTTCTTGTTCCGAGCCTTTTTATATGGGAGGTATTTATGCTTGAAAAATATATAGAAAAGAAACTGGTGGCTGAGGTAAAAAAGATGGGAGGCATTGCAGCGAAGTTTGTTAGCCCAGGTTTAGATGGAATGCCAGACCGCCTAGTGCTTTTACCACATGGGAAGATGGCTTTTATAGAATTAAAGGCTCCCGGAAAGAAACCTCGCCTGTTACAGATTAGAAGAATAAAGCAATTACAGAAGCTAGGTTTTACCTGTTATGTCATTGATGACGTTAAGCAGATTGGAGGGATACTGGGTGAAATACAATCCTCATAGATATCAGACCTATGCAACGAACTTCATTCTAGAGCATCCCATAGCAGCGGTGTTTTTAGAGATGGGTCTTGGCAAAAGCGTAATCACTTTAACTGCTATATTTGATTTATGTCTTGATAGTTTTGAAATTGGAAAGGTTCTGGTCATTGCCCCTCTAAGGGTAGCAAGGGATACTTGGCCAGCTGAGATAAATAAGTGGGAGCATTTAAAAGGACTGGAGTTTTCGGTAGCCATCGGTACAGAACAGGAACGATTGTCGGCTCTTAAGAAGCCTGCAAGTGTCTATCTAATAAACAGAGAAAATGTAGACTGGCTAGTAAACAAAAGTGGCATCCCTTTTAATTGAGCATTTTGCATATTTTTTGACCCAAGAGCCATAAGGATTTCAAAGACATAAAAAAGGACTTCACCCCTAAAATGTAGAATTTTTGAAGTGACGAAACCACAAAAATTCAAAAGGAGGAAGTCACTTTGTATATTCTACAAGAAAGCCTATTTTCCTTTGAAGAACTGCAAAAATTAGAGTCAAAAGAGAAATTACCTATCTTTTTTAGCTCGCTTGATTTACGCCCTTATGCTAAACAGTTGAGAAGTTCTTCACCCCGAGGGGCTGACGGTCATTCCAGAGAAGGGATTCTAAGGGCTCTCATCGCTGCCCCACTCGAAGGCATCGACACCTTTACCGCCCTTCATCATCGATTGGATAAAGACCTTCGTTTCCGTTATCAATGCGGTTTATCGATTGATCGCCCCGCACCGTCTATCTCCACTCTCAGCCGGGTTTTTGCGGCACTTACCAAAAAAAAGCTGGCTGAAAAGATCTTCCTTGACTTGGTACAGTTAGCTCAGGAGGAAGGAATAATTGACGGCAGCCACCAGGCCATCGACAGTGCCGCCATTGATGCCTATGAAAAGAAACAGCCCAAAAAGCGTAGTGAACAAACGGGTAATGCCAATTGGGGCGCAAAATATGATTCCTTCGGCAATAAAATTACCTGGTTTGGCTATAAGATGCATCTTTCAGTCGATACCGCAAGCGAACTGCCAATGGCCATAAAAGTAACCCCTGCCCATGTGAACGATGGAGAAGTCGCACCAGAATTAATAGAGCAAGTGGCAGAGCGTACCAAATCCAAAATTGAATTTCTGATCATGGATGGCGGATATGACCAACTAAAAAACTATGAATCAGCCAAAAACATTGGAGCGCAAGCCATTATCCCGCTCAATTTGCGCAACGAAAAAGAGCCTCCTGAAGGGATTTCTTCCAATGGAACTCCGCGTTGTTCCATGGGTTATGAAATGACTTATTGGGGAGCTGATAAGGACCAGCTCAAGTTCAGATGTCCTCACGCAACCGGCAAAGTGGATTGCCCATTAGGAATGGCAGCCTGTTCATCTTCCAACTATGGAATGGTGGTAAAAGTCGACATCAAAAAGGATGTGCGCCGATATTCCAATCCGCACCGTGATACAAAACGTTGGAAAGAGCTTTACAACGAGAGGACAAGTGTAGAACGCTGTAATTCAAGAATGAAAAGCTACCTTACGGCGAACTCCCTACATGTATGGGGAATTGAAAAAGTAAAGACCCATATTTACCTGAACGCTATTGTATTACTTGTTTCAGCGCTAGCGATGGCAAAGGAAAATAAAGGGAAGAAAGCCGCTTAAAAAAATTCAATGTGAAAAATTCTGTAGGTATGCCCGAAAACAAGATTATTGTAATATTTTGTAAAATAACATGCTGGTAGCTATTTGTCGAGTGCTTTATTTTTTATACTTTTATCCCAAAAATCTAATTTTGCAAAATGCTCAATTATGACATGGTGGTAATCGATGAATTGTCATCCTTTAAGTCCTATGGGGCAAAAAGATTTAAAAGTTTACTAAAAGTCAGACCCAGAGCAAAACGAATTGTAGGTCTTACGGGTACACCATCCAGTAATGGGTTAATGGATTTGTGGGCAGAGTTTCGTATTCTCGACATGGGTAAAAGACTCGGCAGGTACATAACTCACTACCGCAATTCCTTCTTTACACCAGATAAACGCAATCAGCAGATCGTGTTCTCATATAAACCATTGCCAGGTGCTGAAGATGCCATATACCGACTCATTTCGGATATCACCATTTCCATGAAATCAGTGGATTTTCTGAAAATGCCAGAATGTGTGATAAATGAAGTACCCGTGTATCTAAATGACAAAGAACAATCAGCATATGAGCACTTTCGTAAGGAGATGGTTCTTCAACTTGCGGATAAGGAGATTGATGCCATGAATGCTGCAGTCCTTTCAGGAAAACTTCTGCAAATGGCAAATGGTGCTATCTATGATGATGATAAAAAGCCCCATATTATTCATGACCGCAAGCTAGATGCTCTTGAGGATTTAATTGAAGGTGCAAACGGCAAACCCGTGCTTATTGCCTATTGGTATAATCACGATTTAGAGCGAATTAAGGCGAGATTCAATGTAAGGGAGATTAAAACTTCCAAAGATATTAAGGATTGGAACAACAGTGATATATTGGTGGGAGTTATTCATCCTGCATCAGCAGGACACGGTCTCAATTTACAAAGTGGTGGCTCAACACTTATCTGGTTTGGACTTACTTGGAGTCTTGAACTCTATCAGCAAACCAATGCGAGACTTTGGAGACAAGGTCAAAAGGATACAGTAGTAATTCACCACATTGTCGCTAAAGAAACAATTGACGAACGAGTGATGAAAGCATTAAGAGATAAAGATAATACCCAATCTGCACTGATAGAAGCAGTCAAGGCAACAATTAAGGAGGTCTGATACGATGAACATTGTCTGGCAATATTTAGATAAAAAAGCAGCGACTATCAATGTCTTAAAGGATTATAGCAGTATGAAATATATTATAGAACATACAGATGAGGACATTGCTACTCTCAACGAAAAGATGACTTCCCCAGCTTCATCAGTTCTAAATGGAATGCCATCTACCCATGATCCAAAAACTGGAGAGAAAAGGCTAATAGCGACTATAAACGAAATTGATGTATTAAAAGAACGCTATCGACAGGCATTAGAATACATGGAATGGTTTCAACCAGCATGGGATGAACTAACGGAGGAAGAAAGGTACGTGCTAACGGAGTTCTATTTAAATGAGGAACAGAAACAGATCGATGCAGTTTATAACATCTGTGAACATTTTAACATCGAGAGGTCGTCAGCCTACAATAAGAAAAATCGTGCACTTCATCACCTTGCACTTCTGTTGTATGGGAAATGATGAGTAATATTGTGGACGAATTTCTTAAAGAAAGGTTATATAGTGGTATTGTGGAAAACTGTAAAAAGCCTTTGTGGAAAACCACGAGGGCTATTTCTTTGTTTTGGTGAGGTGATTTAATGCCTAAGAAACCCCAAAAACCGTGTGGGCATCTTGGGTGTCCTTCTCTTACTGATAATAGATATTGTAAAGAACATGGAAGGATTTATGAAAAAGAAAGAGGTAGTGCTGTTGAGCGTGGTTATGACAGCAGGTGGCGAAAGGCTAGAGTGAGGTTCTTAAAGGTTCATCCACTGTGTGTTAAGTGTAAAGAAGAAGATAAACTAGTCAAAGCTACGGTAGTAGATCATATAGTTCCACATCGAGGAGATAAAAAACTATTTTGGGATGAGAGTAACTGGCAGGCACTTTGTAAGAAGTGTCATGACAGGAAGACAAGGAATAAGGATCAGTACCAAGAGTACACATATTAGAAAAGATTGTAGGGGAGGGGGGGATCAAATCTCTACAACCCTTCATGGCTGGGACCGCCGCCCCCCAACGCGTGAAAAATCGCAAAATTACAGGGCGGGGGTCAATGGGGGCTAAAGGCAATCTAAAGTATTGGTATAGCTGAAAATAAGCAAAATCAAACACCTACAAAAACTTGTTGAAAACACAAGGTTTGAAGGTGTTTTTTTATTATCTAAGTTTGGAGGTGAAACCGTGAAAAGAACGGAAGAAATGAAAATTATCGAAATAGACAAGCTCATCCCCTATCAAAATAATGCTAGAACCCACAATAAGGAGCAACTACTAAAACTAAGAAGCAGTCTCAGGGAATTTGGGTTTGTCAATCCAGTTCTGATAGACAAAGACTACAATATCATAGCAGGTCATGGTAGAGTTGCGGCTGCAAAAGCAGAAGGAATAAAAGATGTTCCATGCGTGATGGTAGAGCATCTAACGGAAGCTCAGAAAAAGGCTTATATTTTGGCTGATAATAGACTAGCTATGGATGCTGGGTGGGACAATGAACTACTTGCTATTGAACTTGAATCCTTAAAAGGTCTTAACTTTGATTTGAATCTAACAGGATTTGAAGCTGCAGAAATTGATGAGCTATTTTCTAATATTCACGATAAGGATGTAGCTGATGATGAGTTTGATGTAGATGCGGCATTGGAATTAGAACCTATATCAAAGTTAGGTGATATATGGCTTTTGGGAAGGCATCGTCTTATTTGTGGTGACAGTACTTTAGCTGAAACCTATGAAAGGCTCATGGAGGGCAAAAAAGCAAATCTCTGCGTAACAGATCCACCATACAATGTGAATTACACAGCGGGTAAAGAAAATGAACGAGTTATTAAAAACGACAACATGGATGACCAAAGTTTTTATGAATTCCTTTTAGCATCTTTCAAGAATATTTATAACCATCTTGACGATGGTGGAGCAGCTTATATTTTTCACGCTGATACGGAAGGACTTAACTTTAGAAAAGCATTCAAGGATGCTGGATTTAAACTTTCAGGTGTATGTCAGTGGGTCAAGCAGTCTCTGGTGCTGGGTAGATCCGATTATCAGTGGCAGCATGAGCCAGTGCTTTATGGGTGGAAACCCACAGGAAAACACAGATGGTATGGAGATAGAAAGCAGACTACTGTTTGGAATTTCGATAGACCCACAAAATCGGAACTTCACCCAACAATGAAGCCAGTACCACTTGTAGCATATCCCATACAGAACAGTTCAATGTCAAACTGTATTGTGCTTGAGCCTTTCGGAGGTAGTGGATCTACTTTAATTGCTTGCGAGCAAACAGGTAGAATCTGTTATGCTATCGAACTTGATGGGAAATACGTTGATGTAATAACCAAAAGATACATTGATTATATAGGAAAAGACGATGATGTGTTTCTAATAAGAGATGGTGAGAAAATCAAATATAGTGATCTGATAAAAGAGCAGTAGCTAATACATTTGGCTAATTGCTCTTTTTCCTTTCAAGGGGGTGGAACGTTGAACTTTATTGATTTTTGTTCAGGTATCGGTGGATTTAGACTAGGGCTTGAACTTGCAGGATATAAGTGCATAGGTTTTTGTGAGAAAGACAAATTTGCAGTAAGAAGCTATAGAGCAATGTTTAATACAGAAGGAGAGTGGTATGCGGATGACGTTACAAAACTTAAATCAGATGAAGTCCCCTATGCAGACATCTGGTGTTTTGGATTCCCGTGCCAAGACATCTCAGTCGCAGGAAAACAGCGAGGAATTAGTGGAGAGAGAAGTGGAATCTATTTCAGCATTATTGACCTCGTCAAAGGCAAAGAAGAAAAAGATAAACCCACATACCTACTTATTGAGAACGTTAAGAATCTGTTATCAATTAATGGAGGATTTGATTTTGCCGAAGTTCTCGCTGAGTTGGAACAAGCAGGGTATGATGCAATGTGGCAGGTGCTCAACTCTAAAGACTTTGGAGTTCCCCAAAACCGAGAACGAGTGTTCATTATCGCAAATCTTAGAAGCAGAGGTAGACGAGAAATACTACCTATCGGAGGAGAAAACGCAGCAACTCTTAAGCAAATTATAGGTGGAATGCAAGGGTATAGGGTGTACGATGCAAATGGAATTTCAGCAACTCTTGTTGGCAGTGCTGGAGGGGCTGGAGCGAAAACTGGACTTTACAAAATCGGGAATATCAATCCAAGTGGTCGAGGTTCCAGTGGCAATGTTTATGGCACTGAAGGAATTTCTCCCACTATAACAGCTAATGGAGGAGGAACAGGTGCTAAGACAGGCCTTTATTTTATAGATCAATCCAATACCAAAACACAGATTACTGAAACTTCAAGATGTATTACTTCAAGGTATACTGGAGGTATTGTTAATAGAACTGCTATGAACAGTGCCGTATTGGAAGCTAGGGCGGTAATCACTCCTGAAAGAGAAGATAAAAGGCAGAATGGCAGAAGAATGAAAGAATCTGAAGAGCCTATGTTTACACTAACATCTCAAGACCGACATGGGGTTGCCATAAAAGAAGCTACCAAAAAAGGTTATGCTGAGGCCGAGATTGGTGACAGCATAAATATTTCAGTTCCAAATTCGAAAACAAGAAGAGGTAGAGTGGGAAAGGGCATTTCGAATACTATAGACACAGGATGTCAAATGGCTACCTTGGATAAAAACTATCGCATCAGGAGACTTACACCAAAAGAGTGCTTTAGACGGTAGTGTCAAAACTTCTATGAAAACCTTATTTGGATCTAACACTACTACCATTTATTAGGTGGAAAGGCCGCGCTATCGCTCTTGACAAACACGCCAATGGTTTATTCAGAGGTCAATCAAGGGC
>NZ_SNUY01000053.1:10809-29880 GCF_004376175.1 Halalkalibacterium halodurans | reverse complement strand
CACTGAAAGACTTGAAAGGCTTTTAAAAGCCCTAAGATTCTTAACAGAGGAGAACCCTAACATTCTGAATTCGCTTACACTCATGAGAATGGAAAATATTCCTCCCACAAAAGGTTGACACAATCTTTTGGTTCTCCTTAGTTGCAAGATAGTCAACGTTCATGTAGAGTGATAAGGATGATTGTGAGAAGTTAGGAGGAACAACCGATGCTTTCTAAGCAAAAAATCGAGCGGATCAATGAACTAGCAAAGCGAGCAAAAACAACAGGTCTGACAGATGGTGAGCTTCGCGAGCAAAAAAAATTACGTGAAGAATACATTCAACAATTTCGTCAGTCCTTTAAAAATCAACTACATTCGGTAACGGTCGTCGATGGAGCAGGAAATGACGTAACACCAGATAAATTAAAACAAAGCAAAAATAAGTACCGCAACGACATTCACTAACGCCAGGACAGATTCCTGGCGTTTTCTATCTCTTTAACAATCAAAATGTTAATATATTTGTTTACTAATTAATAATTACATGAATTTTTTTTAAACAAATCCTAAACGAATGCTTGTGCAATCGTCCGATAACGTTTATCATGAAAAGCGAAAAGAACGTTTTCAGTAACGGAAAGGATGAAGACAGACGATGTCGAAACATGTTGAACAGTTAGCAGTCAATACGATTCGAACGCTATCCATTGACAGTGTGGAAAAAGCCAATTCAGGACACCCTGGAATGCCGATGGGAGCAGCGCCGATGGCGTTTTGTTTATGGACGAAATTCATGAACCATAACCCAGCTAATCCAGACTGGGTAAATCGCGATCGCTTTGTTTTATCGGCAGGGCACGGCTCGATGCTTTTGTACAGCCTACTACACCTTACAGGCTACGACCTCTCGCTTGAGGAGTTACAAAACTTCCGACAATGGGGAAGCAAAACACCTGGGCATCCAGAGTATGGGCATACACCTGGTGTAGAAGCGACGACAGGTCCACTTGGACAAGGGGTTGCAATGGCCGTAGGTATGGCAATGGCAGAACGTCATTTAGCTGCTACATACAACCGCGATGGGTATAATATCGTTGACCATTACACCTATACGATTTGTGGAGATGGCGATTTAATGGAAGGTGTTTCAGCAGAAGCAGCGTCTCTTGCTGGTCACTTAAAACTAGGGCGCATGATCTTGTTGTACGATTCCAACGATATTTCCCTTGATGGGGACCTACACCATTCATTCTCTGAAAGCGTAGAGGACCGCTTCAAAGCTTATGGATGGCACGTAGTTCGTGTCGAGGATGGAAACAATCTAGACGAAATTGCGAAAGCGATTGAAGAGGCGAAGGCAGACGAGCGCCCATCGTTAATTGAAGTAAAGACAACCATCGGATTCGGTTCACCGAATAAGGGAGGAAAATCCGTATCTCATGGAGCGCCTCTTGGAGCGGACGAAGTGAAGTTAACAAAGGAAGCCTATGAATGGACATATGAAAATGAATTTCATATCCCAGAAGAAGTGGCTGCTTATTATGAGCAGGTCAAACAGCAAGGAGCTGAGAAGGAAGAGAGCTGGAATGAGCTGTTCGCCCAGTATAAAAAAGCATACCCTGAGCTCGCGAGCCAGTTCGAACTAGCTGTTCACGGCGATCTTCCAGAGGGGTGGGATGCTGTTGCGCCATCTTATGAGGTCGGCAAATCAGTTGCCACTCGTTCTTCATCCGGTGAAGCATTGAACGCTTTTGCGAAAACTGTCCCTCAACTCTTTGGTGGCTCAGCTGACTTGGCTTCTTCAAACAAAACGCTCATTAAGGGGGAAGCTAATTTCTCCCGTGATGACTACAGCGGTCGTAACGTTTGGTTTGGTGTTCGGGAATTTGCCATGGGTGCTGCCATGAACGGAATGGCTTTACACGGCGGCTTGAAAGTGTTTGGCGCCACATTTTTCGTCTTCTCTGATTACTTGCGCCCTGCGATTCGTTTAGCTGCTTTAATGCAATTGCCGGTCATCTACGTATTTACTCATGACAGCATTGCAGTTGGCGAAGATGGACCAACACATGAGCCGGTAGAGCAGCTTGCCTCTTTACGTGCGATGCCAGGGTTGTCTGTGATTCGTCCAGCAGACGGAAACGAATCGGTAGCCGCGTGGAAACTCGCACTCGAAAGTAAAGATCAACCGACGGCTCTCGTCTTATCAAGACAAAATTTACCGACTCTTGAAGGCGCAGTGGACCGCGCATATGATGGTGTCTCAAAAGGCGCCTACGTTTTGGCACCAGCTAATGGTTCTGCTGATCTTTTATTACTCGCTTCAGGGTCAGAGGTATCCCTTGCAGTGAATGCCAAAGAAGCCCTTGAGAAAGAGGGTATTCATGCGGCTGTTGTCAGTATGCCTAGCTGGGATCGTTTTGAAGCGCAATCGGCAGAATACAAAGAGGAAGTACTTCCGTCCGATGTGACCGCTCGACTTGCAATTGAAATGGGATCTTCACTTGGCTGGGCGAAATATGTAGGGAATCAAGGGGATGTTGTAGCGATTGATCGCTTTGGTGCATCAGCCCCAGGTGAACGAATCATGGTAGAGTTTGGCTTTACTGTTCAACATGTAGTTGCTCGTGCGAAGGCACTCCTTGAAAACAAATAATTACTGTGGGCTTGCATGGAAAACCATGCGGCCCTTTTTTACGCACTGAGTATTTTTTTGAAAAATCAAAATATTAAAGAGGAGAGCATCTATTTGTCCTTTTAGAGCATTTTCTTCAGAAAAAGTAGGCTTTCGACAAAAAAAGTGTTCTCTTGCTCCACTTTCAGACAAGGTCTTTTTCAAAGAAGCAGTATACTATTGAAAAGAATACATGAAGGGGACGTGGTGAGCGTGAGACAGTACGAGTTGTATTTAATCGTCGACGAGGTGGCTCGGCAATACTTTGGACAAGAGAGCAAACTGTTTCATCTCTTTTTAGAAAAAGAGCATGCCACAAAGGTGAATGAAGCGTTAATAAAAAAACAAATTCAATATATTACAGAAGCGATACCGACGCTTCATCTTCAGCATGTTCTTCACCATTTACAGCCAGCTGGTTTTACGGTGGAAAAGACGAAGACCACCTTTCGCCTTTATGCGAGCCGTTCTGAATCACAAGCCGAACTGTTCATTCAACAAGATCGCTTATTGTTAACGAGCGAGGGGACGATTGATGCTGAAACCACTTTATTTGAAGCGTTGCGAAAAGTACGAGGGGCGTTTTTTGCCATCGATGTGCAGCGTATGCGGTACGGATGGCTAAATCCGGTCAGGCAAGTGAAGCTCGTCTAAACTATGATCCGATCCTCCGGTAGGGAATTTTTTCATATCTCACTCTTTTAAAAATATAGGATGTACGCTATAATAAATAAGATTGGTCAGGACAAGCCTGGCTTGAGACAGCTTGAAGGAGGATTTTTGGACGTATGAACTGGATGATCTTACTTTGGATTACATTAGGTATTGTCATCGGTATTGCGATTGGCTTTTTTATTGCTCGTAAGACGATGATGTCCTATTTGAAGAAAAACCCACCCATCAATGAGCAAATGCTTCGCGTCATGTTAATGCAAATGGGGCAAAACCCTTCGCAGAAGAAGATTAATCAAATGATGAAAGCGATGCAAAAGCAGCAAAGTAAATAAAACTCAAAACACCTCTAGACTGGGGTGTTTTTTCGTCTATAGAAGGTTTGTCAAATCTGGGGGTGGAGAACTGGTGAAAGTTTTCGTTGATTTATGGTGGTTTTTTAAACAGGAGAAAAAGTCTTACGGGTTTGGTATTGTCATGCTCGCGATTGTTTCTTTATTAACACTCGTCCCGCCGCGTGTCGTTGGAATCATTGTTGATCATATTTATGAGGGGACATTAACGATGCCAGTGTTGCTCCAATGGATTGGGGTTTTGGCGGCGCTTGCGCTCATTGTTTATGTCGCACGCTACCTTTGGCGGGTCATGATTTTTGGCGCTTCTCTCCGTTTGGCTCGGCTTCTTCGTAATCAATTGTATACCCATTTTACGAACATGGCCGCTCCCTTTTATCAAAAGCATCGGACAGGAGACTTAATGGCCCATGCCACCAATGATATTCGTGCAATTCAAGCAACGGCGGGGCAAGGGGTACTCACTCTAGTCGACTCGCTAACGATGGGTGGATTCGTGATCCTTACAATGGCGATTACGATTAGCTGGGAGCTTACCTTGATTAGCTTGCTCCCGATGCCTCTTATGGCGCTTCTTACAAGTTATTATGGATCGTTATTACATAAGCGCTTTCACCATGCCCAAGCGGCGTTTTCCTCATTAAATGATAAGGTGCAAGAAAGTGTGACAGGGGTTCGGGTAACAAAAGCATTTGGACAAGAGGAACAAGACATTGAGGCGTTTCGCAAACAATCAGATGATGTGGTGAAGAAAAATGTAGCTGTGGCTCGAGTGGATGCTCTTTTTGACCCGACCATCTCATTGATCGTAGGTCTTTCCTATTTTCTCGCGATCGTTTTCGGCGCCAGGTTCGTTATTGCTGAACAGTTAACGATCGGACAATTAACGAGCTTTACGATTTACTTAGGCTTGCTTATTTGGCCAATGCTTGCTTTCGGATTTTTATTCAATATTGTCGAACGTGGCCGTGCCTCCTATAATCGCGTGTCACAGCTTTTGCAAGCAAAGCAAGAGATTACCGACAGCCGGGCCCGCATTCATGTTCCGCCGACAGGACACGTAGACGTTGCGATCGATCAATTTGTTTATCCGAATCAAAAGGAGCCGGCTTTAGCTGACGTTCAGTTTGAATTGAGTGAGGGAGAAACGTTAGGAATCGTAGGGAAAACAGGAGCTGGGAAAACGACCCTTCTCCGTTTACTACAGCGAGAGTATGACATAAAGCAAGGGACGATTATCCTTGACGGTCGACCCATCGAACACTATACACTGGACGCGCTAAAGGCTGCCTTTGGGACCGAGCCGCAAGACCATTTTCTCTTTTCTGCTACGATTGCGGATAACATTGCGTTTGCCAAGCCGGATGCCACGATTTCAGAAATCATCCAAGTGAGCCAATTAGCCCATATTCATGACGATATCATACAATTTGAACAAGGGTATGATACCGTCGTAGGCGAACGAGGCGTGACCCTTTCCGGCGGACAAAAACAGCGCGTTTCAATTGCCCGTGCATTGCTTGCTAACCCGAATATTCTCATCCTCGATGATTCTTTGTCTGCAGTCGATGCGAAAACGGAGGAAGCGATCTTATCATCGTTACGAGCAGAACGAAAAGGGAAGACGACGATCATTACCGCCCACCGATTAAGCGCGATTAAACATGCGGATCATATCCTTGTAATGGATGATGGGCGTATCGTTGAACGAGGAACGCATGAAACGTTAATGGAAGCTGGCGGTTGGTACCGGAACATGTATGAAAGACAGCAGCTCGAAACCCTTGTAGAGAAAGGAGGGCGTTCGTCATGATAGATCATAAAGATCGCGTGTTATCAAGTAAAGAACAGCGCACTGTCTTTAAAAGGTTGCTGTCGTATGCGGCTCATTATAAAGGACAGCTCATGGTCGCTTTTCTGTTACTGTTTATTGCCACAGGTGCTCAGCTACTCGGACCGATCATCGTTAAGATTTTTATCGATGATTATTTAACGCCACGCTATTTTCCAACAGACGTCCTTTTTCTCCTTGGAGCTGGCTATCTTGTCCTTCATTTGACAGCTGTCATCATCGATTATTATCAACTATTTTTGTTTCAAAAAGTTGCCTTGTCCATTGTTCAGCGACTGCGGATTGACGTGTTCTCGAGCGTGCAACGGCTCGGTCTTTCCTTTTTTGACCAAACACCTGCAGGAGGGCTTGTCTCCAGAATAACGAATGACACGGAGTCTATTAAAGAATTGTATGTGACGGTTTTAGCGACGTTTGTGCAAAATATCATATTCTTAATTGGTATTTTTGCCGCCATGTTTTATTTAAATGTGACCTTGGCCATTTACTGTCTTGTTCTTTTACCACTCATTTTTGCTTTAATGCAAGTGTACCGAAAATATAGTTCTCGGTTTTATGCAGATATGAGCGAAAAACTAAGTCTCTTAAATGGACGAATAAACGAATCGATTCAAGGGATGGCTATCATTCAAATGTTTCGCCAAGAACGGCGGATGCGGAAAGAATTTAGCGCCATTAACGACGAGCATTTTTTAGCGGGAATGAAAAGCATGAAGCTGGACGGTTTATTGTTACGTCCAGCGGTTGATGTCTTGTCCATCTTGGCGCTTATGTTGATTTTGAGTTATTTTGGGATCATGTCTATGGACACAGCGGTTGAAATTGGTGTCGTTTACGCCTTCGTCAATTACTTAGACCGTTTTTTTGAGCCGGTTAATCAAATGATGATGCGACTTTCTATGTTTCAGCAAGCGATTGTCTCAGCGGGGCGCGTCTTTAAACTGATGGATCATCGGGAGTTAGCTCCAGATCGTGAGGGGAATGAACATCCAGCGATCATAGGGGAAGGAAATGTGGAATTCCGGAATGTTTCCTTTTCCTATGACGGGAAAACAAACGTTTTAAAAAACATTTCGTTCACGGTGAAAAAAGGAGAGACAGTCGCCCTAGTCGGCCATACGGGTAGTGGAAAAACATCGATCATCAATGTGCTAATGCGATTTTATCCGTTGCAGGATGGGGAAATTCTCATCGATGGTAAACCGCTCACGTCCTTTGAAAATAATGAGTTGCGCGCTAAGGTCGGGCTTGTTTTGCAAGATCCGTTTCTTTATACAGGAACGATTGCGAGCAACATTCGTTTGTATGATCAAGCCATTTCCGATGATCGGATCAAGCGGGCTGCCTCGTTTGTTCGGGCGGATGGATTTATCGAGCGGCTGTCTCATGGTTATGAGACAAAGGTGACGGAGCGGGGAGCAACGTTTTCAAGTGGCCAACTACAACTGCTCTCCTTTGCTCGTACCATGGTCCGTGAGCCGGCGATTCTTATTTTGGACGAGGCAACGGCAAGTGTGGATACGGAGACGGAAGAAGCAATACAAGAAGCACTTGAGCGAATGAAACAAGGACGGACGACGATTGCGATCGCTCACCGATTGTCGACGATAAAGGATGCAGATCAAATTCTCGTTCTTCACCAAGGAGAAATTGTAGAGCGGGGAACTCATGATGAACTCATTGCCAAAAAGGGACTTTATCAAAAAATGTATGTTTTGCAAAAAGGGGATGAACAAGGAGAAGCACTGCTGTCCTAAGTGTGCTATGATTTGACTTTATTATACTCATTTAGAAGTTTGTCAAGCTCCTTGCTTTTTTCTAATGTTTTCGAATGACCTAGCCCGTTTTTTAAACCAGCTTGAATCAGCTGGTTTCGCTTTTGTTCAATTAACCGGCGTAATTGTTTTTCACCTATCATTAATAAGGATCCCTTTCCGCGGTCATGCTATAATGAGGTTGTGTGCTCTCTTGCGATCAATGTGACATTCTTTACATTATTATACTGAGGCTCGGATTAGATCTCAATTAAAAGCTCAACCAAAACTTAGGAATTGTCTAAAAGAATGGAAAGGATCATGAATATTCTTTGGGAAAATGACAAATAGAGTACGTTTTTCCTTATGCGACCATTGAAAGAATATGGACTTTCTTGTAAGGTAAACTATGAGATGCTTCCCGAACGAAGAAAGGGGGGAGCTACTATGAATGACACATATGTGCTCCTGTCTACCATCGGTGCCATTTTCATGGCGACAATGGTACTGATTATCCGATTAAAAGCATCCAAACGGCCAGCAACGGTTAAGAAAATTATCTTGCCACCATTTTTTATGTCAACTGGGTTTTTCATGTTTGTCTACCCACCGTTCCGTCCATCCAGCTGGCAAGTGTTAGAGGCGCTTTGCGTTGGTATGATATTTTCCTTGTTCCTCATTAAAACGTCAAAATTCGAAATTCGTGGGGATCACATCTATTTAAAGCGATCAAAAGCCTTTGTGTTTATCCTAATTGGCTTATTGATTTTGAGAATTGCGTTTAAATTGATCATCGGGGATTCTATTCAATTCGAAGAGTTGGCGGGGATGTTTTTTCTATTAGCATATGGGATGATCATTCCATGGAGAGTCGCCATGTACGTATCGTATAAGAAGTTAGAAAAGCAAATGAGAAAGGAAAATCGCAACAAGGCGATCATTCCAGCAGAAACGTAGGAAAAAAGACAAGCACTTCGCTAGTTGGAAGCGCTTGTCTTTTTGCTATGTTGCTCAAATAAAGGTTCATATGGAGACACATCGATGTTCAGTTCTGCTAATTTTTTTCGCAAAAATTTATGATCTCGTTTCGGAGTGGCTAAAATGTATCCGCGAATAATCAGCTCCGTGTCGATGCGGCTTGCGTCTTCGTCCAAGGCTAGCTCTCCAATTTTCCCAGCAATTTTCCCTTTTGCCACATCCCGAAACAGCTCGGGAACAGGTTCCACGAGCTCATTTAGAAAAGCCTTTTCCTCGTCTCCCCATAGATGAAGGGTTTTTTCAATATAATAGTCCTGCCAATCCAGTATCGATTTTCCGTCTTCCTTTGGCAGTCGCTTTAAAAACTTGCGGAACATAAAGTAGCCACCGATGAACATTAATGTGATCAACACAATCGTCCATAGTACGATAAACCACATAAACCATGTTGACATGACATTTCACCTCTACTATTCTCTCGACTATCGTACCATAAACGAAAGACAGATTCAGCTATCTGTAATTTCGGCAAAATTTGCAAGTACTTCATGATAACATGATAAATGACACAATTGTAGGCCCTCTACAATGGTTGTTTTGATTTAGCGAAAGGAGGAGCTTGTAAGAGTGGAGGAGCATAAAGCCAAAGTGCAATCACAATTCAGCAAAAGCGCGGAACGTTACGTGACAAGTCAGATCCATGCGAAAGGAAACGACTTGGCCAAGCTTATGCAAATCGCAGCGCTAAAAGGGAACGAGGAGGTTCTCGATGTGGCAACTGGCGGCGGGCATGTGGCCAATGCGTTCGCTCCGTTTGTAAAAAAGGTCGTTGCGTTCGATTTAACGGAAGATATTTTAAAAGTAGCGCGAGCATTTATTGAGGGGAACGGTCACCAACAGGTGGAGTACGTACAAGGTGATGCCGAACAAATGCCTTTTACTGATGAACGATTTCATATCGTTACATGTCGAATTGCGGCTCATCATTTTTCCAATCCTGCATCTTTTGTTAGCGAAGCCTATCGCGTGTTAAAAAAAGGGGGACAATTGTTATTGGTTGATAACAGCGCTCCAGAAAACGATGCCTTTGATGTTTTCTACAATTATGTAGAAAAAGAGCGAG
Organism: Halalkalibacterium halodurans; assembly: GCF_004376175.1. Taxonomy (GTDB): domain Bacteria; phylum Bacillota; class Bacilli; order Bacillales; family Bacillaceae_D; genus Halalkalibacterium; species Halalkalibacterium halodurans. The sequence goes on along the minus strand of NZ_SNUY01000053.1, from coordinate 20,492 downwards.
ATTATAGCCATCATCGCGCCTGGAAAAAGTCAGATTGGTTGAAAATGCTTGAAGAAGCCGGATTTGAACTCGAAGAACTCCACTGTTTTCATAAAACGTTCATCTTTGAAGACTGGTGTGACCGGATGAACGTTACAACAGAAAAGAAACAGGAGCTTTCCGACTTTATCAAAAGCAAGCCAACCGAATATTATCAAAAGTTCAAAATTGTCGTGGAGGATGGAAGAGTGTACTCCTTTAGAGGTGAATCGATTTTAATGAAGGCGAGAAAGCCAACGGTAAAAAATAAAGGTTCATCATAGACCGTGCTGTCGTTTTCATTTAAGATAAAGCTGTATGTTTGGATAACGGCAGCAGGTGAGGTGTAAGTGGTGACATACATTATTAGCTACGGTATACATGTGTTGGTAGCTCTCGTCTTTTTCATCTTGATTCCACTCCCTTATTTGATTAAAGGGAGCTTACTAGACAGAGAAGAGAGCTTTCAAAAGCTCCTCTCGATCTATCAGCCTATTCTTTTGGTAGCCCATGGCGCCCTTGTTGTTAGTGTCGTAAGCGGCTTACTTATGGTTGCTGATTGGACAAGCCTTTGGGTGTGGGGGGTCATCGTGTTATGGATTGCCATCGGTGCATGGCTTGGATTGACGGCAAAAGGGATTCGGCTCTTAAAGGACAATCAAGAGTCAAGTGAGGAACGAGCAGTGCTTGTGACAAACTTGAAAAAGCATAGCTTGTTCCTAATGGTGGCCATTATCGCCATGTTTGCGCTAAAAATCTTTCGCTATTTTTAACATCTGCTTCGATTTGAGCAGGTGTTCTTTTTTTATCAACATAAGAATGCTTGTTCGTTTGTGTCCGGAACACAAATAGACTTTATCAGAATTTCGACGGATGCACAAAGCCAGCAGTATAGATTGCGAGTATACTAACAATAAATTGAGATTTTTAGAAAAAAGGGGGAGAATGTAATGATCATCGGGGTACCGAAAGAGATCAAAAATAATGAGAATCGAGTCGCAATGACACCTGCCAGTGTGATGAGCTTCGTTCAAGCAGGCCACCAAGTGCTTATCGAAAGAGGTGCCGGTTCTGGAAGTGGATTTGATGATATTGACTATGGAGAAGCTGGGGCGACAATTGAGAACGATGCAGCATCTGTTTGGGCAAAAGCGGATATGATCATGAAAGTGAAGGAGCCTCTACCACAAGAGTACGGTTACTTTAGAAAAGGTTTACTCTTATTTACGTACTTACATTTAGCAGCGGAGCCCGAGTTAGCAAAGGCACTTGTGGAAAATGAAGTGACAGCGATTGCCTACGAAACCGTTCAAGTAGGCCGAAGCTTGCCGCTCTTAACACCAATGAGTGAAGTCGCTGGCCGGATGGCAGCGCAAATTGGTGCTCAATTTTTGGAAAAACCAAAAGGCGGACGAGGCATTCTTCTTTCTGGCGTCCCAGGAGTGACCCGCGGGAAAGTAACGATTATTGGTGGAGGTGTCGTTGGGACCAATGCTGCAAAGGTGGCAATGGGACTTGGCGCAGATGTAACGATCGTTGATCTGAGCCCTGAACGTTTGCGCCAATTGGATGATTTATATGGAACCGACATTCAAACGCTTATGTCCAATCCGATGAACATCGCCGAAGCAGTAGCCGCGTCAGATTTAGTCATTGGGGCTGTGCTCATTCCGGGAGCGAAAGCACCGAAGCTTGTAACCGAACAAATGGTTGAACAAATGAAGCCAGGTTCTGTCATCGTGGATGTGGCGATTGACCAAGGGGGCATCGTTGAGACCGTCGATCGGATTACAACACACGATGCACCGACCTATACGAAGCATGGCGTTGTCCATTATGCTGTAGCCAACATGCCAGGGGCGGTTCCGCGAACATCGACGATTGCACTTACCAATGTGACGGTGCCATATGCATTGCAACTTGCGAATAAAGGTGTTAAACGTGCAATTGCCGAAAATGCAGCATTGGCCAAAGGGGTCAATACGGCGAACGGATGGGTAACATATGAGGCAGTAGCTCGAGACTTAGGATATGACTATCAATCTGTGGAAAGCGCGTTAAGCGGGCTTTCTGTTGAAAATGTATAAGGTGTCGGAAAAAAGGTGACGAAACATTGTCACCTTTTTTCTTGCGCTTTGTCATTCAATGTTTTTGAGTGGACAAATATTCGAAGATTGTCGTGAAAGATCGATTCCAATCTCGTCAATTTTCAAATTCCGTGCTACAATAAGCAAGGATGAATGGAAGAAGGAGAGACAGATGGCGTTTAATCAGTGTGAATCGTGTCAGGAGAAAATTAGCCAAAAACAGCGGTGGGCTTCAGCGTTTTTTTCATATCGTCCAATTGTTTGCCAAGAATGTGGGGCTAGTCATCATATTGAGCCTCGTTCAAGAATCAAAGGCTCGATGTTTGTCGTATTTTTTCCACTTTTTCTTGCAATCTTCTTGACAAGTGGTGGCGAAGGGCGACCTTATGAACTAATCCTTACTTACTTGCCACTTGCGCTCCTCGGAATGCTTTATACTGTACATACGGTAAACTATCGAATGATGAACGATGGAGAGAAAGAAGGAGGCAGGCGATGAGTAACGACCAAGCAAAGCTGTTACTTCAGCAGCTAAGAGACGGTGAGCTTGAGTCTGTTCGTATTGAAAAAAACGATTTTCTCATCTTCCGTCAAGTGTTAGCTGAACAAGAGGACATGAAATCCTTTCGTGGCAATGCCCAGAGGGGTGGGGGCGTCATTTACACGTATGAGCCTGGATGGACGAAATAATGGGAGGAACATTTCCCAGGCAAGCGCAAAAACAACGAAACTCCGACAAATTCTAACATTCTTCTTTCTTGAGCCCCCTTTTAAAGCGAGGAAGAATAGATCAAAAGAACGATTGTGATGAGAAATGATGAAAGGAATCGAATTTTCTTTAAATCCCATGTATAATGGTAGATTGGTGGGGTTAAAAAGTCGTAAAGGAGGGACAGGAAAATGGAGTGGATATTGGTCATTTTGTTTGTCGTAGCGATTGGTTTACTTGTTGCTTCGTTTTTTACTGACCAGACGAAAAAACAAGATGAGCAATTGGAGCGATTTTCCGTTTCTTTAATGGAAGAGATTCAAGAGCTGCAAAAACAGATTCGTCAAATAGAGCTTGACAATGAGATCACAGCTGCAGAAGCAGGGGTCAAGCGAAGCTCGGAGGAACGCCAACTCGTTCGCCAAGTGCTCGACTTACATCAAAGAGGCTACTCAATTGAGAGTATTGCGACGAAAGTTCAGCAGCCTGAGCAAGAGGTTGAGCGTTTAATTGCACCATTTGTAGAAGAAGGGAGGCAAGTAGTTCATGACGCCTAATGCGATGCGAAGCTTTGCAGGGGGAATCCTTATTGCTGCTGGACTGTGCGGGGCAGTCTATTATTTTTCTGGAGATCAGGAAGGACAAGCAGCGGGACCTTCTAATGACTTAACGTTCGAAGAAATGCGGGCATTACTAGAGGCTGAAGGTTATGTCGTGCAAACCGAAGAAGAATGGGAAGTCGAAGTAAGTACAGCTGCGAATATTCGTGTAGAACAAGAAATGGAAGAATTGCTTGCGGACCAAGAAGTGGAAGAAGAAGCGCCTGAAGAAGAAGAGACGACAGATGAGGAAGAGGCCGAAGAGGACCGTTCAGTTGTTTACCGGACGATTTTAACCGTCTCTCCAGGGATGACAAGCATCGATGTTGGACAGGCCCTCGAACGAGCGAGCATCATTGAAAAAGCTAGCGAATTTTCAAAGCGTGTAGAAGATCGTGGACTTGCCAATAAGCTAAAGCCTGGTACGTTTGAGGTTGACAGTGATATGTCCTTGAACGAACTAATCGATGAAATCTTTGACAACTAAAAGTTAGATGTAACACGAGAAATACACAATGTTAAAGGACTAAAGGACGTCACTAACTATATAGTGGTGTCTTTTTTGCATGGTATATTAAATGTATCTCAGTCTTGTAACGGAGAAAGAACATACCCGACGAAACCTACTATCGGACAATGAACTGCTCGAAGCTAGAGGACGGTATGTTGACGTATTTCAAGGAAATTACAATTGATTCAGCGGGAAGCTGAACAAGATTTCCTCCCTTACTCAAGAAAAAATGGCATTTCATTCATTCCATTTTTTCCGCTTGCATCTGGTCTATTAGCAGGAAAAAATAACGAAGACACCACGTTCCATGATTTTCGTGCAAGTTTGCCGCATCTTCAAGGGGAAGCGTTTATAAACCATTTAAAAAAAGTTAACCAACTTCGGAAACTAGCCGACGCGAAACAAACGGAAGTGGTACATCTCGTCCTTGCATGGTATTTGACACAAGAGGCCATTGATGTTTTGATTCCTGGGGCGAAACATAGCGAGCAAGTGTTGGACAACTTAAAAACACTTAAAGTGCAGCTAACCGATGAGGAAATAAGACAAATTGATCAATTGTTCCATCCATAACTAAATCGATTTCATTTTAGTGAAAAAGAGAGGGTAACCCTCTCTTTTTCGGTTTGTCTAGTAAAAAGTAATCGTTTAGTCAATAAATTAAGAAAGTAAGGGTAGTAATTATTAAAAAAATTCTGTATAAAAGCGTTTACAAAAATGAGAGGGTGTTGTAATATAAGCGTAACAACTTGAATTCCACCTTTTTGTAATCGATTTCAAAATCTTTTAATGAATAAACTTAGTTCTTTTGATTGGATAAGGAGGTGATTATACCCAAATAAATTGTAAGTTAGAATGGATGGAAATGTAATCGATTGCAGAAACGAGAAATCAATTGAACCGTTAAGGGGGAACTGAGAATGAAAAAAAATAAAACCATACTTATCGCTTTTAGTATTTTGATGTCTTTACTATTAGCCGCTTGTGGAAGTGGGGGCGAAACGAGCGGAGATGGGAATGGAGAATCAACCGGGGATTCGGGACAAAAAGTAATCGGAGTATCCATTTCTAACTTAGATGAGTTTTTAACATACATGCAGGATGCAATGAAGGAAGAAGCTGCCAATTACCCAGACTTTGAATTCATTTTCAGTGATGCTCAAAATGATAGTACGCAACAGATGGCTCAAGTAGAAAACTTCATCTCTCGTAATGTGGACGCCATTATCGTTAATCCAGTTGATACGACCTCTGCAGTCGATATCGTGAACATGGTTAATGATGCGGGAATTCCAATCATTATCGCCAACCGAACGTTTGATGGAGTAGATCAAGCAACTGCATTTGTAGGTTCTGAATCGATTCAGTCTGGGTTATTACAAATGGAGGAAGTAGCCAAGCTTTTAAATAACGAGGGTAATATTGCCATCATGGATGGAGAACTAGGCCATGAAGCGCAAATCATGCGGACTGAAGGGAACAAGCAGATTATTGAAGAACATGATGGTCTAGAAGTGGTTTTACAAGGAACGGCGAAGTTTGATCGCTCAGAAGGTATGAGATTAATGGAAAACTGGCTGAACTCTGGGACGGAAATTGATGCAGTTGTAGCGAACAATGATGAAATGGCCCTTGGAGCAATTCTTGCGTTAGAGGCTGTAGGTAAACTGGATGACGTCATTGTCGCAGGTATTGATGCAACCCCGGCAGCCCTTGAAGCCATGAAGGAAGGAAAGCTTGATGTTACGGTTTTCCAAGATGCTAAAGGGCAAGGGGCAACGAGTGTAAAGGTTGCTGTACAGGCAGCCAATGGAGAAGATGTGGAAGATGCTATGATTCCATACGAACTTGTCACGCCAGAAAATGTGGAAGAGTACGAGGCGAAATATTAATCTAATACGGAAAGCGTGAAAGGAAGCTGTTATTCGGTTTCCTTTCACGACTAGTAATCCTATGGATATGGGAGGACTATACATGGGTGAACATTTTTTATTAGAAATGGTAGACATCACAAAGGAATTCCCCGGCGTGAAGGCGCTCGATCGGGTTCAATTAAAAGTGAGAAAAGGCTCCGTCCATGCATTAATGGGGGAAAATGGCGCTGGGAAATCAACGTTAATGAAAATCTTAATCGGCATGTACAAACCGAACGAGGGAAAAATTATTTTTGATGGTGAGGAAGTGACGTTTAACAGTATTAACGACGCTCTCGATAAAGGGATATCGATGATCCATCAAGAGTTAAGTCCAATTCCAGAGATGACAGTAGCAGAAAATATATTTTTAGGCAGAGAGCCTACCTTTGGAAAGAGTGGGCTCGTAGACAATAAAAAACTAATAGAAATGACACGGAATTTGTTAGAAAGTTTAGAGATAAACATCGATCCAAGAAAAAAGATGGGCGAGCTTAGCATAGCCAATACGCAAATGATTGAAATCGCGAAAGCCATATCTTTTCATTCAAAGCTTGTCATTATGGATGAGCCGACATCTGCCATCACAGAAAAGGAAGTAGCACAGCTTTTCAAAATGATTGAATCATTGAAAAAGAAAGGTGTTGGCATTATATACATTACTCATAAAATGAGCGAACTGGATGAAGTTGCTGATGACATTTCTGTTTTTCGTGATGGCAAGTACATTGGTACGGATACAGCGAAAAACTTAACGAGAGATGACTTGATTAAAATGATGGTCGGTCGCGAATTGAACCAAATTTTTGATAAACCTGAACCGAAGCTTGGCGAAGTGATCCTTTCCGTAAAAAGCCTAACAAAACAAGACTACTTTGAAGACGTTAGCTTTGAAGTCCGGAAAGGAGAAATTGTTGGATTTGCAGGCTTAATGGGTTCAGGAAGAACCGAAGTGCTTGAGACGATCTTCGGCGTCAAGGAAGCTGAATCAGGGGAAATTTTTGTAAACGGGCAAAAAGCTAGAATAAAGAGCCCGCAGGATGCTGTGAAGAACAATATGGGTTTTTTAACGGAGGACCGCAAGTTGACAGGTTTATTTCTTCCCTTGTCGGTTAGGGAGAACATGATCACTGTCAATATCGATAAATACATTAACATGGGTTGGCTTAATGGAAAACGAGTGAAAAAAGATTGCGAGCAACAAAAACAAAAGCTCTACATCAAAACTCCGTCCATTGAACAGATCGTTGAAAATCTGAGCGGGGGTAATCAACAGAAAGTCTTGCTTGCTAGATGGCTTTTAAAAAACCCAGATATTTTGTTTCTCGATGAACCGACTCGAGGAATCGATGTAGGGGCAAAATCAGAATTTTACAATTTAATCTTTGAATTAGCGAGTCAAGGGAAAGCAATCGTTGTTGTATCATCAGAGATGGCAGAAATTCTTGGGTTGTGTGATCGAATTTTGGTTATGCATGAAGGGAAGGTTACCGGGGAGCTCACACGGGAGGAAGCGAACCAGGAGAAGATTATGCAATATGCGACAGGCCAAGCAAAAATGGCGAAAAAGCTTCACGTTTATAACAATTTCGAACAAACGGTTACAGCCAATAAGATAGAGATCGGTTGATGTATGAACAGAATGGAGGAAGGATACCATGAGTCTAGAGATAGAGAGAAATAAATCTAGTCAAACAAAAGAAATCGCGAAGCATATCCTTAAAAAGTACGGAATTTTTCTAATTTTGATATTACTCATCGCGTTAATGTCTATTTTAACACCACACTTTTTAACATCGACAAACTTAGTAAATATCGTTAGACAGATGTCGATAATCGGTATTCTCGCTATCGGCGTTACACCGATTATCATCACGAAAGGAATCGATTTATCTTCAGGTTCTCTTATCGCTCTCGTTTCCGTTGTCGTAGCTAGCTTTGCTCAAGGCGATTCAATCATGCTACCGATTTTAATGGGAGTTGGCGTCGGGCTGCTTATCGGTCTTATTAACGGGACATTAGTAGCGAAAGCGATGCTTGCACCGTTTATCGTCACGCTAGGGATGATGACAGCGGCAAGGGGAGCGGCCATGCTCTACAGTGATGGACGACCAATCGGAGGATTAAATGAGAAGTTCGCTTTTATCGGTCAAGGTGTGATCTTCGGAATCCCTGTACCTGTTCTCATTTTTGCCTTCGTTGGTATCGTGACATGGGTTTTGCTTAATAAAACAAAATACGGAAAATACATTTATGCCATTGGTGGGAATGAGCAAGCAGCCATTACAGCAGGGATTAATGTAAGTCGAGTGAAGATGTTCGTTTATTCGTATGCTGGTCTTTTAGCAGGGATTGCCGGAATCATCTTAACGTCAAGAATTTCGTCCGGTCAGCCGCAAGCGGGTGTCATGTTTGAGCTCGATGCGATTGCTTCAGCCGTTATCGGTGGAACGAGTCTGTTTGGTGGAATTGGAACGGTCGGTGGAACGATAATCGGTGCTCTCATTATTGGCGTAATGAACAATGGACTGGATCTCCTAGGAGTAAGCTCTTACTGGCAGCAAATTGTCAAAGGGGCCATCATCGTTTCAGCTGTTTACATTGATACGAGAAAAAACAGACAGAAGAAGTAGGCAAGCCACATTGATTGTCGTTCATAACAATACCGATTCATTATTGGTCGGGCATTTACAACAAAATGAGAAGTATAGACTTAAATGAAAAAAAGATCTGAATTCGTCCTGAGGGCGTAGATTCCGATCTTTTTTAATGGCAAGTAAAGAAAAAAGTTTTATCTATCGAAACACTAGTGTTGCATAAATACTGACTGAATTTTCAGTTTTAAAGTTCTTCCTGTTTAGAGCCAAAAAGGTAAATACCCAAGTAAAGGTGGTTCCATCCATTTGGAAATTTATTTACAATTAGACATTTACGACGACGACAGTTTATTTATTAAGGAATGGTTTTCCCTTCGATTTTTCGAAGCCAAATATACGCTGGCTTCCACAAAGCAGCTCTTAGATAACGACTAATTTGTAAGGTTTTTCGCTTGCTTTTCGTCTCGAGTTGTACGAGAACATGGAGGCAAAAAACGATTAATGCAATAAACACTTGATTGTGGATCGCCCATTCACTTTGACCGTAGAATTTTTTGATACTGAGATGCTGCTTAATCCATTTGAAAAACAACTCAATGGCCCAGCGTGATTTATACATCTCTGAAATTTCTTCGGCACTCAAATCGAAACGATTTGTCAGTAACTGAAGTTCATTTCCTTTTGAATCAATCACTCTTAGAAGACGAAAGTAGTTCTCCGAGCGGTTTTGAGTTGTACCAATCAACACCATTTGATCGGATAGAATAGTCGAATTCTCGGGTAGTTTAAATTCGTAAACTTCTCGTATGACTGCGTTTTTACGGAGTCTAGATAGAAAAAAGTAACCATCATCTGTCATGCGATCAAAGCGTTCATAGTCTAGATAGCCACGGTCAAACACATACATGCATTCTTTGTCGTCTACCATGATTTCTAGTTGACCACGATCATGTTCTTTTGCCGTTGTGAGCACAGCCTTTTCAGGATAGGAGATCCCTTTTTCCATAAAAACAAGGCGCAAATGTAGTTTCACTCCTGCTTTTGTTTTGCGGAACTCTGCCCATTTATGGTTGGTCAAATTCAGTGGCAATGTGCTGGAATCAATGATTTTTAACGGCATGACGAGTTTGGTGTAATGTGTTTTGGCATGAATTTGTGCGACCAAATCAAGGAAAAGCCGTTGGAATAAATCTGGATTCATCCCATTTAATCGTCGTGAAAGTTGAGAAATACTGATCGAATCAAGGTC
>NZ_SNUY01000053.1:0-10799 GCF_004376175.1 Halalkalibacterium halodurans | reverse complement strand
TAACGGCATGACGAGTTTGGTGTAATGTGTTTTGGCATGAATTTGTGCGACCAAATCAAGGAAAAGCCGTTGGAATAAATCTGGATTCATCCCATTTAATCGTCGTGAAAGTTGAGAAATACTGATCGAATCAAGGTCAATGCCTTTTTGTAGTTGATCATCAAAAAGACAATCACTCAACGCATGAAGACTTTCTACTTCTTCAAGCTGTGCGTAGAGTAACAATTTCAAAAAGGATTCTGTCGTAAGTTTTTTCGTATAGAAATCTAATTTCAATGTTTTCACTTGATCATCAAATAATTCATGATTTATCGGTGAAAACCATTGTCCAAATGACGTTTTTCGTGTAATCTTATCCATGAGATTGTTCCTTTATTATTGGATTTGGACGGGATTACCACCTAACTTATCCATTATAAAGGACTTTTTTTATGCGTGAAATTAATTTATTGAACATTTTGAGTATTTATAATAGTGAAATTAAATTAATGCAACACTAGTGCTATCGAAAAATAAAAATAAGTCAAAACGCACGATTGAAAGCGTTTTATTTGGTGTGATAGCACTCGTGAGTATGGCTGTTTTGCTAGTAAGTTCATTCCTCGTGTTCAGTGGAAGCATGGAATTAGCCGCTTACAAAGGAGCGGCTTTCGTTTCGACCAGCTTATATTTTGTCACAGCCACTTATTGGGCAAAAAACTGAAAGAAGCGATGTGCTTTGAAAACGATTTCAGATATTTCGAAGGAAGAATAGCAAAGAATTAAGGCAGTTAGAATGGCTATACACTCATTTTTTAACGGGAGAACAATTAATCTGCCATTCAAAAAAACACTGAAAGTACATGAAAAACTATTGACTGAAAGCGCTTTTAATATTATTCTGGACAAAAGGACATAGAAGTTGTGAAAGCATTGAAAGTGAGAGGGCTTGAACAACATATTTTTTAGGAAAACAATGAAATCGATTACAATAACGATTCATAGTAGGAGGTTCAGTCAATGAGTCAATTGCTTCGTAAGCCAGAGCGAGCAGAAATAAGTAAAGGAGTAACACTTGTCCACGATGTGACAGCTGACAACGCTTCTTTAGAATACGTATCGTTTAAGGCATTAGATCTTTCACAAGGGGCAACTTATTCAGAAACTTTAGAAAACAAAGAATGCTGCATTGTCGTTGTAACAGGGAAGGTTCATGTGACCGATCATGAGGTGACGTTTGAGAATATTGGAACGCGTGAATCTGTTTTTGAAAAGAAGCCAACCGACAGTGTTTATGTTTCAAATAATCAAACGTTTTCGATTGAGGCGGTCACCGGAGCGCGGGTAGCTCTTTGCTACGCCCCTTCGAAAAATCAACTTCCAACTAAGCTTATCAAGGCTGAAGATAATGGCGTTGAGCATCGGGGCAAGGGGAATAATCAGCGAATGGTACACAATATTCTACCCGATTCAGACCCTTCTGCTAATAGTCTTCTTGTCGTTGAGGTTTTTACAGAAAGTGGAAACTGGTCTAGCTATCCTCCGCACAAGCATGATCGCGATTTATTGCCTGAAGAATCGTTATTAGAGGAAACATATTACCATGAGGTCAATCCTAAGCAAGGGTTTGTCTTCCAACGTGTATATACGGATGACCGCTCCCTTGATGAAACGATGACGGTGGAGAATGAGAACATGGTTATCGTACCTAAAGGATACCACCCTGTTGGCGTGCCGGAAGGGTATGCGTCCTACTATTTAAATGTGATGGCTGGACCTAAGCGAATTTGGAAGTTTTTTAATGATCCGGCCCATGAATGGATTATTGAGTAATTTAGCGACTTCGCGAAAGCTGTACCACTTTAAAGAACGTAGCTTAGCCAAGTATTTTTGAAGAAATTTTAAAAGGAGTGGTCTTTTCATGACCTATGAACTTTCAACAGATCGAGAGTTTGATTTGATTGCGATTGGGCGTGCATGCATTGACTTAAATGCTGTTGAATACAACAGACCGATGGAAGAGACAATGACGTTCTCTAAATATGTAGGCGGGTCCCCTGCTAATATTGTTATCGGGAGCTCAAAGCTAGGACTGAAGGCAGGCTTTATCGGGAAAATCGCAGACGATCAACACGGGCGATTTATCGAATCCTACATGAGAGGTGTTGGGGTGGATACGTCCAACCTTGTCGTTGATCAGGAGGGACATAAAACAGGTTTAGCGTTTACAGAGATTAAGAGTCCCGAAGAATGCAGCATTTTAATGTATCGTCAAGATGTGGCTGACCTTTACTTATCCCCAGAAGAGGTGAATGAGGCGTACATTAGACGGTCTAAGCTATTGCTTGTTTCAGGTACCGCACTATCAAAGAGCCCATCTCGGGAAGCGGTGTTGAAAGCGATTCGTTTGGCCAAGCGAAACGATGTAAAGGTTGTTTTTGAGTTAGATTACCGTCCGTACTCTTGGGAAACACCAGAAGAAACAGCAGTCTATTATTCCCTTGTAGCGGAGCAGTCTGATATCGTCATTGGAACACGGGAAGAATTTGATGTGCTCGAGAACCGTACAGAAAAAGGGGACAATGATGAGACGATCCGTTACCTTTTCAAGCATTCTCCAGAATTGATCGTCATTAAGCACGGGGTTGAAGGTTCTTTTGCTTATACGAAGGCCGGGGAAGCGTATCGCGGCTACGCTTATAAAACGAAAGTGCTGAAAACGTTCGGCGCAGGTGACTCCTACGCATCCGCTTTCTTGTATGCGTTGATTTCAGGAAAAGGGATCGAGACGGCATTAAAATACGGTAGCGCTTCGGCGTCAATCGTTGTGAGCAAGCATAGTTCATCTGACGCAATGCCGTCTGTGGAAGAAATTGAAGCGCTAATTGAAAAAGATGAAACGATTACGATCGCATAGAGGTGACGGCAGATGGAAACGATTCGATTAACGACAGCTCAAGCATTAATTAAATTTTTAAATCAACAGTATGTTCATATCGATGGTGAAGAATTTCCGTTCGTGGAAGGCATCTTTAATATTTTCGGTCATGGCAATGTATTGGGGATTGGTCATACTTTAGAGCAAGATCCTGGCCACCTAAAAGTGTATCAAGGGAAAAACGAGCAAGGGATGGCGCATACGGCGATTGCGTACAGCAAGCAGATGCTTCGTAAGAAAATCTATGCGATTACTACATCAAGTGGGCCAGGGTCAGCCAATCTAGTAACAGCTGCTGCAACCGCCCTTGCTAACCAAATTCCAATTTTACTACTCCCGGCTGATACGTATGCGACGAGACAACCAGACCCTGTATTGCAGCAGTTTGAACAAGAACAAAGCATCGCCATTACGACAAATGATGCCTTGCAGCCAGTATCTCGCTACTGGGATCGAATTACACGCCCAGAGCAACTTATGTCAAGCTTAATTCGCGCTTTTGAGGTCATGACCGACCCAGCCAAAGCGGGCCCTGCGACAATTTGTATTTCACAGGATGTCGAAGGGGAAGCGTTTGATTATGATGTGAGATTTTTTGAGAAACGCGTACATTATATTGACCGAAAGCTTCCTAGCGAACGTGAGCTGAAAGGTGCGGCTGATCTTATTAAGAAGAGCAAGCGACCGTTGCTCGTTGTTGGTGGTGGTGCGAAATATTCGGAGGCTAGAGAGGCGCTTATCGCATTCTCTGAGACTTTCAATGTACCGTTAACAGAGACGCAAGCAGGGAAATCTGCGGTAGAGGCTTCCTTTAAAAATAATCTAGGTGGGCTCGGAATCACAGGAACGTTAGCAGCGAATAAGGCGGCCCAACAGGCAGATCTCGTGATCGGGATCGGGACTAGATTTACAGATTTTGCGACCTCATCGAAAACGCTGTTTGACTTCGAAAAGGTGAAATTTGTAAATATTAATGTGAGCCGCATGCAAGCATACAAGCTCGATGCATTTCCTGTCGTGGCAGATGCCAAGAGAACATTGGAAGCGTTAGTGCCTATGCTTGAAGGATATAAGAGTGAATATGGTGATGACATTGGCCAACTAAAAGCCGAATGGTTAAAGGAACGAGAGCGACTCGGGAAGGTAACGTTTGATCGGGAGCGATTTGAACCAGAAATAAAAGGTCATTTCACTCAAGAGGTGATGAATGAGTACGCCGATGCTCTTCAAACAGAATTTGCGCAAACGACCGCTTTGCTAACCATTAATGAAACAATCGACCCGGACAGTGTGATCATTTGCGCTGCCGGCTCTCTTCCAGGTGATTTGCAACGACTCTGGCACGCTGAAGTTCCAAATACGTATCACTTAGAATACGGCTATTCGTGCATGGGCTATGAAGTGTCGGGTACATTAGGGCTGAAGCTGGCAGAACCGAATAAAGAAGTATATGCGATCGTTGGCGATGGTAGTTTTCTCATGCTTCACTCCGAGCTGGTGACGGCGATCCAGTATCATAAAAAAATAAACGTCCTTCTGTTTGATAATTCAGGTTATGGTTGCATTAACAATTTGCAGATGGATTTTGGTGGTGGTAGCTACTTCTGTGAATTCAGAACGGCTGACGAAAAGATTTTACACGTTGATTATGCAAAAGTGGCGGAAGGATACGGGGCCAAATCGTACCGCGTCAGCACGGTTGAGGAGTTAAAAGCAGCGTTAGAAGATGCCAAGAAACAAGAGTGCTCCACGTTGATCGACATTAAAGTACTTCCGAAAACGATGACAGATGGCTATGATGGCAGCTGGTGGAACCTCGGTGTTTCCGAAGTGTCTGATCGTGAAGGAATCCAGCAAGCATACGAGCTAAAGCAAGAAAAGTTAACGCGGGCGAAGCAGTATTAATGGAGGTGGCGTCAATGGCGGATCAAAAGATTTTATGGGGAATCGCTCCAATCGGATGGCGCAATGACGATATTCCTGAAATAGGTGCGGGCAATACGTTGTCCCACCTATTGAGCGATATCGTCGTTGCCAGGTTTCAAGGAACAGAAGTGGGCGGTTTTTTTCCGGATGCAAAAACATTAAACAAAGAGCTTGAACTTAGAAACTTGAAAATTGCTGGTCAATGGTTTAGTAGCTACCTCATTCGTGATCCATTTGAAAGCGTTTCAAAGGAATTTCATGCTCATTGTGCGTATCTTGAGGAAGTGGGCGCTTCCGTAGCTGTTGTGTCAGAGCAAACGTACAGCATTCAACAGTCCGAGCAAAACATTTTTACGGAAAAGCCGATGTTTACAGATTCGGAGTGGCTAACCTTATGTGAAGGGTTAAACGAATTAGGGAAGATTGCCCAGCGATACGGCTTAACGCTAGTGTATCACCACCATATGGGGACTGGCGTACAGACGTTAGCAGAGGTTGATCGCCTACTGGAGAATACAGATCCAACACTCGTCTCTCTTTTGTACGATACTGGTCATATTTACGTTTCGGACAATGACTATATGCTCCTCTTGACAAAGCATCTCGACCGGATCAAGCACGTCCATTTTAAAGATGTACGAAGCGATATCTTAGCAAAATGTCAAGAGCAGGGTCAATCGTTTTTGCAGTCATTCTTAGCCGGAATGTTTACCGTCCCTGGGGATGGATGTATTGATTTTACAAAGGTGTACGATGTTCTACTTACTCGTGATTATAGAGGGTGGATCGTCGTGGAAGCGGAGCAAGATCCAGCCAAGGCTCATCCCCTCGAGTATGCGCTAAAGGCGAGACAGTATATCGATGAAAAGTTACTTACAACCGATGAGATGAAGGAGAGGATCTAATGACACTACGCTTCGGAGTGATTGGGACGGGAGCGATTGGCCGGGAACATATGAAACGAATTGAGAACAAGCTATCAGGCGGGAAAATTGTTGCAGTAACCGATGTGAACCAGGAGGCCGCTAAACAAGTGGTTACGCAAATGAAGCTAGAGGCAGATGTTTACCCAGACGATCGCTCGCTCGTTGCCGCAGACAATGTCGATGCCGTCCTTGTAACAAGCTGGGGACCTGCCCATGAAGCGAATGTATTAGGTGCGATTGAGGCAGAAAAATATGTGTTTGTGGAAAAGCCCCTTGCGACGACAGCGGAAGGGTGCATGAAAATTATTGAAGCTGAAATGAACCACGGAAAGCGTTTGGTTCAAGTTGGATTTATGCGCCGTTATGACAAAGGCTATGTGCAATTAAAGAAAGCGATCGATGATCATTTTATCGGTGAGCCGTTAATGGTTCGTTGCGCCCATCGCAACCCAGAAGTAGGGGAAAGTTATACAGATGATATGGCGATCCATGATACGTTAATCCATGAATTAGATGTGCTCCATTGGTTGATCGATGATGAATATGAATCCGTGTCAGTCTCGTTTCCGAAAAAGACAAAGCATGCATTGCCTCATTTAAGAGATCCACGAGTGGTCACATTGGAAACGAAAGGCGGGGTGCTCATTACTGCGGAAGTTTTTGTAAACTGCAAGTACGGTTATGACATCCAATGTGAAGTGATCGGAGAAGAAGGAATTGCCAGCCTTCCTGAAGTGGATAGCATTTCGTTTAGAAAAAGAGCAACACTTGGGACCAACATTTTAATGGATTGGAAGCAGCGATTCATTGAGGCATATGATGTGGAGTTGCAACATTTCATCGATTCGATTAAGCAATCAGGTGAACCGAGCGGTCCGAACGCTTGGGATGGTTATGTTGCTGCAATCACGGTAGATGCTGCATTAAAAGCGTCAAACTCTTGGCAAAAACAATTCATTTCACTAAAAGAGAAACCTGCATTTTACAGTGTGAAAAAGGAGAATTCACATGAAGCTATGCTATAATCAAGCAACCACATTGGAAAACTCTAACTTAGTGAAGGATTTGGAATATTGCGAAAAGAACGGCTATGATTACATTGAAATTCGGACAATGGATAAATTGCCTGAGTACTTAAAAGATCACACACTGGATGAATTGAAACACTTTTTTCAAACGAATCATATTAAGCCGTTGGCATTAAACGCACTCGTCTTTTTCAATAATCGTGATGAAGCTGGGTACAAGGAAATCATCACCGAATTTAAAGGGATGATGGAGACAGCCAAAGCGCTCAACATCCCTTATGTGGTCGCTGTACCGCTCGTGACAGAGGAAAAGATTTTAAAAAGTGAGATCAAGAGAAGCTGCGTGAACGTTTTGACCGAGCTATCGGAAATAGCCAAACCGTATGGTGTGAAGGTGGCACTTGAATTTATCGGACACCCGCAATGCACGGTTAACACGTTTGGTCAGGCGTATGAAATCGTTGAAGCGGTAGGGCGAGATAATATTGGCTTAGTGCTCGATTGCTTCCATTTCCATGCTATGGGATCAAACATTTCAGATCTAGAGAAAGCGGACATTTCGAAGATCTTCATTTTGCACATGGATGATACAGAAGATTTTCCCGTTGGCTTTTTGACCGATGAAGATCGTGTGTGGCCAGGACATGGCGCTATTAATCTTGATCAAATGTTATCGATTTTAAAAGAAAAAGGCTATTCAGGAGCTGTATCTGTTGAGTTGTTTAGACCAGAATATTACCAGTTGAGTGCAGAAGAGGCGATAAAAACAGCAAAGGATACGACAGTGGAAGTTGTTTCAAAGCACTTTACACTAGAGACGACAAAATAAACCAAGCGTACTTATAAGTAGGAGAGGTGCTAACGGTGGCGCTCGTATCAATGAAAGAAATGCTAAAGAAAGCAAAGGCAGGTCATTATGCGGTCGGTCAGTTCAATTTAAATAACTTACAGTGGGCGCAAGCGATCTTACAAGCGGCTGAAGAAGAGCAGGCTCCAGTAATTGTCGCAGCGTCAGACCGACTCGTCGATTTTTTAGGAGGGTTTCAAACGATCACCTCCATGGTTAATAGCCTTTTGATCGAAATGAAGATTACTGTTCCGGTCGCCCTCCATTTGGATCATGGCATGACGATCGACCGATGCAAACAAGCAATCGATGCAGGTTTTACGTCGGTTATGATCGACGGTTCTCATTCACCAATTGAAGACAACATTGCGATGACAAAAGAGGTAGTTGCTTATGCCCAGCCGCGCAATGTTTCAGTTGAAGCAGAGGTTGGAACGGTCGGTGGTATGGAGGACGGACTTATCGGTGGTGTCAAATATGCAGACCCGGATGAATGTGTCCGAGTGGTAGAGGAAGCAAACATCGACGCTTTAGCAGCAGCCCTAGGCTCTGTTCATGGACCATACCAAGGGGAACCAAAGCTTGGGTTTGAAGAAATGAAGGTCATTTCGGAGCGGACAGGTGTTCCTCTCGTCTTACATGGTGGCTCGGGGATCCCAGATTATCAAATTCGTAAAGCGATCCTGCTTGGTCATGCGAAAATCAACGTGAATACAGAGTGTTTACAAGCTTGGGCGCATGCAGTCCGAACGATTCTGACGAACGATCAAGACATCTACGATTATCGTGCGATTACAACCCCTGGTACCGAAGCGATTGTAGAGACGGTCAAGACAAAAATGCGGGAATTTCAAACGAGCGGTAAGGCTAAGGAACGTGTCTAATTCATTTATTGAAAAGAGGTTGGCGTGAAAAGAGCGCCAACCTTTTAGGTTTAAACCTTTCTCTTAATATGAGGGAAAGAGCTATTTTCGTATGCTTGTTATACGTGGGAGACTGTCTGCTGCTCGGCACCACAGGTCTGCCTTATGATTAGCTCATCTTTTAAGACGAATTTTTTCTTTTTGATCGACTCATTGTTGATTTGTTTTAGTAGCAGTTCCATCGCCTTTTTACCGATCGCATATTTCGGCTGATCGATCGTCGTTAAGCCGGGCTCCACCATCATGGCCATTTTAATGTTATCAAAGCCGATGATCGCCAACTCATTAGGGATGGATAATCCGCTATCTTTCGCGGCTTTCATCGCTCCCATTGCGATCTCATCATTGAAAGCAAAAATAGCGGTTGGAGGAGCTTCAAGTGCTAATAGCTTCATTGTCTGATCATATCCTGATTCGAATGTGAGCTCTCCTTCTTGAATATAAGCGGAATCGATCGGAATATCGTGGCCGAGCATTGCTTGCCTGTAGCCTTTTAAACGATCGCGACTTAAAATAATATTCATCGGACCGGTAATGTGGGCAATCCGTTTATGACCGAGTTGTATTAAATGCTCCGTTGCTTTCCGGGCGCTGCTAATGTTATCGATTGAGACCGTTGGTACATCAAGGCCGTCCATATATTCACAAGCTAATACCATTGGAAAGTGTGCGGAGATGTCTTGGAGCTTCTCCTTATCGATTCGCGCGGTCAATAGCACCATCCCATCTACTTGCTTTTGGTGAAGTAAATTAATGTATTCCAACTCTCTGTTAATGTCATGCTCTGTATCGCCTAAAATGACCTGATAGCCATGATCGATCGCCATGTGCTCAATTCCGCGTAGCACCTTGGAAAAAAACGCACTCGTAATATCAGGGACAACCACGAGGATCATCTTTGTTTCCTGCGTTCTAAATTGTCTTGCCACAATATGGGGCTTGTAATTCACTTGGTTAATAACATCCAGGACTTTTTTTCTCGTTTCCTTGCTCACAAGTTCAGGGTTGCTTAGTACTCTAGAAACTGTGGCAGGCGAGACGTTTGCTAGTTTTGCAACATCACTCATTTTCATACGCGTCACGCACCTTTGCTAAAATAAAAAAGCGCTTACTTTTATTATAGTATAGACCCTGAATTATTCATACCTCGAACATAAATCAGGGTTTTAGGCCAAAAACGATTAGATTCCCGATCCCTTTGAAAGAATCATGGTTATTTTCTTCTGAAAAGCATCTTTCTAGAATGAGGAGCGGAAAAATGCCTGTTTTTGGGCATACTTCTCCCTTGGTCTTAAATCGTGTTTTAAAAAACAGGATTTTTCGATTCTATCCTAGCTTTAGCTGTTGAATCCGCTGAAGTACTTTCCAGAAAAAATCTTGGTATACAAAACTAGAGGACAATTTAAAGTAAAGGGATCGTCCTGATTTCACTAATTTACTAGCCACTTTAATGACCCTTGTACGTATGGTTTCAATTTGCATCCCTTTTTGTGCTTCTGGAAAGCAAAGCGTACGTAGCCAATTCGTTAGGTTATAGGCTAACAGGCTTACCATCATTTTCACTTCATTCACTTGAAAAGAGTGACTGCTCATTTTATCCAAATAAAAACCATTTTTAGCTTCCTTGATGTAGTTCTCCATCGTCCCTCTTTTTTGGTACGTACGAACGATATCTTTTGGAGAGAATACATCTCCTAGACTCGTTACAAAAAATGAATGGGTAAACAACAATTCGCCTGCAGGGCGAACCGATTGGATGATGACCTTTCTCGGCTTAGACCATGATTTCGCTTGATAGTCGATTTCCTCATAATAACATTCAGACTTTGTCACATCTGACGGTACTGTGGCTGGATGACATTCATCTGCCATTCGCTGTAAAATGGCGTTAGATTTCAAACGAATGACATAATAAACCGATTCACGTTCACATAAATCGTATAGAGCTGGAACGGCAAAACCACTATCGCCGCGTAAGAATGGTGTCGTTGCCGGAAATTTTTCATTGTAATGTTTGATAAGTGGTTCCACAAAATCCACAACACCATTGGACGTATACACATTTCCAGGGCGTAGCTGGGCTTTTAGGAAATCGCCTGTTATCCCATCGAAGGCAACCAATGGATGAAAGCCAACAGTCCCGTAATGGGTATTATAAGCTGTAAATTCTTGTTGGCCGTATGTGTCAGCATGTGTTGAATCTAAATCAATGATGAGTGCTTTTGACTCTCT
>NZ_SNUY01000052.1 GCF_004376175.1 Halalkalibacterium halodurans | reverse complement strand
ATGCCTTTGGTTTTCGGCGTTATGATCGCTTGCGAAACCGTATTCTCTTGCATCATCAATTCAAACATCAGACATTCGGGGTAGGATAAGAGGGGCTCGCCCTCCTATGCCACCCCAACATTTGACTTAGAACCTTTTTTGTTAGGACACCCGATCTGTCTTATGTCCCAGCCCTTCTCTTTTAAACTACCCTGACAGGGCTCCATTTTTTAACCGTTTAATCGTTAAAAAGGACGACAAAATGATAAGGATGAAACAGACTCCTAAGAAGACAAGTAGCGAAGAGACACTGCTCATGGATTGGGTCATTCCGTAAATCGGGAGAGCCCAAGGGTACAACGATGGTAGCCATGAACCACTTTCATTAGACAAAGCTAAAAAGGCGGGAAAACTCAAAAAGATGCTGATTGCTAAAGCCACTCGACTTGACTTTATTAACATGAACAAATAAAACAATAGGCTTCCTAAGCTAATGGCCCCAATGGTTCCCAATATGAATACGGACAGGTAACTTAAAACAGGGATGGTTGTATCAATCTTTATGACAATTCCTGCAATCACAACCATTGTAAACATTAATAATTGAGCCAAAGCCGTTAAAATGAACACCCACGCCATTTTGCTTAAATAAAACGTGTTACGTTTGATGGGAAATAGAAAAAGATGTTCCCATTCATTGGCCTTTCGTTCAAAATTTAGCACTGTCTCAATAATGATTGATACGATGATTGGAAGGAATATGGTTCCATAAAACATTTGAACCATCATTAACTGCATTAGCCATGGGTCAATGTCTGTATAATTATACTGTTTTACTACGATTTGCGTAAATATAATACACCCGTAGAAAACAGGAAGAGCTACGAGGCCTAAAATGACCAACCAAATCGTCGATTTACGAATTTTCATCCATTCAGCCATGAACGACTGACGAAAGAGTGACATGCTATTCAACTCCAGTCGAAAACGTTTTTCGTTCAAAAAAGAACAAGGAGATCATTGTGTATAGAGCTGCTCCAACCATTAAAAATATAATGTCTACTACGTTAACCGGTTGTCCTTCTAGGAACGGTTGTATCATCGATCCCCAAGGCAACCAAACAGACGGAAGAAGGTTATGAAATAGGAAAACAAACATCCCGATTCCCATCGAGACGAACGAATTCGAAAGAACAACCGAAAGAAAGGTTTGAAATATAACAAATGGTAATGCCAAAAGAAAAGGTAGATATAGTAATGTGCCAAAAGCAATCAGCTCACTACTTTCAACCCCACCATATAGTAGGCTTACAGTCGCAATACTCCCCCACGAAATTAGTCCAAAAAGTTGCACTAAAATAAACACCCATAACACCTTAATAAAGAAATGCTTCCATTTAGCATACGGATACAACAGGACAGATGGCCACATACCTGATCGGTGTTCTACATCTACTACTAACGCAGCATAAATGACAATGACGATGATCACCACATAACTCCACAGGAGGTGAAACGTTTCGTAAATGATTGCCCACACTTGCTCAACCGTGCGATCATTTTGGATTAAATACGAAAACGCCATGCCACCAATCACAGGAAGTAGGATAAGACAGAGGAGAATTGGGACAAGGAGCACACCTTTGCGCTGCTTCCTCCACTCTACCTTTAATAAATGGCTCATACCGCAACCCCTTTTCCTCCGATAAGCGCCATATAAGCATCCTCTAATGTGCGATGATGCTCTTGCACATAATAGTTCTGAATACCTTCTCGTTGTAAAAGCATGACAATGACTTCCTTTGTGACGTGAGGTCCTGTGATCATAATTTCGTCTTCTTTATGGCGTATACTCTTCTGTATATGAAAGCCTTCCATCACCAATAACTGCTCCACCTTGTCTTTTTCAGGAGTATGGACCGATACTGTCGTACCACCATGACTCGCCAGCAAATCGTTCTTTTGCCCTTGATAGAGTAGGCTACCATGATATATGACACCTACCTGGCTAGCGACTTGATCAATTTCTCCAAGAAGATGGCTTGAAACAAAAACAGTAACGCCTTCTTTTTTTGGCAAATCGCGAATGAGTTCCCTCATTTCTTGAATCCCCTCTGGATCGAGTCCGTTCGTAGGCTCATCTAATAAAAGCAATTTGGGTTGATGCAACAAGGCCATAGCAATCCCTAGCCGTTGCTTCATCCCAAGGGAAAAAGATTTAACTTTTTTATGCTTACTCGAAGTTAAACCGACTCGATCGAGCGTTTTTTCGATTTGGCTATTGTCTTCAATTTGACGCAACGTTGCAGCAATTTTTAAATTGTCGATCGCATTAAGATGCCCATAATACGCAGGGGTTTCAATAAGAGCACCTACCTCTTTTAATATGCTCAAACGATTCTTTTCAAGGGATTTTCCTAGAATTTTTATATCTCCCCCATCTGTTTTAACTAAACCTAGGAGCATGCGCATCACCGTCGTTTTCCCCGAACCATTGGGTCCTAGAAAACCAAATACTTCTCCCTCAGGAACGAGAAGATCAACATCATCTACGACCGGCACATGGTTGTAGATTTTTTTTAGTCCTTTTGCTTCTATAATCACTTGGCTTAACTCCTTTCATTTAGCAAATTACTATGTCCATTGCTTTCGCTGAAATGAAATGACCCCTCCAACACTAAAGAGAAGAAAGCTTAAAATAAGCGTTACAACAAAAGCTGTATTGCTTGCCAAAAACCCAGCATCCCCTCCCAGCCCCATAGAAAAGCCTTGGGTCATGCTTAACAACGGATGAGCCCACGGATAAAGCGGTCCCAATACTTCTGAATTAGCAATAAGGATCGCAGGCACTGTCAGCATGACATTCATCACGCTCGGTGCAGCAAAGCTTGTAAACCGTGTCGCAAGCCAAAGCTGAAGAGCAGCAAGAGGCAGACATGATAGAAACCCAGCCAGCACACTAACAAGTAAAGGCATATACGTAAAAGAAGAAATGGAATACCCTCTGGCAACCCCGACAAGCCAGACGGAAAAGAAAAAGACAATTTGTGTCAGCAACAGTAAAGTAATAATGACAACAAATTTAGCAATATACACGTGGTACCTTTCCACTGGTAATGCTAAAAGCTGTTTCCAGCCTCCATGTTGATGTTCATAACTACAAATTAGGGCCGCATAAATTCCTGTTAAGAGAGGTAGGAACAATGCGCTGTGTGCAAGAATCATTTGTGTAGCTAATGCAATCCATTCACTCGCATCTATCGTAAAGTAAGGGAAGAATCCAATAACACTGGCAAGTAACGGCCCCGCAATGACGATGATCCAAACTTTCATATGTTTTAACTTATTCCATTCAACCTCTAGAACATTGAAGAACATATTAATGCACGTCCTTTCTAGTTAACACCAACATCGATAGTAACGCGAAAACGATGCCAAGTATGGAACCGTAAAGCACACTTGTCGAGAGACTTTCGGAAAATCCATCTAATAATAGGGGCCACTTCCAAGGTAGCCAGTCTGGTACCCCTTGTGCATACATAATAAAGGCCGCACTCGCAATCCCTACCGTTAAAGCAGCTCCTTGATTTTTAAAATGCATGGACAACCAGAACTGAAGCAAGACAAAAGGCCATGCAGCAAATAACGTATAAAAGCTCATTTGGAACGCTTGAAGAAGTGAGAATTCATTTGTGAAGCCAAAATAGATACCCGTTACGTACGTCCAACCAACTAGGAAAAGGGAAGTTAACAATAGCATCGTTACAATTAAAAACAGTTTCGAAAGATAGACTTGCTCCCGTCGTACCGGAAGGATAAGTATTTGCTTCCATAGATTTTTTTGATGCTCGATACTTGCCTGCAACGAAATAATGAGTGTAATCCCTAACAATAACGCTGGTGGCCAAAATGCATGAACGTTTACGAGAAAAAAGTAACCATGGTCCGGGTGTACCGATAGCAAATGGTCATAACGTAAAGAATAGTTAATGAATTGTAGGCCCACAACACCGATTGGACCGAACAAGACTAATAACCAAGCAATTTTTTTCGTTTTCAATAAATCAGATCGCAACAAATCGAGGATCACAGCGTTTGTCCTCCCTTTGTCAGTTGTAAGAAGATCTCTTCCAGTGAGGAAGTTTCATCAGAAATCCGGTAAACATCAATATCTTTTTCAACGAATGCTTTCACAAGCTGAGCAATTTCTTCGTCCGAGCGATCATTCATAACCAATCCACGAGCTTGTGTATCTACATTAATTCCCCGCTCCTGTAAAATGGTTGCCGCAACTTCTGGATGGCTCGTCGAGAGAAATATTTTCCTATTTGCTTTCTTACGCAGTTCTTCAATCGAATCCTGAAAAATCAACTTTCCTTTCGCGATAATCCCTACTTGAGAGGCCACTTGTTCAACTTCAGATAAGAGATGAGATGAAAGTAAAACAGTAATCCCATACTCTTTAGGTAACCGAAGGATCAGGTTTCGAATCTCGATAATTCCTGCCGGGTCCAATCCATTTGTTGGCTCATCTAAGATCACTAGGCGCGGATTGGCTAACAGCGCTGCAGCAATGGCTAGTCGCTGTTTCATGCCCAAGGAATACTCTTGCACTTTTCGATCTGCTACTTTTGTTAGACGTACAAGCTCAAGTACTTCAGCAATTCGTGATTTAGGGACCTTCACTATTTTTCGAACCGTCTCAAGGTTATCTTCACCCGAAAGATGTGGATAATAGGAAGGCGATTCCACAAGAGCCCCTATATTTTTTAAGATGTCAAGTCGATGTTGTTTCAGGTCTTTCCCAAATATTTTAATCGATCCATGAGAGGCTTTAATGAGCCCTAGCAACATACGAATGGTCGTTGTCTTGCCAGCTCCATTCGGTCCGAGGAACCCGTAAATCTCTCCTTCTTTTACTTTGAGGTTTATACGGTCCACCGCATGCACATGTTTATAGGTCTTCGTTAAATTGTTCGTTTCAATCAAATAATTTGTTGTTGTCATTATGAACCCTCCATCTTCCATTTACGTTTCGATACGAGTAAAAAACAGATATGACTAGCTACGCGTTTTATTCAGGATGAGTAGATATACAGCTCCAAGAAACGTAGCAATCGAAAATACGGTTAAGGAAACTTGCTGAAACAAGTGACCTGTTACTTTTTCCCCTAAATTAAAAACAACACTGGAAAGAATAAAAATGGCAAGCACAGAAAACATCAAGCGATACACTTTCAAAAAGATCTCGTTCGCGTGACCAGTTTCACCTGCTTGCTTAGCGACAATCCAAAACACAACAAACGCTATGATCACCAATAATCCGCCAATCGAACTTCCATAAAACGCAATCTCTTCAAGCTGCATACTTCATTCACTCCCTTTACTGGATATTAACTCCAAAAGGTTCACCTTCATTGTAAAGAACGAGTTACATTTTGTAAAGTATTTTTTACCTCTATCTTTGAAATTGGGTTTTTCTAAAATAAGACCACCTTACTCCTAAAAAATATATAATAAAGGGAGAAGGCAAATCTGAAGAAAGGATGGCCACCGATGATTGAACTTTTGGACTTTAATGAATCAGACTTTGACCAGCTCCTAAAACATATCGAATCTCCCGAGTTTTTAAAGCAATGGAGCGGCTCAGCCTTCACATATCCCCTCACGCGATCCCAGCTGGCTTCTTACATTGATGGGGCAAATATGGACGGAAGCGATCAATACATATTCAAGGTGAAAGCCGTAGGTTCTAGTGAAACCATTGGCCATATTGCACTCGGAAAAGTGGATCGTGTTAACGAGTCGGCTCGAATGGGCAAAGTGCTCGTCTTTCCAGCAGCAAGAGGAAAAGGATTTGCGGCGCCAATGATTGAGGAGCTGCTTCGAATCGCCTTTGAGCAACTTTCGTTAAATCGAGTCTCTCTCGGTGTGTTTTCTTTTAATGTTCGTGCAATTCACCGCTACGAAAAAATAGGATTTCAACGGGAAGGGCTCCTTCGGCAAAATACAAAAGTCAAAGGAGAATATTGGGATCTGATTGAAATGAGTATGCTGAAACGGGAATGGAATGAACGGAAGTACTCACAATGACATATTTGAAGTAAAAAAGGCTATGGCAAAAGGAAAACGTACTCCCGTTTGACATAGCCTTTTATAACACTCGTTTCCTCAAGGCGCTTGAACACCAATCGACGATTAAAACCACAAGGACAACCCCGATCATGATCATCCCTACCCTATCCCAATTCCTTGCCTGAATTGCAAAGATTAACGGTGTACCAATCCCACCAGCTCCAATGACCCCCAGTGTGGCCGCCGAGCGCATATTAATTTCGAATCGGTATAAAGTCGCAGAAATAAAGCCTGGTAAAACTTGTGGAATCACGCCAAAGGCTAACTGCTCTAATTTATTTCCGCCAACGGCGACGATCGATTCTACCGGACCTGGATCCATCGCCTCTACCTCTTCTGCGTACAATTTCCCTAGCATCCCGATCGCCCCAATCCCTAAAGCTAACATTCCTGCATAAGCGCCGGGGCCTACGACTTTGATAAATAGAAGAGCTAAAATGATATCCGGTAAGGTACGAATAAAACTAAGAGTCGATTTTCCTCCTTGTGAAATAAGCGGGGTTGAACTTAAATTTTTCGCGGCCCAAAGGCCAATCGGAATCGCGAGAACAATAGACAGACAGATACCTACTATCGCGATAGCTAATGTCTCAAGCAAACCTCTAAGCAAATCTTCTCCCTCAGGATTATAGATATAACTAGTATCAGGTGTAAGAAACCCTTGTACAATGCTTTTTGTAACGGGCCATGCCGTATCAAGCATCCCGTTAAACTGTATACCCGCAATTGCCCATCCGTATAAAGCGAGTAGAACAATAAACAACAAAGAAAATTTTGCTCTTCTCAAGAACCGTTCTTTTTTAAACAAATCGGACCGTTTCATAGTAACTTCTCCCTTGTCTTCAAGCTAATCAGATCAATGAGGATAACAACGACCAACGTATAAAGAATAAGCGCCAGCACTTGGTCATAGTTAAAGGAACTGAGCGCTCGGTTATAGAATAGCCCGATTCCACCCGCTCCAACTAATCCGAGAATCGCGGCCGCTCGGATATTAATCTCAAACGTGTAAAGAACATAGGACACAAAGTGGGGCATGATTTGCGGTACGACCCCAAACGCTATCCATTGTAATTTGTTTGCCCCAACGGCTGTCATAGACTCTAGCGGGCCGTCATCAATGTTTTCAATCGCTTCGAACGACAACTTCGCAATGATTCCTACAGAAAAAACAGACAGAGCCACAATGCCTGCTAGAGATGAATATCCAAGAATCGCCGCAAAAATGGCAGCAAGCAGTAAGTCTGGTATCGTCCGTAACACATTTAACCCAATACGCGACGCTTCAACAAGCCACCGTACGTGAAACATGTTCCTTGCGCAAAGGAACATGACTGGGATGGAGAGAATTGTTCCCATCGTTGTCCCAAGTAAAGCCATTCGAATCGTATCGAGCATCGCCGGTGTCGTTGTGACGATATAAGACCAGTCCGGCGGAAACATGCGTGATATGAGGTCAAACATATTGGAACCATTTTGAACGATGACATAAGGGTCAGCCTCAATGTAAATAGCACTTGCAAAAACAATGATAAATAGAATCACGAGAAAAAGGTAAAAGGAATGTCGTGAAGGCTTTATTGGCACCCGATCATTCAGTTTCGTTTCCATCACCCGACTTCCTTTCCTAACAATTCATCCTCTTTAAGTGGTCTACCGTAAATATCTTTAAACACCTCGTCTGTTGCTCTTTGCGCTGGACCATCAAAAACGACCTTTCCGTCCCGTAAGCCAATAATTCTTGTGGCATACTCTCTTGCTAAGTCAACAAAATGCAAGTTAATGACAACTGTCACCTGATCCTCTGTATTAATTTTTTTTAAATCATCCATCACTTGTTTCGTCGTGACCGGATCTAGCGATGCCGTCGGTTCATCAGCCAATATCATTTTTGCCTCTTGCGCAAGGGCACGAGCGATCGAGACACGCTGCTGTTGACCGCCTGATAATTGACTAGAACGGGTATAGGCTTTTTCTAAAATATTAACTCTTTCAAGTGATTGAAGGGCGAGATCTACATCTTTTTGAGGAAATAGATTGAAAAGCGTACGAAACGTGTGATTATGAGCCACCCGACCAGAAAGGACGTTACGTAAGACAGTGGAGCGTTTCACAAGATTAAAATTTTGAAAGATCATTCCAATATCTCTTCGCATCATACGTAGCTCTTTTCCACTTGCTGAAGTGATCGATCGACGATTAATCATAATGTCACCATCGGATATATCGATCAAACGATTCATGGCACGCAATAAGGTCGATTTACCCGCTCCAGATAAACCGACAATCGCGACAAATTCCCCTTTTTCAATCGTTAAATTAATATTGTCTAACCCTATTACTCCATTCGGATACACTTTTGAGACATTCTTCAGTTCAATCATAGAAATCCAACTTTCTAATAAGTAGTTAAGTCGTAAAATGAGAAAGCTTGGTTCACCCAAGCCGTAAATGGCGGGTGCAATTTTTTCTTATCCTTCATCTTTTACAGAAGCAAAGTCCTTAAAGAGGAAAAAAAGTTGTTCAAAAGGGAGCTCTCCCCCCTTTTGGACAACCTCAAGATCGTGAGCCCCTAGAGATACGACCTATTAATAGACTAATAGAGAAAAGTAATGAAGTGAAAATCAGAGATTCAGTAGCCTTTATTCGCCTTGAACACGCTCCGCATAGTCACGAACGATATCAAAGGTAGCATCTTCTGATTCGGTATAACCTTCATGCGTATAGATATCACGAATAATCTCTAGACCTTCTTCAGATTGACCAATTTTAATAAAAGCTTGCTGGATCTTCTTTTTCCACTCATCATCCATATCGGATCGGACAGAAATCGTGTCATTTGGAATCGGCTCTGTGAACGAAATCACCTTTGTATCTTCAAAAACAGTCGGAAAATCACCCGCAACAACATTACGCGCATCTTGGAAAATCGCAGCAACATCTGCCTCACCGTTTAAGACAGCAGTAACTCCTGCATCATGACCTTGGAGAATGAGCGGATTCACATCTGTTAAAGGATCGATCCCTTCGTCTAACAAAATCGCGGCAGGCCAAACGTATCCCGCTGATGATGTGTAGTCCTGGAAGGCGACCGTTTTCCCTTTAATATCTGCAATCGATTCAATATCAGAGTCGGCACGGGCAATAAACATCGACAAATAGTAATCGACTAGCTCATCTGTTGGTGAACCATCCTCGTTCACTCCAAACCGTTGCGATTGCAAGATAACCTCTGCTGCACCGTACTCATCGTGAGCTTGTACATAAGCGTTTGGCGGCAGGAAACCGACATCAACCTGACCAGAAGCCATCGCTTCAACGACCGTATTATAATTAGTTGATACACTAACTTCCACATCAATTCCTAATTCATCTGATAACAGATTCTCAAGCGGCTTGGCTCTAGCCTCTAACGTTTCAGCATTTTGCGATGGAACGAACTGAACCATTAACGATTCAGGTACATAGGCTTCACTATCTGTACCGCCAACCGCGTCCCCTTCGCTCACTTCACTGTCCGTGGCACTTGAGCCACATGCAGTTAAAAATAATGAGGTGGCTAGCAATAAAGATGCCCCTGCTTTTTTTAATCCCATGATGTACGTCCTCCATATGAAATAGATTTTTTAGAAAGACCAGATATGTACTGTTCATTCAGCCTTTTCATGAAAAGTGTACCATGCAAGAAGTAACAGTTATTTTTTAAAAATGTAAATTATGTAAGGGTTTTGTATACAATTGATTAATGTTTCAACTCTCGATTTACTGCTCTGAACGATGCCACTCGCAAAAAAATATATTACATTAAAATAGCAAAAACAGAGTAGAATACTATGATTTATTGGATTAGAGCTTGATATAAAGGGGTTAGGAGGAAAGAAACTGATTAGGTTTTCGCTTATTTCCTACTTGACAAATCGGCTTTCCTCCGTTAAAGTGGATTAAAATTTCATCGTTTGGGAACAGGTACGTTAAGTCACATGATAGACTTAATGTTTAAAAGGGAATCCGGTGCAAATCCGGAGCGGTCCCGCCACTGTCATAGCTGAGTTGTAACGATATTGTCACTGACCGTTCATTGGTTGGGAAGACTGTTGCAATGTTGACGCTAGAGCCAGGAGACCTGCCTGTTCTAACAGCACTGCTTTTACCTACGGGAGATAGGGAGGTGTTTCAAACATGTTTCGTTGCATCCAACGAAGGATATTTTTACCACTCTCCCATATTGGTAAAAATATCCTTTTTATTTTACCTTTTTACTCTATCACTTCAAGGAGGAATTTTACATGTTGACTAGCAATCTAGGATACCCACGTATTGGCGAAAACCGCGAATGGAAAAAAGCACTTGAATCGTTCTGGGCAAATGACACCACTGAAGAACAATTGCTCGCCACAATGAAAGAGCTTCGCCTCAATCATTTACGCGTGCAACAAGAACAAGAGGTTGATCTCATTCCTGTTGGTGACTTTACCCTTTATGACCATGTGCTCGATATGGCCGTAATGTTCGGAATTATTCCAAAACGATTCTTACAACAAGGTGATACGCCGACACTCTCTACTTACTTTGCTATGGCACGAGGAAGCAAAAACGCCCAGGCGTGTGAAATGACGAAGTGGTACAACACAAACTACCATTACATCGTTCCTGAGCTACATGATGCTGCACCACGCTTAACGAAAAACGCTCCACTTGAGGCCTATTTAGAAGCAAAAAATGAATTAGGCATTGATGGAAAGCCTGTCATTCTAGGTCCATACTCATTTGTAAAGCTAGCCAAAGGCTATGAAGAGGATAAGCTTCAAGAGACGATTCAATCATTGCTACCGCTTTACATCCAGGTCATCCAGGAGCTCGTCGATGCAGGTGCTCGTTCCATTCAAGTGGATGAGCCATCCCTTGTTACCTCCATTTCAGCACGAGAAATGGCGCTTGTTACACGTATTTACGAGCAAATAAACGAAGCGATCGCCGATGCACCACTCTTCCTACAAACGTATTTTGACGCGGTGACTTTTTACGAAGAGGTCGTCTCTCTTCCAGTGAAGGGCATTGGTCTAGACTTTGTTCATGGTGGGGCAAAAAACCTTGAAGCTCTCCGTACGTTCGGATTCCCTGAAGATAAGGTGCTTGCTGCCGGAATCATTGATGGACGCAACATTTGGATTAGCAACTTACGCGAGCGCCATGAGCTTGTTCACCAATTAGAACAGCATGTAGCGAAAGATCGTCTTGTATTGCAACCATCATGCAGCCTTCTCCACGTACCGGTTACAACCAAGCGTGAGGAAAAACTCGACCCAACGTTGCTAGGTGTGCTTGCATTTGCTAATGAAAAACTAACCGAGCTTCACACATTAAAACAGCTAGCCGCAGGAAATGAAGCTGAGGTGAAAGAAGCGCTTGAGGCCAATGACGACGCTTTAGCCGCTCTCGAAAAATCAGGCTGGCGCTCTGGAGCAGCAACATCTCATAACCTTGAAAACAAAAAGCGCCCACAATCCTTTAACGAGCGCCGTCCGGTTCAAGAAGAAAAATGGCAGCTTCCTCTTCTTCCAACGACAACGATCGGAAGCTTCCCGCAAACAAAAGATGTGCGTCGCACAAGATCGTTATGGCGAAAAGGGGAGCTATCGACAGTCGAGTATGAGCGGACGATGAAGTCCTACATTGAAAAGTGGATCAATATCCAAGAAGAGCTTGGCCTCGATGTACTCGTTCACGGAGAATTTGAGCGCAACGACATGGTTGAATTTTTCGGTGAGAAGTTAGATGGCTTTGCATTCACAGCCAACGGTTGGGTGCAATCATATGGCTCCCGCTGCGTCAAGCCGCCAATCATTTATGGAAATGTGAGCTTCACCGAACCAATGACGGTAGCAGAAACCGTGTATGCCCAATCGTTAACGGACAAACCGGTGAAAGGCATGCTCACAGGCCCTGTCACGATTTTAAACTGGTCGTTCGTTCGTGATGACTTACCGTTAACTGTGATTGCACATCAAATCGCGGAGGCCCTCACCCATGAAGTGACGGCATTAGAAGAAGCGGGTATCGAAATGATTCAAATTGACGAACCGGCGATTCGTGAAGGTCTGCCATTAAAAGCTGAAGATCAGCAAGAGTACTTAGACTGGGCCGTGTCCGCCTTCCGTGCGAGCTGCGCCCATGTGAAGGCAACGACGCAAATTCATACCCATATGTGCTACAGCGAATTCCATGAAATGATCGAAGCCATCGATGATCTTGATGCAGACGTCATTTCCATCGAGACATCACGAAGCCACGGAGAAATGATTAGCGCGTTTGAAAAGACGACGTATGAAAAGGGAATTGGGTTAGGGGTCTACGATATTCACAGCCCTCGCGTTCCTTCAGAAGAAGAAATGCTAAATGTCATCCGCCGCGCGTTAACGGTCTTGCCAGCTAGCCTTTTCTGGGTTAACCCTGATTGTGGCTTAAAGACTCGCGCGGAAAAAGAAACCGTAGCCGCCCTTAAGAACATGGTAGCTGCCGCACGAGCTGCACGAGAAGAGCTAAAAACGAAAGCTTAATCCTCTCACGAAAGGGGTAAGGATGAGACAAGAAATCATCTACTTCTTAGAGCATACGACGGATGCTGCCGTCATGAAGAGGGTCATCGACAACCTTGACCATAAAGGATTATGGATGTTAATCCAGTATTTAGAACGGACGAATCAACAGACAAAGCAGAAATGGCACGAAGCACTGAACGCTCATTTACGCTTGTCTTAGACGAGTGCTGCTCTAATAAAGGCGTTAGCCGCGGTGGCTAACGCCTTTATTTTTTACAATCCTACCTTTTCGCTTCGTCGCTCCAGCAAGATGACGTCCCGCCACACACCCTCTCGTTTTGCAAGTCGTTCCCGCTTCCCCACTTCGCGGAATCCTAACTGGCGGTGTAGCTTGAGACTGGCCACATTTTCAGGGAATACGGACGCCTGCAACGTCCAATACCCTTGCTTTTCACTTTCTTCTACAACGGACGCCAGAAGCTTTCGCCCGACTCCCTTTCCTCTTCCTGTCGAGCCAACATAAACGCTGACTTCGGCTACTCCTTGATAAACACAGCGACTGGAGACTGGGCTCAAGGCTACCCAGCCAACGACCTTTTCTTTAATCTTTGCCACAAAACGGCAGCTTTTCACATGACCGGCATCCCATTTCTCCCACGAAGGAGCTTCCGTTTCAAATGTGGCATTCCCTGTTTCTATCCCTTCTCTGTAAATGCGTTCTACCTCAGGCCAATCGTTGTCTGTCATTTCGATTATCCGTATACTTTCCACTGTGCTTCTCCCCCTTCACGCTAACATTTCATGTATCACACGAGCTAACGCTTTTATGCCGTATTCGAGCCTTTCCCCTGTTTCGTATGAATAGGATAGACGAATATAAGAATGCTTCGAGCCTTCATAAATCGTACCTGGATGAATTAAGACGTTGACTTTTAAACAGCGGTGGAAGACACGGTTCATATCAACTGGGTGTTTTAATTTGCACCAAATGTAAAACGAACCGGAGGGCCGATTCCATTCCGCTAGCTCCCCCATATGCTCCTGCAACAATTGAAGCATCGCGTTTCGCTGATTTTTCAACTTGTCTCGCACAAACTGGGCATGACTCGTAAACCAATCATTATTCGTTAACCATCTCTGTGCGATCGCTTGGGAAATGGAGCTCGCCCCATAATCGGTCTGCATTTTCATGTCTGCCAAACGGTGGATAACCGGCTCTGGACCGATGACCCAGCCGACTCGAAGACCAGGGCTGATGATTTTTGACATGCTCCCGAGATAGAGAACATTCCCTGTTTGATCGAGTGATTTTAACGGAGGTGGTGGAGCCGCATCGAACCAAAGCTCCCGGTATACATCGTCTTCAATGATTGGCAGTTGAATCGCTTGGCAAACATGTAGTAGCTCCTTTCGAACAGCGGTGCTGTACGTTACATTCGTTGGATTGTGGAACGTAGGAATCGTATAAAACATTTGCACATCTTGTTGCCTTTTGTATTGTCGTAAGACGCTCGGCTTGTGTTGCACGTCCGCTAACGGCACCTGGACCCCACGTATGTTCGCTGACGTAAGTATACGTAACGACATTAAATAGGACGGGGACTCGACAGCCACACGTGCCCCTGCCTGAAACAGTCCATTCGTCATAAGGGATAGAGCTTGGAGTGCTCCCGAAACAATTAAGACGCTTGACGGAGATACGTGAATCCCATATTTTGAGACAAATTCGCAAACCGCTTCTCGTAAAGCAAGCGAACCCTTCGCCTCTTCATAGCTTAAATGGCTTGCTTCAAGGGAGAGGGAAGCCAGTACTTCTTCGGTTTGCTTAACAGGGAGTAACCCTTTTGCTAGCTCTCCTGTCCCAAGGCGTACGACTTCCTCGGAAAACTCCGCTTCGTTGATCTTTTGTACATACGTTTTATTCGGCTGAAACACCCCACCTGATACGTATTGCTGCCAATCTGGAGACGTAGCCGCAATGACGTTCCACGTGTTGTTGACAACTTTTGTTCCTTTCCCCTGAACACTTTCGACTAAGCCATCTGCCATTAATTCTTCATACACTTGGACAATCGTGCTTCGATTAACACCGAGCAGGTTTGCCAGTTCCCGTTGTGATGGCAAAAGGGTACCTACCGTCCACTCGCCGCCCTCGATTCGTCGCTTAAGCTCTTCTTTAATTTGCAGATAGATTGGAACGTGGCTTGAACGATCAGGCTTCCAATCCAATTTCATACTTCTCACCTTCATTTCAATGAACTGGTTGGCCTCAAGCTAGGCGAACTGGATGATGACAAACGACCGTCGCTTGCTATGATGATGTCGACTTCACTTTTAGGAGGGTTTACGATTGGATTCATTTTTACATGGTTTTCTTCTCGCCTTCGGTCTCATTTTGCCCATGGGCGTACAGAATCTATTTATTTTCACCCAAGGGATGACGCAAAATAAGCTTCGTCGCGCATTGCCAGCTGTCATGACCGCCTCGATTTGCGATACGATACTCATTATCGTTTCAGTGCTGGTGATGGCAGTAGCTGCCCACCTCGTCGAGCGGTTCGTTCCCTTTCTGATCATCGGAGGGTTCGTTTTCCTCCTTTATATGGGCTGGGTCATTTGGAACAGCACCTCAGCGAGCAACGGTAAGGTAGCACCATTTACAGCAAAAAAACAAATGTCGTTCGCCTTAACCGTTTCCCTGCTGAATCCCCACGCACTCCTCGATACCCTTGGGATCATCGGCACGAACTCGTTGCTCTATGAAGCAGCAGACAAATGGTCGTTTACATGTGGGACAATCGTTGTCTCATGGCTTTATTTTTGCTTGCTCGCTTGGATCGGTCGGTGGTTTGGCCAGCTTCAGGCGATTCAGAAATATGTAACCTATCTTAACCGACTATCTGCTCTCCTCATTTGGGGATTAGCGTTTTTGATGATTTTCCAGTCGCTGTGAGACGATCGAGCGGATTTCAGAGATGTCTTCCACGAGGACATCTGCTGAATCCAGTTCATCCTTAGTCCCATATCCATACAAACAACCGATTGTAACTAGCTTCGCATCAGCACCTGCTGTAAGATCTGATGATCGGTCCCCCACCATCACGCCCCCCTCAATCCTATAGTCACGAACTAACTTTGCCACCAGCTCTGTTTTAGAGGCCGTCTCAAACCGGTCGGCACCGTAAATATCTTTCAAATAAGAGGTGAAGCCATAGTGGTCGACGATCTCTTGTAGATACCGCATGAACCCGTTACTTGCCACATACAAGTCATAACCTAATTGATACAATTCTTCGAGCGTCTTGCCTACATTCGGATAAAGCTTTCCGTGATCGAGACGGATTTCTTCTAATAAAAAATCCCAAAACGCTTGATCGGCTACCTGACGTTCCTCATGAGAGGCACTTGGCATGATCGTCTCCCAAACAACGTGCATCGGCGCCCCTAAGATTGCTAAGTATTGTTCAATCGGGGTCTCTCCTTGCCAGCGATCGGTATGGCGTAAGTAGTCGAACGTTTTTTCTAACGCCCCTTCCAACACGGAATCGGTTTGAAAGAGCGTGCCATCCATATCAAATATAATGGTCGTCATTGTCAGCTTCCTCTCTTAATTTTTGCTAAAGGCCACTTGAAGACCAATAAGCGCGAGTAACCCGCCTTTTATACGATGCATTTGATTTTTTATAAATGAAGAACGCATGAGGAGCTGCCCTACCTTTTCCGCAAACCAACTAACCAATGAAAAAATAATGAAGGCTTGAATGAGAAACACAACCCCTAAAAGAAGCATTTGCCAAGGTGCAGATCCTGCCCCGCTGTTTACAAATTGGGGAAGCAAGGCGAGAAAAAACAAGGACACTTTTGGATTTAACACATTCATAATAATGCCTTTCTTATAAAGGGCTCCGTAGGCAAGGGTGGTTTGCTTGTCAATCGAAAGACCTTCTCCCTTTTCCTGAAACGCCTTCCATGCTAAATAAAGCAAATATGCAGCTCCTGCGTATTTTACGACAGTAAAGGCGAGAGCAGACTGATAAATGAGCGCTGATAT
Source organism: Halalkalibacterium halodurans (assembly GCF_004376175.1). Lineage (GTDB taxonomy): Bacteria > Bacillota > Bacilli > Bacillales > Bacillaceae_D > Halalkalibacterium > Halalkalibacterium halodurans. The sequence continues at coordinate 13,211 of NZ_SNUY01000052.1, read as the reverse complement.
ACCAACAACAGCTGCTGTAATGTGTACGAGCAGACCTGTACAAAGTCCGAGCGCTGTGACAATGCCCGCTTGGCGATTTTGCGACATACTTTGGGCTAAGACAAATAAGATGTCTGGTCCAGGCATAAGCGTCAGAAGAACCGCCACACCTAAGAACGACAAAAGACTGGTAAGATCCAATCCTATCTCCTCCTATCTTCGTATCTCTTTTCTTCTATGCTACCATATCCTTCTCATGATAAAGGGATGAAACGTTCATAATATTTCTCGTCACCTTGGCCGATTCTTGCTGAAATTGACCTCTCTTGACTTTATTTTATCGGCACGATACAATAATGATTGATTATCAATCAATTTTCACCCATATGTTGGGAGGGGCTAATGAGATACAAAAGTGAAGAGACCTATCGAGCGATCTTGCAGGCAGCCATTGATGTGATGAAGGATAAGGGATTTGAAAAGGCGTCGATTGGTGAAATTGCCAAAAGAGCAGGTGTTGCCCACGGAACATTTTATACGTATTTCCAAGCGAAAAATGAGATCATCCCTGCCATTGCTGATGAAATATTGCAAGACCAGTTGCATCAGCTTCAAAACCGTATTCAAGAAGACGATGACGTGCAAACACTCATCCGTGAGTTAATCGATGTAAGCTTTACTTTAACGAAATCGTATAAGGAGGTTATCCTTCTCTGTTATGCTGGTCTTTCTTACTACGATTCCTTGAACCGCTGGGAAGAAATTTACGACCCTTATTACCGTTGGATTGAGAAGCACTTAAAGAAGTACCTTACCATCAACATTCAAACACTCGTTCCTATGATAGTGAACCTAATTGAATTTACAGCAGAGAGACATTATTTTGCCAATGAATGTGAACAAGAACTTTCGCAGTTAAAAGAAGATACATTTCAAGTTGTCATGAACATGCTGAGATAACTCTCAGTATTTTTAGTTGTAAAATGACTGATAGTCAATCATTTATGAGGTGATAAAATGAGATCAAGCGTTTCTGTTCTCTATCTTTCGATTTCAGTCATTGGCGCGATTATCTTTTCTGCTGTTGGCATCATTTGGGGACTGGCGATTCATTCCCATATGATTCTATTTGATGGGATCTACTCGCTCATTAGTGTCGTTCTTTCCCTATTTTCATTAGGGGCGACCGTGTTTATGATGAAGGATGATCGGGATAAATTCCCGTATGGTAAAGGAATGGTTCAAGCGCTCACACTGGTCATCAAGCATGGAGTTATTGCGCTCCTTTGCCTATTCGCGTTCATCACGGCTGTAGGTGATTTAGTTGATGGCGGACGGCATGTCGTTCCAATCCATGGAGCTGCCTATTCCCTTCTTTCCACAGCTGGTTGTGCTGCTATCTTTTTCTTTTTACGACGAAAAGCAGGAGCAAACCCGCTCATAAAAGCGGAAACCCATCAATGGTTAATGGATACATTTCTGAGCGCCGCTGTGTTTATCGGTTTCGCCGCAGCGTTTCTTTTAGCACATACGAAGTTCGCGTTCCTCGTTCCGTATGTCGATCCTCTAATGGTCGCGCTCTCAGCCGGTTTGTTTATCATCCTGCCGGTGAAGCAGATCGTCTTGAACGGAAAGGAAATGCTAGAGATGGCACCAAATCTAGAATTACAGCAATCGATTGAATCACACATTCATGCGATTGAGGAAAAATATCAGATTCCTGAATCTCATGTGCGTATGGCGAAGGTGGGCCAGACACTCTTTATCGATATTTACTTTATTATCGACCGAACCTCTTGTGCGAGGAATGTTAAAGATCTAGACGACATTCGTCAGCAGTTTCACCAATCACTCCGCTCCCTCCCCTATGAGCCTCTCGTCAATATGACGTTTACACATGATCGAAAATGGGCCATTTCGTAACACCAAAAAGCGATCCACTCTTTCTGTCCGAGAGAGACTGGACCGCTTTTCTTCTATTATTAATCTAACAATTTATATAAGTAGTATTCGTTGACAGGCTTTCCATCGATCATCAGCGAATGGACCTTTTCTCCTTCTAATACAAACCCTAGTTTCTGATAAAGCTGAAACGCCTTCCGATTGTCTTTAATCACGGTTAGCTCCAAGCGGGTAATATCCACACTTTTTGCCCAATTGAATAACCGGTTAAACAACTCTGTCGCGATCCCTCGCCCTTGTTCCTCTTCACGAACTCCTACCACAATATAGGCACGGTGCGCTGTCCGTTTCACATTTCCACCGATGGCTGTAATATAGCCTATCAGCCTGCCATACTCCTCCGCCACAAATGTCATCGAATTTCGTCTTCCTAATATCCCATCAATCATTTTTCGTTGTTGCTCCACCGTCCACTTTTTTTCCCTCGGTTCAAACAACATCATCCCTGTTTGATCAACTGCTTTACTTAAGTCAAGAAACGCCTCTGCATCCAATGTGTCAATCGGTCGAATTCTCATCTCGTATCTACTCCTTTCCCCTTACAAGACTAAAGATCTGGGAACTTCTTTCTATCTATTTTTTTGATTCTACCTTGATTTTAGTTCGTTCATTGTAAATAAGCAATCGATCGATTATGATGGAGATAGGACACACAACCAATTTCCTATGACAAAAGAAGAATAAGAGGTGTTCACATGAAGCTAAAACTAGCAACGAAAATCAATGTCCTAGTCCTGTCGATCATCCTTGTATTTGCCGCTGTTATTGGAGTAGTTGTCAACGATCAAATCACAAAAGGAATTAAAGCGTTCGCAACGGAAAAGGCTAGAGCGGATCTTGCCTTAGCTCATCGCTACATTGATGAACGGTTTCCTGGTGACTGGAAAGCAACCGATGGGGAGCTTTACAAAGGAACGACATTGATGAATGACAACTTTGACCTTGTGGATGCCATTGGAGAAGATACGGGGGACACGGTTACTATTTTTTCAGGTGATACACGAATTGCCACGAACGTCCTTATCGATGGCGAACGGGCCGTTGGGACCCAAGCCTCTGAAGAAGTGATTGAAACGGTAATAACAAACGGGGAGCTTTATTTAGGAGAAGCCAATGTCGTCGGAAATCAATATCAGACCGCTTATATGCCGTTAACCGATGCATCAGGACAAGTCATTGGTATGCTCTATGTTGGCGCTTCACAGGAATTTATAACAGAAACGGTCGCTAATGCTTTAACGTTTATTTTTATCGCATTGCTTCTCGTGGCCATCGTTGCTAGTTTAGCTGTTTACTGGTTTACAAGAAAAATGAAAAAACGATTAACCGTTGTAACAGCAGCACTTGAAGCCGCAGGAAACGGGGATTTCACAACAGCCATCAAAGACACGAATGGAGATGAGTTAAGTGTCGTCGCCGAAAGTTACAACCGGATGGCGGAAAAACTACAAGACACGCTCCACCGGATGGTCGATTCAGCAAACCAAGTGGCCTCCTCCTCTGAGCAGCTAACGGCCAGTGCCGAGCAGACGAGTCAGGCAACAGAAACGATAACCGAAGCGATTCAGCAAGTAGCGGAAGGATCGGAAAAAGCGTCTGCTAGTGTTGAAGATGCCTCCCAATCGCTAGAAGCCATGGCCATGAGCGTTCACGCTATTTCGGAGAATGCTAACGGCATTTCTGATATTAGTTCACAAGCAATTGGTAAAGCAAAGGACGGTGAGGTTCTTGTCCAGCAAACGGTCAAGCAAATTCAAGCCATTAACCGCTCGGTTGAGGAAAGTGGTGAAGTGATCAAGTCATTGGACACGCGCTCAAAAGAGATTGGCAATATTACCAGTGTCATCGCTAGTATTTCTGAACAGACGAACTTGCTGGCATTAAATGCAGCCATTGAAGCGGCGCGAGCAGGAGAGCACGGAAAAGGATTCACAGTCGTTGCCGAAGAAGTTCGTAAATTAGCCGAACAGTCGCAACACTCTTCGGCACAGATTGCTAACTTAATTGCGGAAATTCAAGAGGATATGAAACGCTCCAACCATTCGTTTGATCAAGTGGCTGACGATGTGGAGGGCGGGCTTCGCGTCATTAAAGAAACCGAGACGAACTTCCAAGAGATTCTCACCTTTATGGAGAAGCTGACGGATAAGATTAAGCAGTTAGTCACCGCAACAGAGGACATTTCCACAAGTACAGGTGAAGTAGCCGTCTCCATTGGCGGGGTGGCACAAGTTTCGGTGGACACGTCTTCACAAACACAAAACGTGGCTGCCTCGACGGAAGAACAGCTGGCCTCAATGGAAGAGATCGCCTCTTCGGCTCAAGCCTTGTCCCAATTAGCTGAAGAACTCCAACAGCTCATGAGTCAATTTAAAGTGTAAAAGAGATACCTAAAGCCCGAACGGAATTCCTCCGATTCGGGCTTTAGGTATTGGGGGAAGCCTACTGTTCATCAGGCTGAAGGTCCATCAACGCACCAAAAAATTGAGACGCGGTCGTAAAGCAAATAAAAGCGCAGAGCTCACTCATTTCTCGTTCACTAAGCGCTTCTCTTGCAACTTCAAAAATGGAATCAGGCACCGCGCCCCTCATTTGTAAAAACGCCTCAGCAAATCCGATGGCCACTCCCGTTTTTTCATCGACCAGCTGTGGATCAGGCCTCCCTTTTGCTTTGCAGTACTCACAGCCATTTTTTTGTGCGAGGGCTCGCCTCACTTGTTCTTTTAATGTGCTAGACAATGCCCCGTCTTGTTCGAGAATCTCGCTCAATTCATTCCAAGCGCGTAAAATGTAACGATTATGGCCTAATCGCTTCTGAAAAGGGGTTTCCCCATATGGTCCAGCTGAAAGTCTTGCCATCCTCATCCCTCCCTTGCCATAATCATATAAAAGACATCTCTCGCCTTACATATCACTTTGATTGACTTTAAGGAAATTTCTTTTCTTTTTTAAAGAGATTTGAGGATTCACTTTCATGATAAAAATCGACGAAATCGACAAGCAGATTCTAAATGAATTAATGAAGGATGGCCGTATCTCCATGAAGGAACTCGGTACGAAAATTAACATGTCTTCCCCTGCTGTTCGCGAGCGTGTCAAGCAGATGGAGTCGTATGGAATCATTAAAAACTATACGGTCGCCATCGACTTGACCAAGGTCGGCTATCCTGTGAGCTGCCTCATCGAAGCTACCGTGAAGCATGGGGAATACTCCCGCTTTAAACTTTGCCACCGCATTGCTGGTCGGGCCTGCTTTATGATTAAAGCTTACATGGAAGATCTGTCAAAGGTAGAAGCTTTTATTGAGCAACTTTCCCCCTTTGCCGAAACCGTTACTCATGTTGTCCTATCAACGTTGAACACAGACATGACCTTAACGTAAACCGGCGTCCCTTATGCAAGAGCACCAGTTTTTAGTGAACAGCGGAATCGGTGAGAAATACATGAAGCCAAACAAAAAAGGTGGCATTCACGCCACCTTTTCCTATTAACCATGCTTGTCTTTCATTCGATCAGCAACAAATTCCACGTCGGTTCCGATGATGACTTGAACGTTCGTCTCATTGACTTTAATGACACCGCGAGCCCCATGTTTTTTCAGCAATTCCTCATTCACTTTCCCCATATCATGGACTGTTAAGCGTAGACGTGTCGTGCAATGATCAATCGTTTTGAGGTTTTCCTGTCCGCCAAGATCAGCGATGAAATGGCTCGCCATCACATCATATTTATCGGCTTGTCCATCACTTGAAGCATCCGTTTCCTCACTTTCATCTTCTCTACCTGGTGTTTTCAAGTCAAATTTCCTAATGACCACATAGAAGAGGACGAAATAGATGAGCGCATAAATGAGACCCATGACGATCAAAAGGGCAGGCTTGGTGGCAAGCCGCCAGTTCAAGACAAAGTCGATGGCTCCCCCAGAGAAGCCAAACCCATGGCGAATTTCGAGTAGATGGGCAATCGCCATCGAGCTCGCCGTTAGCAAGGCATGAGCAACATACAGAATCGGTGCTAGGAACATAAACGAAAACTCAAGTGGTTCCGTAACCCCAGTCACAAAAGCGGTCACTGCAATTCCGATGAGCATCCCGGTTACTTCTTTTCTGCGCTCAGGCTTAGCTGCCGCAATCATCGCAAGTGCTGCAGCCGGCAAACCGAACATCATAATCGGGAAAAAACCCGCCATAAATGATCCTGCTGTCGGATCACCTGCGAAGAAACGGTGCAAGTCACCCGTCGCGCCTTCATACTCACCAAATACAAACCAGACGAGACTATTCAATACGTGATGAAGCCCCACCGGAATTAACAGCCGGTTCAAGAACCCAAATATTCCGACACCAAGCGCTCCTCCACCGATAATCCATTGACCGATTTGATTAATCCCATCTTGAATCGGCGGCCACACATAACCAAACAAGCCTGCAAAGATGACCATCACAGTAGCGGTTATAATTGGAACAAATCTCCGCCCTCCGAAAAACCCTAGCCATTGAGGGAGTTTGACGTCATGAAAGCGATTGTAAAGAAGTCCAGCAACAATCCCAGAAATAATTCCACCAAGAATGGCCATATCTACATCAGGATCAATCGCTTGTGTACCGTTGACTAATACTAAATACCCGATCGCTCCCGCCAACCCAGCGGTACCATTCGAATCTTTCGAAAATCCGATCGCGACGCCAATCGCAAAAATAAGTGGCAAATGATCAAAGACCGCAGCACCTGCTGCCGCGATGAACGCTTGGTTGAACAAGTCCTCTTGGCCAAGCCTTAATAAAATAGCCGCGGCCGGCAATACCGCAATCGGTAACATAAGGGATTTCCCTATTCTCTGTAAAAATGTAAGCATAATGTCATCTCCTTATCTTTCATTTTGGCCCAATTGTCCTATCTCTACTACGACCTATCGTATCACCACCATGATTAGTTGTCTATACCTATTATTATACATAAATGAACAAAAACTGATAATAACAGTGTTAGTAGATATAACAAAATAAATTGGTATATACAAATTAACTCACACTTGTTATAATGAAAGCGAGGATAACGGAACTTCTTTCGCTGGGGATGTCATAGCCCACACGATGCGAAATGAATTCCTAGAAGCGCGATTTTAAACGTCAGATAAAGGAATAAAAGGAAAGGAGCTCGTCATGAAGAACGGAAATTACGTATTAAAAGGAGCTTCGATCGTTGGTGAAACACAGTCATACGACAAAGGTTTTCTAAAAATAGAACATGGCATCATTACGGAAGTAACAGAGCAAGAGATCGAGACTCACAGGCATGATAAGTCGATTGATCTTTCGGGATGTTATGTCGTTCCGGGCTTTATCGATGTCCATATCCACGGATCACACGGTGCCGATACAATGGACGCATCTCAAATATGTCTAGAAACGATCGCAAAAAGCATTGTACGGGAAGGAACAACAGGATTTTTAGCAACGACCATCACCCAAGGGCAAGGGCGGATTGAGCAAGCATTAGCCAATGTGGCAGAATATGCAAAAGGACCTCACAACGAAGGAGCCCAACTGTTAGGGGTCCATCTAGAAGGCCCCTTTATTTCAGCAAAACGAGCAGGCGCCCAACCAGTTGAACATATTTTAGAGCCAAATCTATCCCTGTTTAATAGGTGGTACGAGATATCCGATCGCACAATCAAGTTAGTTACGCTGGCACCTGAAACAGAGCAAGGCCTGCAATTGGTCGGTGCACTTCGGTCTAGACAAATTATTGCATCAATCGGACATTCAGATGCGGTGCACGAACAGATGATGGACGCCATATCCCACGGTGCGAACCATGTCACCCACCTTTACAACGGGATGAGGGGCTTCCACCATCGTGAGCCTGGCGTTGCAGGAACAGCGTTAGCGCGAAATGAGTTGACGGTTGAACTGATCGTTGATGGCATTCATGTCCATCCTGAGGTTGTCAAAGCTACTTATGATGCGAAAACAGCAGATAACATCATTCTCATTACAGATGCGATGCGTGCAAAATGGTTAGCCGACGGAACCTACGAGCTTGGAGGACAAACCGTCCATGTGAAGAACGGAAAAGCATTGCTACAGGACGGAACGTTGGCAGGCAGCGTATTAAAAATGAACGATGCGGTAAAAAATGTGATGACCTACACAGGATGTTCATTAGAAGAAGCGGTCCAAATGGCGAGCGTGAATCCTGCTAAACAGCTAAATGTTTTTGATCGTAAAGGGAGCATTCGAGTCGGAAAAGACGCAGACCTTACCGTACTCGATCAAGACTGGAATGTTGTCCTCACGATGTGCCAAGGAAGGATTGTTTATCAGAAAGGAGCGAAGTCCTATGAAAATCATTGAAGCTAAACATTTTGATGATATGAGCCTAAAAGCAGCGCAGTTTATGATCGAAAAGGTACAACGCGATCCAACCATCACCTTAGGTTTGGCCACAGGGGGCACTCCGCAAAAGATGTACGAGCTTCTCATCAACGATCACCGAATAAACGGGACCTCCTACCATCAAGTGACAACGTTTAATTTGGACGAATATATCGGACTGGATCGGCATGATCCCAATAGCTATTACACGTACATGCACAAAGCCTTGTTCGACCATATCGACATTCGAGATGAACAGGCGTTTTTGCCGAACGGGACAGCTTCCAATCTCAACGCGGAATGCGAAAGATATGAAGCCCTTATACGGCAGCATGGCGGGATCGATCTGCAAGTATTAGGGATTGGCGCAAATGGTCATATTGGCTTTAACGAACCTGGCACCTCGTTCGAGTCATCCACCCATATTGTTAAGCTTACAGAATCAACACGAGAAGCAAACGCCCGCTATTTTAATGATTTATCGGAAGTACCAACAGAGGCGATCACGATGGGCATTCAATCGATCATGAATGCAAAGGAAATTCTTCTGCTTGCATCTGGGAAAAAGAAAGCAGACGCATTGTACCAATTAATTCACGGAAAGGTGGACGAATCATTCCCTGCCTCAGTCTTACAGCGCCATGAACAAGTGACCATAATCGCCGATCGCGAGGCACTACAAAAAGTAGCCGTTTCGTCAAATTAAGGTAGCTATAAGCAAAACAAGCGATTGATGACGTCATCAATCGCTTGTTTTTTATCGTTGCATCGTAATCATAAATTTATACCGATCGGCTCGGTAAGCGGATTTCACTAGCTCTAATACAGTCCCATCGGCTAAAAACGTTTTACGCTCAATTAACAAAATCGGGCTACCTTTTTGAATCTCTAATAGATCGGCTTCTGTTTTGCTAGCAGTCGAGGCTTCAATCACTTGCAGGGCATCGGCGATCCGCAAATTCAACTCTTCCTCAATGTATTGATATAAGGATTGGTTTATGATTTCCTCATTTAATCCCTTCACTAAGTTCGCAGGCAACAGGTTGCGTTCAATGGCAATTGGTATCCCATCGCCATAACGGATTCGTTTAATCTCTGTAACGGGCGTGTTCTCTTTCAAGTTTAATTCCTTTGCGATTTTTGCCGTTGCTGGAATCAGTTCAAATTTGAGCAAGCGACTGCTAGGCTCCATTTCTCTTTTTCTCATATCTTCTGTAAAGCTCGTCAGCCCGTTTAACGCCTGCTCAATTTTTTTCTCTTGAACATAAGTACCGCTACCTTTTTTCTTATATATGTATCCTTGGTTCACAAGGTTGTTAATCGCTTGCCTTACCGTCATTCTACTGACATCATAATACTCCGCATACTCCCGCTCGGATTTGAGCATATCCCCGGGTTTGAGCACCCCTGATTCGATTTGCTGCTTAATTTGTTCTTCAATCTGATAATAAATCGGTAAAGGAGAGTTTTTATTAATCACGTTTGAACCTCCTCCTCCTTTCCTACAAAGACACATGTCTATACCATTATAGCATAATATGCCGGGTACATTCGCCATAAATGAATGATCGCTTAGAACACTTAGCTCTTTTCAAAAGAACATTTCAAATCGATAAAATGTCTATACCAATTAAGGACAATTTTTTCTCATTTGCTCGAACGAGGTTTTTCAATTAAGATAGGGATTAATTGATTTTACAGAGAAGCGGTGATTTCAGGTGTTAGACGATACAGGAGAACGAATTATTCCGAAAAATATGAAGCCTATGAACGGAATGCTGTTAGAGCATTTAGCCCGTTATTATTTTTCAACCCCTTATGCGAGCGGCCGCGTTCTCGACATTGCCTGCGGTACTGGCTATGGTAGCGTCATGGTGGCAAAAACGCGCAAAACGGAAGTGGCTCAAGTCCTCGGGGTTGACTTCGACGCTGACGTCATCCACTATGCGAAGCAAAACTATTATCACCCGAAAGTGTCTTTCTTAGTAGGTGACGCCATGGACCCCTACCTTCCGAACCAAATCGGAACGTTTGATACGATCCTCTCATTTGAAACGATCGAACATGTAAAAGACGATCGTCTGTTTATCGAGCGAATGAGACAACTGTTAAAAAAAGACGGCACCCTCGTTCTATCTACCCCGTTCGGCCAAGGGAGAGGAAAGCCAAGTGATGAACCGTTTCACTATCATCAACTAACAGAGGAGGAATTTCGTTCATTGTTTGATTCCTTTTCTGAAAAAGAGGTGTTTTATCAACGGGGGGTAACCATTGAACCAAAGCGGACAAATGTTCATTATGCATTCGGTGTCGCTGTCTGCAAAAAATAATTATAACTCTCGCCGTAGCACCTGGATAAAGCTTTGAATAAATGTAGGATAGTGAAAGTCAACCGCGATCTTTAGTTCCCCTTCTGGAGCAAACGGGCGAAAATCAGCAACGCTCTGTCCTCTCGTCAGTGGAGCGATCGAAACGGAAACATCCCGTTTCATCATCTGGAACATCTCAGGATGAACGAGCGCCATGACAGCCAGCACATCATGAAATAAGGCCCCTTCTAGCCCAGGGATTAATGCAGAATAAGCCGTTGCATAATAGTGATAGATTGGCTGAATGAAGGGAGTGAATGGATTATAGTATCGGTCGGTGATCGCTCTTATATGCTCATGGGTAACGACCGAATAACTCGTCACATTTAGCGGAACGACGGTCAACGGCCGCGCTCGTTCCATAATTAAGTTAGCCGCAACCGGATCTCCAATAAAATTCGCTTCAGCCACGGGAGACACATTTCCAGGTACGAAAAAGGCACCTCCCATGACAATCACTTGCTTCACTCTTCCCATTGTCTCCTCGCCTAGTATATATGCAATACTTAAGGAGGTTAACCGCCCAACATCAATGATCGTAATGTCATTAGGGTAGGATATAATCAAATCAAATAAATCTGTGAAGTTTAGCAACTCCCCTTCTAAATCTATAGGGGGACGTATCGGACCAAGCCCATTCTCACCATGAATTTCGGGATAATAGGTGGCGATTTCACCCGTTAGTGGGAACTGCGCTCCAGCGTAGACAGGAATATCAGAACGTCCTGCAAGTGAAAGCAAATAAAAGGCATTCGCTGTTGCTTGTTCTTGGGTTACATTCCCGTACCCTGTTACAATGCCAACGACATCAAGGCCAGGATGGAGCAACGCATACATAATGGCAACAGAGTCATCAATGCCTGGATCACAAAATAAGAGCACTTTTTCCATTTCCCGCCCCCTTTTTTTACATCTTATTACAGTGTTTCCCTCTTCATTCGGTCTCTTTTCTTACACGAATCAATTTCATAAAGCCTAGTTCACGATTGTTAGACGACCCCCATTTCGCTTTTAGTGTTTTTAAAAAATTAATTACGCGGCTTGACTAGTCTGCTTGCTAGAAAGGGACTTGGCTATACGATCACACGCGAGCTTCGCCGCGTTATAAATCAAATGCGTCAAATCAAATTGTACTTTTGCTCGTTTTCCTGTGCGATAGCGAATATTGTTTAATTGGAAGAATTCTTTTAGATACGCAATGACTCGCTCGACTGAACTTCGTTGCTTGTAAAGGGTTTTCCATGCTTTCGAACCGCGAGCTGGGGATGTATACCGTCTCAAATCGGTGGTGATTTTGACTTTATACACCTTTTGACAGAGGGTATCTTGCGCTAACGGACAGCCTTTGCATTCTTTCGGTCGTGTGTATTTTAACGTCTCGTATCTCGCGTCGTAACTGTCGTACCGATACGAATGCTCTCGAACACACGTAGGGGCAAAATGGTGATCGAATCCTTCTATATTCGGTTCATTTCGCTTGTTGTAAGCAATGACAGCCCCAGTCTTCATTCGATAGAGTTGTTCGTAAATCGCAGGGGCATCATACCCTGCATCGAGTGTGCTAAAGGCGATTTTTAATTCAAAAAGACGCTCTTGCAGTCCTTTTAATAAAGGGATGGCTGCTTTTCCATCGTTCAGGTTTCCCGAGGAAAAGAGCGACTGAAGGATATACTGGCTTTTGGCTCCAACCGCGAAGTGGCCTTTGTAGCCAAACCAAAAAATGTTTTTTCCTTCACTGTTTTTCTTGATGCCCCACTTAGGATCAAGGGGGACAGCGGATCGCAACTCGACTAAAGACGCGTCAAGTTGGGCTTCAATCTTTTTCTCGAAAATCGGACGAACGGCTTCTTGTTCCGCTTGTTCTTGAAGCCATTTTTCTTTCTCTTCTTTTGATTTGCGGCCGCGCTTTTTTGGCTCAGACCTAGGCTTTTCTTTTTTCGCTGGGGCTTGGTCTCTCGCTTCAATGTGAGTCGCATCAATGGCGATCGTGTCATCGGTGATAAATCCTTCTGCTATCGCTTGATGGATGAGCTGTTCTTAAACCTGTTCAAGAACAGGTGATTCTGCTATTTTAGAGAGCATTCTTGAATAAGATGCTTCAGATGGAATCGCATCAGAAAGAAGGAATCCACAATCCAATCGGAACATAAAATCGTGTTTCAGACGTTTAATCAAATCCTTTATTGTCGGAATTCGCTCAAGAATTCGAGCGACGAGTGAGTAGATCATGGCGGAATAGGTGAGCTGAACAGGCGCACCGTATAGGGCTTTTTTTGACACGACCGCAAGAATCGGGTTGATATCAATTGCTGAAAAAACCGCATCAAAACGATGGGTAGGCTCTAACTCATATAAATCATGCAGGTCAAACAGGCTTTCTTGTCGTATAATAGGCATAGGGAGTCTTCCTCCAGTCTGTAGTTTTGTTTCGTCACTTAACTCATTCGACTTTTGGGGAGGTACTCCTTTTTTCGTGCCTTGAAAACCTTGCGAGACTAAGGGTTCAAATTATGAAATTGACTCA
>NZ_SNUY01000051.1:11510-30154 GCF_004376175.1 Halalkalibacterium halodurans | reverse complement strand
TGGTTTTCGGCGTTATGATCGCTTGCGAAGCCGTATTCTCTTGCATCATCAATTCAAACATCAAACATTCGGGGTAGGATAAGAGGGGCTCGCCCTCCTATGCCACCCCAACATTTGACTAAGAACCATTAAAACAAGCTTGTGCTGTGACCAGGGAAAACACGGGCGGTTGGATCAATAAAGGCTTTAGCATTGTTGATGGCGGTAGGTGCTTCTCCAAAGCCGGTCGCAATCAGCTTTACTTTCCCAGGATACGTGCATATATCACCAGCTGCATAAATACCCGGAATGTTTGTCTCCATTTTTGTGTTGACAACGATGGAGTTCTTTTCGATTTCTAAGCCCCATCCTTTAATTGGGCCCAATGAGGAAACGAAACCGAAATTGACAATGACCTCATCAACATCGAGTGTTTCAACAGCATCACCTTTTACTTCTTGAATCGTCACGTGATGAATCTTTTCGCCGTCACCTGAGAGCTCAGAAATAGCAAAAGGGGTTAAAATGTTGACGGAAGATTTTTGCAGGAGTTCGACGCTATGCTCATGTGCACGGAATTTATCGCGTCTGTGAATTAGTGTCACATTTTTCGCGACAGGTTCAAGCATGAGAGCCCAGTCTACGGCTGAGTCGCCACCACCAGAAATGAGCACGTTTTTACCTGCATATGCATTTAAATCATTTACAAAGTATTGAAGATTCTTTCCTTCATATTGCTTGGCACCTTCCACCTCCAGTCTTCGTGGTTGGAAAGCCCCTGCCCCTGCTGTAATGATAATCGCTTTCGAGTAATGTGTTTCTTTGTCTGTTTTGATTGTGAAAGTATCGTCGGTTTCTTTCGTCACATTCTGAACGGACTGCTCAAGAGCAATAGTTGGATTAAATTGTTCTGCTTGTCTTTTTAAGTCATTTACGAGGTCCTGTGCTTTTACTTTTGGAAAACCGGCTACATCGTATATGTACTTTTCCGGATAAAGAGCAGCAAGCTGACCACCTAGCTGAGGCATGCTCTCGATAATCTTCACCTTCGCCTGCCTCATTCCGCCATAAAATGCAGCAAATAATCCTGTCGGTCCCCCGCCGATAATCGTAATATCATACAATTCTTCTTTTCTTGACATCTTGGCACCTCCGCGACACATTTTCCATTTCATTATAGATTTACACAAATGAAAATGAAAGGAAAAGGCGCTTTTATTATCGGAAAATTTAGAATTTCACAAAGGGAGTGTAAATAAATCTGTCATACCAACGGTTTCGGTAAGCGTTTTCTAAGATCGGTAATCATTTTTTAAAAAATGCTTGAAAATTAAAGGCAAAACTTCTATTATTATAGATGTATTTTGCGACAATTTTACGACAATCTACAGATATCATACAATGTCACTTTTTTTGCCATTATACGTGAAATGAATCACAATCTTTTTGTCAAATGGTGTCGAAAATCTTGAAATGGAAGTGATGATTTTGAATAAGCCAAACATCGTTATTCTCGGAGCAGGTTATGGTGGAATAATCACCGCATCCCGCTTGTCAAAGCAGCTTGGACACAATGACGCGAACATTACGCTTGTGAATAAGCACAGTTATCATTATCAAACCACTTGGTTGCACGAACCGGCAGCAGGGACGATTCCTGCAGAAAAAGCAAGAGTGCCGATCAAAGATGTACTCGACTTGAATAAGGTCAACTTTGTTCAAGACACAGCAGTCGAAATTGACAGAGACGCGAAGAAAGTCATCCTTGAAAATGGCGAGTTGGAGTATGATTATTTAGTGATTGCTCTAGGCTCTGTTGCTGAAACATTTGGCGTACCGGGCGTGTTTGAGCACGCATTTAGCAAGTGGACTGTCAATGGTGCTCGCCAAGTAAAAGAGCATATTGAGTATATGTTTGCAACATACAACAACCTAGAAGAGAAGAAGGACGAGCTCTTAACATTTATCGTGGCTGGTGCTGGTTTTACAGGGATTGAATTTGTAGGAGAGCTTTCGAAACGTGTTCCTGAACTTTGCGCAACGTATGACGTACCTCGTGAAAAAGTGAAAATGTACGTCATTGAAGCTGCACCAACAGCTCTTCCTGGTTTTGATCCAGAGCTTGTAGAGTACGCGATGAACCTTCTTGAAAGCCGCGGAGTTGAATTTAAGATCAATTGCCCAATCAAAGAAGTCGTTAAAGATGGCGTCATTTTAGCGAACGGTGATGAAATTAAATCCAACACAGTCGTTTGGGCGACAGGTGTTCGTGGACCGGAAATTATTGAAAAATCTGGATTTGAAGCGATGCGAGGTCGTATCAAAGTTGAATCTGATCTCCGTGCACCAGGTCATGAGGAAATTTTTGTCATCGGTGATTGCGCATTGATCATCAACGAAGAAATTAATCGTCCGTATCCGCCAACTGCACAAATTGCGATTCAAATGGCAGAAACCTGTGCACATAACTTGGCAACGCTCGTAAAAGGCGGTAGTGAGTTGAAAAACTTCAAGCCAGAGATTAAAGGTACTGTTGCTTCCCTTGGAGGAAAAGAAGCGATTGGTGTTGTTGGCACCCGAAAATTGTTTGGGAGCTCAGCAAGCTTCATGAAAAAGGTTATTGATAATCGCTCTCTCTTCTTAATTGGTGGTCCTGGGCTTCTATTGAAGAAAGGTAAAAACCCGCTATAAGCCGAAAGAGCGCATGCATACAACACAACCCTAACGATAGAGAAAAGGTTAGCTCAAATATGAGAGCTAGCCTTTTTTTATCCTGTTTAACTGGGGCTAAGATTCCACAGTGTGAACCGGAAAAACATTGAATGGGAGACCAAAGGGAACCACAACTGCTGAAGTTTCACTTACTATTTAAACTTCACTTTTATTGACATTGTATCGATGAAAACGTTAGAAAATTCAAAGAATTCGTAGATAGAGTCAATTGATTACGCTTACATGTGAGAATACCTCGCAATTGTCATGTTTATTTGTATTGAAAATTCTGATAATATAAATGAAATGATTGCTAGGGGGAGAAGGCTCGTGAGAAAGAGAGAACAGACAAAAACAACGAGTTGTCCGTACTGCAAGGGTCGTGGCTATTTTCAATTAATCCTAGGCGGTACGGAAACATGTG
This sequence comes from Halalkalibacterium halodurans, assembly GCF_004376175.1. Classification (GTDB taxonomy): domain Bacteria; phylum Bacillota; class Bacilli; order Bacillales; family Bacillaceae_D; genus Halalkalibacterium; species Halalkalibacterium halodurans. Next base: position 27,039 of record NZ_SNUY01000051.1, on the reverse strand, counting down.
ATTATTGTAGTGGAGCAGGAACTTTACAAGAAGTGAAGCCGGAAAGCATCGTCTCATGACGGTGCTTTCTACTTTTAAGAACATTTATTTTGTAGCAATTAAGGTGGCAGTCAGATGCTGACACAAAGCTGTCAAGATGACTTGCTTGACTGTGCTGCTTCCATTGAGTAAACTAGCAAGTGAACATGGGGGTGCACAGATGAGTTTACCGCAATTGCTCATTTCGATGCTATTATTTTTAATTTTATTTTTCGGCATAGGCTTTCTGTTAAATATGGTGTTACGGTCTACTTGGATTATGGCCGTTTTTTATCCGCTTATTGTTATTTTTATAGTTGATCATGTCCCGTTTTATCAATATTTCACATCGCCTGCTACCTCATTCTCTAGGTTGTGGGACGATCTGATGGCGTTGCAGCTTGTGGACCATTTGATCCTTACGAGCGGTTTTATCGGTGCAATTATTTCAGGGATTGTCATACGAATGTTACGTGTCCGCGGATACCAAATGTTTTAACGATCATGAAACGCTCTTCCTTCGGGTTGGGTGTTTTTTTTTGCTTGTATGTGTAGGATAAAAGGTAGGAAAGCCGGTCATGCTAAAAGTGAATTTGAATTGTTGTCGATAACTTTCTAAATTTTCCCGCGTTTTTTTGTATAATCTTACTTCTCTTTGGAGATGATGACTTCTGAGAGGAGTGAGAGGATGGAAGCAGCTAAAAAATATGGACGTCGTTCATTGATGACGATCCTCGTACTTGCTGCCTTTTTGTCAACTTTTCACACGGTTTCAGGAGTTAACGCTCAACACATTGAGCGATGGTTATTGGATCAAAGGGAATCCTCGGATACAGTGGAACCTTTAGAAGCGAACGATAATGCAAGCTATTCGTTATTTGATAGGGAAAAACGCAGCTTGCCAACGATTAAAACGGAAGAAAAAGCGAAGTCCTTACAGGCTGTCGAATCAGATCCTGTTCCATTGGAAGAAGCGGTTGATTGGAGTCAGTACCCATCGAAAAAAGTAGTGGCTACGGGCTACACGGCAGGGGTGGAATCGACAGGAAAACGGCCTGGAGATGCATCCTATGGGATTACGTTCTCTGGTGTTGAAGTAAGACGTGATCTCTATTCCACGATTGCGGCAGATCCCCGTGTGTTCCCAATAGGAACAGTTTTATTCATACCAGGGTACGGGTACGGTGTTGTAACCGATACGGGATCAGCGATAAAAGGCAATAAAATTGATTTGTACTATGAAACCGTAGAAGATGTGTTTAATCAGTGGGGCCGAAAAGAAGTGGAAGTGTACATCGTGGAAGAGGGAGACGGCACATTTACAGATGAAGAGCTAAAAGCTTTAAATGAAAATGAAGCTGTACAGGTCTTCCGAGAACAAATCAATCGTTAGCTGAAAAAAATCGAACCCCATTTGTTGCGGGTTCGATTTTTTTCACGTTACAAAGGACACTTTTTTAATTGACTTTAGTCGTCCAGGTTATGATCCCATAACGGATCCTTCCCATCATTTGCAGGGAAGTGAGAAGGGTGAAGCAGAGCAGCAAGCTTTTTCAAACCGAGGAGTAACCGAGGGGAAGGGCGACAATAGAGGGGCTCTTCTAATGCGTGCACCTTTCCTTCTTGAAGAGCCGCCATCTGCTCCCAGTTTGGTCGCTTCCAAAGCAGTTCAGGCTTAACTTTATCAGCGGCAATGCCAACCCAAGCAAGGCAAATATGATCCGGTTGCTTGTTAAGGACATCGTCCCAGTCGGTCTTCACACTAGGAATGGATGTATCACCGTAGACATTTATACCCCCGGCTAATGCGCTAATCTCGGTTAACCAATTCGTTCCCCCAGGAGTGAAAACTGGCTTAGGCCACCATTCCCAATAAAGGCGGACAGGCTCCACTTTGGCTGCCAAAGAACGATAGTGCTCAATGATTCCCTCGTACCGCTCGATTGCTACAGTAGCTTCTGCTGTCGCACCTGTACGTTTGGCTAAGTCTTTTAAGCATTCGCCAATTTCTTTTAAGGAATGTGGGTTATACACGACGTGGGGAATGTCTCTTTTTTGCAATTCCTCTACATTTCGCTCCATTCCTGGAACGCTGAGGGAAGCGACGACAAGATCAGGCTGTAGCGCTTCAACTTTATCCATGTCAATTCGTAAATCGGGTCCTAGCCGGGGAAGAGAGCGAGTGACTGTCGGCCAGTCGGAAAAATCATCCACGCCAACGAGCTGATCGGCAAGTCCAAGGTAGGCTATTTTTTCGGTATTGCTAGGACAGATGGAGACGAGTCTCATGGGAAAGAGCCTCCTTTACTAATAAATGACGACGTACAGTATGAAGGCAAGAAGAATGCCAAGCAAGGCGCCAAAAAACACCTCGATTGGTTGATGCCCAAGAAGTTCTTTCAGTTCCTTCCGTTTTTCCATTTCTTCTTTCTTCGGCCAGCTTTTCAATTCAGAAACAAGTTTGTTAAAATCACCGACAAGTTGATTCAAAACAGTCGCATGGTACCCGGCATGGCGTCTGACACCTGTCGCGTCAAACATGACAATAATACCAAAAACAGCTGAGATTGCGAACAACGGGGAATCTAGTCCATCTTCAAGAGCGATGGCTGTTGCCAAAGCGGTGACGGCAGCGGAGTGGGAACTCGGCATTCCCCCCGTACTCGTTAACAGAGTCCAATCCATTTTTCGGTCTGGAAGATAAGCAAGTGGTACTTTAACAAACTGAGCAACACCGATCGCAATCAACGCTGCCCATAGCGGGAAATTATGAAACAATTCCATGTTGTTCAACGTCCTTTCTCCATCTACATACAAATGCGAACAGCTTCATGGGACTATATAAAATAAAATGGTGTGAAGTTCACCTCATCACATGATATAGTAGGGAAAATCATCGTTCGATTGTGTAAAGATGCTTGTCAATTATACCATAAGAAGGCGATTTCTTACCATGAAACCATTGCGGTTATCTGTTTTTCTCTTTCCCTATATTCTATTCTGTTAATCGCTTGTCTAGTCTGAAAAACCTATCCAAGAAAAAAGACGCTGGGTAAGGAGGAGCGTATGCTGTATTTTCAAAATACTTTCAGTTTAAGGGGAACTCACGATGCGATCATTGTCGCAGTATTTGAAGGTCATGAGCCTTTTGTCGCAGAACTAAAACAATTAGATGAAACACTAAATGGCCATTTATCAACGCTTGTGAAACAAAAGCAGTTAAAAACGGAAGCAGGAAAGATAACCGAGCTTTATACGTTTGGTTTAATTGAAGTCAAATGGGTGCTAGCCGTAGGACTTGGAAAGCGGTCGGTTGCAAGTGCCGATACCCTTCGCGCAGGATTTGCAGCGGTCGGAGAAAGAGTAAAGGAAAAACGAATGACGAATGTAGCGGTGGTGCTACCTTCGTTCGTATCAGAGAGGGTAAGTGAACAAGAGGTTGCTCGGTTGTTCGGCGAGTCATTCACGATGGGCTATTCAACTATTGACGACTACAAAGAAAGAACGAACCTCGTCGATAAATCGCTGGACTCAGTGACGGTTTTTCATGGACATCGTCCTATCGAGACATCGGTACGTGAAGGAATAACATATGGAAATGGGTCTGTTTATGCGGAGCGGCTCATGAGTATACCGCGTACGTTGTTATCACCGACAGAGCTCGTGACAGAGGCGCAGGCATTAGCGAGCCGCCATGGATTTGACATGGAGACGTTAGGACAAAAAGAGATGGAAAAGCTAGGCATGGGTGGACTTCTAGCTGCAAGTGGCCCTGCTGAAAATGCAACGATGCTCGTGCTTAAGAACAAAGGGAAGCGTGAAGAACAGGAGGCTATTGGCTTAGTTGGCGCAGGGGGAAACGGAATTTTTAGCCCATGGATGGGCGGGGCTGCTGCTGTACTTGGCGCGATGGACATTATCGGGAGCTTACATAGTCAAAAGAATGTATTAGCAATTCTGCCGATCGTGGAACAAGAACATGGTCAGCAGAATCCGGCACCTGGAGATGTCATTCGTTCGTATTCAGGGAAAACCATTGAAGCGGATCATATAGAAGCAATAGGGGCATTGCTATTAGCCGACGGTATCACATATGCAAAAGAGTTAGGAGTCCATTCACTCGTGACAGTTGCCCCGTTAGCAGAAGAGCTACGGAGTATACTAGGTGATGAAATCACGGCCGCTGTTACAAACGACAAGTCCTGGTGGAAGAAAATGCAAGAAGCGTCTCTGAAAACAGGAGAACCAATCTGGGCACTCCCGTATTATCGACCTTATACGAAACGGCTACAGGAAGAATCGGTTGCTGATTTAAGGCTAACAATTGGTCGCTTTGCTAATTGTATGGCTACTGCCCTATTTGTTGGCGAGTTTGCAGAAAATGATCCATGGGTTCATCTTGATATTGCCGGCACAGTGGCGCGAGCCCGCGGCGTCATGGCACGGACTCTTGCCACTTTTGTATTGAATAATGGGGAGAGGGAACTCCGCTAACGAAGCGGGGGTTTCCTTTTTCACGTGAAAATCATTAACCGAATGTATTAGGAATTCCTCGAAAAATGGCGAATCTTTTTTGGTTTATGATGATCATAAAATGGTATAATTTTCTTTAGGATTCATGATCCGAATAATGAAGGGAAGGAGTGAGAGAATGCAATTTTTAATTTTAGTGAAGCAAACATTGGAAAATAAAATGATGCCTCTCGCTCATCAAGATTTAAAGGAAGTACGATGGATCATTTAACAATTCTACAGTTTCTTTATTCCGTTCTTATCTGATAGGTGCGCTGACCATTATTATTTTCCATTTAATGCTTCAAAACATTAAATGGGGGAATGTTTATGATGAAGCTAAGCACCATGAAAAAAGTAGTTGCTACCGTTGATAAAAAATGGAGAAGTCCGTTAGCTGAGTTCATTTTAGAGCGATGGGGTTTTGACCGTCATTCTGTTTTTTACTGGAGAGCAAGCGCCAACTTCATATTTATGTTTCAACATCATGGGAAAAAGTATTATTTACGGTTTAATGATTCTTGTGAAAGAAATCTTACAATGATTAAAGAAGAGCTAAAACTAGTTCAATACCTTGGGAGTCAAGCTTTAGCAGTCGCTCAGCCAGTTTTATCAAAAAATAACAACTTAGTAGAGGTTGTAATAACTCCTATAGGTACATTCTATGCTGTCGTTTTTGAAGCTCTTGACGGGGAGCATCTTTCGTTTGAGGAAATGAATGAAGAGCAACTTTTTGTATGGGGAGAAATGCTAGGCACGATACATGAGAATCTAAAGAATGTACCGAATGATTTGGCCATAAAAAGGCCTAGCTGGAAAGATGATTTAGAAAAAGTAAAAGAATGGCTCCCACCTAACGAAATAGCGGCAATGAAAGAGCTAGAGATGATTTCTGAATGGGCTAATCAATTGCCCATTACAAAAGAGAACTTTGGAATCATCCATTACGATTTTGAACTGGACAATGTACGATTTAACGAGATAACCATAAGTGCTCTTGATTTTGATGATTGCGCCTATTATTGGTATGTAGCAGATATCGTTTATGCGCTTAGGGACGCTGGGAAATTCCGTGTAACAACCCCTGCTATAAAGACGTTCATGAAAGGGTACAAATCATCAACTTTTTTAGACGAGGAGTTACTCGAAGAAGCGAATGGCTTTGAGCGATTGCATCATTTAGTCTCCTTTGCACGATTACTACGCTCAGTTGACAAGGATTACTCGAAAGAGGAACCGGGTTATCAGATGGATCTTAGCAAAAATTTAGTTTCTCTCATAAATAACTATCGCTTATCTTTTGAACAGAATCATAAATAAACGTAAATCCCATAATGGCGAGATACAACTATACCTTACGAATGATGGAGCCTCCGCAAAGCGGGGGCTTTTGAATGACTGTTTCTTTGACATGTTGCTTTTTTTGTCCGTTTCCTATGAAGCGCTTTCATTATACACTAGAGGTGGAAAACGAAGCAAAACGAAGGAGGCGTTTGGACGATGAAGAAAATTCTCAACGATCCGCAAAACGTTTTGGATGAAATGCTCGATGGATTTGTATATGCCAATGGACATCTTGTCGAACGAGTAGCGGAGACAGGTGTGATTCGCCGGACATATGTAGACAAAGGCAAAGTGGCGTTAGTTAGTGGAGGCGGTAGCGGACATGAACCGAGTCATGCTGGTTTTGTCGGACAAGGAATGCTGGCGGCCGCCGTTTGCGGAGAAGTGTTTACGTCGCCAACGCCGGATCAAATTTTTGAAGGAATTAAAGCGGCAGATCAAGGAGGCGGCGTTCTTCTGATCATCAAAAACTACACAGGTGATGTGATGAATTTTGAAATGGCAGGAGAAATGGCTGAAGCAGAAGGAATAACTGTTGATCACATCATTGTGAATGATGATATTGCGGTGGAGGATAGCTCATTTACAGCTGGAAGACGCGGGGTCGCAGGGACGATTATTGTCCACAAAATTGTAGGAGCTGCCGCTGAAGCTGGTCTATCGCTACAAAGCTTAAAAGTGCTAGGTGAAACAGTCATTGAGAACACGAAGACGATCGGTGTGTCGATCTTGCCTGCAACCGTGCCAGCTGTTGGGAAGCCAGGATTTGAACTGGGAGACGACGAAATGGAATATGGTGTTGGGATTCACGGGGAGCCAGGTTATCGTAAAGAAAAGCTGAAATCGTCCAAGGAAATAGCCGAAGAGTTGATCCTCAAATTAAAAGAAGCGTTTGGCTGGAGCAAAGGAGATAAATACGGTGTGTTAGTCAATGGGCTTGGAGCTACACCTCTTATGGAGCAGTATGTGTTTATGAATGATGTAGCGAACAAGCTAACAGAGGAAGGGCTTAACATCCAATTTAAAAAAGTGGGCTCTTTTATGACGTCTATCGACATGGCCGGTGTTTCTCTTACTCTTATAAAAATCGTGGAAGAAAAATGGCTTGATTATTGGAATCATGAAGTGAAAACGGTGGACTGGGCGTAAAGAGGAGGTAGGCTGGGATGTTTACAGTGGAAAATACAACGAAATGGCTACATGCTTTTCACGAAAAGGTTCAGGCGAATCAATCGTATTTAAGTGAATTAGACAGCGCGATCGGAGATGGGGACCATGGGACAAACATGGCTCGTGGGCTAGCAGAAGTCGAGCGAAAGCTAAAGGAGAATTCTTTTGAATCTCCACAGGAAGTGCTGAAGATGGCAGCAATGGCGCTCATTAGTAAAACGGGTGGTGCTTCAGGCCCGCTCTACGGGACAGCGTTGTTAGAAATGTCAAAGCAAGTGGCGATCGATCCCGATCATATTGGTAAGACAGTCGAAGCAGGATTAAACGGAATTTTAAAGAGGGGCAAGGCGACAACGGGGGAAAAAACGATGGTAGACGTATGGAAGCCAGTAGTTGAAAGCCTCATGGCGGAGCAGCAGCTAAGCAAAGAGAGGATTCACCAATTTGTGAGCGAAACGAAAGAGATGAAAGCGACAAAAGGTCGTGCCTCCTATCTAGGTGAACGTTCTCTCGGTCATCTTGATCCTGGAGCTGTATCGAGCGGGTATTTGTTTGAAGCGATGATCGATGGAGGGATTCTGTCATGACAACAAAGCCGTTTGGCATTGTCATCTCCTCCCACGTTCCTGCATTAGCGGAAGGAATCGTCACGCTATTAAAAGAGGTGGCCAAGGATGTGTCCATCACTTATGCGGGTGGAACGGACGACGATCAGGTGGGAGCCAGCTTTGAGAAAATTCAGCAGGCGGTCATGGACAACGAGGCTGATGAACTGTTTGTGTTTTATGATTTAGGTAGTGCAAAAATGAATGTCGAGATGGTGATTGAGCTAAGCGAAAAGACGATTCATCTCATGGATGTGGCCCTTGTAGAAGGCGCTTATACGGCCGCTGCTCTTACGCAAGGTGGTGCTTCTTTTGAGACCATCACGGAGCAACTACAGCCGCTTACGATCAAATCACGTGGCTGAATCTTTCAGGCAGTAACTCATCATTTTACGGGCACGGTGCTTCATCGTGCCCATTATCCATTTCCGATTTTTACGTTTCGGTGAGCTAAAGGAGCAACGGCATGACAAATTCGATCATTACGAAAAAAGTGATTGCCAAAGCGTTCAAAGATTTGATGGAAGTACAGCCGTTTTCAAAAATCTCGGTCAGTGATATTATGAGCCGTGCTAACATGCGAAGGCAAACGTTCTACTATCATTTCCAAGATAAATTTGAACTTTTACACTGGATTTATAAGCAAGAGACGAAAGAACACAGTATTGATTTTTTAGCCTATGATGATATCCAAACCATTTTTCGCCATCTGCTGCATTACTTTTATGAAAACCAAACATTTTATCAAAGGGCGATGGACGTGAACGGGCAAAATGGGTTTTCCGACTATTTGTACGAACATATCCAAACCCTTTATCTCAATGAAATCGATAGACTTTCGCAAAAAGATCGCGAATTTATTTCGTCGTTTTATAGCTATGGTGTTGTCGGTATAATTCATCAATGGCTACAAGCACACTGCCCACAAGAACCAGATGTGATCGCTGACCATTTGTATCATTTGATACACAAACCATGGCAATGGTCGATTCAACAAGAGTCAGAAAGCTCAGGTGAGGAATCATGAAAAAAATCATGAACGGACCAGAAAAGATCGTTGATCAAATGCTTCAGGGCTTTGCTTTTGCTCGAGCGGACAAAGTCGAGTACGATCCGTTGCATCGCGTCATCTATCAAAAAACCTTCGATCCCAAAAGTGTGCCAATTATCAGTGGAGGCGGTAGCGGACACGAACCTGGACATTTAGGGTATGTAGGGGAAGGGATGCTTGCGGCCGCTGTTCAAGGAGACGTGTTCGTTCCGCCGTCAGCTCAACAAGTTCTCGCTGCGATTCGTCAAATGGATCAAGGGAAAGGTGTTCTGTTGATTATCAAAAATTTTGTTGCAGATTTAGCGACGTTTTTGTCAGCAGAAGTTCAAGCCCGAGCCGAGGGAAGAGATGTTGCGCATGTGATCGTAAACGACGATGTATCCGTGGAAAGCGATGCATCCTTTGAGAAACGGAGGCGTGGAGTGGCAGGAGCCGTTCTCGTCCATAAAATTATCGGAGCTGCAGCCAAGGAAGGCTATTCACTAGAAGCGTTACAAGAGATTGGTGAACAGGTTGTAAAAAATCTTGCCACTTTAGGTGTGGCTCTCACCCATGCAGATTTACCGGAGAGACGTGAGCCCCAATTTCTGTTGGAGGAGGGGGAAGTGTACTTCGGGGTTGGAATTCACGGTGAGCAAGGGTACCGGAAAGAAAAGCTTGTGTCGTCTGAACTGCTGGCCGTCGAACTAGTGAATAAGTTAAAGAGTCTTTATCGCTGGGATAAAAATGATCAATATGCAGTTCTCATTAATGGCCTTGGTGGCACCCCGTTAATTGAACAATATGTGTTTGCTAATGACGTTCGCCGGTTATTAGCGATTGAAAATTTACACGTTTCCTTTGTGAAGGTAGGAACTCAACTGACTTCCCTGAATATGAAAGGTATTTCATTGACTATGCTGAAAATCTGTGACGAGCAGTGGGTAAAATGGCTGTACGCGCCAGTTGATGTTGCCCACTGGGCCTAATTTCTATTAACCACTCCTCCAACACGAGGGGTGGTTCTTTTTTCGGAAAATGCACTAGCGATTTCGTCGGATTGAGGAGGATATGAGACGATCTGCGAGGATAACGTTAGGAATGTTATGTGATAGTTTCTCATATAAGAATAGGAGGGCTGAACCACTATTAGCCAATATTATGCCGTTTGAGGCGCCAGTATTTTTCCAGTATGCTTTTAATATCCGTATGATCTCATATTATTTTACGAGGTTTTTGATAAAATTGTCTATTTTTTGTAATTTTATAGTTTTTACTGACAACTTCATAGAAAGGAGGAAACGCTTGTGACATTCGTTTCTCGCTCACTAAAATTGCTTGATCGCGCGATTATGAAGCTAGAAGAGATCATTTTGAGCTGGTCGATTATTACGATTGCCGTCATGATTGTCGGTAATGTGCTAAGTCGGACGTTTTTTGGCACAAGCTGGTCGTTTCATCAGGAAGTGAGCCAGTTTGCCGTCATTATTGCAACATTTATGGGAATCAGCTATGCCGCTCGGAAAGGGAGACACATAAGCATGTCTGCTTTCTATGATCTAGCTCCATTTAAAATTCGCAAGGCCTTATCCATTTTTATTCCGGCCTTAACGGCTATTATCCTGTTCACTTTCGCCTATTTTGCTTATCACTATATGATATCGGTTTATCATACGAGCCGAGTAACGACAGCATTACAAGTTCCAGCTTACCTGATGTCTGTATTTATTCCTGTTGGCTTCACTCTTGGTGGGATTCAATTTTTACGGAACATGTGGATCAACATAAAGGAAAAGGATGTCTATTTAGCAATGGATCGGAAGGATTATACATAGAGAGTAAGTATCCTAATAGGAGATGGGGAACATTCACGAAAAAAAAACGAAAAATTCATAAGACTGTGAGGAACCGAAAATGATTGCAGTGATGTTAGTCATCATGTTTGTTTTACTTGCGCTTGGTTTCCCGATGATGATTCCTATGCTGGCAGCTTCGGCGATCGTGCTCTTTCTCTTTTTTTCTCACGTGGATCCGATGATCTTGATCCAGCAAATGATGGAAGGGATCTCATCGTTTGTGCTATTAGCGGTTCCGCTGTTTATCTTTGCAGCTGACATTATGTCAAAAGGAAAAACATCGAAACGGCTATTAGACTTTGTTGGAGCTTTCGTCGGTCATATCCGCGGGGGCTATGCGGTGACGACCGCGATTACTTGCGCCCTGTTCGGGTCCATTTCTGGTTCGACGCAGGCGACGGTTGTTGCCATCGGGAAACCGATGCGGGAGCGGCTCTTATCATTAGGTTATAAAGATTCAAAAGCGATTGCGCTAATCATAAATGCTAGTGACGTTGCCTTACTCATTCCACCGAGCATCGGCATGATTATCTATGGACTTGCAGCACCTAACGTATCGGTTGGTGACTTGTTTATTGCCGGCATTGGTCCAGGGTTTCTCGTCATGTTCATGTTTGCTGCGTATAGTTACTACCATGCGAAAAAGAATAACATTCCCCTTGCCGAACGGTTTTCGTGGGCAGCACGAGGACGGGCAACGGCAAAAGCGCTGTTACCCCTCGGATTTCCGATCATTATTATCGGAGGTATTTATGCGGGGATCTTTAGCCCAACTGAAGCGGCTGGGATATCCGTGCTCTATGCACTAATTCTTGAGGTTATAATTTATCGCTCGATTAAACTAAAAGAAATCCCGAGCATCGCTCTATCGACAGGACTTGTGACGGCGGCTGTTTTTATTCTTGTCGCCGCAGGTCAAGCGTTCTCTTGGCTCATTTCCTTTGCTGACATTCCGCGCACGTTCACGGACGTTGTCTTCAGCAATGACCCATCAGCCTTGTATGTTCTGTTGATTGTTGCCCTGTTTTTCTTTATCGGTTGTATGTTTGTCGATCCCATCGTCGTCATCTTAATATTGACACCGATTTTTTATCCGGTGGCTATGCAAGCAGGGGTCGATCCAATTCACTTAGGGGTCGTCATCGTTTTCCAAGCGGCGCTCGGCTCTGCGACACCACCATTTGGAGTTGATATTTTTACTGCAAGCGCGGTGTTTAATAAATCGTACTTAGACGTTATTCGGGGAACACCACCGTATATTGTGATGCTGATTATTGCTTCAATATTAATTATCGTGTTTGAGGAGATTTCCTTATTTTTGTTGTAAGGAATCCTTAAAACAATAGATGTTTCAAAAAAGTATAGGGGGTATTAGATGTTTTTTAAAACAAAACCGTGGAAGGCTCTTGCAGTAACGGGAGCACTAGCCATGGCACTTACGGCTTGTGGAAGTGAAGAGACAGGATCTGCCAATGGGGAAGAGGAGTACAGTTGGCAGTTTGTCACGGAGGAAACACCAGGCCAAGTACAGTATGAGTACGCCGTCGAGTTCGCAGAGCTTTTGGAAGAAAAGACGGATGGACGTGTATCGATGAACGTTCGTGACTTCGGATCTCTCGGAAGTGAAGTTGATCAGGTCGAACAGCTTCAACAAGGCATCCTTGAGTTTGGCATTATTTCTCCAGGGTTTACAGGAGGACTTGTACCTGAAGGACAAGTGTTTTCTTTGCAATTTTTCTTCCCAGATGATCAAGAGGTCACCCAGCAAATTTTGAATGAAAGTGTAGCACTAAATGAAAAATTAGCGGCCTTCTATGAAGCGCAAAACATTAAACCGTTAGCCTTTATGTCGGAAGGGGCAATGCAGTGGACAGGAAATTCACCGCTCCGCTCACCAGATGATTTCAATGGATTTAAGATGCGCACCCAAGAGTCACCGCTCATGCTACAAACGTACGGTGCTTATGGCGCAGATCCACAGGCGCTTAGCTGGAGTGAGCTGTATACATCCCTGGACCGGAGCGTGGTTGACGGACAGGAAAATCCAATTTTCTTTATTCAAGACGCTTCATTCCATGAAGTGCAAGATCATATGACGATCTCCAATCACAATACGTATGTGGCGATGGTGACGGTAAATAACGACTTATATGAAAGCTTACCGGAAGATATTCAAGCAGCAATTCACGAAACCATTGATGAAATGCGTCCGCGCGGCTTTGAAATCCAACAACAGTTGAATGCCGATTTACTAGATGAGATCAAAAATGATGAGGCGAACCCGACCGAGGTTTACGAATTAACGGAAGAAGAGCGAGCAGCTTTCCGTGAAATTCAAGAGCCGATCCATCAATTTTTCCGTGATGAAATTGTTGGGGACGAAGGTCGAGAAATGTTTGATCTTCTCGTAGAGGAAATCGCTGAATATCAAGAATAAAAAGGCGAGGACAGAACTAGCCAAACAAATTATAAAGGTTCCGATCATCTGTTTTTGATGATTGGAACCTTTTTTTGGAGATTGTTTTCCATGCTTTCTAGCCTGAGAGTGCGAATCCCGCACTCTTTTTTAGTCTTCAAAAACCGAACGCACTTTAGGAACAACATATTTACTGCCCCCGCGATCTTCAACGTCTTCTATCATCATAAGAACGAGCATGTCTTCATCCATCGCCACAAACCATCCATCTTCTTTGCCTTCCTCTTCTTGACTTTCTTTATATTCTGTCGTTCCTGTTTTACCGGCTAACGGGAGATCGTCCATATAGGCTCCATGCCCAGTTCCACTTGAATCTCGAACGACTTCCTTTAAGTCATCTAAAAGAAGCTTGGCATGTTCTTCACTTATGAGGTTCTCTTTCCACATGTCAGGTTCATCGCCTGCAAGTAACAATGGGATAGGTATAGTACCGTTGTTCATAATACTTGCATACATTAGGGAAAGATGGAGGGGGGTGACGAGCATTTCCCCTTGTCCGTAGGCCGTGTTCGCGAGCAGAACACTAGAGTCCAATCCGTCATTGGCAAGGGAAGAGGCAGGCATGCCATAAGCGAAAGGAATGTCCTCCCCGAACCCGAATGCTTCAAAGCCTTCTGTCAGTACATCAGCCCCGATCTCTAATGCGATTTGGGCAAAATAAATATTATCTGAATAAATAAGGGCATCCCGCAAATCAACTGGGCCATCGGTGACGTTTACACGTTTGACCGTATAATTGCCCCAAGAATCATCATCTGGCTGCCAGCGGTCTCCCGTGATCGTTCGGCCCTCAGTGGGATCAAGACCGTGTTCAAGGGCAATCGCTGCCGTAATCGGCTTTATGGAAGACCCTGGTGTAAATCGCTTCGTAAAGCGATTCAGTAGTGGATTTCGTTCATCCTCTTGCAGCTCTTCGTAACGGGTCGACGTAATTCCGACGACAAATTCGTTTGGATCATAAGAGGGTGAGCTCACAAGGGCAAGAACTTCACCAGACGTTGGATGCAAGCTAACACCTAAGCCCCCTTCGTCCGCCAGCGAATCATAGATCGAGCGCTGGACGTCGGCATCGATCGTCAGCTGAACCGTCTCCCCATCAACTGCTTCTTTTTCTAAAAGGGTCTCTTTCAGCTCCCCATCGGCTGTACGGATAAAAATGCGTCCGCCCGTTTCTCCTCGCAACCGTGGTTCGAGAATGCTTTCGAGCCCTGTTTTCCCGATGGTGGATTGTGCATGATAGCCTTCCTCTTTCCGTTCTTCTAATTCTTCTGCTGTGATCGCCCCGACGTATCCAATTAAATGGGCAAAGCTTTCAGCAAATGGATACTCCCTCGCTCCAATTTCCCGATAGGTTACACCTGGGATGTCCATCAGGGCATCGCGAAAGGAAGTATCACTACTTGAAATGGTGCGCACTGGAACAAATGTGTCATCCTGTACCCAAGATTGATTTAACAATTCGTCAAGTCGCTCTTCACTTACACCAAGATCCTCACTCACGCGTGCAAACGTATCGTCGTGATCTTCAATACGCTCTGGGACAAGACCGATTTCATAGGCAACACCGTTGATCGCCAGTTCGACACCGTTACGGTCGACGATTTCTCCCCGTGCCGGTGCCAACGTTTCATAGTGAACCGTGTCTCCTTCTTCAAGCGAAGGAAGAATCATTGAAGGTTCCCATTCGATCGACCAAAACGGCTCTTCCTCGTCCTCCACATATGTAAGCGATGCTGTCATTCGCTCTTCCGTTATCGTTCCGGCAAAGGTGTCTAGCGAAAAACGGTAGTCGATCTCCGCCGTCAGCTCATCACTCGATTCATCGGTAGCAGCTTCTTCCTCATTTTCATCAATGATCATTTCAATCACAAGGTTGTTGGCTGAAATTCCGCCATAGATCGTTTCATAGCGCTCAACGAATGTCTCTTCTGATAACTCCTCTTTCACTTGTTCACTAAGCATATGATACATTTGCCCGTAGTCTTCATTTTTCCAATGGTCAGCAAATGTAGTAAATGCTTCTTCTGGACTTGGCTCATTTTGAGCACATCCGGAAAGGTAAAGTAATGTTAGTAAGATCGTTGCAAAAAACCAATTTGCTTGTTTCATTGTCATCCCCTTTCGCATGTGTTACGTTATCAAGCTAAAAGCTAGGCTTTATTTCCCATTATACTAGAATTGAGAGGACGGAGCCAAAAATGTTAAACGATAGAAAAGGGATTTTTGATTTTTTAAGAAACCGTGCAGCATTAAAGTTTTTGCGTGTGAGATTTAATTCTTTTAGTACCCCCAACTTCTAGGGATAGGATTCGCTTCAAGGCTGATAGATAATGGAGAAAGGAAAAATAGAGTCTCGGAATAAATAACAATTTTCCGGGTCAAATGAACCAAAATTACTGGAAATTGGATTGGAATGGCCTGCACACTCATTATTTTCATTGTATTTTCAAAAATGTGCATGACAAAGAAACCTATTGCCATTATTTTTTTAAAAATTGACTAGGCGGCTTTAGGAAAG
>NZ_SNUY01000051.1:0-11500 GCF_004376175.1 Halalkalibacterium halodurans | reverse complement strand
AAATGAACCAAAATTACTGGAAATTGGATTGGAATGGCCTGCACACTCATTATTTTCATTGTATTTTCAAAAATGTGCATGACAAAGAAACCTATTGCCATTATTTTTTTAAAAATTGACTAGGCGGCTTTAGGAAAGATGATTTCTTCAATATTTAACTGCTCTTTCTGACTGCTGTACCAAGCATCGATGTGCTGACACATCATTATGGCGTATAGGCGAATGTACCACATTTTTGTTGACCGGTGGCGTCCAGATTCCAAGTGATAATCTATTTTTTCTCTTTTATTAGAACGTTCAACAGAGGTTCTTCGTTTGTATATAAGTTTCCACTTTTCAGAGGACCTTGGTGTTTTGGTAAATAATCGTAGATTATCCTCTCTGAATGTATGGAATGTCCGACCATATTTTGCTTTTGAACACGGTGATGAGCATGTATTTTTGGTACCGCAAGCAAGTGGACAACGCCATTTTTGCCGATTTTGAGATTTGTCAAACCCGTTGGGCTTCATCTCCTTCCCAATCGGACAGATTGGAACACCTGTTGGAGATATTTGAATATCACTTTCTGTACTAAAGTTCTTCTTTGTTCGAACATTTAAATCGATGAAGGGTTCCACATTTTGATGTTCAAGTAGCTCATAAATGGCCTCAGCATCGTGCGCTGCATCAAGAAGAATTTTATCAATCGTGCCCAAGGTGTACCGTTGCGAAAATTCAATTGAACTAACCACTAGGCTGACTGAATCATGCCGGGAAGCAGGATGCAGCCGTGGATATAGCGGTAAGTCGTATTGGCTATCGCTAGTGGATATCATGTAGAGATGATATCCGTTGAAGTACTTTTCCTTAGAACTATCCCAGCCTGAGTCGATGTCGGGTTGTGAATACTGGCGTGGGTGAGTACAGTTCGTTAGTCCTTGGGCACTACAATTACAGGTTGATTTACTTCTCGGGTACCTAGCTGTTTCAATTGGTGTCCCATCTCCAACTACACCTAGAGCTTCGGGATCCCCAAGAAGACCAAGTTTCGTAGAAACCGCTAAAAATTGGGATTGAAAAAACTCAAATAATCGGTCTCCTGGCAGTTGTTTTTGTTTGGAACCATAACGCATTGCCCGATCAACGAGTTTACGAACAATTCCGGGATTCTTAGGTTCAGCTTTTTCACCCTTTTTAGGCTTCTTTTTCTTTTTTGACTTTTTCTTTTTAGGTTTGACCTTCGGCATAACATTCGGGCTTTCGAAGGCCCATAAACGTTTGAAAAAGTCTTCAAATGTTCCAACACCTGGTGTGTCACCGGGTTCAAAACCGCTAAGAATTGCATACAACGGAACGCGACGAAGTTGATCAACCCAATGAGTAATACCTTTTGTAGGTTGAACAAATAATGAAAGCAGATAAGAACGCATCATAGAAGCAGGGTCACGAGGCTTTGGTCCCTTTTTGGAATAGGAATCACCAAGCCATGTAGTTACCGAAGAGAGATCAGTTATCCAAAGCTTTTTAATTACTGGCCAATCCTTATTAACAAGGGTAAGAATGCCGCCAGAATAATGGGCATTTAACTGATTTAGAACGAAGTTTTGATAAGTTTCGTGTGCAATAAACGTTGGTTTCATTTTGGCACCTCAATCACAAGTAGTAAGGGAAAATAATCCCTTCACCGGCGATTATTGTGGTGTTTTTGAAAAGTCAAGTGTTTCTTGTCGAATTCGAGAAAATATTTTGATAATTAATTTCCAGTTTTAAAAAATGAACATTAAAAAATCCCACCTAAAATAGGAGGGATGAAATAAATTGGTTTGAGGAAAATCCTTGAACCACAAAGCTCGGCGAATGCCGAGAGTCTATAAAAGTGTAAGGAGGAAAATCAATGAGAGAGGACATCGTAGTCATTGGGGGATATGGTCAAGTGGGTCGCGCAATTTGTCGCCTACTCGCAAGGCGATATGCAGGCCGGGTGTATGCTGCGGGGAGAAATTTTGAAAAGGCGAATCGTTTTTCACTAGAGACAGATGGGGAGGTACAGCCGCTCCAAGTGGACATCCATCAGCCGAAGAAAGCATTTGAAGCGCTGAACCAACCAAAATTAGTGATCGTTTGCATCGATCAAGACCATACAGAGTTTGCTAGATTGTGTGCCAAAAACGGAATTGATTATTTGGACATTACGGCTAATGGAAAGTTCTTGAAAGAGCTAGGAGGGTTAAATCGAGGCGCTGTGAAGCATACAGGTGTTATTAGTGTCGGGCTCGCACCTGGGATAACTAACTTATTGGTGGAGCAAGCGGTTCGTATGTTTGAACAGGTGCATCAAGTGGACATCTCCATATTACTCGGTCTTGGTGATGAGCATGGAGAGGGTGCGATGGAATGGACGTTTCAACAGATTAATCAATCATTTGACGTGAGGGTCCAAAACGACTGGCGACAAGTTAAAAGCTTTACAGACCGTAAACAGGTTTCGTTCGGTAAGGCGATCGGCAATCATTCGGTCTATCGATTCCCATTCTCCGATCAGCAAACTCTTGCAAGAACATTACATCTGCCGACCGTTTCAACACGGTTATGTTTTGATTCGCGGCTGGTGACAGCTGTCGTGGCAACGATGCGACGACTACACATTACGAAGCTATTATCGTTGCCAGCCGTTCGGAAGGTATTAACCACCTTGCTTAACGCCTTTCCCTATGGCTCTGAACAGTATGGAGTAAGGGTCGAGGTAAAAGGTGTACGAAAGGACGAGAAGGAGGAAGTTTACTCGCTGTTCACAGGGGAAAATGAAGCGTTAATGACAGCCCATGTAGCATCAGCCGTAGCTTTTGCTCTTTACGAACACCCTTGTCCGAAAGGGGTGTTTCATATTGAGGAACTTTTTGAGCTAGTATTTATCGATCAGCATATCTCATTAACGTTAAAAGGAACGGAATTTTCCTATCCACTACCTACACCTAAGCAATTTGTGCAAAATGAGACTAGCATCTGTTCGCAGAATCATTCATAATAGGAATGTATGTTCCACATTAAGAAATGATAACGTTTTTGCAGTAGACAAAATGTTTAGAAGTTATATAAATGAACTAAGACTCGGCTGACACTTAAAGCCTTGGCTATTGCCGAGTTTCTTTCCACTATAGAGTGCTTAACTTCGATTTCAGGAATAAAAGATAAGCAAAACAATGATTTTCGCTATAGGACTTGGCGGTATGCCAAGTTTTTCTAATGATTTGGAAAAGGAGATTGGTTATGGGAGCGGTTGTTGTCATTGCAGAAAAGCCAGATCAAGGAATGAAGCTAGCGGCTCCATTTCCTCATCGTAATAAGCGTGGCTATGTAGAGGTCGCCCCATGTGATCAGTTTCCAGCAGGCGCTTTTTTTACGTGGGCGGTGGGTCATTTGTGTGAGCTTTGTCCCCCAGAACAGTACGATCCGTCTTGGAAAAAGTGGACGCTTGAGGCGCTGCCATTGATTCCGCAATCATTTGTCCACAGGGTCTCTAGAGGGAAAAAAGATCAATTTCAGGTGATTCGCTCCCTCGTCCATCGCAAGGAGGTAACAGAAATTGTTATGGCTGGTGATGCGGGGCGTGAAGGGGAACTGATCGTTCGTCTCATCTTAAAACAATGCAGGGTAAAGAAGAAGACGAGCCGTTTGTGGCTGTCATCGTTAACGAAGCAGGCTGTGGTTAGTGGATTTCACCAATTAAAATCAGCTGAATCAACAGAACCACTTTATCATGAAGCCCTTAGTCGTTCGTGCGCAGATTGGTTAATTGGGATGAATGTGACGCGTGCTTATACCCTTTTATTAAAGAAAAAAGGCGTCGATAGTCTTTTTTCAACAGGGCGTGTACAGACACCGACCCTTGCGCTGATTGTTAAACGGGAGAAAGAAATTGAAGCGTTCGAGTCAAAGCCGTTTTGGGAAGTGAAAGCGACGTTTCGCGTCCAAGGACATGAGTATGAAGGCATTTGGCATAAAGACAGGGAGACGCGTTTATTTGATCAGCCAATGGCTGAGGCAATTGCCGCCTTCTGTCGTGGAAAACAGGGAAAGGTAACAAAGGTTAAAAAGGAAACGAAAACGCTCAAACCACCTTACTTGTTCAATCTTTCAAGTTTGCAAGCAACAGCAAATAAACGATTTACCTTTTCTCCGAAAAAAACCCTCGATGTGGCGCAAAAATTATATGTTAAAGGTCATATTTCCTATCCCCGGACCGACTCTAGCTTTTTAACAGCCGAAGAAGGGAAGGCAGCTAAGCGAATTGTGCAGCTACTCAAACAGGAGGACGCATACGCCTCCCTATTCCCACTCGATCGGGATAACTTGCTTCAAGATCGGCGGTACGTGAACCAGAGTAAAGTGACGGATCACTATGCGATCATACCGACAGATGATGTCCCAAAAGTTCAAACGTTAGCCAAGGATGAACAACTCCTCTATGATTTGATCGTTCGCCAATTTCTTGCAGCCCACATGCGAGAAGCGAAGATCGCATACACGGAAGTGGAAACCCTCGTTGACGAGAGAGCGACCTTTTTAACGAAAGGAAAGCAACTCCTCGACCAAGGATGGAAACAAATCATCGGTTTATCAAAGCATGACAAGGATGAGGACATTCCCCCATTAGAGGAAGGGTGGACGGGTGATGTGAAGCACGCTGATGTACGTGAGGGCAAAACGAAGCCACCGAGCCGGTATACGGAAGGTCAGCTGATCACATTAATGAAGACGGTCGGAAAGCATGTGGAAGATGATGAACTTGAGAAAGTGTTGATGCGAACAGAAGGACTCGGGACAGAGGCGACAAGGGCAGGGATTATTACATTGCTCAAAGACCGGCAGTACATTGAAATCAAAAAAAATGTCGTCTATGCAACAGAGAAAGGGAAGCTACTCATCGAAGCTTTGGGCCCTAGCCTGCTTGCGTCACCAGAAATGACAGCAAAATGGGAACAGCGCCTTTTTGAGATCGGACGTGGTCAAGCAGATGCTCACGCCTTTATGGAGCAAGTAAAAAAGCTTTCCGATCATTTGGTTAAAGAGGCGCATCAGCGCGCGAATACGTGGGATTTTTCATCCTTTGATCAAGAAGCGCTCGAGGAGAAAACGAAAAAGAGGAAAAAAAGGCGACCGACATATGTAGGATCATGCCTTGCCTGCGATGGAAAACTTCTAGATCGGGGAGAGTTTTATGGCTGTACGAATTATGAGGCAAAGAGCTGCCGGTTCACGATTAGTAAAACAATCCTAGGCAAACGTCTATCACAAGCCAATGTCAAAAAGCTGCTCCAAGGTGAGGCAACGAACGTGATCAAAGGGTTAAAAAAAGGAGATGACACCTTTGATGCGAAGTTGTATTGGGATAAAGAAAAGAAGAAACTAGGGTTTCAACCTGTGGAGTCATAAAAAGCATCCCCCTTGGAGGAGGATGCTTTTACGTGTTCCTTAATCCTTTCATTAACACGTCAATGACCTCAGGGCGACTAAATTCCGGCGGTGGCTTTACTCCGGATCTCAGCATTTCACGAACCTTTGTCCCTGATAAATGGAGGTGATGTTCTTTTTTGTGCGGACACGTTTTCGCGCTCGCCATGCTTCCACACTTTTTACAGTAGAAGCTATGCTCGAACGGAAGAATGTGAATCCCAAGTTCAGCTTGAGGAAATTGAGTGAAAACTTGTTGAGCATCATAGGTGCCATAATAATCACCAACTCCGGCGTGATCGCGTCCAACAATAAAGTGGGTGCAACCGTAATTTTTTCGGACAATGGCATGAAAAACAGCTTCTCTCGGCCCCGCATATCGCATGGCTGCCGGGAACACCGATAAATAAACGCGATCTTTCGCATAATAATGTTTCAACAACACGTCATAGCTTTCCATCCGAATGGCAGCAGGGATGTCATCCTTTTTCGTATCACCGACAAGTGGATGCAACAAGAGACCATCGACGCTTTCAAGGGCACATTTTTGAATATATTCATGGGCTCTATGGACCGGGTTTCGCGTTTGAAAGCCAACGACGGTGTTCCATTGACGTCTTGAAAACTCAGCTCGTGTCTCTTTTGGGGAACGATAATAATGTGCCCATTGATCGTTTCGCGCTGGATGTTGGATAAGGTGAATCGGTCCAGCAGCGTAAACATCTCCGCGTTTAAACAACCGTTGAACACCAGGATGGTCGTGATCGGTCGTTTGAAAAACGTGCATGGCTTCCGATGTTTTATCTGGAACATAAAGCTCCTTTAGGTATAAGACTCCGTAGTCAGTCTGATTGTAGGTAAGCTTTACCTGATCGCCGATACGTAAGGACTCAGCCGTTTCTTCCGTTATTGGTAGTGTGATCGGTAGGCTCCAAACGGTTCCATCGGCTAAGCGCATAGTCTTCACCACAGACTCGTAATCTTTTTTATTCATAAACCCTGTTAGCGGGCTATAGGCTCCGTTTGCGAGGAGCTCTAAATCGGAGAAAGCGATCGAATCTAATTCAATCTCTGCTGAAAGTGAAGACAAATCAAGGGACGTTACCGTGCGATCAATTAATGATCCACCGTGGGGAATGCTCAGTGTCACTGCTTTCCCTTCTTCCACGCGATTTTTTCTAATATAATCGGCAGAATGATTTGCATTGATTGTTCCACCGTACGATCTGTCGTATCGATACAAATGTCAGGGTTTTTCGGTTCTTCATATGGCTGATGAATCCCTGTAAATTGAGGGATTTCCCCTTTACGCGCCTTTTTGTAAAGTCCTTTAGGATCACGCTTTTCACACTCTTGCAATGTACAGCTAACATACACTTCAAGGAATTCGTCCTCTGCAAAACGTGATCGTGCCCGTTGCCGCTCCTCTTCTACTGGTGAAATGAGCGCGGCCAGAACGACCAGACCCGCATCAACGAAAAGTTTGCCTACTTCTGCTGTTCGGCGAATATTTTCTTTTCGATCTTCCATAGAGAAGGAAAGGTTGGTATTTATTCCGTGACGGAGATTGTCTCCGTCCAACACATACACTTGAATGCCTCGTTTAAATAGCTCAGATTGTAGGGCATTGGCAATCGTTGATTTACCTGATCCGGATAATCCGGTAAACCAAATCATCATACTTTTATGACCATTTGATTGGTTTCGAGCTTTTTTCGTCACGAGCTGTGGATGCCAAACGATATTGGCAGCATCTTGGCTGTTTGATTTCATGTAAGTCACTCCTTTTGATCATGTTACATCAGCCATTTATACATACTTAATCCGATCGTCACGATCATACATAAAATGGTGAGGGGCAAGCCGACCTTTACATAGTCTGTAAATTTATACCCTCCAGGACCATAGACGAGAAGGTTAGTTTGATAGCCGATCGGAGAAAGAAAGCTGCATGAAGCAGCAATCGCGGTCACCATGGCAAGCATGCTCGGATCAAGCTGTAGCTGTAAGGAAATAGAGTAGCCAATTGGAAACATAAACGCTGCTGTGGCTAAGTTACTAATGATTTCTGTCAAAATGAGCGTAACAATAAAGAACATGACAAGGATTCCTGCTAAACCTACCGCTGTTTGCACGAAAGAAATACCCCCGGCAAGGAGCGTTGCCAAGCCTGTTTTTTCGACGGCGGTTCCGATACCGATGGAGCTGCCCATAAGAATGATAACGTTCCAATTGATCGCTTTTTTAACATCAGCCATTGTTAAAACGTTAGAGAAGATTAAGATCGCGACACCGATGAGACATAGTTTGAAAATGGACAGCAATTGAAAGGCAGAGCCTAGGACGATCATTAGCAACACTCCGATCACGATCCTGCGCTCATAAACGGGACGAACGGCTATTTTTTTTATTGGCGATAAGACATAAAAATCATCTGAATCGGACCACCTGGATAAGAAGTGTTTGCCTGTCAGAAGTAAAAGAGTATCTCCAGGTTTGATGACAATATCACCGATTCTTGAGCGGATTTTTTTATGTTTTCGTTGTACGGCCACAATGGCTGCCTCATATTTTTCGCGGAAATTCGTCTCATTGATTTTTTTCGAGACAAGGGATGATGTGCTGGAGACCACAACCTCCACTAGGGCATGGTTTTCCGGTAACGACGGGTATTTCCCATCGGATAATAACGATAAGCCAGGAATCATTTTTAATTGGATTAACCCGTCGGCACTTCCTGAAAAAATTAGAATATCTTCGGGATGAATCGGTTCGTCATTAGGGGCAGGAACGATCCGTTTTCCTTCGCGAATAACCTGAATAAGAAAGAGCTGATCGAGGTTTCGTAACATGCCTTCTTTGATTGTTTTCCCGATTAATGGTGACGACGTTTCAACGATGAATTGGAACATGTAGCTTTGTTCCGTATCCTGAAGTTCGGCGACATGGTGCTCTCGATCTGGTAAAAAGCGATGCCCCAGTAGCACCATGTAAAGAATGCCTACGATCGTTAAAGGAATGCCGAAATAAGCAAAATCAAACATGGAAAAGCCGTCAATCCCTTTATCGAGCATGAGTCCGTGGATTACTAGGTTACCTGAGGTCCCAATCAATGTGATCGTTCCCCCTAAGATGGCGGCATAGGACAAGGGGATAAGAAGCTTTGATGGATTAATCTTATTGGAAATCGCCCACTGTTGTACGGTCGGAATAAGCATGGTCACGATCGGTGTGTTGTTCATAAACGCTGATAGACTACTGACGGGAATCATCAATCGGCACAGAATCGTTGAAAGGTTCGTTGTTTGATGCAACACACACTTCATTAACTGATGAAGTACATCACTTTTGGAAACAGCGGCAGCAATGACGAACAGCAACGCCACCGTATGAACGCCGGTATTTGCAAATCCATTCAGCGCTTCTCCAGGAGTTAAAACATTAAACAACACTAAAGAGGATAAAGCAAAAAAAACTGTTAATTCTGGTACGAACCACTCTTTAATTAACGCAACAAACATCGTGATAATGACACAACAGAGCAAAAGAATGTCAACATTTAGCACGGTCCTCTCTCCTGGTTAGCATTCACCTAATAAAAGTCATACTAGTCTATGAAAAACATGGTGGTTTGTACATAATAGTCGCCTTGTTTTCACCCTTTTGGGCGTCAGTAGAAGATACCGAAGAGAAAGGAGAGGTACATAAAAAAAGAAAGAGGGGATGTGATGTTTCCCCTCTTAAGAAAATGATTACACATTGATATTAAAAATCGTTGCAACATTATACGGCTCGCGGCACTCTCTTAAGTTCTCACGACACTCTGCTCTTGCCGCACGCGCGTCCGCAAGCCCTTGACGACACTGACGTAATTGGTTTCTTCGTTGTCTCAACTGTTCACGGCATTCACGTAATTCTGGATTCATGAAGTTCCTCCTTTCCTGAAAAAGGATTATGAAGATTGTGTTTGTTGTCGACATTCGCTTAAGGCTTCACGACATTGTCTTAAATCAGCACGAACTTCGGCACGTAACGTGCGACATAATCTGATGCTTTGTGCAGTGCGTCGGATATTTTGTCGACATGCATGTAGTCTCGTATGAGCCATAAAAATGATCTCCCTCCTTTTATACAGAGATAAAAAGGAAATTAGATCCTTCTTCACTTTTTATATTCATCCTTTAAATAAAAGGGGTGGACTCATATAGGAGATCAGGACAAAAAAATCAATTTAGTGCTATAGTCCAATGAACTGAAGCATCTGCTGAAAATGATCCCGATACAACTCAGGGCTAAAATGTTCATGGACATAATTTCGTGCATTGGATGTTAATTGATTTTGAAATTGTTTATCCCTTAACAATCGCTGTGCTTTATTGACAGAGGCGGGAACGTTGTTGTGAGGAATAATTAAACCTGTTTGTTCATCGATGACGAAGCTTTTAATTCCATCTGAATCGGTACATACTACTGGGCATTTGCAGCACATTGCTTCAAGAACGGCATACCCAAAGCCTTCTTTTTTGGAGGTAGAACAAAGAAAGCCACCGGAACGACCGATTAAAGAATAAAATTCAGCCATTCGTTCATAAGGAACATTCTGTAGTGAACGCATATGACTTCTTAGCTTTAATTTTTTCACCACACTGTGAAAATGCTTTTTTTCGCTCGGGTTTGCTGCTTTAGGATCTTCAAATATCCAAAGCTCTAGCGATGGATCCTCTTTAAGCAACTTCTCACCGATTTGTAAGAAGTATCTCCAGTTTTTATTTTCTTCGATTCGGCCTACCCAACCGATAATCGTTCGTTTTGGCTTTGATTGTGGATTAGTAGTAAACATAGAAAACGTTATGCAGTTGTGAAAATGAAAGGCTGGAGTAGAGGGGAAGT
This sequence comes from Halalkalibacterium halodurans, assembly GCF_004376175.1. Lineage (GTDB taxonomy): Bacteria > Bacillota > Bacilli > Bacillales > Bacillaceae_D > Halalkalibacterium > Halalkalibacterium halodurans. The sequence continues at coordinate 1,177 of NZ_SNUY01000051.1, read as the reverse complement.
GTTGTGCGATTATCTGCTCTAAATGGGGTGTTTTAGGTGACAAGATCGCATCTACTTCCCCTGTAATATGATCGTTCGCTTTATCGAATAATTCTTTGATGCCCGTGCCAAACCCTTGCACATCGAAAATAATTTTCCCTTTATATCCGAGGCGACGTAATCTGTTCACAAACAAAAAATCTAACGTAACGACAATGACATCGTATTGTTTCCCATAGAGGAGTGCCTTAATGTCTTCATCATCATTTGTTACATAAGTTCTCGCATCGCCCATTGTATTTAGTCCTGAGCCGTTTTTTAAATATAAAAAATGACACTCACATTCATCACTTTGTAAAGCATGATATCGATGGCGGTTTAAAGTAACGACACCACCGGTTGCGAGGTAAAAGGTGAATAGGATTTTCATATGAAACTCTCCCATGATAGAAGTCGTATTGTCAAAACTTTATATAAAAATAGGTTATTAAATCCTATATTAGAGGGCTTTATAAGCAAAAAAATTGCCACCCCCTTAAATTCTGTAGATAATTGAGGTTACCACAACACCCAATTCCAGAAAAGGAAGTGACAATTTGTACCCTCAAATTATAACCTATTTATTAACTTTTATAAACTATCAAGAACAAATTATTCGAACTTTGCTTACTCTTTTGATTGGAAAAAGCATGTTCGATAAACCAAAAGAAGCTCCTGTTAATCAGCCTTATCGAAAGCTTCAAATTGATGATTTACCTATCATTGAAAAACTAGAAAGGCTCGATTATCAGCTTTTATTAGCGGAACACCTTCAATCCAAAGGGAAACCGTTAAAACCAGTACAGCGACGAGCGAATTCTACGCCCGTACCGTCTACCTTATGTTGTCCGAAGTGTGGTGCTCCTTCTGCGTATTTGTACGCAAATAACGGAGGAAAAGGACAATATCAGTGTAAGGTGTGTTCGTGTGTTTTCAATAAAAAAAGTCGTTATCAGAAAGAGGCCATTCTTAAGTGTCCTCACTGCCTTAAACCGCTTGAAAAAATTAAAGAACGAAAAGATTTTCACGTGTTTAAGTGCAAAAATGATATGTGTACCTATTATCAAAAAAACTTGAGCGCCATGACCAAAAAAGAGAAAAAACAATTTAAAGAAGATCCACAATCGCTGAAAGTACGCTACATTTACCGGAAGTTCCA
>NZ_SNUY01000050.1 GCF_004376175.1 Halalkalibacterium halodurans | reverse complement strand
TGGAACTTCCGGTAAATGTAGCGTACTTTCAGCGATTGTGGATCTTCTTTAAATTGTTTTTTCTCTTTTTTGGTCATGGCGCTCAAGTTTTTTTGATAATAGGTACACATATCATTTTTGCACTTAAACACGTGAAAATCTTTTCGTTCTTTAATTTTTTCAAGCGGTTTAAGGCAGTGAGGACACTTAAGAATGGCCTCTTTCTGATAACGACTTTTTTTATTGAAAACACACGAACACACCTTACACTGATATTGTCCTTTTCCTCCGTTATTTGCGTACAAATACGCAGAAGGAGCACCACACTTCGGACAACATAAGGTAGACGGTACGGGCGTAGAATTCGCTCGTCGCTGTACTGGTTTTAACGGTTTCCCTTTGGATTGAAGGTGTTCCGCTAATAAAAGCTGATAATCGAGCCTTTCTAGTTTTTCAATGATAGGTAAATCATCAATTTGAAGCTTTCGATAAGGCTGATTAACAGGAGCTTCTTTTGGTTTATCGAACATGCTTTTTCCAATCAAAAGAGTAAGCAAAGTTCGAATAATTTGTTCTTGATAGTTTATAAAAGTTAATAAATAGGTTATAATTTGAGGGTACAAATTGTCACTTCCTTTTCTGGAATTGGGTGTTGTGGTAACCTCAATTATCTACAGAATTTAAGGGGGTGGCAATTTTTTTGCTTATAAAGCCCTCTAATATAGGATTTAATAACCTATTTTTATATAAAGTTTTGACAATACGGATGGAAAAGGCGGGGTTGATCTATGAGGGTACCCATCGCCGCGCCATCTACGTCAAAGGGGCGCATCGAGATTTCAAGGTTTATGCGATCATACGTGAAGATTATGAGCAGAAACATCAGCCATTGGTTCGTACTAGATCCTAGTTTTATAGTTGTTCATCGTAGCTCGCCATTTGGCGGGCTTTTTCAATATAATGAAGGAGAAGGGGTGTTACTGTCTACGGTCTCAACTGGTGAACTGGTTGTCCTTGTTTATTTAGCCTCAACTCTTTCTTCGTGTGCGGTCACGCTTTCGGCTTTAAGAAGGAGATGGGTGCGTCGTTTGCGGTTCAGTTAAGCATGAAACAGATCATCACCTCCTTGATTTCTGGGCTGCTACTATTAGCCGGTTATCGATTCTTTTTCTAACGGCATACTTGCTGGACAAAAAATAGGATCGATTATTGTAAAGCCTTACTCATAGATGACAGCAGGATTTGCCAACACTGTATCTTTCATATTCCGTCTCTTTTCACCATTTCACAAAAGGCTTGATAGGCATAGCTTGTATGTTTCTCCTTTCTTCGCAAAAGCGCAGTCGTCATGTAACGATATTTTTCAGGGATTGGAAAAGCGTAAAGATCTTCGTAGGCGCCTTTTAATACGGACCGAGGGAGGAGGGTAGCCGCTAAGCCAGCTTTGACACTACTTAATAATATTTCAAGTGAGTGAATCTCAAGATAGTTCTCAAGTGATCCTCCCTCATCTTGCAACCATTCCTCCAACCTTTTTCGAAATGGACACCCAGATGAAGAAACGACCCATTTCCGATCAAGCAGTGTTGTAAAATTAAACTCATCGTGCGATAGGACGACAAGCTCTTCTGTCCAACTTTCGTCTATCTCGATCCAAGGGAAGCTAGGTATGTCTGTAACCAATGCAGCGTCTAAATCATATTCTTTAACCTTCTCCAATAATTGAGGAGTTTGACCTGTTTCAATGCTAAGCTCGACTTGATTGTATGTTGATTGGTAAGACGCAATCAGAGGGATGAAATGACCACATGTCACCAATTCGAAGGGAGCCATTGGGCTGCTCATGATCTTGTAATACTCGGATTGATTCTTCGACCATTCGTAAAATAGAATCAGCATATTGTTGAAAAAGGACGCCCTTTTCTGTCAATTGGACTCCTTTTGGTTTTCGATAAAATAACAAAACGCCTAGTTCATTTTCTAGCTTTTGTAATCGAGCAGTTACATTTGATTGGACATAGTTTAACTGTTTGGCTGCTCCAAAAGTGAATTTATTATACTAAACGCAAAAAAAGTGCAGTGTCAATGTAACGGTTTCTCATCTATAATTCTGACATGGTTACAAACGTTCGATTCTGGGAAGATGAAGTTAAAAAATGTTATGTAACAATCGTAGGAGGGAAGAAAACTTTATGAAGATTCAATTCGATTCTCCAGCTAGTTTTTGGACGGAAGCGCTACCTATAGGGAACGGTAACCTCGGGGCGATGGTATTCGGAAAGGTCGAGAAGGAGCGTATCGCTTTAAATGAAGACACGTTATGGTCAGGCTACCCGAAGGATTGGAATAATCCAAGGGTGAAGGAGGTACTGCCGAAAGTGAGAGAGCTGATCGCACAAGAAAAGTATGAAGAAGCAGATCAGCTCTCAAGGGACATGATGGGTCCTTATACGCAATCCTATTTACCTTTTGGCGATTTGAACATTTTCATGGATCATGGCCAAGTTGTGGCTCCTCATTATCACCGAGAGCTAGATCTATCTACAGGGATCGTCACCGTTACTTACACAATTGGTGGCGTACAGTATACCCGTGAACTATTTGTAACGTATCCTGACCGAGCCATCGTCGTTCGTTTAACCGCAAGCAAGGAGGGGTTCCTCAGTTTCCGGGCCAAGCTGGATAGTCTGCTGAGACATGTATCGAGCGTTGGTGCGGAACACTATACGATATCCGGCACAGCACCAGAGCACGTGTCACCTAGTTACTATGATGAAGAGAATCCTGTACGTTACGGACATCCAGATATGTCGCAGGGGATGAAGTTTCACGGGAGACTTGCTGCCGTCAACGAAGGTGGGTCGTTGAAAGTAGATGCCGACGGATTGCACGTAATGGGGGCGACTTGTGCAACTTTATATTTTAGTGCGTCGACTTCCTTTGATCCAAGTACAGGGGCGAGCTGCTTAGAACGAGATCCTAGCTTGCGCACAATTGAAACAATCAAGGCGATTTGTAAGAGAGGATATAAAGAGATTGTTAATCGTCATCTTGAAGATTACACGAAGCTATTTAATAGGGTTTCGCTGCATTTGGGAGAGAGCATAGCCCCAGCGGACATGTCAACCGATCAACGAATAAAGGAATATGGTAGCCGTGATCTTGGGTTGGTGGAGCTCTTATTCCAGTATGGTCGGTATTTAATGATCGCCAGCTCTCGTCCAGGAACCCAACCTGCCAATTTACAAGGGATTTGGAATGAAGAAACACGGGCGCCATGGAGCAGCAACTATACGTTAAACATTAATGCGGAGATGAATTACTGGCCGGCGGAGACTTGCAACCTAGCCGAACTGCATAAACCGTTAATTCATTTTATCGAAAGGTTGGCAGCGAACGGAAAGAAAACAGCTGAAATAAATTATGGCGCAAGAGGATGGGTGGCGCACCACAATGCTGATTTGTGGGGACAAACAGCACCAGTTGGCGATTTTGGTCATGGAGATCCGGTCTGGGCGTTTTGGCCGATGGGTGGTGTATGGTTAACCCAACATTTATGGGAACATTACACTTTTGGCGAAGATGAAGCATATTTGCGAGATACGGCATATCCGATTATGAAGGAGGCGGCGTTATTCTGTTTGGATTGGTTGATTGAGAATGAAGCAGGTTATCTTGTCACTTCACCTTCGACCTCTCCCGAGCAACGGTTCCGGATTGGAGAAAAGGGCTATGCCGTTAGTTCTGCGACGACGATGGATCTGTCATTGATCGCAGAATGCTTTGACAATTGCATTCAGGCGGCAAAACGCCTCTCAATCGATGAAGATTTTGTAAAGGCCTTATCTGATGCGAAGCAACGGCTGTTGCCGCTTCAAATCGGTAAGCGCGGCCAATTACAGGAATGGTCGAACGATTTCGAAGACGAAGATGTTCATCATCGTCACGTCTCCCACCTTGTCGGGATTTACCCAGGGCGGCTCATTACAGAGCAATCAGCGCCAAATCTTTTTGAAGCAGCCAAAACGTCCCTTGAAATTAGAGGTGACGAAGGAACAGGCTGGAGTCTAGGTTGGAAAATTAGCTTATGGGCTAGATTTAAAGATGGGAATCGCTGCGAGCGGTTACTCTCAAACATGTTAAAGCTTATTAAAGAGGATGAATCGATGCAACATCGCGGTGGTGTATACGCTAATTTATTCGGTGCCCATCCACCTTTTCAGATCGATGGAAACTTTTCGGCAACAGCTGGTATCGCCGAAATGCTTTTACAATCGCATCAAGGCTACCTCGAGTTTCTCCCGGCGCTTCCTGATTCATGGAAAGACGGGTATGTGAAAGGGTTACGAGGCAGAGGAGGATATGAAGTTGATTTAGCTTGGACGAATGGAGCACTGGTCAAGGTGGAAATCGTCTCAACTAAAACGCAAACGTGTGAAGTGCTTACTCGAATAAACATGCGAATAACCGAGAGCGGTGAAGAGGTAGAAGGGGATGTTTTGGACTCTGGACGAATGAGCTTCCAAGTGGAGAAGGGGAAGCGGTACGTCTTAAACCGAACAACGGATGGCGATTTTTAGGGAACGGATCATGAACAAGAAGTGGAAAGCTTAGACGAGTATACTTAAGGAGGCTAAAAAAATAATAAAGAATAAGCGCTCAATCATGGACGGATTTTAACGATGAATGGATGAAAGGGCTGCTTTTGAGCAGCCCCTCGAGTTTCGTACATTACACCGTCACTTTTTGTAGTTTTGCGATCATGGATAACGAGCGCCCTGTTCCAATCGCAACAGCTTCTAGCGGACTAGGTGCAAGGTGAACAGGTACGTCAATTTCATCAGTGAGCCACTCTTGGAAACCATTCATCAACGAGCCCCCGCCAGTTAAAATGACACCGCGGTCGACAATGTCACCACTCAGTTCAGGTGGACAATCTTCAAGGGTGGCGCGTAAGGCTTCAAGAATTTGCAGTAATGATTCATTGATTGCATACTGGATTTCCGTTGATTTCAATTCAATCGTTTTCGGTAGGCCCGACACTAAATCCCGGCCACGAACTTCCATTGTCAAGACTTCGTGATCAATTGGAGCGTATCCGATTTCAATCTTTACCTGTTCGGCTGTCCGTTCACCGATCAACACGTTGTAGTTTTTTCGAATGTATTGAATGATGTCCTCGTCGATTTTGTCTCCACCGATTCGGACAGAATTGCAGGAGACGACACCGCCAAAGGAAATGATAGCAACTTCTGTTGTTCCACCGCCAATGTCAACGACTACATTGGCGACAGGCTCGTCCACTGGAAGGTCTGCACCGATGGCAGCCGCAACAGGCTCTTCAATAATTTCCACTTGTTTCGCTCCGCAGCTCCGCACAGCATCGAGAATCGCGCGACGCTCTACAGACGTCGATCCAGAAGGAGCACAGACCACGACATTAGGCTTTCGCATCGAAAGTCCAGCCGATTTGCTCACCTGCTTCATAATGTGTTTTAACATCGTGGCTGTCACGTCAAAATCGGCGATGACTCCATCCTTTAATGGACGCATGGCAACGATGTTTCCAGGTGTTTTTCCGACCATGTTTTTCGCTTCAAGTCCGACAGCGAGTACTTCGTTCGTCTCCACATTCATGGCAACAACTGATGGTTCATTTAAAATAATTCCTTTATCTTTGCTATATACAAGAAGATTGGCTGTTCCTAAATCAATCCCAATTTCTGCACTTGAAAACATGTTTTCATTCACCACTTCTTTATTCAGATTCTTTTCTGTCAGCCTATTCTACCAAGAGCGATCACCGTCAGAAAAGGGTCGGATAGCATATCTTCTATGTCGAAACTTGTAACATACATTAAAGAAATGTCTCAAAACAGGACATGTTTCTTAGAATTGAAGAAAAATGTACCACCTTTTAATGAAGTATAGTGATGAAGTCTGTGGTGGTTAGTCCCGAACTGAAAAAAGTATTTCAAAAAAGACTCCCATTTCAAGGGTTTGATAAAGCGAAGTAATAAAAATGGGAGAGCAACATTGTAGTTGCCCTCCGTGGGTGGGGAAAGGGAGTTCAAATAAAGTGACTCATTGAAGCCATGTAAAGAGATACATGAATCACTGTCACTTTACATGTACCCTTACTGAATCGAGACTAAACATTGGATAATTAAAAGTCTTATGGCAAAAAAAGAAACCAAGTGGTGAACTTGGTTTCTGTATAAATAACTATTGTTTAATGGAAAGAATGTTTTCTGTGTTTGCTTTTTGCTCACCAGATGTATGAAGCGTGATGTGCTCTCCTTCGGCAAGGTTAGTAAAAATAATCGGCGTGATCGCTGATTTCGCTTTTTCATTAATCACATCTAGGTCGAAGCTCATAAGCTTTTGACCTTGTTGAACAATGTCATCTTGCTCGACATGGGCAGTGAATCCTTCCCCTTTTAAGTTAACCGTATCGATACCGATATGGATGAGCACTTCTTTTCCAGTATCTGTCGTTAAGCCAATCGCGTGTTTTGTCGGGAAGATCGTACTTACTTTTCCGTCAAATGGCGCATAGACAATACCTTCTGTCGGTTCAATCGCAAAGCCGTCGCCCATCATTTTTTTCGAAAACACTTCATCTGGTACGTCGCTTAGATCAAGAAGCTTTCCTTCAATCGGCATGGCGAAAGAGATGTCGCCTGCAACCGGAGCGACTTGCGCTTCATCAGGTGTTTCTTCAGTAACGACTGGTGTTTTACCATCAAGAATGTCTTGAATTTGCGTTTTAATTTGATCAGAACGTGGGCCGAAGATCGCTTGAATGCTGTTCCCCACTTCCATCACACCAGAGGCGCCTAATTTCTTCAGACGATTTTTGTCAACATTTTTCGCATCTTTGACGTTCACGCGTAATCGCGTTATGCACGCATCTAAGTTTGTTAAGTTTTCCTTGCCACCAAGAGCTTCAAGGACATTGAATGGAAGAGAGTTTTTATCTACTTCAGCCCCAGCTCCATCTTCTTCCGTTGGTTCTTCGCGACCAGGAGTCATAAGGTTAAATTTCTTGATTGCAAAGCGGAACCCGAAGTAGTAAATGACTGAGAACACTAATCCAATCGGAATCACAAGCCACCAAGCGGTTCTGTTTGGAAGGACTCCGTAAAGGATAAAGTCAATGACCCCTCCAGAGAAAGTCATCCCAATCTTAATGTCCAAAATGTGCATGATCATAAATGAAAGACCAGCGAAAATGGTATGCACGGCAAACAATAATGGCGCTACAAATAAGAAACTAAATTCAATAGGCTCTGTAATCCCTGTTAAAAACGAAGTAAGGGCTGCAGATGCCATAATACCAGCAACAACTTTTTTGTTTTCAGGACGTGCGCAATGGTAAATCGCAAGTGCAGCAGCTGGAAGACCGAACATCATGAACGGGAATTTACCTGCCATGAACGTACCAGCTGTCAGCTCAGCACCATCACGAATTTGCGCAAAGAAGATCCGTTGGTCCCCACGTACAATTTCACCAGCGGCGTTCGTATACTGACCAAACTCAAACCAGAATGGCGAGTAGAAAATGTGATGAAGTCCGAACGGAATCAGAGCACGCTCAATGACACCAAAGATAAACGCTGCAACCGTACGGTTTGACTCCGTCATGTAATAAGAGAATGCGTTTAAGCCATCCTGAACGGTCGGCCAAATAAAGTGTAAGAGCACCCCGACGAATAAGGAGAAAAAGGCTGTTGCGATTGGAACAAATCGTTTTCCCGCAAAGAAACCTAAGTATGACGGTAATTCAATATTAAAGTATTTCTTGTACATATACGCACCGAGAAGGCCGGCAATGATTCCACCGAATACCCCTGTTTGTAGCGTTGGAATGCCAAGTACGCTTGCATAAGCTGGGCTATCTCCGACCATTTCAGGTGTAACATGCCCGATAACGCTCATTGTTACGTTGATGATCAAATACCCGATTAACGCAGCAAGTCCAGCGACCCCGTCTCCATTCGAAAGACCGATGGCGACCCCAACGGCGAAAAGAAGGGCGAGATTTGCGAAGACAATGTCCCCTGCATTTTGCATAAGTTCGGCAATGATCACGATCCAATCTGCCGTTAAAAACGGAAAACGCTCCGTCATATCAGGGTTTTGGAGCGCGTCACCAAAAGCGAGCAAAATCCCAGCTGCCGGCAGTAAAGCGACCGGTAGCATGAGCGCTTTTCCGACGCGTTGCAAAACGCCGAATGATTTTTTAAACATGAAGAAAACCTCCTTTAGATGTTACAAACCGAAAAAAATCACACAACAAAAAGGCATGAGGGAAAGGGGGGAAGACACAGCCATAAAGATAGGAGTCTCCTCCTTATCTCTATAGTCTGCACCTTTTCCTTTCTCTCATGCCTGCATAACCAGTAACACGGAAAGAATAATGCCAGTTATTCTTTTGCAAGACGCTGAAGGTGTAAGGTTAAATAAACGGCTTCAGCATCTGGAATCGCTTTCTTTAACGACTGTTGCATAATTTTAATCAGCTTGTATGAAAGATTGTAGCATACTGGATATTCTTCTTTCAAGATTTTTTTTAATCGTTCTTGATTGTCGTTATACTCTCCTTTTTGAATCCGCTCGATTGCGTGATGGAGGTGACGAACAAGCCGGAGATAATCGACGTGCTGCCGATCGATCGTCAGCTCAAGCGAGGTTTCAATGACATAGACGAGCTCACTTATGAGCCTAGTATGTTGATTGACTTCCTCAAGCGAGCGTCTCGTTAGCGCGCTATGGATATGAAGAGCAACAAATCCTATTTCCCCTGGTGGAATGGAAATGTGAAAAGCCGCTTCTAACGCTTGGATAATCTCTGTGGCCACATCAAATTCTTTCGGATACGCTAGTTCAGTTTCGGTTAAAAATGGATTTTTAATGTCAAACCCTTGATTAATTCGTTTAATGGCATAAAATAAGTGGTCGGTCAATGCCACATGAATATGCTCGTGTAGCCGAACCTGAAAGCGTTCTTCAATTCGTTCGATGGCGTCATTCATGAACCCGATAAAGGATTCGTCGACGTAATCGAGCAACTGTTTGTATTGCTCTTGTTCCTTCGCATCCTTCAATACAAAAAATTTTTCAGCGCTTTCGCCTGCGACTTCATCTCCCGGCCTCTTGCCAAAGCCTAGACCTTTTCCGATCAAAACGACTTCGTCATAACTCGGGTGTTCGGCAATCAAGACGTTATTATTCAAGGCTTTTTTGACTACTAGCATTGTGGCTCCTCCTACCAAAATCGTTTTAACCGAACCATTAGCCCCATGTCTTTCGTATAGCCATCATCTTAACGAAAGAGGGACATAACCGTCAAGGACAAAGTAAAAACGATTTTCCAACAAGTTCGTGACGGGTTCGATTGACTTTGGAGGGAGGGAAGTGGGGGATAGAAAAGAAAAGAGAGCTGGGACAAAACATATAGGGGGTTGATTGTGTCAAAAACCACTTGCTTACCGCAGGCGTCTCGTGATTTTGACAATGAACGATGGGCATACATCTGTTTTTTCTGGACATCAAACAACCGACGACCCGTAAATCAATAGAAAAAAAGTTCGGATCATCAAAATAAAATGACCCGAACCTTCTTTATTGCTGTTGGCTAGTTTTGTCCCAACCGCTTTGCGGCAAGCAGTCGTTCGATGGAGTGGGAAACCCCATGCTCATAGTTTGATAAAGTGACCTCGTGGGAGATCTGTTTAATTTCGGCACGGGCATTTCCCATGGCGATACTGTAGCCAGCGATTGTGATCATCGAGTAGTCATTCATGCTATCACCGATCGCCACTGTATGTTCTAGGGGGATGTGCAAATGTTTAGCTAACCATGTTAAGGCGTTACCCTTTGAGGCGAGTGGATGTTCAAGCTCGAAGTTGTGCTCAGCTGATGTGACGAGCGTTAAGTTATCCGTTTGTTTAAAGCGATCCCAACCTTTTGCTAATTTGTGTTCATCAAAGGAAAAGGCGAGAATATTGTAGATGTTCACTTCAGTATCAAGCAAGTCACGATAAGATGAGACATATGAAAACCCCGTTTGACTGAATTGTTTTGCGGCTGCTTGGGATAACGTGCCAAGGTCTGTTTGCGGATTCGCGCTTACAAGCCGATCCATTTCGATGGCAAGCAGCTCCCGTCCGTTTTGTGGTGTGAAAATCGCTTCATCGCTAAACACCTCGTAGTAAAAATGGTTTCCTTCTAGCCAATGTAAAATCTCAATCGCCTGTTTATGCTCAAGGGGAATTGAAAGCAATCGCCTTCCTGTTGGATCATGGATCGTTGCGCCGTTGGCCCCGATCACCCATGGATGCATGCCTGTTGGCTTTAAAAGGTCTACAACATCAAAGTAAGCTCTTCCTGTCGCGATCACCACTTCCATGCCAGCCTCTTGCGCCCTTTGTAACGATTCCATGTTTTCTTCGCTAATTGTGCTCTTCTCGTTAAGTAACGTTCCGTCCAAATCGATGGCGATCAACTTTTTCATTCTTCAGTCTCCTCCCCTGTGATGACAAGCTCCACACCATGTTGCTGTAATAATTGATGAAACGAATAAGGTGGGGACCGGTCCGTGATCAAGACATCAATATCGGATAAGTCAGCAAGCTTGAAATAATCAGTAACGCCAATTTTTGAATGATCGGCTAACACGATTTTTTGCTTTGCTTGCTGGAGCATTGTTCGTTTCACCATGCCATCTTCCTCGTGGGCAATCGTAAGCCCATGCTCGGAAATGCCTACAACCCCTAAAAACAATTTGTCGACATAATACGAACGTAGCCTTTCAATTACGGAAGCTCCATACAAGTAACGGTGTTTCTTCTCAAGTTTACCGCCAAGTAATTGGATGTCTGCGTGCTTTTTTGCTGACAAAAGGTCTGCGAGATTGATTGAGTTTGTCACAATTGTACAGCGAACATTTGGAAAAAAATCAGCAAGGGCTTGAACTGTTGTAGATGTATCAAGGATTAAACGATCACCTTCATGAATAAAAGATGCTGCTTTTTCGCCGATCTGCTTTTTTTCTTTTGAGACCGTTTCTAATCGTTGGTGATAGCCTTTCACTTCTTGGTGGGCAGACGGAAGGATCGCGCCGCCTCGCGTGCGGATAATTACTTTTTGTTCTTCTAGCTTTACAAGATCACGACGGGCTGTATCTCGTGATACTCCAAAACGTGCGCAAATTTGTTCAACGGTAATGCGCTGATGTTTCTTTAATTCCTCTAAAATTAACGGCAAACGCTCATCTTGGTACAAATTCATCACCAACTCATAAGTATTGTTAATTTGTTATAAGTAATTATAAGTGATATTGCGCGATTTAAGCAAGGTGTTTGCGTGTTTTACTTATGTATTTTCCAAAATAAATATATTTTCTGTCCATAACATAAAAAAAGCCATGCTCCGCGCATGACCCTTAGGATTTACCTTGTTTAAGATCGGCGACAAGCTCAGGCAACCCACCGATAAAGAAATGATCGTTCCCGTTTAGTGTGCGTATGATAGCGTTGGGAAAGATTTCTCTATAAAATGTTTGATGTGAGGATGGGACGACATGGTCACTGCGACTATGATAAAGAACGACTCGGTCGATTGAGAGAAGTGTAGATGGATCTGTTATAGTAAACGCCTCGTTTTGCCATTCTTCGTCCCGGCCCCAAAAGGGAGGTGCAATGAGGTACAGCCCTGTAACCTGTGGAAGAGGAGGAGATTTTTCTGAGAGATATTTGACGAGAACAGCGCCCCCAAGGGAATGGCCGACAAGGATAACCTCTCCATCGATGAACGAAAGCTCTTTCTCTACTTGTTTGACCCATTGATCGTATTCAGGTGCTTCCGGATTGGGCATTTCGGGATACGCTACGTTATGTTCCGAACGGAGGGATTGCTTTAAATAATAGACAAGGTCATCACTTCTTTGAGAACCTGCACAATGAATGAAAAGAATCGTCTTCATTTAATCCCCCTTCTCTTTGTGGGTTCACCCGTAAAATCGTGCCACACGGATCAGAAATCCAGTAACCGGCTGCACCTTCATGGATTTCCACTTCATCTCTTCGGTCAACTCCGCACTCGTTTAAATGATTTGACGCGACCTCAAGGTCATCTGTCTGCACCTCGAGCCACACATCTTGTTGCGAGTAGTTATCCATGCAATCGAGCCATAGGGTAGAGGGAACTAGTTGAAATTTATAAGATCCTTGTTCTTGACCTAGGTAAGGGAGACGCAAAATGTCGTGATAAAACCGAACCGTTTCTTCATACTTGAACTTAGGAATCTTTAGCGCAATGTTATGGCCGCCAACAAATTGAATCACAGGTTTCATGGACGATCACTTCCAATCATGTTTTGATACCGAAGGAGGCTGACGTGATGCAGCTGGGGTGCATCTTGTGAACCAGTCTAGTTGGAGCTTTCCTCTTGTGTTGTTACGTGCCACGTGATACCAAACTTATCAATTACTTGACCATACAGTGGGCTGAAAAATGTTTTCTCAAGTGGAGCGATTTCTTTTCCTCCTGAAGCTAATTTTTGAAAAACTTCCGTTGTCATTTCTACATTGTTCGTTGTCAGAGCGATAGTGACGGGAGATCCACTTTGCTGCGGAAAGCGTTCAGGATCAACATCAAGACATTGGTCAGATATCATCAGGTCCATCTCACCTAGCTTTAAATGAGCATGAAGGATCAGGTCTTTGTTTACAGATGCCATAGGAGAGTCTGGTTGCTCAGGTAAATCCCCATACGTTTGAATCATTATCACTTCCGCGTTTAATGCATCTTGATAAAATTCGATAGCAGCCTGCCCATCCCCATCTAACATCAAGTAAGGATTCATAGTTAAAATCATCAAATCACCTCTTTATGAATGATAGTGTCATTTTAGCAAGAATGGCAGTGTGTGATTTCTTCTTAATTGCTATGTTGCAATGCGTGCTTTTAAAAAATTTTTCATGAGCAGTGGTAGAGAAATTAAAATAGGTGGATCATCAAGTCGTGGTGTGTGGAGCGTCAGGGAGTATTCTAGGATGGAAGGGGACTCAGTCACGATGATCGGCTCTTTAATCCGTCCGCGTAGCGTTGTATAAGGTAGTAGGATATCTTTAGCCTGCATAGACCATGAAATGGACGTGGCCATTAAATAATAGATTCCGGGTTTGACTCCGATAAAAGAAAACGCACCAGTTGATGAAAGGAGATTTCCATATAACGGAAGACCCTCTGGAATAGGCTTGGAAAAGAGGCCAATTAAGATAAACCCTTCAAGCGGGGCCTCAGAATCGATCGTGCCTGTCACGGTAGAAAATGGCCTGATGGATTGTAAGGAAGTGCGCCAATCCGAAAGCATTTGTAAGGAATGGAGCGAATGGTTCACTTGATTCATAGATTCGCGAAAGTGAGAAGGGCTCATGCCTACACATTTCGTAAATCGGGTCGTGAACGTTCCTAAGCTTTGTTGACCGATTTCAAGCCCGATGTCACGAACAGTTAAGTTTGTGTTTAGCAGCAACTCCTTGGCTTTTTGCAACCGGAGGGAAGAAACATAATAGAGAGGGGAAAGACCCGTTTTTTCTTTAAATAAACGGGAAAAATGATAACTGCTATAGCCCACATAGGAAGCGATATGAGAAAGGGAGAGCGGTTCATACAGGTGATTGTGGATGTACGAAATCGCTACATCTATTTCGTTGTAAGGTCCTGGCATCGACGTATCCCTCCTAAGAGCTTTTACATCCTGCTTTTATTATCCCATATAAACAGGATCACGCAACAGAACTTCCCTCCTTTGTCAAACGTTTGATGCAAGTAGAAGGTGGTATAATGAAGAGAGAGGGGGAAGAAGGATGAGGGATCAAATGTTGCCATCAATTATATTGTTTGACGGTGTTTGCAACTTTTGCAACTATTGGGTGCAATTCATCATCAAACGAGACCCACAAGCTACGTTTCAATTTGCCTCCTTGCAATCTGAGGTCGGCCAAGAGCTGCTAGAGAAGCACTCCATCGATCGATCCACTGATTCGGTTGTCCTTATTATGGAAGGGCAAGCGTTTGTATGCTCAGATGCTGTCTTAAAGATTGTAGCGCAGCTAGACTCTCCGATTCGATGGTTAAAATGGGCGGTTATCTTTCCGCGCTTTTTGCGTGACTTTATCTATCGGATCGTGGCACGAAATCGCTACAAATGGTTTGGAAAGCGAGACGAATGCCAAATTCCAACAAAAGAACAACGAAGCCGTTTTTTATAAACGAGTACAAAAGCAGGTGATGAATTGAAGGGCACACGAGATGTTCAAGTGATCCCGTGGCAAGGGGAAGAACAAATAGTCGTGGCAACAGACGCATCGGGTGGAGTTGGAGAAAAGGCGAAAGATCATGTCCACGTTCCATATGAAGTGGTAAGTTACTACGCGGCTCGAGTGGCGTTACTTGAATGTATGAGTGTGGGGGCAACACCGTTTACCTTCCTTGTACAAAATTTTTCAGGGGACGAACCATACCAAAAAATGATCGATGGAATCAACAGGGCGCTAGGAGAAGCAAACCAAGCCCAAGCCACAATAACTGGTAGCACGGAATCGAATATGGTCTTAGAGCAATCATGCCTTGGCGTGACAGTGATTGGAAGGGTTCATCAATCAGCGCTTAAAATAGGCATTACTCCGAAAGACGCAGGAATTGCGTTATTAGGAAAGCCACTTGTTGGGGAGGAAGTGGTATCTCAGGAAAAGGATGTTTTCCCACTGAAGCAGTTCGATGAACTTCTACAGGAAGAAGGCGTCTATGAAATTATTCCTGTAGGCTCAAAAGGTGTGAAGTATGAGCTAGAGGTGTTAGCAGCCACGAATGAATGGAATACACTACAAGTTCCGGTAAATGGAAATGTAGATTTAACTAAATCGTCCGGTCCGGCTACATCGCTTCTGATCACATTTGATGGAACGATGGAAGCGTTGTTGAAGGCTAAATATTCTTCTTGGTGGACCACGTTAGCTTCCAAAATTTCGACATAGTTTCATTGTTCAGGATCAGTAAAAAACATGGTATGATAAAATATAAAGTGCAACAAAGTGCACAATGGAGGGAGATACGATGGGAACACAATCAATGGAAGTGTATTTCGAAGAGAAGCTTCTCGCGGCAAAAACACAGTTTGAACGAACCATCGATTGTAAGCATACAGAATTTGACGACCTTTATCCATATATGTCAGAGCAACCTCAATTTTTCTGGTATAAGCGATATGTTGCGTGGCAAGAGCTGTTGACAGTTGTCGGCATTGCTGCAGATTTAGAGATTGAGTGGAAAAAGCACTTTTTGACGAAGCAAGTCAGCTACATTGAAGCGAAAATTCTTGATGCGAAAGTTCTCGATGACTGGTATGAAACGAAGGAAGAAGAAATCGAGCTATAGGGAGCGAACACGTCTGCATAGGATGCAGGCGTTTTTCTTTCAAGGAATAGTATTTGATAATACTTTAAAGTTGAGACTTGTTAAAGGGATAAGAAAAAAAACGATATATAAATATGTTTATCTAAGTGGGAAGTTTTGTAGAATAATGACGGTTATTGACCATAGGAAGTGGACAAACCACCAAAAATGGCAAATACAGACTCCTTTGCAATCTGCTAGATTGAATAATAAGAGATTTCTGAAATATCTGCTAGATCGAAAAGTATGTTATTTCTGAAATTTATAAAATAAAAAGGAGGCTGAATGGTTTATGAGACAAAGTCTAAAAGTTATGGTTTTGTCAACAGTGGCATTGCTTTTCATGGCAAACCCAGCAGCAGCAAGCGAGGAGAAAAAGGAATATTTGATTGTCGTCGAACCTGAAGAAGTTTCTGCTCAGAGTGTCGAAGAAAGTTATGATGTGGACGTCATCCATGAATTTGAAGAGATTCCAGTCATTCATGCAGAACTAACTAAAAAAGAATTGAAAAAATTAAAGAAAGATCCGAACGTAAAAGCCATCGAAGAGAATGCAGAAGTAACCATCAGTCAAACGGTTCCTTGGGGAATTTCATTCATTAATACGCAGCAAGCGCACAACCGCGGTATTTTTGGTAACGGTGCTCGAGTCGCTGTCCTTGATACAGGAATTGCTTCACACCCAGACTTACGAATTGCAGGGGGAGCGAGCTTTATTTCAAGCGAGCCTTCCTATCATGACAATAACGGACACGGAACTCACGTGGCTGGTACAATCGCTGCGTTAAACAATTCAATCGGTGTGCTTGGTGTAGCACCATCGGCTGACTTGTACGCTGTGAAAGTTCTTGATCGGAATGGAAGTGGTTCGCTTGCTTCTGTAGCTCAAGGAATCGAATGGGCAATTAACAACAACATGCACATTATTAATATGAGCCTTGGAAGCACGAGTGGTTCTAGCACGTTAGAGTTAGCTGTCAACCGAGCAAACAATGCTGGTATTCTCTTAGTAGGGGCAGCAGGTAATACGGGTAGACAAGGAGTTAACTATCCTGCTAGATACTCTGGTGTTATGGCGGTTGCAGCAGTTGATCAAAATGGTCAACGCGCAAGCTTCTCTACGTATGGCCCAGAAATTGAAATTTCTGCACCTGGTGTCAACGTAAACAGCACGTACACAGGCAATCGTTACGTATCGCTTTCTGGAACATCTATGGCAACACCACACGTTGCTGGAGTTGCTGCACTTGTGAAGAGCAGATATCCTAGCTATACGAACAACCAAATTCGCCAGCGTATTAATCAAACAGCAACGTATCTAGGTTCTCCTAGCCTTTATGGCAATGGATTAGTACATGCTGGACGTGCAACACAATAAATGCACAATGAAAGGCTGAGACAAAACTAGCCAAATGTAATAAAAAAGTTCGGATCATCAAAATAAAATGATTCGAGCTTTTTTCTGTTTGCTTCATGGGCTCATCTGTTGTTTGATTGGCCTTGTGGTACCCTTTTTGTGGAACGTTTAACTAGACTGACGTTTCCAAGTTGATGGTCAAAATCACGAGACGCCTGCGGGAAAAGCAAGAGCTGAAATTCCATCGGGGCGATTTCCCCCGATTAGCTGAAGCCTTGCTCGCGGCAAGCGAGTGATTTTTGAAACAATCAACCCCATATAAATTAGTCTCTTTCGTATCGTTATTTATCGTGTATTTGGCCTCATTTGGGTATGATAGGAGGGAGATAAGGAAAAGGGGTCAACGATTGATATGAAACGACTAATTGGTTGTGTTTTACTTTTCTTGGGGGCAAGTTTATATGGATGTGGGGGTCAAGGGGAAGATCCTGAAACCATTGTGAGCGAAAAGCCAATAGAAGAATGGGACGACGAAGAGGAAGATGGTGGAGAGTGGACGGTACCTGACATCGATTTATCGAACTTTAGACACGATCCGACGGAATGGGGAGAAAACGTCACAGGCGTGAAAACAAAGCTGGATACGAAGGAGCAAGTAATCGCGTTAACGCTCGATGCTTGCGGTGGCCCGCACGGTAGTCAATTTGATGAGGAGCTACTGGCTTACTTACAAGAGAAGGAAATTCCAGCGACGCTGTTTGTAAACGAACGATGGATTGATGAAAATGAAGACGTGTTTCTTTCCCTGGCGAACAATCCTCTATTTCAAATTGAAAATCACGGGTCTGCTCATAAACCATTATCAGTTAATGGACGGAACGCATGGAACATCGAAGGGACTAAGTCTCCAGAGGAAGTAGTTAAAGAGATTACAAACAACCAACAACGGATTTATCAACTAACAGGCCGGTCGACGAGGCTGTTTCGTTCAGGCACAGCGTTTTATGATGAAGTGGCCGTTGAAATCGCCAATGCCCTTGGAGTAGAGGTCGTCAATTATTCTGTACTCGGAGATGCAGGTGCAACGTTTACAGCGGAGCAAGTAAAGGCAGCGTTACTGAACGCCGAGCCTGGGGCAATTGTGTTAATGCATATGAATCAGCCAGCGAGTGGAACGGCAGCAGGAGTAAAAGCAGCCATCCCGTTATTGATCGAAAAAGGGTATACCTTTGCTCGTTTAGATGAATACGACTTGACCTAACTCAGAGCTTATCGGGTTAGGTTTTTCACTTTAAGAAAGTTTACCTGCATCAACGGTTAAAGATTAAGGAAAAATGACTGCTTCCCAAAGTAAGAGTTGGCGGTAAGTTAACCTTTTCTAACAGATTCACTTCTTCCAAGATGAAGTGGTTGAAATGGAAAGGGAGGAAGAGGTAGAATAGTGGAAATATTGTATAAAAAAACAAATGTATATGGGGAGAAGACGATGGAGATGTTAGCGAAAGTGAGTCAATTTTTCAGTAAATATTTTGCGTTTTTTGTGATCATCATTAGTTTTGTTGCTTTTTTATCACCAGATCATTTTACTTGGATCACTCCACACATTACGATTTTGCTTGGTGTGATCATGTTTGGGATGGGGCTGACATTGAAACTCAGTGACTTTCGTATTGTGTTGCAAAAGCCGATTCCTGTATTAGTCGGAGTGCTTGCGCAATTTGTCATCATGCCCCTCGTAGCATTCGCTCTAGCCTATGCTTTTAACTTACCACCGGAGCTGGCGGCAGGCCTTGTTTTAGTCGGGGCATGTCCTGGTGGTACTGCTTCAAATGTAATGGTTTACCTTGCGAAAGGAAATGTTGCTGCATCGGTTGCGATGACGTCCGTTTCGACCATGCTTGCACCGATCGTAACCCCTTTTATTTTGCTTCTTTTAGCAGGGCAGTGGTTACCCATTGATGCTAAGGCGATGTTCGTATCTATTTTGCAAATGATCATTGTACCAATTGCTCTCGGTTTATTCGTACGAAAAATGGCTCCAAATGCCGTTGATAAGAGCACAGCCGTCTTACCGTTGGTCTCCATTGTAGCGATTATGGCGATCGTTTCAGCGGTTGTTGGCGCAAATCAAGCCAATTTAATGTCGGGCGCGGCCTTGCTGTTTTTAGCGGTGATGTTGCATAATGTTTTCGGGTTGTTGCTTGGCTATTTGACAGCGAAATTTGTTGGCTTGGATGAATCGACACGGCGGGCGATTTCGATTGAAGTTGGCATGCAAAACTCAGGCTTAGGAGCAGCATTGGCAGGTAATCATTTTTCACCGTTGGCCGCATTGCCGAGCGCGATCTTTTCTGTATGGCATAACATTTCAGGACCTGTCCTTGTGAGCATTTGGTCAAGGTCAGCGAAATCGGCTCAAAAGCGTCAATCAGATGCGGATATGAAAGTCGATCTTTAAACGAAAAAAGGTGGCGAGGAGTATGGATTTTGCTAGTCGTCTGGCAGAGGAACGAATCCAAAAGGCAATAAAGGAAGGAGCCTTTGATGATCTTGAAGGAAAAGGAAAGCCGTTGACGTTTGAAGAAGATCAAGGGGTTCCCGAGGAGCTTAGACTAAGCTATAAAATCTTAAAAAATGCTGGATTTGTCCCGAAGGAAGTAGAAGTCCAAAAGGAAATCATCCAGCTAAAGCAGTTAGTGGAAGCATGTGTTGATCCAGATGAAGAGGTGAAGCTGAAGAAAAAGCTCAGCGAAAAAACGCTCCGCTACAACCAACTTATGGAGCAACGAAAATGGAGTTCCTCAAGTAGCTTTCGTCGCTACCGCCACAAGTTAACAGAGCGTTTCTTTTAGTACTATAAATGGGCTCATGTGAAAAGACGCATGGGTTCTTTTTTCATGTTAAGTCCTTAGGATGACGAAACAAATTTTCTTCCATTTCCTAAAAAGCGTGATATAATCATTCGGGTAACCATTTACTAGCGGGGGTGAAACCGATGAAACCGACAGAAACATTACAAGAGAAAGGGAAGCTATTTCTCGTTGTGATGATGCCGATCTTAATTACGCAAATCGGGCTCTATGCAATGAATTTTTTTGATACGGTTATGTCGGGGCAAGCAGGTGCCAATGACTTGGCAGGGGTTGCGATTGGCTCTAGTTTGTGGGTTCCTGTATTCACTGGTTTAAATGGTGTTTTGCTAGCATTGACGCCAATCATTGCTCAAAGCATTGGCGCTGAAAAACGAGATGATGTTCCATATGTGTTTTTGCAAGGACTTTACTTATCGATAGCGATCTCTATCGCGGTGATTTTGATTGGGGCTGTCGTGCTCGATCCGATTTTGTCCGCGATGTCATTAGAAGATGAAGTTGGCCGAATTGCGAAGGAGTATTTAATCGGGCTCGCGTTTGGGATCGTGCCCCTTTTTATATATACAACCATTCGTTGTCTCATTGACTCCCTCGGGGAGACACGGGTGACGATGTTTATTACCCTTTTATCTCTACCAATCAATATCTTTTTTAACTATGTGTTGATTTTCGGAAAATTAGGGTTTCCCCGTTTAGGCGGTGTAGGAGCAGGCTACGCTTCGGCGATTACGTATTGGTTTATTTTAGCTGTCGCGATTGTAGTCGTTGTTAAAGTCCGTCCGTTTACCGATTTTCAACTGTTTAAGAAGCTGTACCACGTTTCGTTGAAAAAGTGGAAGGAAATATTGCTACTAGGGCTACCCATTGGGTTTACGATCTTTTTTGAGACAAGTATTTTTGCGGCCGTTACGCTGCTTATGAGTACGTTTGATACGGCAACGATCGCCGCCCATCAAGCCGCGGTTAATTTTGCGTCCTTTTTGTATATGATTCCGTTAAGTATTGCATTTACTTTAACGATCGCTGTCGGCTACGAAGTAGGAGCGAAGCGAGTGGAGGATGCGCGTCAATATAGCAGGCTCGGAATTACCTTTGCCTTGATCATGGGGCTTGTTGCTGGTGTCATTATTTATGTCCTACGTGCCCCCGTCGCTTCCTTGTACACGAATGATTCCCAAGTCGCTTGGCTTATTCAGCAGTTTTTGATCTACTCGATCTTTTTTCAATTATCGGATGCTCTAGCTACACCGATCCAAGGCGTGTTACGTGGACATAAGGATGTGAATGTTCCGTTTGTGATGGCGCTTGTGTCTTTTTGGATTATCGGACTACCGACCGGATATCTTTTAGCTAACTTTTCGCCACTCGGTCCGTATGGCTATTGGATCGGTCTCATTACAGGGCTGGCTTCATGTGCGATTGCGTTATCGTGGCGGCTAAAGCAAATGCAACGAAAATTCGAGCGAGCGGCACGATTAAGTCAAAACGGAAATAGCTAGCGTTCGTCCAACGTTATGTTTGCATCATGATGGCTGAAAACAGCAGAAATGGTTTCACCAATATCTTCTTCCAATTCGTCGTCTGTCGGTAGCTCGTCGTACGATTGGATGACCGTGAATGTACGTAAGCATACGAGATGGTATGGAAATGCCCGTTCATCTTCATCTTTCACAATCACGTACAGATGATCGTTTTCCGTAGAAACCATATCGCCTACTTGTGAGACTTGACGCTTTGGATTAATGTTGACATCCATCATTGTTCTCCTCCTTTTCTAGCAGTCTCTCCTTTATTACTAGATTGTATACGAGAGCCTGTGCCTTTATTCATATGAGGGCACAGGCTTTGGTTATTTTTTGCCTTTTGCGTTTGCTCGGTTTGAGCCGTTGTCCACCATTTCACTCGCAACGTTTTCATTAAACATGGATTCGGTCGGTGTCTTATTGTTTGTCATCGCTTTGTCTTTTTGCGGGGAACGTTTTTTCACAGTTGTCACCTCTTCCATTGTCAATTGACTTGATCATTGTTACTATTTGTAAATAGACAACGGTTATTCATAAATGAGGTGGAAAGATGGCAAAGTCAAAATACTATGTGGTATGGAATGGACGGAAGCCCGGCATTTATACGAGCTGGTCTGCATGTGAAGCTCAAGTAAAAGGATATACCGGCGCCAAATTCAAATCCTATCCTTCCAAGGAAGAAGCAGAGGCTGCTTTTAGAGGAGAAGAGGCAACACCGAAGCTTGCAAAAGAGGAGATTATTTGGGAGAGCCTGTCTGTAGATGTTGGCAGCCAAGGGAATCCCGGAATTGTGGAATATAAAGGCGTTGATACGAAAACGGGAGAAGTCCTTTTTGAACGAGAGCCGATTCCGATCGGGACAAACAATATGGGTGAGTTTCTCGCGATCGTTCACGGGCTTCGTTACCTTAAGGAACGGAACAGTCGTAAGCCGATCTATTCTGATTCCCAGACGGCAATCAAATGGGTGAAGGATAAAAAAGCAAAATCGACCCTCGTGCGCAATGAAGAAACAGCGCTTATTTGGAAGCTTGTAGATGAAGCGGAGGAGTGGCTAAACACTCATACATATGAAACGCCCATCTTAAAATGGCAGACCGATAAGTGGGGGGAAATTAAGGCCGATTACGGGAGAAAATAAGATAAGTAAAAATTAAAAGAAAAACGAAACGATTGATTTGGATAGTTGAATTTCAAAATGACGCGATTGTCATTCAAAAAACTAGCTAAACGGATTGAGATCAGGGTAGAGCGTTTGTCTACTCTGATTTTTTCATGCACTTTGAACTGGTTTCTGAAAATAAGGCTTTGCAATCGTCGAGCTTTCTTTAAGGGTGAAATGGAACATGAGATTACTTTTGTTCGTATAGAAGCTAGGGGCAGATTATCCAAAAGTACTAGCCGTCTGATTAGATGATTTTCATTTACAATATGAGGGGGTAGGAATAAAATGGACGAAGATGAGTTGAGGTTGTTAAGAGGATGAATTCTTAAAGCAAGTCAAATGAGTTCAGTGACAGAAGATAGGAGAGGTAGTACATAATGAACGCCGGAATCATTGTAGTTGTTCTGATCATTGGTATGATTGTTTTTATGTTTCGCGGGGTAAAAAATTTACGTAGAACAGGAATCATTAAGGAAGATTCCCCGATCTTAGATTTCGTATTTATTCTTCCGATCAGCTTTCAAGGTTTTGTTTTATATCCAGATCGTGCAAGTGTTATTTTTCATATTTGCCTGCTTCTTTTCGTAACCGTCCTTTTGATTATAAAAAGGTATCGAAGTGCTTTGTATGTTATTCCGAATGGTCAGATAAATACCCTCCGTTCGCTAGTTCAAGAATGTCTCTTAAACTACGAGGACGATATTCGCCAAGAGGATGGTTATCGTGAAAGTTTACTCGGGAAGCCGGTCGAGCGTTATTTGCTGCCGTCGTCACGGGCATCGATCGATCTAGTATGGTATAAGAAAAAGAGGAGATTCCACATTCGATCAAGCTTGTCATCAACCGACCCTTTCGTTTTTTGGCGCGACGCCCATTTTTATACGAATTAAGTGACCGAATCGAACCGATGCAACAGCAGGTCGGAAAAGTTTATCGCGGGGCCATTGTGGAATTGCTATTGGCTGGGGGGCTCCTCCTTTTACTTGTCTTTTTAGTCCAGCAAGGACACGTGCTATTTCTCAAGTAATCGAAAACTTTGGAGGTTGTTGTAATGAAGGAAAAAGTTCAAATGCAGCGGAGATATTTTCATACGAACGAAACAAAAGAGCTTTCATTTCGCATGAACATGTTAAAAAAACTAAAAAAAGCGCTCCTAGACTATGAAAACGAATTGCTTGCCGCCTTAAAAGAAGATTTAAATAAATCGACGTCAGAGGCGTTTTTAACGGAGCTTGGCCCCCTTTATCACGAGATCACGTTTATGTTAAAGCATTTACCGACTTGGATGAAGCGAAAAAAAGTGAAAACACCGCTGACCCACGTTGGCTCAAAAGGGTACATCCATTATGAGCCTTATGGGGTCGTGCTCATTATCGCCCCATGGAACTACCCCTTGCAGCTAGCGATTAATCCGCTGATTGGTGCTATTGCAGCAGGAAATTGTGCAATCGTGAAGCCATCTGAATTAACACCTGCTACTTCTGGCGTCATCACCAAAATGATCGAAAACACATTCCCTGAAGAATACGTTTGTTCAGTGGAAGGGGGAGTGGAAACGAGTCAAGCCCTTTTAGCGGAGAAGATGGACTATATCTTTTTCACAGGAAGTGTCGGTGTTGGGAAACATGTAATGAAAGCTGCTTCTCGTCATTTAACGCCTGTCACTTTAGAGCTTGGTGGCAAAAGCCCAGCGATTGTGTGCGAAGACGCGCAGATCGCTGTGACGGCGAAAAGAATAGCATGGGGGAAATTTTTGAATGCGGGACAAACGTGTGTTGCCCCAGATTATGTCCTCGTACATGACTCAAAAAAAGAGGACTTTTTAAAGGCGCTGCAAACAGAAATAAAAACGCTTTTTCAACGTAAGATCGACAGAGGCGACTATCCAACGATCGTCAGTGATCGTCATTTTGCGCGACTCATCCGATTTTTGCAAGATGGAGATGTGGTCATCGGTGGGCAGCATGAGCGCAATAAACGGTTCATAGCCCCAACCGTTTTAACGAATGTTTCATGGGAAAGTCCAGTAATGGAAGATGAAATATTCGGCCCTATCCTACCGGTGTTTTCCTTTTCTGAACTAGATGAAGTGATTGAAAAAGTGCGTGAGAGGCCGCATCCCCTTGCCCTTTATCTGTTTACCGAATCAAAGGAAACAGAGGAGAAACTAATCCATTCTCTTTCCTTTGGTGGCGGATGTATTAATGATACAGTCATGCATTTAGCAACCCCGTATTTACCGTTTGGCGGCGTTGGTGAGAGTGGAATGGGTGCATACCATGGAGAAGAGAGCTTCTACACGTTCTCTCATCGGAAAAGTGTGTTAAAGCAACCAACAAGTGTGGATCTCCCGATTCGATACAAAGAGAGTAAGCTGTCATTGAAAATGCTGCGCAAGCTTTTCCAATAACAAGCCCAAGTTAAAAAAAGCATCTAGAGAGTCTGTTGACTCTGTGGATGCTTTTTTTAAGGAAGAAGTTTAACCAAAATGTATAGCGCAGGGGCTCTCAATCGGTTCTTAGGCTCTTGTCATTCTTTTTCTCGGTTGCTACTAATTCCTCAATTGGTATTTCCACGGACAACTTTAATAAACATGCAGGTTTTCTGCAATAAATGTAAAGAAATATAACGAAATATTTCAATTTTTATAAAAATTATATTGGATTTCATTTTTCATTCATTTATAATGGCGGAAATAGTAGGGAATTCGCCCATGAATAAGCATTGAAGGATTGCCCTTGGACGGCCCCCCCTCGCTGGACTAGCTGCCGCTTATGCTTCTGTTGCTGGTGGATTTAGCGCCAATTTAATTTTGAGCATGCTAGACTCGCTCGTGGCAGGGTTCACACAGACAGGAGCACAAATGATTGATCCTGATTATGTGGCCAATCCAGCGATGAACTACTATTTCCTTGTCGCCTCATGCCTCGTACTCGTTCCTGTTGCCGTATGGGTGACGACAAAAATTGTTGAGCCCCGTTTAGGTACTTACACTGGAGAGGTAGAAGAAATAACAGGGGTAACAAAAGAAGAGAAAAAGGGATTGCGTTGGGCTGGGATTTCCGTTGTCATTCTTGCTGTAGTCTTCTTGTTTTTAACGGTGCCAGAACAGGCTCTCTTGCGTGACCCTGAAACGGGATCATTGACCGTTTCTCCTTTTATGACTGGAATTGTTCCTATCATGATGGTGTTTTTCTTAGTGCCAGCCCTCGTGTATGGATTTGTTGCCAAGGTTTTCACGTCATCGAAGGACGTTGCGGACCATTTAGCGAAGTCAATGTCAAATATGGGCACCTATATTGTGATTGCCTTTGTCGCCGCGCAAATGATCGCCTTTTTTAATTGGAGTCAACTTGGTCCGATCGTGGCAATAAAAGGGGCGAACTTTTTACAAACGATTGGATTTACTGGTTTACCGTTGCTGCTTGGTTTTATCGTCATTGCCGCTCTCATCAACTTAATGGTGGCCAGCGCGTCAGCCAAATGGGCCATTCTTGCACCGGTGTTCGTCCCTATGTTCATGCTCCTTGAATACAGTCCAGCGTTTACGCAAGCGGCGTACCGTGTAGGAGATTCGATTACCAACCCGATTACACCGATGTTGCCATACTTTGCGATTGCTTTAACCTTCGCCAAAAAATATGATCCTAAAATCGGCATTGGTACGTTTATGTCTTCGCTTCTTCCGTACTCCATCGCCTTTGCTGTCATTTGGATTATCCTCTTTACTGTCTGGTATTTGCTTGGGCTTCCCCTTGGGCCAGGTGAATATATTCATTTACACACGTAATGCCAATGGATGCCTCCCATCGTAATGGAAAGTGGAGGCTTTTTCTGCTTTTACCAGCGTTCCTTTCATACTTCTTTTCTTATAGCTTTACGATAGACTTACAAAAAAACATCATTTATAATAAAAAACATACATCATGTCATTATTAACGAACTATTAATGTACAAATGAAATTTTTTATCTGTTTTCTATTACTTTTTAAAAAGGGAGCTGGTCGTGTGAGTGTGATGTTTGACCCCCAATCGTATCCTTATCCATCACGGAGAAATGTCGTTTACGCCAAAAATGGAATGGTGGCCACCTCTCAGCCTCTTGCTGCACAAGCGGGGCTAGATATTCTAAAGGCAGGAGGGAATGCTATTGATGCAGCTATTGCCACTGCTACTGTCTTAACGGTGTTAGAGCCTACATCGAATGGAATCGGCTCTGATGCGTTCGCGCTCGTATGGACGAAAGGAAAGCTTCACGGTCTAAACGGAAGCGGCAGAGCACCAATGTCTTTAACGATGGAAGCGGTAAAGGCAAAAGGATATGAACAGGAACTCCCCCCGTACGGTGTCATTCCTGTAACGGTACCTGGTGCACCAGGTGCTTGGGCGGAGCTAGCCAAAATGTATGGAAACTTGCCGCTTGCCGCTTCACTCGCTCCTGCGATTCGTTATGCGGAGGAAGGCTATCCTGTGACTCCGACACTTGCAAAGTATTGGAAAGCAGCCTATGACCGATTTAAAACAGAGTGGACTGACGACGTTTATCAACCATGGTTCGACACGTTCGCCCCTAAAGGAAGGGCACCGAGAGTTGGGGAAGTATGGCGCTCACAAGGTCATGCGGACACGCTGCGAAGTATCGCTGAGTCGAATGGGGAGTCATTTTACCGTGGGGAGTTAGCAGACCAAATTCATGCTTTTTTTGATAAGCATGGCGGGTATTTAACGAAGGAAGATCTAGCATGTTATCGCCCAGAGTGGGTAGAGCCTATTTCCATTGACTACCGAGGCTACCGTGTGTGGGAAATCCCGCCAAATGGGCAAGGCCTTGTCGCATTAGAGGCTTTAAACATTGTGAAAGGGTTTGAATTTTATCATAAGGATACAGTGGACACGTATCATAAGCAGATTGAAGCGATGAAGCTTGCCTTCGTTGATGGGATGAAATATGTCACCGAGCCGAGCGATATGTCGGTTTCAGTTGAGCAATTGCTCTCAGATGAATACGCGACTGAGCGGAGGAAGGAAATCGGTGAGCAGGCGCTTATCCCTGAGCCGGGGACTCCACCTCGAGGGGGAACGGTATATTTAGCGACGGCTGATGGCGACGGAAATATGGTGTCATTTATTCAATCCAACTATATGGGCTTCGGTTCAGGTGTCGTTGTTCCAGGTACAGGGATCGCGATGCAAAATCGCGGTCACAATTTTTCACTTGATCCGAACCATGATAATGCGCTTAAGCCTGGAAAGCGTACATACCATACGATTATCCCAGGGTTTTTAACAAAAGATGATCAGCCGATTGGCCCGTTCGGTGTCATGGGTGGATTTATGCAGCCGCAAGGCCATATGCAAGTGATGATGAATACGATTGATTTTGGGTTAAATCCTCAAGCGGCGCTTGATGCTCCTCGTTGGCAATGGACAAACGGGAAACAGGTACAAGTGGAACCGACGTTTCCGGTCGATATTGCTCAGGCTCTTGTGCGAAAAGGACACAAGATTCAAGTGGTTCTAGATGAAGGTGCGTTCGGACGAGGGCAAATCATTTGGCGTGACCCGACGACCGGTGTGTTAGCAGGGGGAACAGAACCGCGAACCGATGGGCAAGTGGCTGCGTGGTAATAATACTCACCGCTTGTTAAGCTGAACAAGTGGAAGGAGTCAACGTATTGATAGCCATTTAGGATGATATGTGGAGAAAGATAAAATCGCTGAACGACTCGTTCAGCGATACGTTTTCTAGAGTTTTAAGCCTGTACGGCTTTTAAACCGGCGCAATAAAATGTGGCTTTCTACTCGGGTAATTCCTTGAAGAGCGTATAATTCTTCATTAATGAAATACTCAAGCTGGTCAAAATCCTCGACGAGTACGTGCATATGTAAGGTGCTCGGTCCAGTCATTTGATAACAGCTGGCGACCTTTGGATTTTCCGCTAAGGTTTCGGCTACTTTCACGAGAGAGGTTGGTTCACAATCCACTTCAAAGAAGGCAGAAACTTTTTTACCCACTTTATCGGAGTTAATGACAACGCTGAACTTTTCGATCACACCTGCTTCTTTTAACTGATGGATACGTTCGCGAATGGCCACTCGTGAAAGGCCTAATTCCTTTGCGATGTCCACATAGGACATGCGGCCATTTTCTGTTAAGAGCTCTAATATTTTTTGATCGGTTGCATCAATTTTCATCCATTTCACCAACTTACTTGGAGTCCTGTATTTATTATATAAAACGAATGGTTCGCTGTCATGTTGATTATGTAAAGAAGGAAAGGGGTAAGTGTATGGACTGGTCGTTACAACGCGATATTTTCATTGCTTTTTTCCGTTCGGGCATGCTTGGGTACGGAGGGGGGCCATCAACCATTCCCCTTGTCCATAAAGAGGTCGTCGAACGCTATAAGTGGATGACCGATGATGAATTTGCCGATGTTCTCGCGCTAGGAAATACATTGCCAGGGCCGATCAATACGAAAATGGCCGGATATATTGGCTATCGAATCGGGGGCTGGAGCGGTATGGTAAACGGGGTGCTCGCGACCATTTTGCCAACCGTAGTCTTGTTGATTGGCTTGATCGGGCTCCTCAGCCAATTTCGAGAGTCCCGAGTCGTTCTAGGAATGACTCAAGCGGTAACCCCGGTCGTAGGCGTGATGTTACTCACGTTAACGTATTCGTTTTTTAAACAGTCAAAAAAGGGACTCGGCTGGACAGGGACATTGGTAATCGGAATCGTAAGCCTCGTTTTATATGAATGGGTTGGCGTCCATCCTGCGGTGATCATTGCAGGCTTGCTAATCTATGCCCTTGTCAGCCGAAGCGACAAATCGAAAACGAACCGAAAAGAAAAGCAGAAGCAAACGGTATAGGAGCGATCATATGATTTATTGGGAAATTTTCTTAGCTTTTTTTATTCCAAATATCGTCGGCTACGGAGGAGGGCCAGCATCGATTCCGCTCATCCAAATGGAGGTCGTCGATCGGTACGGGTGGATGACTGTCTCGGAGTTTGGTGAGCTGTTAGCGATTGGTAATGCCCTTCCCGGTCCAATTGCGACAAAAATGGCCGGATATATCGGATATGAAGTAGGTGGTGTGTTCGGGGCAACCATCGCGCTGTTTGCCACTGTCGCCCCATCGCTAATTGCCATGGTGTTTTTACTCGGCATTCTTTATAAGTTCAAAGATTCACCGAAAGTGAAAAAGATGACTTCATTCGTAAAGCCAACCATCGGTGTTCTTTTAGGGGTGCTCGCAATTGAATTTTTCGTTACCTCATGGGAAGGTGCTGGCACATGGCAAACGGTTCTATTGGCAGGTGGAAGCTTCCTGCTGATGGAAAAGTGGAAGGTGCACCCTGCTTTTGTCATTGCCGGTTCACTCCTTTATGGTGCCTTGTTTCTTGGGCATGTATCATCCTAAACCTTATTAAGCATGGGTGGCTTACCATTCATGCTTTTTTCTTATTCATTTCTTTTCATGAAGCTGCTTAAGAATAAGTAAATAGACATACAAATGGAAACGGGAAAAAGATTTTGCTACAGTGAAAATAGTACGGATATCGAAGTAAATGGTAGTGTCAAAAGTTCTATGAAAAACTAGCACGGTTCATACTACCTACCATTTATTAGGTGGAAATGCCACGCTATCGCTCTTGACAAACACACCAATGGTTTATTCAAAGGTCAATCAAGGGCGAAGGGAACAAAAGAAGGCATGCTAAATAAACCCTTGACTTTTTCCATTTTAAACCATTGGCAAGTTCGGTTTGTCAAGAGTTCGCTTCGCCGATAGCTGAATAGGGCTCAG
>NZ_SNUY01000005.1 GCF_004376175.1 Halalkalibacterium halodurans | reverse complement strand
TTTTTATTGAAAACACACGCACACACCTTACATTGATATTGTCCTTTTCCTCCGTTGTTTGCGTACAAATACGCAGAAGGAGCACCACACTTAGGACAACACAATGCAGAAGGTACGGGCGTAGAATTGGCTCGACGGCGTACTGGTTTTAACGGTTTTCCTTTTGATTGAAGATATTCCGTTAATAAAAGCTGATAATCGAGCTTTTCTACCTTTTCAATGATAGGTAAATCATCAATTTGAAGCTTTCGATAAGGCTGATTAACAGGAGCTTCTTTGGGTTTATCGAACATGCTTTTTCCAATCAATAGAGTAAGCAAAGTTCGAATAATTTGTTCTTGATAGTTTATAAAAGTTAATAAATAGGTTATAATTTGAGGGTACAAATTGTCACTTCCTTTTCTGGAATTGGGTGTTTGGTAACCTCAATTATCTACAGAAATCAGGGAGTGGCAATTTTTTTGCTTATAAAGCCCTCTAACATAGGATTTAATAGCCTGTTTTATATAAAGTTTTGACAATACGTGATGAATACAAGGAGTGATTGCATGATACAGTCGATACAAGATCGTGTCAAACTAGCCAATGGCGTTGAAATGCCATGGTTTGGCCTTGGTGTATATAAAGCAGCCGAAGGAGAAGAAGTGATAAGGGCTGTTCGAGCAGCCTTAAAAGCTGGATACCGAAGCATTGATACGGCGAGTCTTTATCAAAACGAGGAAGGGGTCGGCCAAGCGATTCGCGAGAGCGGAATTCCGCGAGATGAGATTTTTGTCACAACAAAAGTATGGAATACTGAACAAGGATATGACGAAACACTCGCCGCTTTTGAGCGCAGCCGAAAGCGTTTAGGACTTGAGGTCATCGATTTGTATTTAATCCATTGGCCGGTGAAGGAGAAGTTTCTCGATACTTGGCGGGCGCTAGAGACGCTCTATAAAGAGAGGAAGGTACGAGCCATCGGGGTGAGCAACTTTAACATTCATCATCTAGAGGCGGTGATGAACATTTCCGATATTAATCCGATGGTCAACCAAGTGGAATTTCATCCGTTTTTGACGCAAAAGCCATTGCTTACATTTTGCAAGGAGCACGACATTCAACTGGAGGCGTGGCGGCCGCTAACGAAAGGGGAGATCTTTACACACCCTGTCGTGCAAGCACTTGCGAAAAAGTACGGGAAGACGCCAGCTCAAATTGTGTTGCGCTGGAATTTAGAGCATCGGGTCGTGACGATTCCCAAGTCGGTGCGAGAGGAGCGGATTCAGGAAAACGCAAACATTTTCGATTTCCACCTGTCACCAGAGGATGTCGAAGCTCTCGATGGATTAAATGAAGACCGCCGCCTCGGACAAAATCCAGACTCCTTCTCCTTTGATTTTTAGAAAGGTTAAACGAAAGTGTTCAAGAACCGCCGGGTCACGGCGGTTCTTTATTCAATCCCAAGGAACTCATCGGTTGTTTGCCACTCTACGTCCAGCCTATCGATCGAATCAACCAAATGACCGTTTAACATTTTATAGTCGGTTCCACTTGCAACAAAATGAGTTTCGTCAAAATGAAACGAATCACTTTTCGTTGGTGTGCTGATCGTCATCGTATAGTCTAGGATTTTAGTATGTTTGGTCCTTTGTTTTTTCAGAGCAATCTCTTTATGTTCTGTTAGTAAATGGTCAATAATTTCCACATCGTCAATGGTTGCCCACAAAGTTTCCCCAAGTTCTTCTGAATACGCTTCTACGGTAATGTGCGTGATGTCCTCTTGACTGGGAATGGTTTCGTCTAGTACATTCCCAAAGGTCGTTCTCGCTGCCAATTGATACAAAACAACACCAACCCCAATTAAAACAATGAGCGATAAAACGATGAGCGTTTTCCGTTTAGGCAACAATTAATCCTCCTCTTCAGGACTGCTTTCAGGGTAAAAATAGTGAAATAGCCAAAGGAGGTCACCCTTGGCTATTGATTGTGCTCTGTTATTCCATTATACGAACCAATTCTTCAAAGATTCAAGCTTATCCTTTCACGGAGCCTGCTAGAAGACCACGGACAAAGTATTTTCCGAGAATGATATAGACGAGCAAGGTAGGCAATGCTGCGAGTAACGCACCCGCCATTTGCACGTTCCATTGCACGATCTGACTCCCGGACAAGTTTTGCAGTGCGACCATAACCGGCTGCTGCGAGGTTGTCGTAATCGAAACCGCGAATAGGAACTCGTTCCAAATGTTCGTAAACTGCCAAATCCCGACGACGACAAATCCAGTGATGGAAAGGGGAAACATAATGTGACGATAGATCCGAAAGAATCCAGCCCCGTCCACTTGAGCCGATTCGAGCATTTCCTTAGGAATGTTCGCGTAAAAGTTACGGAACATTAACGTCGTAATTGGAATCCCGTACACAACATGGACGAGAATGAGCCCAGGAATTGTATTGTAAAGGTTCACCTCGCGCAAAAATTGGATGAGCGGAATGAGAATGCTTTGATACGGGATGAACATCCCGAACAAAATCGCTGTAAAAATCCAATCGGCCCCTTTAAACTTCCACTTAGAAAGAACATATCCGTTAAGAGATCCGAGCAACGCCGATAATATCGTTGCGGGGATGACTAAATACAATGTATTGAGCAAGTTGGGCGCCAACCGAGAAAACGCTTGGCTGTAGCTACTCCAGTCGATGGAGGTAGGGAGGGCCCACATTTGATCTAACGTCACTTCATCAATCGGCTTCACACTCGTAATGAGCATGACATAGACAGGCATGAGAAAAAACAAGCTAAGTCCGATTAAGAAGAGGTAAAGTAAAGGGCGCGTCATTCGTTGCAATGTCATGAGGATTCCCCCTTTCGACTGGAAATTAAATAAGGAACGATAAAGATCGCGACAGAAACTAACATAATGATGGCAATCGCCGACCCTTGGCCGTAGAAGTTCCCGCGGAACGTTGTCTCAAACATGTACACCCCAGGAACATCGGTGACAAAGTTTGCTCCTGGACCGGTCATTGCAAAGATGAGATCAAAGATCTTTAATGAGATGTGAGCCATGATGATAATGACACTCATCGTAATTGGGCGTAAAAGTGGTAAAATGACTTTCCAATACACTTGGAATTCGTTTGCTCCATCCATGCGCGCCGCTTCTCGGACATCATCTGGAATGCCGCGTAAGCCCGCTAAATACATAGCGACAGCAAACCCGGTCATCTGCCAAACGGCAGCGATGACGACAGCAATCATCGCAACGGGAAGTCCAAACTCAATTTTTCCGAGTGAAATCGCAGGGACGATCGTCGTATCAGTATACCAACGAGAATCAAGGCCAAATCGCTCTAGAAACAAGTTCACGCCGGTAGATGGATTTAATAGCCATTGCCACACAACCCCTGTAACGACAAAGGACAGGGCCATAGGAAAGAAGAAAATATTGCGAAACAGCGACTCTTGCCGTATTTTTTGATCTAATAAAATCGCAATCCCTTGACCTAAAACGATGACCGCACCGATAAATAAGATGGTGAAAAAGAGCGTGTTCCGTAAATCCGCTTGGAAGCGAAAATCTTGAAATAAAAAGAGATAGTTCTTCAACCCAGCAAACGAAAAATCGGGTACAAGCGAGTTCCAATTACTTAAGGATACATAACCTGTCCACCCAATAAATCCATAAATAAACACACCGATTAAAAGAATGGATGGCGCAAGAAAGAGAATGGCGTACCATTGATCTTTATTGCGCCTCCGCTTCTGTTGCGGAGCTTGTTCCTCTTTTGTGGCCGGTGCCGTTAAGGGTTGCTGTTTGCTCTGTGTTGTTTCCATAAATGTGCCCCCTTTGTAAAACAGACGCCTTGAGCAGAGAAGATTCTCTGCTCAAGGTCATCTTTGTTTATGGCTGATATTGCTTCAATGAATCAACGAAGCTATCGACATCTTTTTGTGTCACGAAAATATTAATCGCTTGGTTTACTTGTGTAAGGAAGCCTTCATTTGCTGCAGAACCATGGGCCAAGCTTGGAGAAAGCTCTGCCGATTTGAAGTCTTCAATTGTTTCTTGTCCATACTCGTCGTATTTCGATACATCGGCATCGACACGAGCAGGGATAGAGCCTTTTAATGGGTTGAATGCGTCTTGTCCTTCTTGAGAACCTAGTACAGCTAAGAAGCTCTTCACGACTTCAGGGTTTTCAACACCTGTTGGTAGACCGAACGTATCGGTAATAACCATGAACGTTCCCTCTGTTCCAGGAGTAGCTGCCCAACCAAAGTCTTCTTTTACGGCTAGATTCAAATCGTTAACGAAGTATCCTTTCGCCCAGTCACCCATTACGTTCATCGCAGCTTCACCTTGAGCAACTAACTGTGAAGCGTCTTGCCAGTTACGGGAGCTGTGATCTTCATTTACGTAATCAAGCATACGAATGAAGATTTCAGCCGCTTCTTCTACGCGAGGGTCGTCCATTCCTACTTCACCAGACCATAGCTTGTTATAGTCGTCAGCACCAAGTGTGCCGAGAAGAACGGTTTCAAACAAATGAGTGGCCGCCCACGGCTCACGATCTCCAAGTGCTAGAGGTGTGACACCCGCTTCTTGCAAAGCATCAGCTACATCAAAAAACTCTTCAAATGTTGTTGGTACTTCAAGTCCATGCTCTTCAAAGATTTCTGTATTGTACCAAAGAACATTTCCACGATGGATGTTTACAGGGACGGAATAGATGTTTCCATCTTTACTGACAAGTTCGATTAACTCCTCTGGGAATTTGTCAGCCCAGCCTTCCGCTTCAAAGAGGTCATTTAACGGATCCATTTGTCCAGCAGCGACCCAGCTATCGTTTAGCTCTGCACCGCCATGAACTTGGAACGTCCCCGGTGGATCATTTCCTTGCATGCGGCTTGTGAGAACAGCTTTAGCGTTTGTTCCGGCACCACCTGCGATCGCTGCATTGTCCACTTCAATTTCCGGGTGCTTCTCTTCGAATAACTCAATCAATGCAAGCAATCCATCTTCCTCTCCAGCACCTGTCCACCAACTGAAGATTTCGAGCGTGCCACTAGCTTCACCAGTAGCTTCTTCAGAATCACTCGTCTCTGGCTCTTCGCTTGGCTCATTAGAGCTATCTTCTGAAGAACCGCAAGCGACCAGTCCAATCACAAGAACAGAAAGCGCTATCATTAGAGCGAACCATTTTTTCACCATGCAAAACTCCCCCTTATCTATGGTTGTCAGATGACTCTTTAAACGTAACACGAATTTTCAGAAAAGAAATCGCTTTCATCTAGACGATTTTGTCCTCTCTCTGCACTTTTTTGTCATTGGATAGAGAGGGAAGTGAAGAAATAATATGAAATGTAAAATAATTCTTGATTATTGATAAATATGGATGTAAGATCATTTTGCACGAAGTCATTTATTCTAATTTTGTATACATAGGGGTTCAAAGTGCCTCTTAACAAAGAGAGGCACTTGATTAACGTTTAGGAGGCGCATTGATGGGGAAGCTTAATCGATACGTGATTTTAGGAGTAGTATTAGCGATCGCTATTGGCGTTGGTATCGTGTTTTATTCAACGTATGCAAATAAAAACACGGTGACATTAGAGGATGTGTTCGCAGCTGTTTATGTTGGAACGTCTGCTCTTTCGGAAAATAGTAAAGGCGTAACCGCTTTTATACAAGAGGATGGGACGATTCAACAGATGACGAGAGATAACATCGAATGGGGGACCGTTATAAACACAGCTGATGACATTGTTTTAAATGGTCAAGATCACATCACCTTAGTTGACAAGGGGACTGGAAACGTTCATACGGTTAAAAGTGAATGTTCTGTACATAGTGGCTATCAAAATTCATCCGGTTATCTGAAGACGTCAGAAATATATTATGAGCTTTTCAATCACGGATTTGAAGACTATGATGAAAATGCGAGTAACTACCGTTCTGTTATAAGATGGGGAAATGAAAAACAGCACGAGTGTACAGACGTTCCTCATTATTTAGTAGCTGACGGTTCAGACGAGGAAAGCATCTTTATGATGACAACTAAGATGATCGGTGATGGGGAGTTTGGAGAACTAAACATTTTACAATACACGCCTAAAGGGAATGAGTTCCAAATAAAAGAAGCGACATTACGTGAGGACACTCTCGAATTAAGTTTATCCAATATTGTTAGCAACTCAACTCATTTGTACGTGATGTACTTATGGGAAGAGGATTCTAGGGGTGAAGAAGAACTACGGGTGCTGAAGGTGAACAAAGAAACATTAGAATTGGAAGACGACTTCCTAGTAGGAACGTATCCAGCAGAGGAGGATCCATACTTTTTTCCCTTCAATCAAGATGCTTTTCATGTGACCGAAAAGGAGCTTTACTTTGTGACAGGCTACGGCGAGGTTCAGCAGATGGATTTACAGAACAGAGCAGTAAAGACACTGTTTACGTTGGAAGACTACACTAGAGGTGAATGGGATATAGATGAGCATATTACGTTTAACGATGATCAACTCTATTTTATAAGGTTTCATGAGCAGAAAGATGTACATGTAATCGATGTTTACTCATTGGGTGGAGAACGGACGGCTACTTATGACGTTCCTGAGCTGCAAAAAATGGAAAAGAAAGGATTTCAAACTCGTTATATTCAGGATTTTGAGATCATTAACTAAATGGACGAATTCAAAACAATAGTATCTTCTTTGAATGACAATTTCGATATTTTAGGGTGAATACCAATAATATAGAGGTCGATACGAGAGTTATAGATTTCAATCAAAACGAGCAGAACAAACCGGCCAACATAGACGCTGTTAGCCGGTTTTTGTTCTACTTTACACGTGCGTGTTTTTCTTGCAAGGAGTGAAGGCAAGCCTCAACCACACTCATATTGTTGACCGTTTCTTCCCCAGGGTAGAGGAGCGGGGTTCCGTTTAAAATGGCATCGGAGACGTGTTCCACTTGTAGCCGGTACTGGTCTCCCTGAACGGACAATGTTTCCTCACGGCCATCGCTTGTACGGACGATAATGACTCCAGTTCCGTCTTGGTGCTTGTCAGGACGGAACGCATATGGAACGATTATCGTGCCTTCTGTGCCAACCACTTCATACGAGTCGTCGGCAGGTTGCTCAAAGCTTGAGGTGAAGACAGATGTTACGCCGCCCTCCATTTGTAAAACACCGGTGAACGATGTGTCGACGCCAAGCTCGGGATGAAGATAGCCTGTGCCGTACGCATGGACAGGTTCTTTCCCTGTAAGGTAACGGGTTAAGTGAATGCAATAGCAACCGACATCGTAAAGGCTGCCACCGCCCATTTCTCGATTAAGGCGAATGTTGTTTGCTTCTAATGGCAGTTGGAAGGAAAAGTTTGAGCGGATGAGACGAACCTCGCCAATTTTTCCGCTGTCAATTAGACGTTTCACTTCTCCATGCTGCGGATGGAATTGATACATGAACGCTTCCATAAAGACGACGCCGTGTGCTGCGCAAGCGTCCACCATTTCTTTTGCCTCAGCTGCTGTGAGTGCAGCAGGCTTTTCACATAACACGTGTTTTCCGTGTTCAGCCGCTTTTTTCGCCCATGTGAGGTGCAAATGGTTCGGCAGTGGGATATAGACAGCATCAATGTCAGGATCGTTAAGCAAGTCTTCATAACGAGCATATCGCTTTGGAATGTCACATTCGTCGGCATAGCAATTGGCCTTTTCCATATCATTTCGAGAGCTGACCGCTACCACTTCAGCATTAGACGCTCGCTTGATGGCTGGGATCAGTTGTTTTTTCGCAATTCCAGCCGTTCCTAAAATGCCCCATCGTACGTTATTCCCCATTTAGTGTATCCTCCCTTGGGCCGAGACCATTTATCGATTTTCGATAGTCGCTCGGACTTTTGCCAGTTAATTTTTTAAACACTCGGCTAAAATAATTCGGGTCCTTGTAGCCAATCTCATACGTTATTTCTTTTAAGCTCTTTTGGGTCAACGACAGCAGCTGCTTCGCATGCTCCACGCGCAACTGTGTCACATACTCGGAAAACGTCAAGTCAAACCGCTCTTTAAAAAGCTTGCTTACATAGTAAGGGCTAAGTCCAATGTGCTTCGCTAAGTCATCGAGGGTGAGCGGTTCACGAAAATGATCGTGCACATAGTCACGGGCAAGGAGCATCAGCGACTGCGCATCGGTTGTCCGCCATTCTTGCAGTGTACGAACGATGTGGAGAATTTCGCTTTTGCCGTGTTCGGTTACTTGATGCACCGTGGAGAAACGAGCGAAATCCTGTGCCGTCTCCCAGTGAAGCCCCATCTCGTTCAACAGGCGACCGAGTATAATAAAGAGCTGCTGCAAGTGTTTACGCATGTCATGCAGCGGGTGCTTAGAACAACGCAAGATTGCTTGGACGTAGTGGTCGAATGCTTGAAGGGCTTTTTCTCCGTCCCCACTTTTAATGGCTTCAATGAGCTTGTTTTCCCGTTCAATGGGAAGTTGTTCGTCTGCCCTAATTTTAACATTTTTATCATAAAAATAGTACGATGCTTGCTTGTGATCATAAATAATATCAAGGGCAAGAAGAGCCTCGCGATAGGAAGTAGAAAAAGAGTGTAATGGGTAAATTCCGCCAACCCCTGTCTTTACTTTTGCAGGTTGTACGGCCTGTTTCACCTTATGTAAAAGCTGGATCACCACTTGTTCGCGTTCTTGTTTCGTCATACCATTTTCGTTTTCTGTGAGCATTAAAATCGGTAAATGATGGCCGATAAACGGACCAACCGTCGATTTTGGCAACTGTAACCCGATCTCTTTTTTTATCCGTGCATGCCATTGCTGTTTTTCCGTTTTGCGAATCTCTTTTCCTTGTTGATGGAAAGAGAAGACGACGGCATAACCTTCCTGCTCTGTTCGTAGCCACTCATTCCATTCCATCCATTCATAGTCTTGGATATGGTCCATTAGTAAATAAAGAATCGATTCGGTTTGCACAAAGGAAGAGATCTGCTCTAACCGTTGTTGTAACTTGTACTGGTCGTTTTTTTCCTCACGAGCTTGTTCAA
This sequence comes from Halalkalibacterium halodurans, assembly GCF_004376175.1. Classification (GTDB taxonomy): domain Bacteria; phylum Bacillota; class Bacilli; order Bacillales; family Bacillaceae_D; genus Halalkalibacterium; species Halalkalibacterium halodurans. The sequence continues at coordinate 98,142 of NZ_SNUY01000005.1, read as the reverse complement.
TTTCACCCACGATCCGGTCAAGGGCTGTAAGAACATCTTCCTTCGTTGTCGGCTTTAATAAATACTCTTTTACTCCATATCGCATCACTTCACGAGCGTATTCAAACGTATCAAAGGCCGAAACCATAATAAACTCGGTTTCAGGTAACTGTTGTTTAATTTCTTTTACTGCTTGGACACCGTCCACTCCCGGCATTTTAATATCCATCATCATTAGGTCAGGCTGGGTTTCGAGCGCTTTTTCGATCGCTTGGCGGCCATTGCTCGCTTCACCGACGATGTGTATGTTGGGTCGGTCTTTTAAAAAAAGCTTCAAGCCTTCTCGTTCGATTTGTTCATCGTCGACAATGAGTACGTTAATCATCGCAAACCTCCTTTGTTGGAAGCAGCAAGGAGACGGTTGTTCCTTCTCCTAAGCTAGATTCAATCGTCAGTAACTCCGTTTTCTGATAAAAAATCTCCAGTCGTCTCATGACATTTCTCATGCCGATTCCTGTGGAGTGACCTCCACTTGCTCGCTTCTCGGTCTGGTCTTCTTCTTTTGATGATAACAACTCTTTCCTCGTCGCTTCGTCCATTCCTGCTCCATTGTCGGAAATTGAAATGGTTAGAGAGTCTCCCACCTTTTGAATCGTTACGTCAATGGCTGCTCCTGATTCCATCTGTTCAACCCCATGAATAAAGGCGTTCTCTACGAGAGGTTGCAGCGTCAAGCACGGGATGAGGTAAGGCCGAGCCTCATCATCCACGTTCAAGGACAGGGAAATCCAATCTCCGAAACGGGCCTTAAGAATATGAAAGTATTCTTGAAGCATGTTGGCTTCGTCGGCGACCGTTGTCGTACGATCAAGCGAGCCTAAATTGTAGCGCAACAAGGAGGAGACGGAAGCAATTAATTTTCCCGTTTTCTCCGCCTGCTCGATATAAGACATTTTCAAAATCACATTCAGCGTATTAAACAGGAAATGAGGGTTAATTTGACTTTGTAAGCTCCGCAATTCCATCTCCTTTAACAATTGGTTTAAGCGGGACGTTTCCTCCATTTCTTTTACGAGTCCGGAAATGTTCTGTCTCATGTCGTTAAAGGTTTCCGTTAAAAAGGCCAGTTCATCATTGGAGGAAACCTTCACATCTTTGCCGTCCAGCTGGCCGCTAGAAATTTCATATGCTGCATTCGTCAGCCGAGAAATCGGTTTAGTAATCCCGTCCGAAAGCCAGATGGCAAAAAAAGAACTTAACACAAGGATGGATACGAAGATCGAAATCGCGAGCTGTGTCGTGTACGAATGCTTTTGCAGCATGCTGTTATAAAACTGTTGGTAGTTCGTCAGTTCATCATCGATCAGCGTTAAGGTCATTTCCCGAATATATTGGGCAATTTGCTGGGATTCATCCAAATAGAACGGGTAGGCATCGATCCGTTGCTCGTCAAATCCTTCGGCCGCTTGCTCGGTTTTTTCTAAAAAGCTCGTCACCATATGGTCATAGTTCTTTAAATGGACGGCATTGCGTTCATTGCGAATAAGCTTCTCTATTTGCTGTTGAATGGTAATCAGCTTGCTGCGTTGTTCGCTGTACTCTTCGAATAAGTCTGGTGTTTCTTCCGTGACATATTGGTTTAAGGTTTCATAAATTTGGTTGGTCGTTTGCGAAATGTCATTTAATACTAAAAAACGTTCAAAACTTTCATTATACTGGTAGAGTGTTCGTTGATTGCTTGCGTACAAAAAGTATGAAACCGCTATCAAAATAACGAGTAAGACGAGAAAGTAGGCTAACAGTTTTGTGCGAATTCGGATCATTGTTTATCACCTAACCGTTGATGTTCTTGAAGTAAAGAAAGATCTGGTTTCCGAATGATCGATGTGTGCGTATGGTTTGTCATTGAATAGGGTTGACCTTCACGAATATCCAAAAGGAGCTCGACGCTTTTCAATCCCATTTCGAAAGGCTCCTGTACGACAATAGCATCGATTTTTTCTTGCTCTAGTAACGATAGGTTTTCTGGTAACGTATCGAACGCAATCACATACAAGTCGTCTAGGCCCAGTTTTTCGGCTGCTGCCACAATCCCGATACCGTCGAGGGCACTCGTTCCGTAAAATGCATTAATGTGTGGATGCTCCTCCATTAGTTGATGCGCTTTTAGTTCCGCTTCTAAACGAGAAATGTTGGATGCTTCCACCTCAACAAGCGTCACGCGGGGCTCATTTGAAATCATATCGATAAATCCTTGGACGCGCAGCTTTTGATGGGAAGATTCTAGACTACCTGTGATGACAGCGACGTGAATGTCACCTTCCATGTCGTCTAGCATCGCCTTACCGGCAATCGTCCCAGAATAGTAGTTATCGGTGCCGATGTATGCGACACGATTGCTTCGAGGTGCATCGGTATCAATTGTAATAACCGGGATGCCAGCGTCTACCGCCTTATTGATGAGCGGTGTAAACATTTCTTCGTTTACAGCTTGCACGATGATCCCGTCCACTTTTGCTGAAATTGCCATGTCAATTAGTTTTAATTGTTCTTCCGGATTGGAGCGCTTCGGTGCTTTATATTCTACAAGGACGTCAAACTGATTTTCTGCTTCTCGTGCTCCCTTTTCAACGAGGCGCCAATAAGAATTGTTTTCTTCCTCTGCGATTAATACAAAATGAGAGGAGGGAAGCGAAATAGATGTGGATGAAGGGACATTCGTCTCCACTCTAGTGACTTGGACGAACGAATAAATAGACGTTGCGAGAGCACTAATACAAATCATAAAACCAACCACAAAAAAAAGGTGGCGCTTCAACAGAACCTCCCCCTTTCATGTATCTGTTATCGATGCTAGTGTATGCTTTTAAACGGCAAGCCTCTTTGGCTTGCCACTGTGCCAGTTTTTCGATAAACCGTGATGTTTAGTGGGCACTTGACGCTTTTTTATCATTTTACTAAGAATTTTCGAAAAATGATAGAAAAGAATGATAAAATTTCAAATAAACTGATTCTATATATGGGTAATTATGGGTGGATGCTGTGACCGTTTTCATCCCATCCGTGAAAAGTGACCGAGAATTCGCTATCATTAACAAATGAAAGCGTTTATTACTTTAAGAGAGCAGGAGAGCGGGCCATGAAACGACGACTCTTTCCACTTACATTTTCCGCAAAAATGATGGGCTTTATCGCTTTATTAATCATTGCCATGTTTGTGTTGCTCGGGGTTTTCTTAAATGAGCAATATGCTCGCACACTCGAGGAACAAATGGGGGAGCGAGCGCTAAGTGTGGCACAGGCGGTCGCCCTCATCCCGGAACTTCGCGAGGCTTTTTCAGCGGAACGGCCAGACGAAATCATCCAACCGATTGCTGAGAGTATTCGGGTCGAAACAGGGGCTGAGTTTATTGTTGTTGGGAATACGGACTTGATCCGCTATGCCCATCCTCTTCCTGAACGGATCGGTCAGCGGATGGTGGGCGGTGATAATGAACGGGCACTTGTACACGGGGAATCATACGTATCAAAAGCTGTTGGGTCGCTCGGTCCATCGATTCGCGGCAAGGTACCGGTCTTTGATGACAATGGAAAAATCATCGGGATTGTTTCAGTTGGATTTTTAATGGAGGATATTCAGCAAGTGATCGGGGAACGGTTAATCGCCATGTGGCAAATTGTCGTTGTTATCATGATTCTCGGTCTAATGGGTACATGGCTCGTAGCAAACACGGTGAAAAAAGCGACATTAGGGCTAGAACCAGAGGAGATTGGTCAGCAATTTCAACAAAAAGAGGCGATCCTACAGTCGATTCATGAAGGGGTTATCGCAGTCAATAAAGAAGGGAAGGTCACGTTGTTTAATCAGGCTGCTATGAAGTATGTAGACCCGGGACTTGACAAGGAGGATGTATTAGGCCGGCACGTAACCGATCTTGTCAAACATACGCGCTTGCCTGAAGTGCTTCAAGTAGGAAAGGGCCAGTATGATCAGGAACTTCGCATTGGGGATAAGCAGGCCGTTGTCAATCGGGTGCCGATTTACTACGATCATGAGATTGTCGGAGCGGTTGCTACGTTTCGCGATCGAAATGAAATAAAAAAGCTTTCAGAAGAGTTAACGAACGTGAAAAATTATGCCGACGCTTTACGAGCGCAAACTCATGAGTTTTCTAATAAATTGAACACGATCTCAGGCTTCCTTCAGCTAGGAAAGATAGATGAGGCCGTTGACTTTATTCATAAAGAAAGAAAAATTCAGCAAGAATGGATTCACTTTTTTATTGAACGTGTGAACGATCCGACGGTAAGCGCTGTTCTATTAGGAAAAATTAGTCAGGCCCAGGAACTTGGAATCGATGTGGATATTGACCCGTCCAGCCAACTATTGACACCGCTACATGAACGACAGCAGGAACTGCTCGTTACGATGATCGGTAATCTGTTAGAAAATGCATTTGATGCGTTGTTAGCAAGTGGGATAGAGAATAAAAAGATTTACATCTCATTCACAGACATGGGCGATGATTTTATCTTTGAAGTGGAAGATAACGGACCGGGCATTCCGCCGCAATTAATGGAATCGATCTTTGAAGAGGGATTTTCGACGAAGGAAGGGACGCATCGCGGGTTTGGCCTAGCCCTTGTTAAAAAGGCGGTTCACGAGCTGGGGGGAGCTATTTTCTTAGAGGAAGGTGAGTTAGGCGGAGCTTGTTTCGTATTAACGATCCCAAAACATGAAGCAAAGGAGGGTTGGGTATCATGACGAAACCGTACAAAGTACTTATCATAGAAGATGATTTTCGCGTCGCTCAAATACAAGAGCAAATGGTGAACGATCATCCCAATTTTCATGTGATCTCTACGTGTCGGACTGGGGCTGAAGCGCTCGATTATTTGAGCGAAAAGGCTGCTGCTCTTGATTTGATTCTTTTGGATGTCTATATCCCTGATGTTAAAGGTCTTGAACTGTTATGGGCGATTCGAGAAAAGTTCCGAGGTGTGGACATTATGATGGTGACCGCAGCCAAGGAAGTGGATACGGTGCAAGAAGCACTACGGGGCGGAATTATTGATTATTTATTAAAGCCAGTCCAAAAAGAAGTCCTTCATCAACGGTTAGACGCGTATGTACAAAAGCGGGAGTTGTTCGGAGAGAGGCGACAGGTCAGTCAAGAAGAGCTTGACCAATTGCGTCAAGTCCAAGTCCAGGTAGGGGAGACTCCATTGCCTAAAGGAATTGATCGTCTAACGCTTGAAAAGGTGGTAAAGGCGTTAGAGGAGGCGGAAACTCAAGGGCTTACGGCGATGGAAGGTGCCCGGCTCATTGGGGCAAGTCGTTCAACGGTTCGCCGCTATTTTGAATATTTGATCCATACAAAAAAGGCAAAGGCCGAAGTGAATTATGGAGATGTGGGCCGCCCTGAACGTCGCTACTTTTTATGTTAAAAGTAAGGGTGTGATTTCCATCTGTTCAGTCAGATGATTTTCGTATTAGCCGTTTTTCCATCATAATAAGATAGAAGGGTTGAATTTGCAAAAGAAGGCGATACGATGCTCAGTAAAGGGGTATTTCTCGCGGTGACAGTAGCGGTTGGCGCGCTGTTTGCCGCTTTTCAAGTGCCTGCAGGATGGCTATTAGGCTCACTTTTGTCAGGAATGGTCTGTACATTATGGATAAAGAAAATCATGCTACCTGATCGATTGTTTAAATGGACATTGGCTGTGATTGGTGGCAACATCGGCTTCATGTTAAGGCCTGAGCAATTTTTGCAATACCACTCCTTGCTCGGTCCTTTTGTCGTTACTCTTGTTTTGACATTATGCGGCGGGATTTTACTCGGGAAGTTTTTAAAACGGTTCTCAAACGTGAATCACAATACGGCGTTCTTTTGCTGCATGCCAGGAGGAGCCTCGGAGGTTATTGCGCTCAGTAAAGACTATGGGGCTGATCAACGGATTGTAGCAGCTTTTCATACGACAAGGATTACATTTTTTGTTTTTGTCATCCCTCTATTTGTTGGCTTAAATGTGACGGGGCGGACGGGACTGGGTACAATGTTTCTCCCACTAGATGAGACGCTTTTAGCGCTTGGGGCATTAATGGCAGTCGTTGTGTTGACCATTTTTCTGAGCAAGCATGTGACGTTCCCAGGAGCATCCCTCTTCTTTGCGATCGGTCTTGGCTTTCTTGTCCACACACTGTTTCCTCAGATCATTCTTCCGGGCTATGTGCAAGGTGTGGCTCAAGGAGTGATGGGAGCGGTAATTGGTGCTCGATTTGATCGAGAAACCTTTGGTGAATTGAAGCGAATGGGGTTTATTAGCGCCATTACGTTGTTGCTATATTTCATTATGAGTCTTGGATTGGCAGGTTTATTTACGTGGATGACACCACTAGAATGGTACATGAGTTTACTTAGCATTGTCCCGGCTGGAGCAGCGGAAATGGCTTCAACGGCTACGGCCTTGCAAATGGAGCCAGCGATGGTAGCGACCTTACAGATGGCGCGAGTGCTTGCCCTTTTCCTTTGCCTACCATTTCTGATTAAGTGGTTTTCAAAGCAAGATAACAATGGAGTGTGAACGAGGAGATGTCAGAGACGTCTCCTCAACGTTTTTTTAAAAACGATTGCACTTGCTGTACGAATGGTTCTTTTGGATAGTTCATATAAAGAGAACTAGATAGTCGAACTTGATCACCGAAGAAAAAACGTTCGTATTGCGTTTGTCTCGATCCAAACGGGCTCATTGTTAAATCCCACGCAAGGCGAAACATGCGCACCCGCTCATAGGCATCTTCATTGGCTGCTTGCAAATATTGATGGAGATCTTCCTTAATGGATGAATGGAAATCGGCTTCAGACGGTAAGGAGATAAACCCGCTAGCACCGATTTGTTGCAGTGCATCGACGAGGCGAGGATACGTTTTTTGATAATAGCTGCAGGCGGCCCCCAATTTGCGAATGTCTGGAATCATCGTCCCGTGCTTATTTGGCTGAGCCTCTTCTTCTGCTGCAATCAGAAGGGAATTCATGATCTCAAGACTTATAATCATTTCGCTCATTTTTTCATGAATGTGTTGGTGTTCAACAACATTTATCGTTCGCACCATCCATTCGCTTAGTCCAAGAAGCCATTCAGACTTAACCGCTTGTCGGCTGACTGCTTGATAGAGCAGTAATACGTTCATGTTCGTTTCATCATACATCGTCTGAACTTGGGACGGGTCGCTGTAGATGAATATTCGCTCCCAAGGAACGAGAACATGATCGAACACAACAACGGCGTCCCCTTCTTCAAAATGACTCGTTAATGGGTAATCATAGCTGCTTGTTTTACCGTGTGCGTACGATTCACGACAAAGAAACTTTAAGCCAGGAGTGTTGGAAGGAATAGCAAATCCATACACAAACGAAGGCTCGATAAAATTACCCCCGGCAGGCAGGACGAGGAGTTGATCGGTAATTCCCCCTTGGGTCGCTAAGAGTCGTGCCCCATGGATGATGGCGCCTTCTTCCGTTTCGTCAATCACCTTTGCACCTATAATTTTTTCATTAGAATACTCCACGTAGTGCTTAGAGCGATTCACTTGAGGATTAATAAACGTGTGGGTAAAGGAGAAGTCTTTTTCCCTTGCTTCTTCAAATATTTTTCGCGCGTTGTCTCCGTAAGGTTTGGGCATTCCAACTCCTCCACTACCGAGAGACATGATGGCTGTATTAATGTAATCGGGAGATCGCCCCATTGTTCCACCGCTCTCTCGTGCGAGAAGTTGTGTCGCTTGTCGGCGATTGCGAAGCTGCTCTTTTGTTTTTGGTTGAGAATAGGAAAAAGAATGATACTCGTTTGTTTTTTCATCCCAACATGTGAGCAAATCCTTTTTATCCGAATGGTGATAGAGGTCATACAAGGCAGCTTTGCTTTTCATAATGCCTTTAAAGGCAGGATGCTCTGAAATGGCCCCTGTCACTTTTTCTCCGCCAATCCATACTTCATTCTGGAGCTTATTAATTCTCTCGAGATAGTCACTTCCCTTAATGATCGCCATAGTATCTCCTTCCTTGATGTAAGAGTCTCTTTCAATATATGCGCTTCGTTATGGGAGGTGCCATACGCCCATCGCTAGAGTTTAACTCGAATGAAACAAAAAACAGCTACCCCAAACAAGGGCAACTGTCTTACAGGCTAAGGGCTGGATAGAGCTTCTTACAAAGTTCCCAAAGTCGTTCTGGTGAAGCGTACTTATATTCGTCAAACCAATCTCGTCGAATCGGCTGATCTATTTCGAATCTTCCTTCGTTTGATGCTAGCTCTAGCTGCCAGCTTTGTGGAAGATCTAGCTCGTCGATTGAGAATGCTTTTCCCGTTGAGACAAGGGATGTCGTCGTTTGTGTCCAGCGGCCATTTTTCTTGCCAAATGTTCGCTCGATCAGCGTTAACGAAACGGTTGCCATCTCGGTGGAGTGCTGTTGACGTATCCGCAACACGAATGAATAAGGGACAAAGACATCAATGAACATTGTTTTTCACTCCCTCTCCTCCTCTATTTTAGCTTGTTTGTCCATTTTTTTCGACTGAAAACAATTGGTACGTCAATGACTGTCACAATCAAACTGTAAGCGCTTAATGTCAGATATAGGCACAAAATACCATGTCTGATTATCTGACATGGTTGTAGATTCAGAATATTTAGACCTTATAATAAGGAGTACATCAACTGTTCATATTAGAAAAACTTACAGTAACAAAGGGGAGGAGAGGCTATATGGATTCCATTGCTTTAATGGATAACGTGTGGATTATGCTATGTGCCGTTCTTGTTTTGTTAATGCAAGGTGGATTTATTTTACTTGAAGCTGGCTCAACAAGAATGAAGAACGCTGGTCATATTGCCGGAAAAACGATTTTTACAGTTGGGATTGCATCCCTCGTTTATTGGGCAGTAGGCTGGGGGTTCACTTACGGAGAGGGGAACGCTTTTATCGGTCTTTCTGATTTCTTCTTCGGCGATTACTCAACGGCTGAAGAGGGACTAGTCGGCTCGGTCGATTTCTTTTTCCAATTAATGTTCGCTGCCATTGCGCTCACGATTGCGTTTGGTGGATTTGCGGAGCGTGCGAAGCTATCAGTCTATATCCTGTTTGCGGTTTTGTTTTCTGCATTCGTTTATCCAATTGTCGCTCACTGGATTTGGGGAGATGGCTGGCTTGCTGACTTAGGAAAACAAGACTTTGCAGGATCGACCGTCGTTCACTTAACGGGTGCGATGGGGGCTCTAGCAGCTACGATCTTATTAAAGCCGCGTTTAGGCAAATACAACAAAGATGGCTCGATGAACGATATTCAAGGTCACAACCAAGTGTATACAGCATTGGGTGTATTGCTTCTTTGGGTCGGTTGGTTCGGCTTCAACGCAGGTAGTACGCTAGAAGTGGCCGACGCATTCTTCGGTTATGTTGCGTTAAATACTCAGCTTGCTGCCGCTGCAGGTGCAGTCGCTGCCATGTTCATTGCATGGGCTCTATCAGGAAAAGCAGATGTACCGACAACCTTAAATGGAGCATTAGCTGGTCTTGTTGCGATCACAGCGTCATGTGCGTTCGTTGCGCCGTGGGCCGCAGTTGTCATCGGAATTGTTGGTGGACTTATCGTTTACTTCAGCATGAAATTTTTCGATAAAGCGAAAATTGATGACCCAATCTTTGCTCTCTCGGTCCATGGTGTGGCCGGGGTGTGGGGGACACTTTCTACAGGGTTCTTTGCCACTCCTGAGCTTGCAGAGATGAACGGTGGTCAAGCGGGCTTGTTCTACGGCGGTGGTTTTGCACAATTAGGCGTTCAAACGTTGAGCGTTGTCGCTTGTGGTGTGTTCGCTTTTATCGCTTCATACGTACTACTCCTTGTATGTAAGTCTGTACTCGGTGGTCTTCGTGTAACAGAAGAAGAAGAAATCATTGGTCTTGACTTAAGTGAGCATGGAAGCTACGGATATCCTGAAAGCATGCCAGGTTCCGAAAAATCAGGAGCATAAAGATGGCTCAGAAAAGGTCGGATGATCTGAGCATTATCCGTGCAGCGGACAGTTATGGTGAACTTTTGCAACATCGGCTGACCTTGATTAGCTCTACAAAAAAGGATCATCAGACGTTAAACCATTGTCATGATGAGATCATCAAACAAGTCGTTGCACTAGCACTACAACGAATCGAAAGTGAGTGGGGGGCACCTCCTACTCACTTTGTGTTCTTTGTGATGGGCAGTGCCGGCCGAATGGAACAGTCAATTTGGAGCGATCAAGATCACGGTCTTCTTTACTTAGAGGAGCATGATGACAATCAAGCTTATTTTTTAGCTCTAGGCCGTGAAATTGAGGAGGGGCTAGCCAAAGTCGGCTATGAACGGTGTGATGGGCTGGTCATGGCTTCACATCCGCGCTGGTGTTGCAGTCAAGCGGCTTGGCATGATCAGCAGCAACGATGGATGAAAGAAAACACGTGGGAAGCCTATCGCCATTTGTTAACGTTTTTCGATGGGCGCCCTCTCGTTGGGGATGCCAATTTAATGGAAGACGTCAAGGTGAACTTGCTACAGCGCATCGAAACGAATCGTCAGCTGTTAAAACGATTTATGCAAAACACCGAACGACTAAAAAAGGGGATCGGTCTGTTCGGACAGTTGCTCGTTGAATCAAAGGGTACAGCTAGAGGACTGTTCGATATTAAGCAAGTAACGTTGTTTCCGTATGTGAACGCACTACGGCTATTAGCCTTAAAAGAGCAGATTACAGCGGCTCCAACAGTCGCCAGATATGAAGCGATTCGAGATCGTTATTTGGACGTCTATGAAACAAAGCGAATGTTTGAGCAATTGCTGTCCAAACGATTGGAGTGGCAGCAAGATGTACCCAATTATGAGCGAATTCATTATCTTGATCTCACACAGTTAACGAAAGACGAACGGAATGAGTTAAAAGCATGGACGGTCACAGGGCACAAATTATACCGTTCAGTCGAGGAAGCTGTGAAAAGGGAATGGTCGTTATGATGAATCAAATGGTACAGCTAATGAAGCAGTTATCCTCGAAATTGAGCCCGAATGTCTATACATCGGCTCAGGCACCTTCCTCTGCTCAACAATGGTCTTACGTCAGACAGCTGCAACGGGAGATAAGGCGATCTGACGTATTGGATCTCCCGTTAGAAAAGCTGCCCGTCGTCGTTTTTGATTTGGAGACAAGCGGCTTTTATCCAGACCAAGGGGATCGGATTTTGTCGATTGGTGCTGTCAAAGTTGTTGGATTAACGATTCAGGAGGAGGAAACATTTTATTCTGTCGTCCATACCGATACAGTTCCCCCTGAAAACATCCTCGAATTAACAGGTTTGAGCGTGGAAGAACTGGAGGCTGCTCCTCCATTAACGAGCGTGCTTGAATCGTTTTATGCGTTCATTCGTCATTCGACGCTCGTGGCCCACCATGCCAGTCATGAAAAAGCGTTTATGTCCCATGTCACTTGGCAAACGATGAAGCTTCCTTTTGAGCACCGAGTGATTGATACATCGTTTTTAACGAAAATAGTGGCACCGCAAGAGCTGGTCACCCTTGATGATTGCTGTGCCTATTATTCCATTCCTGTACAAAATCGTCATCATGCTCTTGAAGACTCCCTAATGACAGCGAAGCTATGGATAGCGGCCATCGCTGCTGCGAAAGAGGCAGGTTTTGAAACGCTAAGAGACATTTATGTCCATTTGGCTCATCAGCGTAAATAATCGTCCTTGTAGGCATCTGCCATCAAGGACGATTTTGCACGTTCAAAAAAGATCAATCCTATGTTTACGTTCGGTCTGGGACGTGTTATTTTTCGCTTTTTCACCAGGGTTGATCAAAAGTGGAACATTAGATCGAGCCAATCGCATATTCAAATAAATGACAGAGGTGCAGGTAGGATGGTACGCCGTTCTATATGTTAGGCTAGTACCTTTCACTTAATTTTTAAGAAGGGCAAAGGGTTTCTCCTTCTTACGTCGTAACCGTTCATATACCATAAACCAAGGGAGGAATGGACGGTGGCGAAAGCATGGATGAAGGCAATTAGTGGTCTTTTTCTTATTCTCAGTCTGTTTGTCGTTCCAAGTGGAATACAGCAAGCGTTTGCTGTAGGTAATGGCCCAAACTATAATGGGAACGAGACGATTAAGAAGGAGCGAGTCAAGAACTATGAAGAAATGGTCTCCTTTCTAGAACATGTGACATCTCGCTCTGATTTGCTAGAGCTAGAGACAATTGGTCAATCGGTTATGGGGCGGGACTTGTTTCTCGTCACGTTTGGTACGAACCCTGATAATCCAACGATTGTTTTTCTAACCCAGCAGCATGGAAATGAAGAGATGGTCACAGAAGGGGCCTTAAACGTCATAAAAAATTTAAGCACGAATAGTCGCCAAGTACGCGAGTTGGCAGATAGCGTCAACGTTTTGTTTGTCCCTCGCTTAAATCCTGATGGGGCAGAGGCAGACGTGCTTTTTGAGTTAGAAGATTACGTGGGTGGTGGGCTTTCGACACGAACGAATGCCAACGGAGTCGACTTAAATCGTGATCATACGGATTTAACCCAACCGGAAACGAGGGCTTTACACGAAAATGTATTGCAAAAGTATGACATTGATTATTTGATTGATTTTCATCACCAAGGCACATCACAAGCGATTGATGGCCGTTATGTGTCAGGGTCGATGCTTTACCCGACCAATTCAAGTGTCACTCCCGAGGTGGTCGAAGGTTCGAAACAGTTAGGAAAAGTTGTGTACGATGCAGTGGAAGCGCGAGGCTTTGGCTTAATCGGAAGATATAATGGTGGCACAGCGAATACGATTGCCCGAAATGGGTTAGCGTCAACGTATGGGTTTTCTACACTCCTTTTTGAAATGCGGGGAATGACTGATCATTCACGAGAGGAAGCGGTTCTCGGACAGAAGAGCAATGGTTACTTAATTAAGCAGGCAGAGATTGCCATGACTGCGGCGATGGAAGCCATTGCTGATGGTTCGATTCTGGAGGCGGATACTTCTTTTTGGGATGAACTGCCCCTTCAACGCCCGATCGGAGAGGAAGAAGGAGAATAATCGACGGAAGCATCCGACACTGGTCGGGTGCTTTTTTCCCCTTTAATGAAGTTTATCTTTCTAAAAAGAGGAGAAAGTTAAACGCTCGATTCCTTTATGGCATTTTTAAGGGGAAGCGATGTGCGAATCGCAATCGAGCTATGATATGATATTGGTAGAAACAAAGGAGTGGTACGGATGGAAATATCCACAACAAAAGTATTAACGCTAATGGAAAAACAATTAGAGCAACTAAAGGCAGCAGTTCAAGCTGACCAGAAAAATGCGCTCACGGAGCACGCTGCCGTTTTAAAAGGGTACTGTGATTTATTTCTTGAAGGAGTAGAAAAGGGTGTATCAGCGCCGCGCATCCCTGCATCAGTCTCTGTCAAACAACCGATTCATGGGCAACAAATTGTGTCAAAAGCAGCTACACCCTTTCAAACAGTAGATTCGGATCAACGTCAAGACGAAGAGAAAGGAAACTTGCTTGATTTTTAGAATTTACACAACGGAGGGCTTTTGTAAACATCGCCTTCGCGATAGAGTTTGGCAAAAACAAGTTTAGCTTTAAGGCCTTCCCGAGGGCTCCCTACGGATAAGGTGCTACGTTTTTTAAGCGGGTGCATTACGCTTTTCTAAAGGTCAGGGTTTTTCCATTCGACAAGAACGGCATAATGAAGAGATTCGTCATCTTCTAAATAGTTTGGGAGGATTTGCAACGGCCGCAATCCTTGTTTTAGCATAAAGGTAAGAACTAGGTCGTGACGCTTTCCATCCACAACAGCTTGAACGTAATCTTCGACTGTCATTTGAGAAGCGACTTGGTGGTAGCCAGGGATTCGGCAACCCGCGACAAAGCGAGTGAGGCCAAGCTCACGGACGAGTTGTTTCCGAGCTTCATATAACGCTCTGGCAACGCCTTTTCCGCGAAAGCTGGGGCGAACACACAAATCGATCCCGTACAAGCTATCGCCATCAGGCTGATGACTGCTTTGGATGTATCCGTTATCGGCCACTTCTTCCCACGTGTGAGGCTTACCGTCATACTTAATCAATAGCGAAGTAGCGGAGCCGACAATTTTGTCTCGGATAACCGCTACCTTCGCTCCTTCGGGAAAGGACTCTACATGGGCAGCAATTTGTGCACGGTTCCACCATAGTTCTTCTGGGAATGGCGGGGGAAATGCTTCTTTTTGCACTTCTAATAAGCCGTCGAAATCAGCAAGAGTATAAGGGCGTACGATCAGTTCGTCCAATTCGTTTTCACTCCTTTTCCGTTTGTTTGACCTAAGTATACATATTTCTGCAACGTAAGGTCTAGATTTTGTTCCATCAGATCAAATGATACAGATCGGTGAGATGCTGAAGTTTTTAGGGAGGGAAATGACATGAAATTGTTTTTATTACTTGGTAGTATCGTTATGGGGCTTTCGGTCATCATTGGTGCATTTGGAGCCCATGGGCTTGAGCCGCGTTTAAGTGAACGAATGATGAAAAACTACCAAACCGGCGTGCAATATCAGATGATTCACGGAATTGGGATCCTTGTTGTCGGTCTTGTAGGGCTTAAGATGTTGCCTTCTGCTTTATTATCGGCAGCAGGTTGGAGCTTTTTTGTCGGCATTCTGTTGTTCTCTGGAAGTCTTTATGCGATGGCGTTAACCGGAGTTACCAAACTCGGAGCGATCACCCCTATTGGTGGGCTAGCGTTCATTGCTGGATGGATTTTATTAGGGATTGCTGTTGTCCGGTAGAAAAGGAATGAAAAAAAGAAGCAGGAATGCCTGCTTCTTTTTTAATAGACAAAAAATGAATCTTTCTCTCATGATGGTCAATGCTTAACGTGGAGCGTAAGTAGCGAGACCAAAAAGTGGCCTATATTCGATCGGTTCTTCAAACGTAATGTAATCAAGATAAACCATGAGCAGTAAATAGTTGAGGCCAGTCTCTGGATCGCTTAAAATGATGTGATCACGTCCGGCTTCTTCAACACGGCCATTAAAAACCATCGCGTTCCATTGCAGGTTGTTTTCAAACGTCATGTAGACGGTCACTTGTTTTCCGCGGTTTAAGCGAAGAATATTCTCAATGTACGATTGCTCTAATGGTAAACTATCGGGCATTGCCATTGGCTGCATCATCGGTTGTTGCTGTTGGGGGACTTGCTGCTGTGTAAAGCCTGGCGGCTGGAATTGGTACTGTTGGGCTGAAAAATAACCTGGTTGCTGTCCTTGCGGTGTTTGTTGACCATGCATTCCCGGATGCGTTTGCTGTGAGCCGAACTGTCCGTATCCCGTTTGCGGTTGTAGATTATGTCGATATCCTTGGTTAGGCGCAAACGAATATTGATAAGGAATGGATGACGGAAACGTAGACGTAGACACCTCGTTTGTTCCGTATTCCTCGACCGGCTCTTGCCCGGTTTGGTTGTTGTCTTGACTCACGATGAATCACCCCTTCAAAGTTCATTCTCCATAAAACGTCAGCAACTAGAATACACCGTACACTTCTGGACAATCTGCCGAAGTTGGGTTAAAGAAGCAATGGGCTTTATACCGACCGGAATTCCATTGTCCGAACCATTGCTCAGGACAAGGACCATCTGGACGGAAAAACCAAAGCGAAAACTCGGCAGGATGGGTGCGTTCCCCGTTCACAACTCGTTGTGCGAGGCGGCGATCTCTATCCCGTGCCCGTTGATAAAAATACCCTTTTTGTGTCGCCTCAAATCCGCCAGGAGACTGAAAGACCATCCGTTCGACCGTATTAATGTCTGCAAAGTCAAGACAGCCGACACGGACACGATTGACCATGACATTCCCGGCCATTAACATTCCGAGATCCCCTTCGCCTTCTGCCTCGGCTCTCATTAAGCGTGCCAACAGATCGATATCCCGTGATGTTGTTCGAATGACGGCCAAATTCTCACCTCCTCTTAACTCTGCCATATCGGTGCGTTGTGTCGAAAGTGATCTACACGCACGGTGCTACTCCAATCTATATGTGCGAGGCACGAGCCCTATGACAAAACAAAACAGATTTTGACGGTGGACGAGCAAATGAGACAAAATAAAAAAGCGCCTGTGGCAGGGAAAACCCAACCAACAGACGCATAAAATTAAACATAAAAATAAGAGGGGATACCTTCTGCTGTAAGAAGGTTACCAACAAAAAACGAGCCAAATTCGCCGTAACGGGCGGAGACTTCGTCAAAGCGCATTTCATAGACAAGCTTTTTAAATTGAAGCACGTCATCTGAAAAAAGGGTAACGCCCCATTCCCAGTCATCAAAGCCGACAGATCCAGTGATGATTTGCTTCACCTTTCCTGCATAGCTACGACCGATCATGCCGTGACTTTTCATTAATTCGCGACGCTGATCCATCGGAAGCATGTACCAGTTGTCATCACCTTGACGACGCTTGTCCATCGGATAGAAGCAAACGTGCTTTGCCTTCGGTAATTGCGGGTAGAGTCTTGCCCGAACGTGCGGGTTTTGATACGGATCATCATCGCTATCTCCGGCCATATAATTGCTCAGTTCGACAACAGAGACATATGAATAGGCAGGAACGGTAAATTCAGCAAAGCGTGATTTATTAAATGCAGTTTCTATTTCATTTAACTCTTCCATCGACGGACGCAAGATCATGAGCATCACGTCAGCCTTTTGACCGACGATCGTATAAACTGCATGGCTTCCTTCACCTTGAGCCTCTGTATCATTCCATTTTTCCATAAGATCTAAAAATTCGTTGATGATTTGTTGACGTTCTTCTGTTGATAAAGTTTTTAGCTCCGCCCAATTAATCGTGCGGAAATCATGTAAACAATACCAGCCGTCTAACGTTTTTGCTGCTTCATTCATGGCATGATTCACTCCTTTTAAAATCACGAATCCCATCGATATCATACCACATTTTAAAAGGGTGCCAAAATGACGAGACTTAGGCATTTATGTGAACAACTTGTGGATATGTGGGTTATCGTTGCAAAAATTGTTGAATCGCTTGTCGGTGTTCACGTGTTTGACCCGCTTCGCTTTGGGCAAATACTTCCTGCTCCAGAATGGAAGGGAGCGTTTGTTCAAAGCTAGCCTTGAACGTTTGTTTCATAAGGCCGAATGCAGTAATTGATGTATGCCGCAATTGTTCGATTAATTTGTCCGGCTCTCCGATTTGATGAATTAAATTGATGCGATAAGCTTCTTCAGCTGAAATAGGGTTCCCAAGGGCTAGCTCTAAGGCTTTACCATAGCCAACGAGCCGAGGCAAGAAGTAAGAGGCGCCAGCATCAGGAACTAAGCCAATCTTCAAAAAGCCGAGTCCAAGCTTTGCATTATAGGTAGCCACACGTAAATCACAGGCAAGGGCGATGCTAAGCCCTGCCCCAACAGCAGTTCCGTTAATATAGGCAACGGTTGGCTTTTGAATGGAGTCAATAAGCAAAATGAGTCGATTGTATGTATCTCGCAAATACGTACCGTGATCAAAATCTTCAAGTTCTTCTAGCGGAATGCTTTTTAGATCTGCACCGGCACAAAAAGCATCACCATTTCCTTGAAGGACAATGACTTTTACGTTTTCATCTCCATCGGCTTGTTGAAAAGCAGAAAAGAGCTCTTGATGCATCTCTTTATTTATCGCATTTTTTACTTCCGGTCGATTTAACGTAATGGTTGCCACATCATTTGTAACTTCATATAGCACAGATGATTTTGTCATACTTCATACACGCTCCTTTTGTTTTTGCACACGTACTGTCTAGATTAAAGTGTAAACCAATGATTTTAAACAAGTTCGACACATATTCCGAAATTCCTTTGGAAACGCTTTAATTAGATGGAATGTTTTAATGATGAAATTTTGTAAAAAACATTGATCTGTAAGCGCTTTAGATCAGAATTTTATAAAAAATAAAACTTTAAAGAACTTTAACCGAACGGTTTATTTTTTATAAAAAGAGGAGTATGCTTTTTATTGTGAGGAATTGAACAAACCTAGGAGGAATCGTAAAGTGAGTGATCTCTTTCGTAACATTCAAGAACAAGTGAAGCGTCACCAACCGACTATTGTGCTGCCTGAAGGTACGGATGAGCGGATTTTAGAGGCGGCAGCAAATTTAGCAAAAGATGAAGTGGTGAAGCCGATTCTTGTGGGGAATGTTGCAGATATTCAGGCACGTGCATCTGAGTTAAATATTGACCTTGGATCTGTTGAGATTATCGACCCTAAATCGTATGAGGCATTTGACGATATGGTACATGCGTTCGTGGAGCGTCGGAAAGGGAAGGAAACTGAAGAGACAGCCCGTGAAAAGCTAGTAGATGTTAACTATTTTGGAACAATGCTCGTATATACAGGCGTAGCAGACGGCCTTGTAAGCGGGGCTGCCCATTCGACCGGAGATACGGTCCGCCCAGCATTGCAAATCATTAAAACACAGCCAGGAATTAAACGAACATCTGGTGTTTTTATTATGGTGAAGGAAGATCAAAAGCTCGTCTTTGCTGATTGTGCGATCAACATTGCCCCAACTGCCGAAGATTTAGCAGAAATTGCAGTTGCTACGGCTGAGACAGCGAAAGTGTTCGACATTGATCCTAAAGTGGCCATGCTTAGTTTCTCGACAAAAGGCTCTGCCGTCTCACCCGAGACAGAGAAAGTGGCAGAGGCAACAAAGCTTGCCCAAGAAGCTCGCTCAGATTTAGTCATTGATGGCGAATTTCAATTTGATGCTGCTTTCGTTCCAGCTGTGGCGCAAAAAAAAGCACCTGAATCTCCATTGAAAGGGGAGGCTAATGTCTTTGTATTCCCAAGCTTAGAGTCAGGAAACATCGGCTATAAAATTGCACAACGATTAGGTGGTTACGAAGCAATTGGTCCAATTTTGCAAGGCTTGAACCAACCGGTGAATGACTTGTCCCGTGGTTGCAACGCATCCGATGTTTACAAGCTGTCTTTAATTACTGCGTTACAAGCCATTAACCAAAAAGGCGACAATAACTAGGAGCGTAGTAATCGAGCGCTGTAGAGGGAACCCTGTAGTGAGGAAATCACTTCAGGGTTTTTTGTGTTTTGATGAGGGGAGTCAGTCGTTAAAAAGAGAGGAACCAGTGATCGGTCCTCCTTTTAGCTTATTCCGCAAGCAACTTCTCATTTCGTTCGCTAATCCGCGCGAAATGCTGCTCATATAACAGCCATTCGTCAGCAGATAAAGATTCTGTCAGCAGCGAAGCTCCATGTTGTTGCAGTGTCATTAGAGCCTTCAGCAAAACATCTGAAACGTTGTGTGGTTGGCCCAATAGTTCGGATAAAGAGGCCATCGTTTCCGGTTTGATTCTAGGATAGACAAATTTAGTCGGCTGTCCGGCCACTGCTTTGTCATAAAAGGTTCGGATCATTTTTGCGCGCTCTGCCCCGCTACCGCTTACACATAAATAAATTTGCACTGCCACACCGCCACGAATTCGGCGCTGCGAGATACCAGCAAATTTTTTACCATCAATGCTTAAGTCGTAGCTTCCAGGGCAATAAGAACCAACGATTTCTCTCGCTTCGATTTGTTCTCTATGATCCTGGAACATGGAACAGATAAGCTCATACATTAATTCGTATCCGTCATCGATGGAGAACCCCTTCTCCTCTTTAAGAACGAGAGAGAGGTTAAGAATACCAGAATCGAGTACGACCGCTAGACCACCAGAGTTACGAACGATCACATGGTGTTGGAAGCCTTTTAGCGCTTCAATACCTGCTTTTATTTGAGGCAGGCGACTGTCCTGAATGCCAAGCACGACCGTGTTATGGTGAACCCACGCTCTAAGAGTTGGTGGGGATTGACTCTTTCCAATCGATGTGCAAAGGGTGTCATCATAAGCAAATGATTGCAGCGCCTGAAATGTCGGACCAAACGATGTGTGGTCTAAGAATCGCCATGGTTGAGATAAATGTTGCTGTAGCAATAAACTCATAATTGTCAGTCTCCCTTTGATACCGTCGCTTCATTATAGCATAGTTTTTCTTGCGAATTTGACGATTGCCTTCCAGTAAAAACGTGTTATACTGTAAGTTAGTGCTTTTATCATCTACAAGTTCGTTTTTACAATAAATAGGTTGAAGGGAAAGGAGTGGGGAGCGTTGGCAAATGAATTTCGTATTTGTGATGAGTGTCAAGCGACAAACATCAAGACACTAATCCCAAAACTGAAAAAATTAGACCCAAATGCAACCATTGATATACGCTGCCAATCCTATTGCGGTCCAGGTCGTAAAAAGTCATTCACATTTGTGAACAACCGCCCCGTTGCTGCGCCAGATGAAGATCAACTGATCGAAAAAATAAAGAAAAAGCTGAAGAAATAAGTGGCCTAATTGGTCACTTTTTTATACTTTAGGGAAGGCTACCTTCTATCAAGGAGTGGGAGGATAAGAAAACGAACGCTTCCACCTTAGACTAGGCAACACGTTATTTATCTGAAATACCATTGGTAAAAAAGGAGAAAGATGGGGTTTGAGGAGATGTTGGGTATTTTTTGAAAAAAGCGTCGTTGACGCGATCATTCCCGCGTGTTAGGCTATTTGACAAGGCTTACATTGCAGAGGAAGAGGGTTTTCGCCAATATCGATCCAATGAATCTACTCTTTATCAAAAATTTTATGTCATAATATCTAACAAGCCTCTTTATTTATTAATAAATAAAGATAAAATGTAACATGTGTTATCATATTTATTGCATTAATACAGTAGTGCAGCAAAGTGTACAGTTGTGAGAGGAGATGATGATATGAGTTTAACGAAGAAGATTATTATTGCCCTCGTGTTAGGGATTCTAGTTGGGCTTGGTATGAATAAATTTGCACCAGATTTATTTGTACCTATTGATACGTACGTCTTTACACCGGTGGGGCAATTATTTCTTAGATTAATTATGATGCTCGTCGTTCCCCTTGTTTTGTTTTCGATTATTCTCGGAACTGCAGGGCTAGGAGATCCGAAAAAGTTAGGGAAACTTGGGTCGAAAACCGTCGGCTTTTACTTGCTAACGACGATGATTGCTCTCGTCATCGGCCTATCGATTGCCTATGTATTACAACCTGGAGAGCCTGGACTAATGGGGACAGTCGAAGAGGAGTTTGAAGCGACGGAAGCACCACCTGTCATGGAGACGATCCTCAACATTATTCCGAGAAACCCAATTGAGGCGTTAGCTTCAGGACAAATGCTACAAATTATTGCGTTTGCTGTGTTAGTCGGTCTCGCCCTTGGTAGACTTGGAGAGAAGACGAGCGGGATTTTAAAACTCGTGGAGCAGGGGAACGAAGTGATGATGTACCTTGTGAGCCTTGCGATGAAGTTAGCTCCATACGGCGCATTTGGCTTAATCGCCTCAGCTCTCGGTAAGCTAGGATTTGATGCATTAGGATCAATGGCCATGTATGTCATAGCCGTGTTACTTGCGTTGCTGCTGCATGCAGTCATTACCTATGGTGGCTTCCTCGCATTTGTTGCGAAGCGAAACCCGCTCGAATTTTTGCGAAACTTCTTCCCAGCAATGGCGTTAGCCTTCGGAACATCAAGCAGTAGTGCTGTCCTTCCTGTCTCCATGAAAACAGCACAAGAAAAACTCGGTGTCTCTAAGCCTGTTTCTAGCTTTGTTCAGCCGTTAGGGGC
Organism: Halalkalibacterium halodurans; assembly: GCF_004376175.1. Classification (GTDB taxonomy): domain Bacteria; phylum Bacillota; class Bacilli; order Bacillales; family Bacillaceae_D; genus Halalkalibacterium; species Halalkalibacterium halodurans. The sequence goes on along the minus strand of NZ_SNUY01000005.1, from coordinate 76,381 downwards.
CACTATTAACATGGACGGTACGGCGATCATGCAAGCTGTTGCGACGGTATTTATTGCTCAAGTTTATGCTCAGCAGCTTTCGATGGGTGATTTGCTCACGGTTGTTTTAACAGCGACACTCGCTAGTATTGGTACAGCTGGCGTTCCTGGCGTTGGGTTAATCATGCTAGCCATGGTCTTGCAGTCCATCGGTTTACCAGTGGAGGGAATTGCCCTTGTCCTTGCGGTTGATCGAATCTTGGATATGTCCCGTACAGCCATTAACATTACTGGAGACGCTACATGCGCTGTTGTAATTGATGAGTCAGAGAAAAGAAGCAAAGCGAAAGCAGCCTCTACGTCAGCAAGCGCCTAAGGTATACACTACAAGCCTACGATTCCTATACGGAATGGTAGGCTTTTTTCCATTTAAGTGAGTTTAATTTTAAGAGAGTTTAATTGCATATTTTATAGTAGGGTGCAATGGACCTACTTTACATGCGAAGCAATATATAGCCAGTCCTAGTCGTATCCCTCTTTAGACCAGTAGCCTACTCCGCGTTTTTTTATAAACATAATCACTTGCTTAGATATGACTTATAATGTAAGCGCTTCACTATAGCTATATAGATAAAATAGCTAAGAAAAAATAAAAAACCGCAGGGTATTTTCACAATATTTATAAAATTCAAAATAGTGGGCTGGTGATACTTATTTTCCCTCCTTTCTATGGTAGGATTCACTCATGTGAAAGGAAAGGAGGGGGCAGGTCTCGGATTGTTTTCGCTAGCGATCCATTTTGTGGTCATGGTAGGACAAACTCTATATTGAAAAAGGAAGTGAGAGTATGATGAGATCAAGCATCGTCAAGCTAGTTGCTTTCAGTGTTGTGGTTATGTTATGGCTCGGTGTATCCTTTCAAACGGCAGAAGCGAATACGCCAAATTTCAACTTACAAGGCTTTGCCACGTTAAATGGGGGAACAACTGGTGGTGCAGGTGGAGATGTAGTGACGGTTCGTACAGGGAATGAATTAATAAACGCTTTGAAGTCCAAAAACCCTAATCGTCCGTTAACAATTTATGTAAACGGTACGATAACACCTAGTAATACGTCTGATAGTAAGATCGATATTAAGGATGTTTCCAATGTATCGATTTTAGGGGTTGGTACAAATGGACGATTAAATGGGATCGGTATTAAAGTATGGCGAGCGAATAATATCATCATTCGCAACTTGACGATCCATGAAGTCCATACAGGTGATAAAGATGCGATTAGCATTGAAGGGCCCTCTCGGAACATTTGGATTGACCATAACGAGCTTTATGCCAGCTTGAACGTTCATAAAGACCACTATGACGGCTTGTTTGACGTAAAGCGCGATGCTTACAATATTACCTTCTCTTGGAATTATGTCCATGATGGCTGGAAAGCGATGCTCATGGGGAACTCTGATAGTGATAACTACGACCGAAACATAACATTCCACCATAACTACTTCAAAAACTTAAACTCTCGCGTACCTGCGTACCGTTTTGGAAAGGCGCACTTGTTTAGCAATTACTTTGAGAACATTTTAGAAACAGGCATTAATTCACGGATGGGAGCGGAAATGCTCGTTGAACATAACGTTTTTGAGAATGCCACCAACCCGTTAGGATTCTGGCATAGCAGTCGAACAGGTTATTGGAATGTTGCCAATAACCGCTATATCAATAGCACGGGTAGCATGCCGACCACTTCCACGACCAATTATCGACCTCCTTATCCCTATACGGTCACACCAGTTGGTGATGTGAAATCGGTTGTCACACGTTATGCGGGAGTTGGTGTCATCCAGCCGTATGCAAGAAAGCCATCCGAGCGATTGCTCTGGTGGCTTTTTGCATAAAAACATGGAACGGTTTTTACCAATCCTTTAGTGAAATGACGAAAACAACGTTAGAAACGAGCAGACAAGTTCGCTATAATAGCTGTATGAATGGTATGAATGGAGAGTTAAGCGAATGAGCGAATCCTACTACGGTTTGTTAGACGAAGAGAAGGTGTTCAAAGATCCTGTGCATCGGTATATTCACGTTCGGGATGAATTGATCTGGGCATTGATCGGCACGAAGGAATTTCAACGGCTTCGGCGTGTTCGGCAATTAGGGACGACGTTCTTAACGTTTCACGGTGCAGAACACACCCGATTTAATCACTCGTTAGGCGTTTATGAAATTACACGGCGGATTATTGAAGTGTTTCAAGGCCGTCCTTATTGGAACGAGGAGGAGCGACTCCTCACGTTATGTGCTGCCCTTCTTCATGACATCGGACATGGACCGTTTTCCCACTCGTTCGAAAAAGTATTTGATACCGATCATGAGGAATGGACGCGGCGGATGATCGTAGGAGATACGGAAATCCACAATGTGTTGCTAAAAATGGGGGATGATTTTCCACAGAAAGTGGCCGATGTCATTGAAAAAACGTACCCGAACAAATTAGTGACTAGCATCATCTCAAGCCAAATTGATGCTGATCGCATGGATTATTTGCAGAGGGATGCCTACTACACCGGGGTGAGCTACGGTCATTTCGACATGGAGCGAATTTTACGTGTCATGAGACCTATGGAGGATCAAGTCGTCATTAAACAGAGCGGGATGCATGCAGTAGAAGATTACATTATGAGCCGCTACCAAATGTATTGGCAAGTCTATTTCCATCCAGTCACCCGAAGTGCGGAAGTCATTTTAAGTAAAGTGTTTAAGCGGGTAAAGGACTTATATGAGCAAGGCTACAAATTTAAACAGGAACCGAAGCATTTTTATTCTCTATTTGAAGGAAACATGAGCTTGGACGATTATTTGCGGCTTGATGAGTCGATAACGATGTATTATTTTCAAATTTGGCAGGAAGAAGAGGATCGAATTTTATCGGATCTTTGTGTAAGATTCATTAATAGGCAGCTCTTTAAATACATAGAGTTTAACCCGAACTTGCAAATGAACGATTGGCCTCGGCTCCAGCAGCTTTTTGCTCAAGCTGAAATCGATCCTGAATATTATTTAGTCGTGGATTCATCGTCCGATTTACCGTATGATTTTTACCGCCCTGGTGAAGAGGAAGAACGGTTACCGATTCATTTGATTATGCCAAACGGAAAACTACGAGAGCTTTCACGAGAATCGGATGTTGTCGAAGCGATTTCAGGAAAGAAACGAACGGATCATAAGCTTTACTTCCCGATGGATTGTCTGACAGACCAGTCTGACCATAAAGAGATTAAGCAAGAAATTTTGTCGTTGTTATTTAAGTAAGGGGGAACTGGGGTGTTAAAAGATCACGCAAAATTAATGGCCATGCTCCTGCATGCTGGTGAAATCGTTGGGCGAAAGAAACTACAGAAAATGGTATACATCGCAAAAAAGGTAGAAATGCCTTTTTCCGAGCGCTACAAGTTCCATATGTACGGGCCCTATTCTGAGGAACTAACGTTGCGGGTGGAGGAGCTTTGCAACCTTGGCTTTGTAACGGAATTAAAAGAGGACAAAGGGAACTACTATCAATACCGGTACTCCTTATCGGAGGAAGGGAAAAAATTTCTGGAACTCCACGAAGCGGACGTCCTTGAAGGAAAAAGAATTATCGAACAAATGAATGAGCAGAGTTCACGGTTTCTTGAACTTGTGTCGACCTTGCTTTATTTTGAGGACCTATCACCAGAAGAAGTGAAGGAAAAAGTGAAGACGTTAAAACCGAAGCAAAATTATACAGATGAGGATATAGAAGAAGCTTCTTCGTTTATTAAGCGAATCCGTATGGAGCATTAACTGAGCAAAACCTAGAGCCAGTGTTTCCTTCCGCAGGATGCACTGGTTTTTTATCATGTCTCTAAAAAGGCTTCATGATAGAGAGGCTAGGACAAAACACAGGGGGGAAAGTTTCAAGGCCTTCGTGAGTGCTTCGTTCAATTCCGCTGAAGAGAAGATGATTGATCTTTATTGATGGGACTAAAGGGCAAGTTCACACATTCGTTTGGCGAAAATCGATTGAGAACTACAGTGGGGACCTGAGCGAAAAATCAAACCAGATCCCATGAATCAAAAGAAAAAAGGCCGGATCATCAAAATAAAATGACCCGAACCTTTTTGATTACGTTTGGCTCGTTTTGTCCAAGTCTCGGCCAATGTCTAGTCTTTTTTATTTGATCTTCCTTTTGTCTGCTCGATCAGTTGTTCAAGCAATGACACGAGTTCGTCCTTTGAGAGCCCGTCTTCCGATTTTGACTCCTTTTGGTTCTCGGGTGCTTCGTTAACGGACTCTTGTTGTTCTTGAGAGACTTCTTCTCCTTCCGGTTCGGGAGCTTCAAGCTGTTTGCGCTCTTGAAGCAATCGCGCTGGGATCAACTCACCGTCTGGCGTAATATAAGTTTTATTTAATCGCCGTGTATCTTTGTCAAACAAGCTGTAGATGACCGGGATGACGAACAAGGTTAAGAACGTTCCGCTAATGAGACCGCCAATGACGGTTAACCCGATTGGGCGCTGCATCTCGGTTCCTTCCCCGAGGGCTAATGCCAGTGGGAGAACACCAAGAATGGTTGTAAGGGCCGTCATAAGGACTGGCCGTGTCCGCTGTTTAACGGCTTCTACGATCGCTTCATAGCTTGTGGCACCAGACGCTTTCAATTGGTTCATGTAATCCACAATGACGATCGCGTTGTTGACGACAATTCCAGCTAAGATGATCATTCCGATGCCAGCCATGACACTGAAGCTCGTCCCTGTCACGAGTAAGGCAAGGGAAACACCGATCATGACAAGGGGTAAGCTGAACATGACGACAAATGGGAAGCGGAACGATTCAAATTGCGCTGCCATGACAAGGAAGACGAATACGACCGCTAGCATGAACGCTCCTGTCAAATCAGCCATGGCCGTCTCAAGCGCTTCCTGATCTCCTGTAAAGGCGAACTCCGTTGTATCCTCGAAGTTTTGCTCGTCGACAATGTCTAACACAATGGATGAGATGTCGCCAAGGGAGAGAGAGGAATCATACATTACCGTAAACTCAACCGCATCTCGCTGCTCGATTCGGTTGATGGTGGCTGGCCCTTCTCCTTCTTCAATTGTCACAACATCGCCAAGAGGTACATAGACCCCTTCGTTGTTTCGAATCGTTAACTCTTCCATCGTTTCAAGACTATCGAGTACGTCAGGATGGTAACGGACAAATAGATCATACAAGTCATTGTCGATTTCAAGAGTTGTAACGGTTTGCCCAAGGGTGACATCATAAACAAACTGGGCGACTTGTGCTGGAACAAGCCCATTTTCTCTTGCGGCTTCTTCATCAATCAAGAGTTGATATTCAGGCGTTGTGACATCAATGCTCAGCTCTAGGTTTGTGACTTCATTTCGTTCAAGCAATTCCTCTTCGAGTGCCTCTGTCGCTTCCTCTAAACGATCTGGATCCGAATCACTCAAGTAAAAGGTTAGTGTGTTTGGCTCCGATCCTTGGAGGGAGAGCGGCGATACGTTAATTTCTGCATCCGAGTCAACGCGTTCTACATCGCGTTTAATCGATTCGACAAATTCTAACGTTGTAAGGTCACGGTCGCTACTAGGCACAAGTGTTGCTTGGACTTGTCCTTCATAGCTATTGCCATCCCTTCTGCCAACATTTGTGCCTCTAGCGCCGGATGTGCTAACAAAGTTCTCAATTTCACTATAATCTTCAAGCTTTTGTTCTATTGCTTCTACCGTCTCACGTGTCCGTTCGAGGCTCGTTCCCGGTTCATGCTCAATCTCGACGACCATCAATCCTTCGTCCATATCCTCAAGGAAATCCACTCCAACTGTGGAAAGACCGTAGAGTCCACCAACGAACAAAAGCAGTGTAGCGATAAGCACCATGGCACGGTGGCGAAGTGCCCATTTAATGCTTCGTTCGATCGTTAGGATAAAACGAGATTGCTGGCGTTTGGCTTCTTCATTTTGTTGGAACTTTCGTAATAAGCGGCTCGCCATCAATGGGACGAGCGTAATCGCCACAAGGAGTGATGCAAATAGGCTTAGGGAAACGGTGAGAGCAAACTGGATAAACAGCTCACCAACGAGTCCAGTTAAAAACAATATCGGGACAAAGACGGAAATTGTCGTTAATGTGGACGCCGTAATCGCACCGCGAACCTCTCTCGTTCCTTCAAGCGCCGCTTGCTTTGGCTCTTTTCCCATGGAAAGGTGACGATAAATATTTTCAATAACGACGATGGAGTTGTCCACAAGCATTCCAATTCCTAATGCAAGTCCACCTAAGCTCAAAATGTTCAAACTAACATTCGTAAAATAAAGAAAGGCAAACGTCACGATGACAGAAAATGGGATAGCGATTCCGATAATTAAAGGGGTTTTAAAATTTCGTAAAAACAAAAATAAGACAACCATGGCCATGGTCGCACCGGCGATGAGGGCGACAAGAACGTTGTTAATCGCCTCTAAAATGAAGTCTCCCTCATCATAGAGAACGAAAGCGGAAACGTTATCAAAGCGATCCTGCTCTAATAGTTCGTCCAACCGTTCTGTAATAGCCACAGAAACATCGACGGAATTGGCCGCATCTTCTTTCATAATGCTAAATTGCACGGCAGGGTCATTGTTCGCCCGTGTAATCACTGTTTCATCTTCTAATGAAATCGATACGTCCGCAACGTCAGAAAGTAACACATCATCACCAGTCTGAGGATCGATGGTAAGGACGAGGTCTTCAATCGTTTCAACTGCGTCGAGCGTCCGAATGGTGCGCGTCGTTAACGAGCGATCCCCATCACTAATCGTTCCCCCTGGCAATGAAATATCGTTTGCCTCGATGACATCGACGACATCCTGTTGGGTAAGATTAGCCTCTTCAAGTGCTTCGTCATCAATGGTAACCTCTACTCGTTCCATTAAACGTCCGTGGGAAGAAACACTAGCAACGCCTTCAACTCGTCCAATTTCCCGTTCGAGTTCGTCAAGGGCCTCGCTAATATCGGAAATGGCCTCAGTATCTGATGTGACGACAAGCTCCATGATCGGGAAAGCCGAAGGATCAAATTTTAAGAAGCTAGGGTTGCTAGCTCCATCAGGGAGATCAGCGCGATTGATCGTAGAAATAATGTCGTTTTCCACATCATCAATGTTTGTCGTCCACCCAAATTCTAAAATGATGATCGCGCTACCCTCCATCGACTGGGAGGTTATTTTATTCAAGCCTGATGTGGTTGAAAGCTCGTCCTCTAATATCCTCGTGACATTTTCGGACACCTCTTCGGCACTAGCTCCAGGGTAGGAAGCGGTCACTGCTCCAATGGGTGGGTTTAAATCAGGAGTTAACTGCAATGGTAGGTTTACGTATGAAATTCCTCCTACGAGAAGGAAAATGATCATTCCGACGATCGTAAAGACCGGTCGCCTAATGGAAAACTGGGTCATCTAAGGCTACTCCTCTCTATCAATCCATAGGTAAATAATTTAACTGTTTATAAAATGAACTATCAATTATCCTAATGTGGGAAAGCGGAGAAGTCAATCAATTCCCCCTGAGTTCAAGAAATTGATGAAAACCTAGGTTTATCGGTTTTCTGATCATCCGAAGTTTTTGAACCGATCAGGCACATGAAAAAAGCAAGCGCCTCCTTTTAGGGTGCGCTTTTTCAATTGGATTATTTATGCTTTGCTCCTCGTTGATTGAAATCAAGAATAATGTCGCGAAATTGCTCTAAGACGTTTTTTACGTGGACAATATCTTGAAAAGGGAGTTTGCTTATGTAACGCTCAATTAAAACTGTCTCTGCTTCCTCTATCTTTTGTTTAATAAGCTCTCCTTGGGGTCCGAGCTCTAATCTATTTTCGCGCCTGTTCTCTTCATTGATGGAGCGGATGATAAACTGATGTTGTTCCAAAACAGAAAGCGCTTGACTGACAGCGCTTTTCGTTATTCCAAAATGGACAGCAATTTCTGATGTTGTTACGTTTTCACGAAAGATGATATGGAGTAGGATCCGAAATTGTCGTTTGTTGAGAGGGAGGTTTTCGACCATCGCTAACTCTTGGGCAAACAATCTCGAAATATCATCTAAAGTAAATTGTAATTCCCGCAATAGTTGTCTGTAATCTTCCAATGGATACCCTCCCTCCGTGTATGTCAGAATGTAAATTACTGATCGCTGATCCGCTTTCCTGCCACTCCATAATGATCTTTGCGCATTTCTTCTAATACGACGTGAATCTTTTCGGGGTTTGCTTGAATGGTTTCGGCAACCGCCTCGGTGACGCGCTCCACAAGTGCACGCTTCTGTTCATCCGATCGACCTTCTAAAAATTTCACTGTGACAATTGGCATGGAAATCACCTCGCTTTATTCTGTTTAACTGGCGCTAAGACTTACCCTTGACGTTAAATAAACATAGACAAAGAACGTCACGCCCAAGTCGGTGTGTTCATATCGCGTGAGTTAGGCTAACAATTAGTGAAGATGAAGTAAAGCCCTCATAGAATGAAGTTTCACTTTATTCGTTTCTAGTTTACACGATTTATAACGAAATGAGAAAGAGGAGCAACGGAAGATGAAAAATGTTCACTTGATGGTGGAAATACAACTTCCTCATTGTGTACACTTTACGTATAGGGATTTTAGGAAAAGAAGGGATGATCGAAGTGGATCTTTTAAATAATGACAACCTTAAGAAAAAAACAAGCGGCTTTACGATTCTAAGTGGGGATTCAACTGACGGTCACGGAGGGTATGGGGCAGGTGTTTTAAGCTTAGATAATGTGACACCTGTTTTCGTCGACCCTGAAGAGGAGCGGGCGTTTGTGGATCTGGGGGCCCTTCACGCTCGATCTGAGGTCGAAAAGCGAATTAAATTTTTACCAAATAAAGAAGAAGTGCCAAACGGTAAATTGTATTGGCTCGTGTGGGTGACCATTGATTCGAAAAAAGAAGGTCCGTACTACGCTGGCGTTGCCGGATGTGAAATGACGGTTGACCGTGAAATCCGCCGAGGCTATAAAAGCATGCCAGAGCATGTGAATAAAATGGATAAGTCGATCAAAGGGAAAATTGTCGTCGATGATATGGATGAAAGGTCGAAACGTATTCTCGGTGAGTATTTAAAATCCTTTAATGAAGACATGTGGAAACGGTCCGAGCCAGAGTTGCGGGAAAAATTGCTTGGCGAAAAGTAGATCAAAGCTTTAGCGATTTGTAAAGAGTAAATATCGGTTAGTTTTGAACGATTTATGAAAACTATGATGACCTATTGAGCTAAGGTGTAAAACGATATACACTTATCAATAGTATAAAGACACTTTATACTAGGACACAAAAAACCGTGAGGAGCTTTTCCTCACGGTTTTTTGCTGTCTATTCAATGGAACCAGCAAATAAAGCGGTCTAGAAAACGCTCTTTTTCATGGTTTTCTTCATCGATCGCATCGGTTTCATTGTCCCTCGCTTCTTCTGGGCAGCCTTCCGTCGGCTCTGTCCCTTCGACGAAAAAGGTTTTTCTGCCATTAGGGCACACATCATTTGCTAGAAAGCCGTTAGATGGGTTCATGTTAACAGAGACGACGCCTGGCGGTTGTCGAAATTGTAGCATCAGCTCGTTCTCTAATGCATGTTCAGTGAAGTTGGCCCAAATCCGTTTAGCCACTTGGCCTTCTGTTCCGTGGTTAAGGGTTTCACTTTGGTCATAACCGATCCATACCCCTGTTACGAGCTGAGGCGTAAACCCGACCATCCAACTATCGGTCGATGTAGATCCAGATTTACCGGCAACAGGGCGATTGACAAGACGGTTGACGGAGCTACCCGTTACCGACATATAGTCGTTAAGGGATGGATCGAACATAGCGGTCATTAAGTCTGCCATAATAAAGGTTAGTCTAGGATCTAACGTTTGCTCTGTTTCCGGCATCTGCTCATAAAGAACATCCCCGTCTCGATCAACTACTTTTGTAATGAAGCGTGGTTCGACCGTAAACCCATTGTTGGCGAAAGGAACGTAGCTTTTGGTCAGTTCAAGGACACCGACGGGCAAGGTTCCGAGCGCAAGCGATGGGATGTCGCGAAGCGGGCTCTCAATGCCAAAGCGTCTAGCGGTCTCCACGAGCTCATCTGTTCCTAAAAACATATGGGTTTTCACGGCAAAAATATTATCGGAAAAGGCGAGAGCTTGCAGCAATGTCACAAAATCGTCCTTGTACCGGTCTTGAAAGTTCCGGGGCGAATAGGTAGAACGCCCTTGATCGTATGAGAACGTTGTCGGCTCGCTAATAAGCGTCGATGCAGGCGTAAATCCTTGCTCCAGGGCAGCATAATATAGAAATGGCTTAAAGGAAGAACCAGGGGAGCGTCGAGCTTTCGTTGCTCGGTTAAACGAGCTTTCCCCGTAATTTTTCCCGCCAACGAGGGCGCGAACGTCACCTGTGCTTGGATCAATGGCTACGAGAGCTACCTGTAAATCGGAATCTGGCATCTCCACTTCCACCCAACGTTCCGCTTCTTCCTGCATATGCGGGTCGAGTGTGGTGTAAATGTGCAACCCGCCTGATTCTAATAATGCTGGATCCAGCCCTACCTCTTCCACTAACTGTTCCTCGACCACATCTTGAAAATAAGGCCCGATCGTTTCTGAGCGCATGCCACCATCTGTCACGTAATCGAGCGCTTCATTTATCGCCTCTTCTGCTTCTTGAGCCGTAATATATCCGTTCTCGACCATGGATTGGAGGATGATCTCTTGCCGTGCCTTTGCCCGCTCTTCGTCTACGAGCGGAGAGTAGTAGCTCGGCCCTTTAGGGACACCGGCTAGCATGCTAGCTTCGGCTAACGTCAAGTCGGCTGCTTTTTTTCCGAAGAAATGTTGAGCAGCAGCTTCGATACCATAAGCGCCGTGCCCGTAGTAGATTGTATTTAAATAGCCTTCTAAAATATCATCTTTCGTGTAATGCATTTCTAGACGTAGGGCATAAAGGGCTTCTTGTGCTTTACGATTCCACGTTTTATCATGACCAAGGTATAAGTTCCGTGCGTATTGCTGCGTGATCGTGCTTGCTCCTTGAGCCATTGAGCCAGCGCGTAGGTTCGCAACAACAGCTCCGCCGATACGAGTAAGATCAAATCCATGATGCTGGTAAAACTTTCGATCCTCGATGGAAATCGTAGCCTCTTTTAAATAAGGAGAAATCTCGTCCAAGGCGACCCAATATCGTTGTTGGCCCTGGTGATGCTCCCCGATCACAGACATATCATGTCCATATAAAACGGTCGTTTGTGATACTTGGAGTGGCGGAGGACCTTGCATTTTAATGTATGATAATAGAGAAACAGCACTTCCAGCCCCAAGGACAAGAACGATGAGCAAAAGTCGGAGCCAAAGTCTGAACAACCGCCACCGTTTTCTTGCTTTTTGTTGAATGACGACTTCCATATGAGTCACCTCGAATAGGAAAAAATAAATTCATAGATACGTTTAGGATTGGTAGAATCGGCGACTTTTAAACGTGAGGACGAAAAAAAGAAGTATGTAAAATGACGGTGAAATTTCGCTTGCTTTTTTGTGCTGTTCTTATATACTTCAATTGTTATCCTTTCAATGTGTATGAACGAATGTTCAGGTAAGACTAATGATAGAAACGCTACGAAAAATCGAGGTGACAATAAATGGAATTATGGTATACGGAAAAGCAGACCGAACATTTTGGTATTACGGCCAAAATTAAACGGACGCTACATACAGAAAAGACCGACTTTCAGCAGCTCGATGTCATTGAGACAGAAGAGTTCGGGAACATGCTCGTTCTCGATGGAATGGTCATGACTACGGAAAAGGATGAGTTCGTTTATCATGAAATGGTGGCTCATGTTCCGCTCTTTACCCATCCGAACCCGAAACACGTCCTTGTCGTAGGCGGTGGTGATGGGGGGGTTATCCGTGAAGTGTTGAAGCACCCATCAGTGGAAAAAGCGACTCTTGTAGAAATCGACGGAAAGGTCATTGAGTACTCGAAAAAGTATTTGCCTTCCATTGCGACGGCGCTTAATGACCCGCGTGTCGATGTTCAAGTCGATGATGGCTTTTTGCATATTGCCAAGGCTGAAAGTGCTTATGATGTCATTATGGTCGATTCTACAGAACCAGTAGGGCCTGCAGTTAAACTTTTTGAAAAAGGGTTTTATCAAGGAATTGCGAAAGCCTTAAAAGAAGACGGGATTTTTGTTGCGCAAACCGATAACCCGTGGTTCCATGGTGAACTGATCCGCAAAGTCTATGCTGATGTGCAAGAGATTTTTCCAATCACCCGTTTGTATACAGCGAATATTCCAACCTATCCGAGCGGACTCTGGACATTTACAATTGGATCGAAAACATACGATCCACTACATGTGGAGCCGAGCCGTTTTTATGATATTGAGACAAAGTACTTTACAAAGGATCTCCATAAAGCCGCCTTTGCTTTGCCGCGATTTGTGGATGATTTGATCAAGTAAGGAAGGTGCAGCATGAGATTTGATGAAGCCTATTCAGGTAAAGTTTTCATTATGAGTCGTTCAAACTATGAGGAAAGCAAGGCGGTTATTTTTGGAATGCCGATGGACTGGACGGTGTCGTTCCGCCCAGGCTCGCGTTTCGGTCCAAACCGTATCCGTGAAGCTTCTCTCGGGCTAGAGGAATACAGTCCTTATATGGATAAGCACTTGGAAGAGGTAGCGTATTTTGATGCAGGGGATATGCTCCTTCCGTTCGGGAATCCGCAACGTAGCTTAGAGATGATTGAATCCTATGTGGACAAGCTGCTCGCCGATCAAAAGATGCCGATCGGTCTAGGCGGTGAGCACCTTGTGTCATGGCCGATTTTTAAAGCGATGCATAAGATTTATCCAGACATGGCGATCATTCATATCGATGCCCACGCCGATCTTCGTGAGGAGTATGAAGGGGAGCCGTTGTCCCATTCAACACCGATCCGTAAAGCGTGTTCGTTAATTGGCCCTGAGAATGTGTATTCGTTTGGCATTCGTTCAGGGATGCGGGAAGAGTTCCAATATGCGAAAGATTCCGGTATGTACATGGCCAAATTCGAGGTGGCAACGCCGCTAAAGGAAGTGTTGCCAAAGTTAGCGGGACGGAATGTCTATGTGACAATCGACATTGATGTGCTTGACCCGGCGTTTGCCCCAGGGACAGGTACGGCCGAAGCAGGTGGGATTTCATCGAAGGAGCTTCTAGAGGCGATTGTTGCGATTGCCCATTCCGATGTGAACGTCATCGGAGCGGATTTAGTCGAGGTCGCACCAGCGTATGATCCCTCTGAGAAAACGCCAATAGCCGCAAGTAAGTTTGTTCGTGAAATGTTGCTAGGTTGGGTGTAATCTATTTGAGGTCTGATTCACAACGTCCGGTGAATCGGGCCTCGTCGTTTTTAAGGATCTTGCAACCGTTATGTAAAGTCGCTACACTTGTAAAAGAAAGGTGTGCGTGCAGTGAAAAAACAAGAGAAACGCCATGTGCGAATTTTGTTTCAAACGAAAATTGACCGTCACGGAGAAATAGAAGACTATGAGTTCACGACAAAAGGGGAACTTTATCATAAAGGTACACAAGATTATCTTCGTTTTCAGGATGTGCTGTCAGATCAAGAAAATGTGCAAACAACATTGAAGTGGGATGGACGTGAGCTCGTCTTGATTCGCCAAGGTGATGTTTTGATGCGTCAATCATTTTTACGCGGGATACAAACATCTGGGCGGTATGTGACACCACAAATTTCGTGGGAATCAGTGGCGACGACGGAGAGCGTAATTGTTCGATGGCCGCAAGGAAAACAAAAAGGTGTCATTCACCTTCGTTATCATTTTTCTTTGCAAGGGCAAGACACAGGAATCCATGATGTGCGTTTGACGTTGGAGGAGGAATAAGCATGAACAAAATGGAGCAGATGAAGCAGCAATTGAGAGAAGAAATTGTCGTAGCGGTAAAAGCAGCAGGGTTGGCGACCGATGAAACGATACCGGAAGTAATTCTTGAAACCCCAAAGGAGAAAGCCCATGGCGACTTTGCCACGAACATGGCAATGCAGCTTGCGAGAGTCGCTAAGAAAGCCCCGCGTCTTATTGCAGAAGAGCTGACAGCTAAGCTAGACCGTAAGCGGGCAGCGATCGAAAAAATAGAGATCGCAGGACCAGGCTTTATTAACTTCTTTCTCGATAATTCCTATTTACGCGAAATGATTCCGACCGTTTTGCGCGCTGAGAGCGCATATGGCGAAACGAATGTAGGAAAAGGAAAGAAGGTCCAGGTTGAGTTTGTCTCTGCCAATCCGACGGGAAATCTTCATTTGGGGCATGCCCGTGGTGCGGCGGTGGGTGACGCATTATGCAACATTCTTGCTAAAGCAGGATATGATGTATCACGTGAGTATTACATTAACGATGCTGGTAATCAAATAAACAATCTCGCATTGTCATTAGAGGCGCGCTATTTCCAAGCACTTGGCATGGAGAAAGACATGCCTGAAGATGGGTACCATGGGGAAGACATTATTCAATTTGGAAAAGACCTTGCAGAGACGCATGGAGATAAGTTCGTTCATGAGTCGTCTGAAAAGCGGCTTGCATTTTTCCGAGAGTACGGCTTAAAGCGCGAATTAGAGAAAATTAAGTCTGACTTAGAGGAATTCCGCGTCCCGTTTGACAACTGGTATTCGGAAACGTCTCTTTACACAACGGGCAAAGTGGAAAAAACATTGAATGTCCTTAAGGAAAAAGGGAAGACGTACGAGCAAGACGGAGCCCTTTGGTTCCGTTCAACAGAATACGGTGATGATAAAGACCGGGTACTTGTGAAGAATGATGGAAGTTATACGTATTTAACACCGGACATTTCGTACCATGAAGACAAATTTTTACGAGGCTTTGAAAAGCTGATCAACATTTGGGGGGCTGACCATCATGGCTACATCCCACGGATGAAGGCGGCGATCCAAGCGCTCGGTTATGAAAAAGATCAGTTAGATGTTCAAATTATTCAAATGGTCAGCCTGTTCCAAAACGGCGAAAAAGTAAAAATGAGCAAGCGGACAGGAAAAGCCGTCACCCTTCGTGATCTTATGGAGGAAGTAGGGATTGATGCGACCCGTTATTTCTTTGCGATGCGCAGTGCCGATTCCCACTTAGACTTTGATATGGACTTAGCCGTATCAAAATCGAATGAAAACCCAGTCTATTACGTACAATATGCCCATGCACGAGTATGTAGCATGTTACGCAAAGGGAAAGAACTCGGTCTATCCTTTGATGAATCCACCGATTTGTCACCGATTGCTAGCGAAAAAGAATACGACTTGCTGAAGAAGATTGGTGAGTTCCCAGAAGTGGTCGCCGAAGCAGCACAAAAGCAAATGCCACATCGGATCACCAATTATGTGCATGAGCTTGCGTCCACCCTCCATAGTTTTTACAATGCCGAGCAGGTGATTAATCCAGAGAACGACGAGCAAAGCAAAGCGCGCCTCGCATTAATGAAAGCAACGCAAGTAACGCTCAAAAATGCCCTTTCCCTTGTTGGGGTTGAGGCACCAGAACGGATGTAAATGATTTTTAACTCCCTCTCAATGTTGAGAGGGAGTTTTCATACACTCATATGAAAAAGAATCGAAACCATCCTGCATTTATTAAGATGTTCAATATACTGTCACCTGAAGGCTTTCAATCCGTAAGTATAAACGGAGATGTTTAGCGAAAGGCGCCCACAAGCTCCTTTCGTTGCTTTGTTAAATCTTAAGAGGAGGTATAAACATGGATGTTATCCTTTGGACGGTGATCGTCCTTTTATTTATCCTTGGCTTTGTCGGATTAATCTTTCCCATCCTCCCCTCGATTTTGCTCATTTGGGCTGGATTTCTTTTATACATATGGGGAATTGGTGGGTCATTAAGCACGATGTTTTGGATTGGGATGGCCTTGTTCACCGTGCTTATTTTTGCCGCAGATGCGGTCGCCAACAGTTATTTTGTCAAACGTTACGGTGGCTCAAGGGCAGGAGGATGGGCTGCGATTATAGGTGTTATTGTGGGGGCATTTATTATTCCGCCATTCGGCATATTCATTGTTCCTTTCCTAGCAGTCTTTATCACTGAGTGGATCATCAAGCGCGATGTTCCGTTGGCATTCCAAATTGGGACGGCATCATTATTTGCGTTTTTAAGTAGCTCAATTGCAAAGCTCGTGATTCAACTTTTTATGATCGGCTGGTTTTTTCTCGAAGTCTGGTTATAGTAAGTACAAGGGTTGCTTGACAATCCTCCAAGTTTCCACTTAGAAAGGCAGGGGAATCGATGCAAGAGTTATTATTGGCCTTCGTGGCAGGATTAGCGGTAGGTTTTTTGTTCGCTTTGATTAAGCTACCGATCCCTGCTCCTCCTGCATTGGCAGGGATATTAGGGATTGTAGGTATTTATGTAGGATACAAGCTATACCAATGGATCTGGCCCATATGAATCGATGGAAGATAAGACAAGGAGGGAATGACAGATGCAAGCTTTCACAGCACATCGGCCGAAGCTTTATTATGAAGTAAGTGGCGAAGGGACCGCCATTCTTTTTATTCCTCCGCCAGCCATGGGGCACCTCACCTTTCACGAACAGGTGCGCGGGCTCACGAGTTGTTTTCAAGTGATTACCTATGATTTGCGGGGGAATGGCCGGAGTGAGACAACGGATGAACCAATCACTCTTGAGCAGATGGCGGAAGATGTGAAAGCGATTCTAGACGATCTTGGTGTAGAGCAGTCCATTGTGTGCGGGTATTCTAACGGGGCGTTAATTGCCCAGTTGTTTGCTCTAATGTATCCAGACAGATGTCTAGGAGTTGTAAGCATTAGCGGGTTTTCTGAGGTGAGTCCCCTTTTGTTAAAAAAGCAATACGATCTAGGCGTTTCTGTCACAGGAAGCGAGCATCTTGACTTCTTTGCATGGGTATTAGCCATTGCCCATTTTCAAGACAAGAAGGTAAGAAAAGAAATCCAGAAAGAAATTAAAAAGTCCGACCCTCATATGATTGAACAGCAGTACGCTGTTGGAAAACAGGGAAATGTGACAAGAGCGCTTCACCGGTTAACCGTTCCGTTACTTGTTTTATACGGGGATCATGATTATTACATTCATTCGACGAAGAGGCCTTTTATCGATCATGTGAAAGACCTTGAACTTGTCTACATTGATGGTTCGACACACCAAATACCAACGCACCATCCTGCTGAGTTGAACGGAATCATTCGCTCATGGGCGAAGCGGAAAGGATTATTTCCTTAAAATTGAAGGAGTGCCTTTGAAAGGTACTCTTTTTTACATGATTAGAGCTGTGGCCTTGCCGCCCTTTTATTTGAGGTTGCTTAGTGTTAAAGAGCACCGACCTTATTCACTTGTTTCCTTTTTAACACGGGAGATAACTATGGTATAATATAGAGAACGCATGTTTGCTTCTCTGGAGGGATTTGAATGATCACTTTGTCTTTTGTCGAACAACAACATTTATCGGTGCTGTGCAACTTTTCATTGCCGCCAGAACAGCTACCATTTACAAGCTTGCCGGTGGATGCACTCCGAGCATGTGAGGAAGATCCTACACGAACGCCCATCGTCATTTTGGCTGACCAAGAGCCTGTAGGCTTTTTCGTCCTCCATGAAGGGGAGGCAACGAAGGCCTACATAGAGGAAGAGGGGTTGCTACTCATTCGTAGCTTGGCGATTGACGAAAAGCAACAAGGGAAAGGATATGGAAAAAAAGCGATGCTCCTTCTCCCGGCTTTCGTTACTGTCCATTGGCCAAACATTCGCGAACTGTTTCTCGTCGTTAATGAGCGTAATGCAGCGGCTAAGCAATTGTACACTCGGGTAGGCTTTGAGGACCGTGGGCTACGCCGGGTAGGACCTATAGGGCCGCAGCGGATTCTTCATTATGATTTGCTTAAAATCAGTACTATGGAGGACAAAAAGTTATAAATTGAAAGGATGCCCTTTTACGCCCCCTTTGAAAGCTTCCACGCAGGGATCAAAGAATGAAAACGAAAAAGGGCACTTGCCACAGCGTGGATAATAACATAAAATCATTCGTTTAATATGGGGATGGGGATACGTCACGTGTTTTGAAATAAACACAGAAAAGCCTGAGTCGAACGGACTCAGGCTTGACCAGCTAAAAAAAACCAGAGAACAGGGTAGCTACTTGTTCTTTCGTACGATGGAAGAAGGAGCGGTTCGCGAGGTCCTCCATTTGAAGCCGTTCCGATATGGAAAAATCATAATCCAATTCTTCGCGAACGAGCTGAATTATCTCTTTGTCATATAAAAGACAGTTGATTTCATAATTCAACCGAAAGCTGCGCTTATCAAAATTGGCTGTTCCTACATCGGCCAGCTTATCATCGATTACGATTGCCTTTCCATGAAAAAAGCCGCGATAGTAACGATAAATGTTGATGCCCCCTTCAAGGAGCTCCTTAAAGTAAGGGAACGCTGCTTCCTTCACGAGTGGGTGATCGCCTTTTTTCGGTACGAGTAGACGAACAGCCACCCCTCTAGCGGCTGCATCCAAAAGGGCATGGTGCAATTTTTCCCCAGGAATGAAGTAAGGGGTTCCGATCGTAATCGTTTCCTCCGCTTGTTCGACGAGTTGAAGAAAGCTGTCTTCTAAAAAAGAGCCGTTCGTTGGAATGATCCGTAGTTCATGGGGTCCTTTTGCCAATGGCGGATACAGCCAGCGATCTCTTGTGACAGGGAGTCGGGACTCTCGCTCCCAGTCTTGAATAAATTGATCCTGTAAATCTTGAACGCCATCCCCTGTCAGTCGAAGATGGTAGTCACGCCAAAAACCGAACTTCGGATCACGCCCTAAATACTCATCCCCGATGTTATAGCCACCAATGTAGCCCACCTTTCCGTCAATGACAGTGATTTTCCGATGATTACGGCGATTTAAAGAGAAAAACCAGTACGGAAAGCTGATCCGATGAGCGTACTCAAATTGCGCCCCTGCTTGCTTCAGGCTCTGAATGGAACGATTTTTCACATCGGCGCCGAATCGATCGACGAGCAACCGGACAGCCACCCCTTCCTTTGCTTTTTGTTCAAGGTGCTGAAGAATTTTTTTCCCGATGTGATCGTCACGAAAGATATAAAATAAAATGTGAATGTGGTGTTCAGCAGCTTTTATGTCATGAATGAGGGAACCGATAAACTCATCGCCAGTTGGCAATAGTCGAACTGTCCCGTGGCGGATTGGTTGGTTTCGTCTAACGGCTTTCCCCCGTTGTTTCTTTAACCCTTGGGTGTAATCAAAGCGTAACCACAAAATAATCGCAACGATAAGAAATAAGAGTACGACTCCGATCATATCGTACCTCCTCTTGAATTCAACGTTAGTTGTAGCTTGCCCTTTTTCCGACCTACTAAAAATTAATTTAAAAAACTTTTATGAGTGAATACTCATTCATAAAAAGGTATGTTATAATAACAGCAAACAAAAATTGTCTATTTTCAAACTTTTTGTCTGTCATGGCCGTGATCGTATCGGCCTGTTAGGGGGAGGTTACATTTATGGAAGCGTTAACATGGGTGAACTGGATTGCCTTTCTTTTAGTAACGGGTTATGCCGTCTATCTGTTTGCAACGCTCGTTCGGACGAGAATTGCCTACATTAAGCTTGGGAAAAAGGCCGAATTTGACCACTCAATGCAGGAGCGTCTGCGCGAAATCTGGGTCAATGTTTTCGGGCAAAAGAAGCTCATGAAGGACAAAAAAAGTGGAATCATCCACCTCATGTTCTTCTACGGATTTTTACTCGTGCAGATCGGTGCGATTGACCTGATTTGGAAAGGGCTAGCCCCTGGGTCCCATATACCGCTTGGACCGCTCTATCCGTATTTCACTTTTTTCCAAGAGTTTGTCGTGCTCATGATCATTATTGCGGTCGTATGGGCGTTCCATCGTCGTTACATTGAGAAATTGGTTCGCCTTAAACGGGGCTGGAAATCAGGACTCGTCTTAATCTTTATCGGTGGACTAATGACATCAAAAATGATCGCAAAAGGAATGGAGATCATTTGGCTCGGGAAGCCACTTACTGGATTTGAACCTGTTGCCTCTGGTATTGCCGCTGCGACAAGTTGGATCGGGCCAACTGCAGCAGGGGCGTTGTTCTTTGTCTTTTGGTGGATGCACCTCTTATTTTTACTTACATTCCTCGTGTACGTACCACAATCGAAGCACGCACATTTGATTGCAGGTCCGGCGAATGTCTTTTTAGGTCGCACCCACAAAGTAGGGCAGCTGTCTTCGATAAACTTTGAGGACGAGGAGCAAGAAGTGTTTGGCGTCAACAAAATTGAAGATTTCAATCAAAAACAATTGCTCGATTTATATGCCTGTGTGGAGTGCGGGCGTTGTACGAATATGTGTCCAGCTACCGGAACGGGCAAGATGCTATCGCCAATGGATTTAATCGTAAAAATGCGCGATCATTTAACGGAAAAAGGAGCGGCCGTTACGTCCAAGTCCGCTTGGTTACCAAGTTATGCATTCTCTAATACGAAAGCGAATCAACTGGCGATGCAAGGAGCAGGAGGAGCAGAGGCTGCTGCTTCGTACGATGTAAGCCTAATTGGGGACGTTATTACAGAAGAAGAGATTTGGGCCTGTACGACGTGCCGGAACTGTGAGGATCAATGCCCGGTCATGAACGAACACGTCGACAAAATTATCGATATGCGTCGGTACCTCGTACTGACGGAAGGGAAGATGGATGCCGATGCTCAGCGTGCGTTAACCAATATCGAGCGGCAAGGAAACCCTTGGGGCATTAACCGAAAAGAGCGGGAGAAATGGCGTGAAGGCAGGGACGATATTCACGTTCCGACCGTTAAGGAAATGGAAAAAGCGGGCGAAGAATTCGAGTATTTGTTCTTTGCTGGCTCGATGGGCTCATATGATAAACGGAGTCAAAAAATCGCTCAATCGTTTGCGAAAGTGTTAAATGAAGCAGGGGTGACGTTTGCGATCATTGGAAACAAGGAGAAAAACTCTGGTGATACCCCGCGCCGTCTAGGGAATGAGTTTTTGTTCCAAGAGCTTGCGACCGCCAACATTGAATTATTCAAAAAGCATAACGTAAAGAAAATTGTTACGATCGACCCTCATGCTTACAACACCTTTAAGAACGAGTATCCTGAATTTGGACTGGAAGGGGTCGAAGTGTTCCACCACACGGAGCTACTGGCGAAGTTAATCAAAGAAGGAAAAGTCAAACCACAATACCCGGTAAACGAAAAAGTGGTTTATCACGATTCTTGTTATTTAGGTCGTTACAACGACGTATACGACCCACCACGTGAAATTTTGCAAGCGATTCCTGGTGTTGAGCTTGTGGAGATGGAGCGAAATCGCCAGGATGGTATGTGCTGTGGTGCTGGCGGAGGCATGATGTGGATGGAAGAGGATGCGGGCCAGCGTGTGAATGTCGCTCGTACGGAGCAAGCGCTTGAAGTTTCTCCTTCGGTCATCGGTAGTGGCTGTCCATACTGTTTAACGATGTTGAGTGATGGAACGAAAGCAAAAGAGGTGGAGGACGATGTACAAACGCTTGATATTGTTGAAATTTTAGAAAAATCTCTTGTCAAACAGGAGCCATCAGAAGTAAGCTAGAAGTAAATCATGGGTATTTGAGGTGGAAAGCGGTCGACCGCTTTCCTGCCCTCTTCTTTTAATGTAAGCGCTTAAATATATGATTATCGACTGAGCGTTCGCTCAGAATCTGAGGGGGAATTAGACTTGAAGACAGCCATCATTAGCGGCGTGAGAACACCTTTCGGGAAATTTGGCGGGAGTCTATCGACACTAACAGCTGCTCAGCTAGGGGGACATGCAATTCGTGAAACGTTAAAAAGGGCAAATTGGCGTGGGGAACGAGTAGACGATCTGATCATGGGGAATGTGTTGCAAGGGGGGCAAGGACAGCTCCCGTCAAGGCAAGCATTAAAAGAAGCCGACTTACCATGGGACGTGCGTACGGAGACGATCAATAAAGTGTGCGCGAGCGGGATGCGTAGCGTGACATTGTCGGACCAGTTGATCCGTTCGGGGAGCTCAAAAGTCGTTGTAGCTGGAGGAATGGAATCGATGAGTCAAGCGCCCTACTATGTGCCAAAGGCGCGTTGGGGTGCAAGAATGGGCCATGTGGAAATGATCGATGGCATGGTATTTGACGGACTAACATGTGCCTTCACAGGTGTTCATATGGGAACGTACGGAAATGGGACCGCACATGAGTTAGCGATCAGCCGAGAAGCCCAGGATGAATGGGCGTACCTTAGTCATCAGCGTGCCATTGCGGCCATCGGAGCAGGGCGGCTCGAAGAAGAGATCGTTCCGGTGGAAGTGCCGCAGCGAAAAGGGGAACCATTGCTCGTCGCATGTGATGAAGCGCCGCGAAAGGATACGTCAATGGAGTCACTGAAAAACCTTCGACCGGTGTTTGGCAAAGAAGGGACGATTACAGCCGGAAATGCTCCTGGAGTGAATGATGGTGCTGCCGCGATGTTGCTCATGTCTGAGGAGGAGGCGAAGAGCGCTGGCATGGCCCCATTAGCCATCATTGAAGGGCATACTGCGCTAGCGACCGAGCCGAAGGATTTCCCGAAAACACCGGGCCTTGTCATCCAAAAGCTATTACAGGACACTGGGAAAACGCCTGCTGAGATCGATTTGTTCGAAATTAATGAGGCTTTTGCCGCCGTTGCCCTTGCCAGTCAGCAAATCGCCGAGATTGACCCTGAAAAAGTAAATGTCAACGGTGGAGCCGTTGCGTTAGGTCATCCGATTGGTGCAAGTGGTGCACGCATCATCCTTACACTTGCCTACGAATTGCGCCGTCGAGGCGGGGGACTAGGCATTGCAGCAATCTGCAGTGGCGGAGGTCAAGGGGATGCTGTACTTATTCGCGTACCGTAAATGAATAAGAGAGGAGAACGAGGATGGACATTAAGCAAGTAATGGTCATTGGTGCAGGACAAATGGGATCTGGTATTGCTCACGTTCACGCTTTGGCCGGCTTCGAGGTTATGTTGTATGACCTTGATCCGGCTTCAATGGAGAAAGGAATTCAAACGATTACGAAGCAATTGCAGCGCCAAGTGGAGAAAGGGCGTATGACAGAGAGGGAAATGGACATCACTCTTAGCCGTATTCATCGGTCGACCGAGTTACAGGACGCCAAAAAAGCAGACTTTATCGTTGAGGCCGTCGTGGAGAATATGGAGGTGAAAACGAACCTTTTTGCTAAGCTTGATGACCTTGCTCCTGCTGACACGATTCTTGCTACGAATACGTCATCACTTCCGATCACGGAAATCGCTGCTGCTACCAGCCGTCCAGAAAAAGTCATTGGCATGCACTTTATGAACCCTGTGCCTGTTATGAAGCTCGTGGAAATTATCCGCGGACTAGCAACAGCCGATGACGTGTACGAAACCGTAGAGGCACTAACGAAAAAGCTGAACAAAACACCAGTAGAAGTCAATGATTTCCCAGGTTTTGTCTCCAACCGCGTGTTCATGCCAATGATCAACGAGGCCATCTACACTGTATACGAAGGGGTTGCAACTCCGGAAGCGGTGGATGAGGTGATGAAGCTAGGGATGAACCATCCAATGGGTCCCCTTACACTTGCAGACTTTATCGGGCTGGACACATGCTTATTCATTATGGAGACCCTCCATGAAGGGTTTGGCGATGACAAATACCGTCCGTGCCCGCTGCTAAGAAAGTATGTAAAGGCTGGCTGGCTCGGTAAGAAAACAGGTAGAGGGTTTTACGTCTATCACGACTGATCGTTGAGAGAGGAAAAGCTTCATGAAGAAGGTGATGGGATGAATCTACGATGGACAGACGAACAAGAGATGATGCGGAAGATGGTCCGGGATTTTGCTCAAGAACGCATTGCACCGTTCGTGGAAGAAATGGAAACAAACGACACATACCCGATGCACATCGTGAAAGAAATGGGAGAGCTTGGGTTAATGGGAATCCCGATTCCTGAAGCATACGGCGGTGCCGAGATGGATTTTATCTCGTACATTATCGCTATCCATGAGCTATCTAAGGTTAGCGCTACGGTGGGGGTGATCCTTTCCGTTCATACCTCGGTAGGGACGAATCCGATTCTTTTTTTTGGCACAGAGGAACAGAAAGCGCGATTTATTCCGAAGCTTGCTAAGGGCGAATATTTAGGGGCTTTCGGGCTTACGGAACCGAGCGCGGGGTCGGATGCAGCCAATTTAAAAACAACGGCCTCTAAAAAAGGGGACCATTATCGGTTGAATGGCTCAAAAGTGTTTATTACGAATGGGGGCGCAGCCGATACGTATGTCGTGTTTGCCTCAACCAATCCAAGTGCTGGTCGAAAAGGGATTTCCGCATTTATAGTCGAGAAAGAGACGCCAGGCTTTACGGTCGGTAAAAAAGAGAAAAAAATGGGGCTCCACGGCTCCAATACGACAGAGCTTATTTTTGAAGATGCCCTTGTTCCGAAAGAAAATCTTTTAGGTGTAGAAGGGGACGGATACAAGATTGCGATGGCGAACTTGGAGGCTGGACGGATTGGGATAGCCGCACAGTCTTTAGGAATTGCCGAAGCTGCTTTAGAAGCAGCAACGTCATATGCGAAGGAACGAAAGCAATTTGGCAAGTCGATTGGTCAGCAGCAAGCGATTGCTTTTAAACTCGCTGATTTGGCGACACAAGTAGAGGCTGCCAAACTATTAACCTATCGTGCTGCACAATTAAAACAGCAAGGTATTTCATGCGCGAAGGAGTCTTCAATGGCTAAACTATTTGCGTCTAAAACCGCGATGAAGGCGGCGATTGAAGCCGTGCAAATTTTCGGAGGATACGGCTACACGAAGGAATATCCAGTCGAGCGCTACTTCCGCGATGCAAAGGTGTGCGAGATCTACGAAGGGACGAGTGAGATTCAGCGAATTGTCATCCACAAACATATTAGCGAATGAATAGGAGAAGGAGGGCTGGAGATGAACTTTTTGCTAACAGATGAACAGCAGATGATTAAAAAAATGGTTCGAGATTTTGCAGAGAATGAAGTTGCGCCCACAGCCGAGGAACGGGATGAAGAAGAGCGGTTTGACCGTGAGATTTTTGATCAGATGGCGGAGCTCGGCCTCACGGGTATTCCTTGGCCTGAAGAGTACGGAGGGATCGGGGCTGACTATGTTAGCTATGTCATTGCCGTGGAAGAGCTCTCAAGAGTCTGCGCCTCTACCGGTGTGACCCTTTCTGCCCACCTTTCGTTAGCGAGCTGGCCGGTATACAAATTTGGCACAGAAGAGCAGAAGCAGAAATTTCTACGGCCAATGGCAGAAGGAAAGAAAATTGGCGCCTACGGGTTAACCGAGCCTGGATCAGGATCGGATGCGGCGAACATGAAAACGACAGCTGTTTTAGAAGGCGATGACTACATTTTAAACGGCTCAAAAATTTTCATTACAAACGGCGGGATTGCCGATATTTATATCGTGTTTGCCGTGACCGAGCCAGAAAAGCGTCACAAAGGAGTGTCTGCCTTTATTGTTGAAGCGGATACACCTGGCTTTTCCGTCGGCAAAAAAGAAAAGAAACTGGGGATTCGCTCCTCACCGACGACGGAAATCATATTTGAAGATTGCCGGGTGCCGAAGGAAAATTTGCTAGGGAAAGAAGGCGACGGCTTCAAAATTGCGATGATGACCTTGGACGGTGGGCGTAACGGGATCGCCGCACAAGCGGTCGGCATCGCTCAAGGGGCGCTCGATGCTGCAGTTGCCTATGCGAATGAGCGAAAGCAGTTTGGCAAGCCGATTGGTCAGCAGCAAGGGATCGCTTTCAAACTCGCAGACATGGCGACAAAGGTAGAAGCGAGCCGGCTTCTCACCTATCAAGCCGCATGGAGAGAAAGCGAAGGCCTTTCCTACGGTAAAGAGTCAGCGATGTCGAAGCTGTTTGCTGGAGATACGGCCATGGATGTCACGGTGGAGGCGGTTCAAGTGTTCGGCGGGTACGGCTACACGAAAGAATATCCGGTGGAGCGCTACATGCGTGATGCGAAAATTACACAAATTTACGAAGGAACAAACGAAATTCAACGATTAGTTATCTCAAAAATGCTGTTGGCGGACTAAAAATTCGGTACAATGGATGTAATGTGGAACCTGTGGCTCGTCCCTCAAGTAGTAGTTAGTGGAGTCACCGGTTTTGATTGACGTTGATTTGTTGGCTCTGGCCAGCAAAAATCCATTCTAATGTACAAGAAAGAGGTTGTCCCCTGTGAAGAAAAAACAAGTACCTTCCATGGTGAAAGACCAACAGCTTATTAAAAAACGTCGTGAACAAATGATTAAAGGAGCGGTGTCCCTTTTTATCGAAAAAGGATTTCATCGAACGACTACCCGTGAAATTGCGAAGCAATCAGGCTTTAGTATTGGTACGCTTTACGAATATATTGGCTCCAAAGAAGATGTGCTTTACTTAGTATGTGACGCGATTTATGAAGAAGTAAGCGACCGACTAAGGCAGCAGCTTGACACGAAGGGGTCTGGAGTCGAGCGGTTGAAAAAAGCGATTGCTGCGTTGTTCCATGTGATTGACGAAATGCAGGAAGAGGTACTCGTCATGTACCAAGAGGCAAAATCGTTGCCTAAAGAAGCATTACCTTACGTATTGCAAAAGGAAATGGATATGACCGAACTCATGGAGCGCATCATTCAAGAATGTGTCGATGGGGGAGGTCTTGAACTAGAAGAGCAGGAAATCAAGCTGCTCGCTCATAATATTCTCGTCTCTGCTCATATGTGGACGTTTAGACGGTGGGCCATTCAAAAATTGTACACTCTTGAAGAGTATACGAATCTACAAATCAAGCAGTTGTTAAAAGGAGTTACAGAGCCTATAAAGGAGGTCTAACGAATGGGAACGGTTGAGACGTACCGACCGAAGCACCATGTTCGTTTTGTTACTGCGTCCAGCTTATTTGATGGTCATGATGCCTCCATTAACATTATGCGGCGCATCCTCCAGTCGAGCGGGGCTGAGGTGATTCACCTTGGCCACAACCGCTCCGTTGAGGAAATTGTAAGCGCTGCCATACAAGAGGACGTGCAAGGAATTGCGATTTCATCCTATCAGGGGGGACATGTGGAGTTTTTCAAATATTGTTATGACCTGCTTCAAGAAAAAGGTGCCGGTCACATTCGCATCTATGGCGGTGGAGGCGGTGTCATTACGCCACCTGAGATTCGCGAGCTACATGAATACGGAATTTCTCGCATTTTTTCCCCTGATGATGGCCGGAAGCACGGCCTGCAAGGCATGATCAATCAAATGCTTGAAGAATGTGATTTTCCAACTGTGAAAGACATCGAAAATGAATTTGAACAACTAAAGGAAAAAAATGTCCGTGCGGTTGCGCGGCTCATTACGATGGCAGAAGAGCAAGCAAAAACAAAAGAAGCGGCTGTAACGCTTGACGATAAGTTGGTCAGCTTAAAGAAGCTGAACCAACCTAGTCCTCCAGTACTGGGGATTACGGGAACGGGGGGAGCAGGGAAAAGCTCACTAACCGACGAATTGGTGCGCCGTTTTTTAAATGAGTTTACCGATAAAACAGTGGCGATCCTTTCCATTGATCCGACGAAGCAAAAAACAGGAGGAGCGCTCCTAGGTGACCGTATTCGAATGAATGCGATCCACTCGCCGCGGGTCTTTATGCGAAGCTTAGCCACACGGGGCTCCCGCACAGAGATCTCCGAAAGCATTCGTGACGCGATCGCAGTCGTAAAAGCTGCAGCCTATGACCTTGTCATTGTGGAGACGAGCGGAATTGGTCAAGGGGATGCGGAGATTACCGAAATTGCCGATATCTCCATGTATGTGATGACAAGTGAGTACGGGGCACCTTCCCAATTAGAGAAGATCGATATGATTGACTTTGCCGATGTGATCGCGATTAACAAGTTTGACCGAAAAGGCTCGGAGGATGCGTTGCGCCATGTTCGTAAACAGTATCAGCGCTCTCACCAACGCTTTGACGAGCCGCTAGAGGCGATGCCGGTTTACGGGACGATTGCAAGTCAGTTTAACGACATAGGTACGAACACGTTATTTGCTGCGGTTATCGACATCTTAAATAAAAAATGCAAAACAAGCTGGGACACATCAATCGAAACAAGTAAGGAAGTCATGAAACAAAATATCATCATTCCACCAGAACGAACGCAATATTTGCGTGATATCGTGCAAACCGTTAAGCAATATAAACAACATACAGAAGAGCAGGTTCAGATTGCCCGTAAGCTCTATCAAATCGAAGGAACGATTGCTGCTTTAAAGGAACATGGTCAGGATACAGAGGAAGCCTTACAGCAGCTCGAAGCAACAAAGGCCATGTACGAACAAAAACTTCATCCTGAATGCAAGGCAATCCTTGATCAATGGGAGGCGAAAAAAGCAGCCTATTCAGGTGATACGTTCGTGATGAACATTCGCGGCAAGGAAATTGAGACTGAATTGACGACGGAAAGCTTAGCGGGTTTGAAAATTCCGAAAGTGGCGCTACCGAAATTTGCAGATTGGGGCGAAATCTTACGTTGGTCTATGCTGGAAAATGTGCCTGGGTCCTTCCCATTTACAGCAGGCGTGTTTCCGTTCAAGCGTAAAGGCGAGGACCCGAAACGTCAATTTGCAGGAGAAGGGACACCTGAGCGGACGAACCGTCGCTTTCACTATTTATCGAAAGACGATGAAGCGAAGCGCCTCAGTACAGCGTTTGATTCGGTTACGCTATACGGAGAGGATCCGGATTATCGTCCAGATATTTACGGCAAAGTTGGCGAAAGTGGCGTCAGCATTTGTACGCTCGATGACATGAAAAAACTCTATGCAGGGTTTGACCTATGTGCGCCATCCACGTCTGTATCAATGACGATCAACGGTCCTGCCCCAATCATATTGGCGATGTTTTTGAATACGGCGATTGATCAGCAGGTGGAAGCATTTCAACGTGAGAATGACCGAGTACCAAGTGAAGAGGAGCTTGCTGATATTAAGGCGCGCACGCTTGCAACGGTTAGGGGAACCGTTCAGGCCGACATTTTAAAAGAGGATCAGGGGCAGAACACGTGTATTTTCTCGACGGAATTTGCTTTGCGGATGATGGGAGACATTCAACAATATTTTATCGATCATCACGTAAGAAACTACTACTCGGTTTCCATTTCGGGGTATCACATTGCCGAGGCAGGAGCGAATCCGATCAGCCAGCTCGCTTTTACGCTTGCCAATGGCTTTACGTACGTTGAATACTATTTAAGCCGTGGCATGGATATTAATGACTTTGCT
The DNA here is from genome assembly GCF_004376175.1 of Halalkalibacterium halodurans. GTDB lineage: Bacteria > Bacillota > Bacilli > Bacillales > Bacillaceae_D > Halalkalibacterium > Halalkalibacterium halodurans. The sequence goes on along the minus strand of NZ_SNUY01000005.1, from coordinate 46,930 downwards.
CCAAATCTGTCGTTCTTCTTTAGCAATGGGCTTGATCCAGAATATACGGTCATTGGCCGCGTCGCTCGGCGCATTTGGTCAACCGTGATGAAGCATAAGTACGGAGCAAATGAGCGTAGTCAAAAACTAAAATATCATATCCAGACTTCCGGTCGCTCTCTCCACGCCCAAGAAATCGACTTCAATGACATCCGTACGACGCTTCAAGCGCTTATGGCCATTTATGACCATTGCAACTCGCTCCATACGAATGCGTACGACGAGGCCATCACGACGCCCACGGAGCAATCGGTTCGACGGGCAATGGCGATCCAAATGATCATTACGAAGGAGCTAGGGCTAGCCAAAAATGAAAACTCGCTGCAAGGCTCGTTTATTATCGAAGAGCTCACCGAGTTAGTGGAAGAGGCGGTCCTTGCCGAACTCGAACAAATCAATGACCGTGGCGGTGTGCTTGGGGCAATGGAGACCCAATATCAGCGCAGTAAAATTCAAGAGGAATCCATGCACTATGAGATGAAGAAGCATAGTGGGGAACTTCCAATCATCGGTGTGAACACGTATATAAATCCGAACGAACAGGATGAAGAAACGTTTGATTTGGAACTGGCACGGGCAACAAAGGAAGAAAAAGAGCAACAGATTGCTAATCTAAAGGCATTTCAAGAACGGCATAAGGAGATAGCGCCAGAGGCATTGAAGGCGCTACAAGAGACTGCTGTAAATGGTGGGAACATCTTCGCTGAGCTTATGGAAACGGTAAAAGTTGCAAGCTTGGGACAAATTACGAGAGCATTGTATCAAGTTGGAGGGCAATACCGGAGAAATATGTAATGGAATGATATTTCCATGTCTCGACTCATTGCAACGTTATGTCTTTAGTCTAAACCGCCTGTTATAGGCGGCTTTTTCTATCCTTTGAGAATGAGGCCCTTCATAATCTTATTATTTTTACCGAAAATACTTATAACGACTCTTCTAGAAATGAAGACCGTTTCCTTTGCAATTTAGAAGGTTTTTCCGCATTTAAAATAGATTATAATGAAAACAGTGGTAAAATGTAACTGAATATGAACATGTTGCGTAGGGTGGTTTCTCAATGGATTTGGATTGGAAAGTCGGAGATAGAATGATGAAAGATCTTTTCAGCAAACAAGGGGATCTTTTAGTTCGTGAAGGGACACTGCTTACACCAGAATTAATCAAACGGTTGCTTGAAAGCGATCTAGACTTGGGACGTATCAATGAGGATGACTGGCTTTTTGTTCAAAGAGAGCGAGCGATGAAAGAGACGATGGCAGAGCTTGAGAAAATATTCACGCAAATTCATACAAACAACCAAATTATCCAAGAGGTTGAAACCTCTATCGTTCCACAAGTCGAGCAAATGACGGCCGAAAAAGATTTGGCGAAGCTATTGCATGTCATTAAAGCAAAGGATGACTATACATACAGGCATACCGTGGGAGTATCCATCCTTTCAAGGCTTATCGGAACGTGGCTGAAGTTAGATGAAGTCATTTTGAAAGAGCTTACCCTAGGAGCGGTTCTCCATGATATTGGGAAGGTCGAGATTCCTGATGCTATTTTAAATAAACCAGGTGCATTGACGAAGGATGAGTATCGAATCATCCAAGATCACACGGTGAAAGGCTACCGCATTATTCAAGAATCAGGAATCTATTCAGATACGGTCGCGCTCATGGCTCTCGAACATCACGAGCGGGAGGATGGTACAGGGTACCCCTATCAAAAAACGAGAAATGAGATTCATCTTCTATCAAAAATTCTAGCGGTAGCCGATGTATTCCATGCGATGACATCCGACCGCATCTACCGTAAGGGCATGGCCTTGTATGACGTTTTGCTACAAATGAGGCAAGATCGGTTCGGAAAGCTAGAGCCGAGAATTACTGATTTTTTTGTCCGCCGCTTTATGGAACAATGCATTGGAAGCAAAGCTCGTTTAAACGATGGTTCAAGAGTAGAGATCGTCTTTATTCCGTATGAAAACCCTATTTGTCCGATAGTCAAACAGGGGACAAGCTATATTGACTTACGAATGTCTCCCCTCTATATTCAGGAGCTAATCCCTGTAACGGTCAAGGTTTAGCAAGTGTACACGTAATCAATCCATCGTTCTGATTAAACGAACTAGCATAAACTTGGGAAATGTGTTTATAATGAAACGTATGATTTCTAAATAAAATACGTGCGTAAACTTTAAGAATGATAGATGATTCATGAAAGGAAGTGCTCGCCGTGAAATTAGCAGAGCTATCGAAAGAAGAAATTCAAGAACTTTCCATGGTGGAAGTTGCGTACTTAGTGATGAAGGAAACAAAAGAGCCTTTTAACTATCAGGATTTACTTAAAAAAGTGGCAGAATTAAAAGGAATGTCTGAAGAGCAAATGCTTGATCGCATCGGTTATCTGTATACGGATCTAAACATCGACGGTCGCTTTGTTACTTTAGGTGACAATCGTTGGGGCTTAAGAAGCTGGTACCCATTAGAGCAAGTAGAGGAAGAAATCACGGGGCCGACGAAGAAAAAAGCGAAGGCGAAGGCTGAAGAAGAAGTAGATGAGCTTGATGAGAATATCGAAGTGTTCGATGATGAGTTTGAGGATTTAGAAGACGAGCTCGATGAACTGGCAGAGAGCGAAGATGCGGATGAGGAAGATGAAGAGTTCGATGAAGGGGACGACATTGACGAACTCGATGACGAATTCGAAGAGTCAGACGATGATCTATAAGTAAATCATCGCTTGACTTCTCATAAAGAACTCGGTAGAATCATTTTTGGGCTAAAGAAATCAATACTTCTAAAAAAATAAAGAGCAAAAGTGGCCCCCTGTTGAACAGGGAAAAGTGTCACTTTTGTTTTTTTGTTTTAGTTCGGAAATAATGATTCATGCTAAGAGAATGAAACACGACTAACGTTGACCGTGTCTCGTAAAGAAAAGCCTCCCATTTTCAGCAAGTACGTAGCTCTTGGGCAATTTTTGAAAAGGAGACGGTTAGATGACGACAAAGTACATTTTTGTGACAGGTGGGGTTGTATCCTCATTAGGAAAAGGAATTACCGCGGCATCCCTCGGTCGATTGTTAAAGAATCGCGGGATGAAGGTGACGATCCAAAAGTTCGATCCGTACATCAATGTTGATCCTGGGACGATGAGTCCTTATCAGCACGGGGAAGTATTTGTCACAGATGATGGCGCTGAAACCGATTTGGATCTCGGGCACTACGAACGTTTTATTGATATTAATTTGAATAAAAACAGCAATGTGACGACAGGGAAAATTTACTCCTCTGTACTTAAGAAGGAGCGTCGTGGCGATTACCTTGGCGGAACAGTCCAAGTCATCCCCCACGTTACGAACGAGATTAAAGAGAGGGTGTTTCGTGCAGGGCGTGAGACCAATGCGGATGTGGTCATTACCGAGATTGGTGGAACAGTTGGCGATATTGAAAGCTTGCCATTTTTAGAAGCGATTCGCCAAATTAAGAGTGACATCGGTGTTGACAATGTCATGTACATCCACTGTACGCTTATTCCTTATTTAGCTGCAGCAGGTGAGATGAAATCAAAGCCGACCCAGCATAGTGTTAAAGAGCTCCGTAGCCTTGGAATCCAGCCGAACGTCATTGTCGTACGAACAGAAAAGCCAGTTCCTGAAGAAATGAAGGAAAAAATTGCGCTATTTTGTGATATTCGTGTAGACTCTGTTATTGAGGCGCGCGATGCAGATACGCTTTATGAAGTGCCATTAGACTTACAAGCGCAAAATCTCGATCAAATCGTTTGTGATCATTTAAACCTTTCTTGCCAAGAAGCGGATATGACAGAGTGGAAATCACTCGTCGAGAAGGTGAAAAATCTATCAGGCCTTGTGAAAATCGCCCTTGTCGGCAAATATGTGGCATTACCAGATGCTTACTTATCTGTAGCCGAGGCTTTGCGTCATGCCGGCTATGCTTTTGATGCAGATATTAACATTAAATGGGTTGATTCGGAAGATGTAACGGCAGAAAACGTTGCCGAACAATTGCAGGGAGTGGATGGTATTCTCGTTCCCGGAGGCTTTGGTGATCGAGGAATCGAAGGCAAGATCGAAGCAATCCGCTATGCGCGTGAGCAAAAAATACCGTTTTTAGGGATTTGCTTGGGGATGCAATTAGCTTCAATTGAGTTTGCTCGCAATGTCCTTGGGTTGGAAGGCGCTCATTCTGCGGAAATTAATCCAGATACGCCGCATCCAATTATCGATTTGTTGCCAGAACAAAAAGATGTAGAAGATATGGGAGGAACGCTCCGCTTAGGCCTTTATCCTTGCAAGCTGAAGAACGGAACACTTGCCCAATCAGCTTACAATGACCAAGTGATTTATGAGCGTCACCGTCATCGATATGAATTTAATAATGAATACCGTGAGCAAATGGAAGCCAAAGGCTTTATGTTCTCTGGGACGAGTCCTGATGGACGGCTCGTGGAAATTGTTGAGCTAGGTGATCATCCGTTTTTTATCGCCTCTCAGTTCCATCCGGAGTTCGTTTCACGACCAACACGGCCTCAGCCGTTATTCCGAGAATTTATCCAAGCTTCCTTACGAAAATGAGGCTGGACAAAACACAGTTAATAAGAGTGGCACTTTCACCTCCGGTGAGTGCCACTCTTATTTTATAGGGAGTTGATTGTTTCAAAAACCATTCGCTTGCCGCGGGAAAGGCTTCAGCTAATCGGGGGAAAGCGCCCCATGGATCTTCAGCTCTTGCTTTTCCCGCAGGCGTCTCGTGATTTTGACAATCAACTTGAAAACGTCCGTCTAGTTATGCGTAAACACAAAAAGGATACGTTGCGCCTATTCCTTGATAAGATTAAACATCAATTCTTTGAACTTCCAGACGACATTGTCGCAAGTGCTGGATATGGCATGACAATGAGGAAAAGACTAGGACGTACTGAGAATAGAAAGCGCACACCCTACTCAGTACAATACCGATCATAAAGAGCCATAAACGCCAATCAAACAACAAGACGATTCCATGCATACTGATCAATTTATTTTGGTGCCCAGAACTTTTTTTACTTTTGGCTAGTTGTGTCCTAGCCTCTTTCTTTTTGCATTCGAGAAGCTTTTGCAGCATTTTTTTATAAAATAACAAAATGTCCTTGAATATTTTCAAAAATTGTATTGCTTTTTTGTTAAACTTTCCTATATAATTCTTTTGTATTGATAATAATTATCATTTTCAAGTAGGGGGAATAACAATGGCATTTACTACATATTTGCGACAGCGAGTGAACTCGAAGGCGGTTCTGTTACTTTCAGCGTTACTACTAGCCCTTTTAGCCGCTTGCGGAAGTGAAGCAACTGAAGGTGAGGGAGAAGAGCAGCCCGAAGCTACAGAAACAACTGAAGAGAGCGGCGTTCGTGAAGTGTCTCATGCAATGGGTGTAACGACAATTGAAGGAAAGCCTGAACGAATCGTGACATTGTATCAAGGGGCGACAGATGCAGCAGTTGCTTTCGGAATGACACCAGTTGGAGTCGTGGAGTCTTGGTTAGAGCCACCAATGTATGAATATTTACGAGACGATTTAGAGGGCGTTGAGTTTGTTGGTCAAGAAACGCAGCCGAACTTAGAAGAGATTGCAAAGCTACAGCCGGATCTAATCATTGCTTCACAGCTGCGTCATGAAGAGGTCTATGACCAGTTATCAGAAATTGCTCCAACGGTAGTCCATGAAACGGTATTTGAGTTTAAAGAGACCGTTGAACTAATGGGTGAAGCGATGGATGAAGAAGAAAAAGCGGCTGACATTCTTGCTGCTTGGGACGAGCGCGTGGAAGACTTTAAAACAAAGGTCGTCGAAAAAATGGGTGACGAATGGCCTGTTGAAGTTTCTGTTTTGAACTTTAGAGAAGACCATGCTCGTATTTATGCCACAGGCTTTTCTGCGATTATTTTAGAGGATCTCGGCTTTGAGTTTCCAGAGAACCAGAAAAATTCCGATGAAATTTTCATGCTAACCGATATGGAGAGCATTCCGGAAATGAACGCAGATGTGTTTTATATGTTCATGAGCGATGACGAGACGGTACAAAAAACGTATGAAGAGTGGACATCCCATCCGTTGTGGGAGAATCTCGATGCGGTAAAAGCTGATCAAGTGTACATGGTTGATGAGATCGCTTGGAACATGGGTGGCGGTATTAACGCAGCCAACTTAATGCTTGATGATATTTACGATCGTTTTGAGTTAGAAAAATAAGTCTTACAATGAGTGGATTGGAGGGGGACTGGGTCCCTCTCTTATTTTTCATTCAATCGTTTTTTTTCTATTGGCCGCTAAATGATAGCTTACATTCATGCGCTGCTGGTCACGAGACATGGTTCAAAAGATGATGCTCTCAGTCTAAGTCTTAGTGTCAGTAAAAAGGGATAAGGCGGTAAGTCAAGCTTCTCTATTGGAGGATTTGTATGAGATATTTGCTTTCACGAACGTCGTTGAAACTAATCGGGCTTATTTTTAGTATGCTTCTCTTCGTCGGTTTTTTTATTGCAAGCATTGCCCTCGGAAAAACGGCGATATCGCTACAAACAACCTATGATGCATTTTTCCATTTTGATGAGTCTATGACAGAGCACGTTATTGTGAGAACATCACGACTCACTCGAACGGTCATTGCTGCGGTTATTGGCTGTAGTCTTGCGCTTGCTGGAGCTCTGATGCAAGCGTTAACGCGAAATCCGCTCGCCGCTCCTGATATTTTTGGGATTAATGCTGGGGCGTTATTTTTTATCGTTGTAGCTGTCACCTTTTTTAATGTAAATTCCATGGTCGGTTATATGTGGATCGCCTTTGTAGGTGCAGGGGTGGCAGCAATGCTTGTCTATTTTCTCGGGTCTCTCGGAAAGGATGGCTTGTCGCCAGTTAAGATTGTCCTCGCCGGTGCGGCGATTAGTGCACTCTTTATTTCGTTTGCACAAGGGCTGCTCGTCATTGATGAACAAAAAATTCAAACCGTATTGTTCTGGTTGGCTGGCTCTGTAGCCGGGCGAAACATGGACATGCTCCTTTCAGTATTGCCGTTTATCGCAGGGGCGATCGTTCTAACGCTCTTTTTAGGAAAGGGGATCAATATTCTTCTCCTCGGGGATGATGTAGCGAAAGGACTAGGTCAGAAAACGGTCGTCATCAAGGTGCTAATGGGGATCATGGTCGTCTTTTTAGCAGGAGGTTCAGTAGCCGTCACTGGCTCTATTGGATTCATTGGGTTAATTGTCCCTCATATGGCCCGAGGGCTTGTTGGCTCAGATTATCGTTGGGTCATTCCTTACAGTGCATTGCTTGGCGCTACCCTCATGATCGTTGCCGACATTGGTGCACGGTTCATCATTATGCCACAAGATATGCCAATCGGTGTCATGACAGCTTTTATGGGCGTTCCATTCTTTATCTATATTGCGCGTAGGGGGTTGGCGAAAAAATGAGTAAACTACTTACCGTACGCACTAAATCAGGGTCAATCTCCTTTCAAGTGGAAAGAAGGACGGTCGTTGTCTTCGGGTTACTTCTCCTCGTTTCATTGCTTCTTTTTATCGGAAGCTTATCGGTAGGGAGCACCTTTATCCCTCCACACGATGTGATCAAACAATTATTCGGTTACGGGACAGGAGAGTATGACTTTACGATTAATACGCTAAGGCTCCCCCGTGTGTTACTTGCCTTTATGGTCGGGGCAGCCCTTGGGGTGGCAGGTCTCATTCTTCAAGGGATTGTACGTAATCCGTTAGCCGCCCCTGATATTATCGGGATTACGAGCGGTGGCTCGGTCGGAGCGATGATCTTTATAGTCTGCTTTATGGGTGTCGTTAGCATTACATGGCTTCCCTTTGCTGCCATAATAGGCGCAGGTCTCGTATCCATTGTGATCTATTTGTTAGCTTGGAATAAAGGAGTCACCCCGATTCGCCTTATCTTAATTGGAATAGGCGTAACGGCGGCCATGAAGGCTTTTGTGACGATGATGCTCGTTCTTAGCGATATGGCGGTGACGACGAAAGCGTATTTGTGGTTAACTGGGAGTCTGTATGGCGCGCACTGGCAAGATGTATATGCAATGCTCCCATGGGTGGCGATATCCATTCCGCTCACGATGCTCATGGCGCAAACCTTAGGGGTGAAAGAATTAGGAGATGACATTGCCCAAGGACTTGGTGTTAAAGTACAAATGTACAGGTTCGCTCTATTATTTACGAGCGTTGCCCTCGCTGGGTCTGCGGTTGCCTTTGCAGGAGGTATTCAATTTGTCGGGCTCATTGCCCCCCATATTAGTCGGATGCTCGTTGGTCGCTCGTATACCAGCTTAGTAATTGTTTCATCGTTCATTGGTGGAATCATTGTCGTCATGGCTGATATTGTGGCGAGGACTGCATTTTTACCTTTCGATATCCCTGCCGGTGTATTTACTGCCGCGATCGGCGCACCGTACTTTATTTACTTGTTATATCGAAATCGAAACATGTAGTGGTTTGCAGAGGGGAATGGATCGGAAGAACGCTGAACGGGCTCCTCAATAAAAGAATGAGGGGCCCGCTCTTTCTTCTACTAAAGATCGTACTCTGTTAAAATATCGAGTGTGGATAAATAGAGGCATTGATAGGCAAATAAAGCGAGAAGGGTTCCGGGATATCCGTAGCGGTTGCCATCTTCTCCTGGTACAAGGCTGAGCGTAGCTCCTAAATCAATATGGACATCAACAACGGAAGTGAGAGAAGTTCCTTCACATTCTTTTACGGTTGAAATGCCGACCATCTCTACCCCTTGGTCAGCGAGGGTTTTCGCCACCGTTACGGCCTCTGCGTCGTCACTATATCGAGTGAACAACATGACACGGTCTGCTGCTGTGACCTCTGCTATCTTACCGTTAGAAAGAACGAGGGGAGCAACGGAAGAAAATGTTTCTACACCAAGAAGCGCTTCTGATTGAACGGCGGTCATTTCATGAAACCCATGAATGTAAATCGTCCCTTCACCAATAAGTGCTTGGGCTAGGAGTCGTCCCCCATCCTCGAAGCTCTCTTCCTTTTCTTTCAATTGCTTTAGTAAGCCTGTCAATTGTGTAGTGAAAATTTGGATCATGAGCTCGTTATCCTCCAACACGTCTAATCTATGTACTCAGAAGTATATCCTCTTTTTATGAAAATGGGCAACTTGGCGAGCTGTGAAAACATTTTTCCATGGATTCGACAGAAAAAGAAGGAATTTTTTGCTTCTTCTCGAAACTCTTTTAGAGGAGGGGTTTATATCGTTTTTTGATATTCGGGAAAAACATTCGCAGCAACACCTACCGCAAGTTGCGATCAAAGGAAGCAGCAAAAGAAAATCTAGCATAGGACAATGGCTTGTTCGTAAAAGGAGTGAAAAGGGTGAATAAAATTCTCGTAGTAGATGATCAATACGGAATACGTGTATTGTTAAATGAAATTTTACAAAAGGATGGCTATCAAATGTTTCAGGCAGCTAACGGCATTCAAGCGCTTGCCATCGTTGAAGAGGAAACACCTGATTTAGTGTTGCTCGATATGAAAATTCCAGGAATGGATGGGTTGGAAATTTTACGTCGCATCAAGGACATGAACCCGAATATTGAAGTAATTATGATGACCGCCTATGGCGAGTTAAACATGATTAATGAGGCGATGCAGCTTGGCGCAGTTACTCACTTCGCGAAACCATTCGATATTGATGACGTTCGAGCAGTCATTGCCGAAAACATGAAGTCCTCATGACCGATAGGGATATGATCATAAATGTTATCGCTTCCATCTTGAAATGTTGAAAAGATCTCACCAATCTAGGGTGAAATCTAATTGGAGTATGCTATAATAGATTCGTTCAAACGATTGGGGCGGATTGTTTTTGTTATGAGCATTTTTTTATGACCATATCTCGAGTCTACATATTCATTGCGAATTTCGGGAATGTTGAACTAATAGTAGAATGCTCTGATGCAAAAGGCGCTCAAAATTTTAGATTGGCTAACAGAAGGAGGAAGCAGGATGCCTTTAGTTTCTATGACAGAGATGTTGAACAAAGCGAAGGCTGAAGGTTACGCAGTTGGACAGTTCAACTTGAATAACCTAGAGTTCACGCAAGCGATTTTACAAGCAGCGGAAGAGGAAAAGTCCCCAGTGATTTGTGGTGTTTCTGAAGGGGCGGCTCGCTACATGGGCGGCTTTAAAACAGTGGTAGGTATGGTTAAAAACCTCATGCAAGAGTACAATGTGACGGTTCCAGTTGCGATTCACCTTGATCATGGTTCTAGCTTTGAGAAATGTGTCGAGGCCATTCATGCTGGTTTTACATCGGTTATGATTGACGGCTCTCACCATCCATTAGAGGAAAACATTGCTTTGACAAAACGTGTCGTTGATGTTGCTCACGCACTTGGGGTTTCTGTTGAAGCAGAGCTAGGTCGCATTGGTGGACAAGAAGACGATTTGGTCGTTGACGAAGCAGAAGCAGCTTACGCGATTCCGTCTGAGTGTAAAGAGTTAGTCGAAGCGACAGGTGTTGACTGCTTTGCGCCGGCTCTAGGATCTGTTCATGGCCCTTACAAAGGTGAACCAAACCTCGGTTTTGACCGCATGAAGGAAATCAATGAGCTTGTAGGTATTCCACTAGTTCTTCATGGTGGAACTGGAATCCCGACAAAGGATATTCAAAAAGCCATCTCTTTAGGACATGCGAAGATTAACGTGAATACAGAAAGCCAAATTTCTTCTGCTAAGGCAGTGCGCCAAGTGTTAGAGGAAAAGCCTGAGCTTTATGATCCGCGAAAATATTTAGGCCCTGCACGTGAAGCCATTAAAGATACAGTAAAAGGTAAAATGCGTGAGTTTGGCTCTTCAAATAAAGCGTAAGTCATAAGACGAGTGATTGACTGATCAAAAAAAGAGTTAGAGGTTGGAATTGTTCTCAATTCGTCTTTAACTCTTCTCTTTTTTTCGTTTTTTTTCAGACAACTCTGTCAAGTAACCGCTTTATCGTTCGGGTGATTTTTAGGCGAACTGCACTCCTTATAACACAAATAAAGAGAAATTTTATTTCAATGGAGGTTTCTTTCATGACCCTTGAATGTTAGCCTATGCCTACGTGACTTGGAGTTACGCCGGCGATGTCACAGGACTGACGTTCTTAGTTTAGGGTCATTCAACGTTTAGCTAGTTTTTCTAGTATCCCAATGCCTTGGCGTAGACGTCTTAGCGTCAGGGAACGGGATAAATAATCATATGAGGTGAGTGAGAATGAAATTTTTTATTGATACAGCTAATATTAATGAAATTCGTGAAGCTAATGATCTCGGGATTCTTGCTGGTGTCACGACGAACCCATCACTTGTGGCAAAAGAGGGTGTCGATTTTCACGAACGTCTTCGCGAAATCACTTCGCTTGTAAAAGGCTCAGTAAGCGCTGAGGTCGTTGCCCTTGATGCGGAAGGAATGATTAAGGAAGGGAAGGAATTAGCAGCGATTGCGCCTAATATTACAGTAAAGGTTCCGATGACTACCGAAGGTCTTAAAGCTGTTCATGCCTTCCATCAAGAAGGGATTACGACGAATGTAACGCTTGTTTTTTCAGCTGTTCAAGCACTACTTGCGGCACGGGCCGGCGCTACTTACGTTTCCCCATTCCTTGGGAGACTGGATGATATTGGTCATGACGGACTAGATTTGATCTCACAAATCGCGGAAATTTTTCATGTACATGACTTGGATACACAAATCATTGCGGCTTCGATTCGTCATCCACAACATGTTACAGAAGCGGCATTACGAGGAGCACACATTGCGACCATCCCATTTAAAGTGATTAGTCAACTCTCAAAACATCCCCTGACGGATAAAGGGATTGAGCAATTTCTAAAGGATTGGAACAATCGCTAACAACAAGGTACCATTCACCGTTTTTCTCTTGTTTTCTAGCTTGTTCGAATTGTAAGTGCCGCTTTTCTCCTTTTTATATTCTCTTCAATTTGGTTATAATGGATAGGAAGGAACTACGGTAGCGGAATGCACGAATGCATCGATGGAAGGGAAGAGATTATGGAAAAGTTGATGATTGAAGGTGGAACTCCCCTTGAAGGGACAGTTCAAATCAGTGGAGCGAAAAACAGTGCAGTTGCTTTAATCCCTGCGGCCATTCTTGCAGATTCGACGGTCACAATCGATAACTTACCTGATATTTCAGATGTCCGTCTCCTCGGAGAGTTGTTAAAAGAAATTGGCGGTGAAGTAGAGCTAGCAGATCAGAAAATGGTGATTGACCCGTCCAAGATGTTTGCGATGCCACTGCCAAATGGACATGTCAAAAAATTGCGGGCTTCCTATTATTTAATGGGGGCCATGCTCGGTAAATTCAAAAAAGCAGTGATCGGTTTACCAGGTGGGTGCAACCTTGGCCCGCGTCCTATTGATCAGCACATCAAAGGCTTTGAAGCACTAGGGGCAAAGGTGACGAACGAACAAGGGGCGATTTACCTTCGAGCAGACGAACTAAAAGGTGCGCGGATTTACTTAGACGTTGTGAGCGTAGGAGCGACCATTAACATTATGCTTGCAGCTGTTCTTGCGAAAGGGCGCACAATCATTGAAAATGCGGCGAAGGAGCCAGAAATTATTGATGTGGCCACATTGTTAACAAGCATGGGGGCTCGAATCAAAGGTGCTGGTACAAATGTCATTCGCATTGACGGTGTGGAGTCGTTGCACGGATGTCGCCATTCGATTATTCCTGATCGGATTGAAGCCGGTACATATATGATTTTGGCTGCTGCGATCGGACAAAATGTGCTCATTGATAACATTATTCCATTGCATGTGGAGTCTCTCATTGCTAAGTTGCGGGAGATGGGCGTCGATGTTGAAGTATTGGATGATCAAGTTCGTATACGTAACCATCAGGAGAAGAAAGGCGTTGATATTAAGACGCTTGTCTATCCCGGTTTTCCTACGGATCTCCAACAGCCAGCTACGACTCTTTTAACACAGGCTCATGGAACAAGCATTGTTACCGATACGATTTACAATGCTCGTTTCAAGCATATCGATGAATTGCGACGCATGGGGGCCGATATAAAGGTAGAAGGACGTTCTGCCATCATTAACGGAAAAACAAAACTACAGGGCGCGAAGGTACGTGCAAGTGACCTACGAGCAGGAGCCTCCCTTGTCATTGCTGGCTTGACAGCAGAAGGAATTACAGAGCTTTCAGGTGTCGAACACATTGATCGTGGCTATGAAGACTTAGAGCAAAAGCTGATCGGGCTTGGTGCAAAAATTTGGCGAGAGCAAATGTCGGATCAAGAAGAAGAGCAAGTGAAAAGCTCATAACGAGACGGCACTGGAAATTAAATAAACACGGAGGAGAGAGACAATGGAACGAAGCCTTTCCATGGAACTTGTACGTGTGACGGAAGCTGCAGCACTTGCCGCTGCTCGTTGGATGGGGCGCGGAAACAAGGAAGAGGCCGATCGAGCGGCCACGGAAGCCATGCGTGATGTATTTGATACGATTCCGATGAAAGGAACCGTAGTAATCGGCGAAGGTGAAATGGATGAAGCGCCGATGCTTTACATTGGCGAAAAGCTAGGAAACGGGTATGGTCCACGAGTGGATGTGGCTGTTGATCCATTAGAAGGGACGAACATCGTAGCCTCTGGCTTATGGAATGCGTTAGCCGTCATTGCGGTTGCAGACCATGGTAACCTCCTTCATGCACCGGATATGTACATGGAGAAAATTGCTGTCGGTCCAGAAGCGGTTGGGACCGTGGACATCGACGCTCCTGTGATCGATAATTTACGCGCCGTAGCGAAAGCAAAAAATAAGGATGTAGAAGATCTAGTTGTCGTAACGTTAAATCGGAAGCGCCATGATAAATTAATTGATGAGATTCGCCAAGCGGGAGCTAGAATCAAGTTAATTCCTGATGGTGACGTGGCGGCGGCGATCAACACAGCTTTTGACGATACAGGTGTGGATCTTTTGTTAGGGTCAGGTGGCGCTCCTGAAGGCGTTCTCGCAGCAGTCGGGTTAAAGTGTCTAGGTGGTGAGCTTCAAGGAAAGCTCCTTCCACAGACAGATGAAGAATTGGCTCGTTGTAAGGCAATGGGAATTGAAGATGTCAACAAAGTCTTCTCCCTCGACGAGCTCGTAAAAGGAGATGACTGCATCTTTGCAGCAACAGGTGTAACCGACGGTGAATTGTTGAAAGGCGTTCATTATAAAGGTTCAACCGCAACGACTCAATCCCTTGTCATGCGCGCAAAATCAGGTACGGTGCGCTTTGTTGACGGAAAGCATAGCATGAAGAAAAAACCGGACCTTGTCATTAAGTAAAGACGATCAGGCGCCTGTTCTTCAAGAACGGACGCCTGTACTTTATGGTTACCAATTTCCCCTAAGACTCTTTCAGATAAAGCTCCTTCGAAAAAATTGAAGTTTACGACATATTGAATAATCCCATGAATTATGGTTAAAATAGAGGGTGTACGTAAAGATAGACAAAAATGTTCTTCAACCATCTCCACTTCTTCCGTTATTTTGATTGCTTCCCACTCATTTATTCCGAAAAAGTATCTGTGATTCATTTTTTTGATTATCATAGGTGTGCAATTGACCATAATTGTACAGGTTAGCTATCATACATTCATAACTTTTAAGAACCATTGTCTGCTAAATCGTATACATATTTTAAACGAAAAGTGGTGTCAACATGGGAGTTCATTTATCTGAACTGGAAAATATGAAATTGCGAGAACTCTATGAACTCGCACGGAAATATAAAATTTCCTACTATAGTAAACTGACAAAAAAAGAACTTATTTTTGCGATTTTAAAAGGACAAGCAGAGGAAGACGGACTTATGTTCATGGAAGGGGTCCTCGAAATTATCCAGTCGGAAGGGTTTGGTTTCTTAAGACCAATTAATTACATGCCAAGCTCTGAAGACATTTACATTTCTGCCTCACAAATTCGCCGTTTTGATTTGCGAAATGGAGACAAGGTATCAGGTAAAGTAAGGCCACCTAAAGAAAATGAGCGTTATCATGGCCTTTTGCATGTGGAAGCGGTTAACGGAGAAGATCCCGATACGTCCAAAGAGCGGCCGCACTTTCCAGCTCTTACGCCATTATACCCTGAGAGAAAGCTTAATTTAGAAACAACGCCTGGACGAATTTCTTCGCGGATTATCGATATGATCTCACCCGTTGGATTTGGTCAGCGTGGCTTAATTGTAGCGCCGCCAAAGGCAGGGAAGACATCCTTGTTGAAAGAGATTGCTAACAGCATTGTCCACAACCACCCGGATGTAGAACTAATCGTCCTCCTCATTGATGAGCGTCCGGAAGAAGTTACAGACATTGAGCGCTCCGTAGATGCCGACGTGGTCAGCTCGACATTCGATGAGGTACCAGAGAATCATATTAAAGTGGCCGAGCTCGTGTTAGAGCGAGCGATGCGTCTTGTAGAGCACAAAAAGGATGTCATCATCCTAATGGATAGCATTACCCGACTCGCCCGTGCCTACAACTTAGTCATTCCACCGAGTGGACGAACGTTGTCTGGAGGAATTGATCCAGCGGCATTCCACCGTCCGAAGCGATTTTTCGGAGCGGCGCGGAACATTGAAGAAGGCGGAAGCTTAACGATTTTGGCGACCGCGCTTGTGGAAACAGGGTCACGGATGGATGACGTCATTTATGAAGAATTTAAAGGTACAGGGAATATGGAGCTTCACTTAGATCGGAAGCTATCGGAGCGTCGGATTTTCCCTGCAATCGATATTCGCCGTTCAAGCACGCGGAAAGAGGAACTCCTCATGCCAAAAGAACATTTAGAAAAGCTTTGGGCGGTGAGAAAGACAATGAACGATTCACCGGAATTTGTCGATCATTTTATTCGCCGTGTGAAAGAAACAAAAACGAACGACGAATTTTTCGAAGCGATGGAAAAAGATATGACGAATGGCACTCGAAAAAAGTAGGCTACCTAAAAAATTCGGTTGCAATCCCTTCGCAGGCTTGATATAATTTCGTCATGTGTGATTGAGAAAACTCTGTTTCGAAAGAATCAGGGCATAAAGGAGTTGAAAAGGATGAAACCAGGAATCCATCCAGATTACAAGAAAGTTGTATTTATGGATACGAGCACAGGTTTTAAATTTCTAAGCGGTTCGACGAAAACGTCAAACGAAACCATTGAGTGGGAAGATGGAAACACTTATCCATTAATCAAAGTCGAGATTAGCTCTGACTCTCACCCATTCTACACTGGCAAGCAAAAACTTGCTGACGCTGGTGGCCGTGTTGACCGCTTTAAGAAAAAATACAACCTTAAGTAAACCGTACAACCAACAGGCACGCGCAATTCGGTGCCTGTTTTTTTCTTCATGAAAGGAAAAAGGAACGGATCGGTTGATGATGACATAAGGAATAGGGAGAGGCGATGCACTCGTTTTTCCTTCACAAATAGAAAAAATTGTTTCGGTAAGGTGGGGACAACGATGCAAATGATACATAAAGAAGGCTGGATCGAGGTCATCTGTGGAAGCATGTTTTCTGGGAAATCGGAAGAGCTTATCCGTCGGGTTCGTCGTGCGACTTACGGCCGACTAAAAGTGCAAGTGTTTAAGCCAGCGATTGACAATCGGTATAGTGAACAGGAAGTCGTTTCGCATAATGGAAACAAAGTGTGTGCCATACCAGTTGAACGGGCGATGTCCATTCTTGAGCAGTGGAGTGAAGATACAGATATTGTTGCCATTGATGAAGTACAGTTTTTTGATGAAGACGTCATCGGTGTTGTCGATTATTTAGCAGATCACGGGGTTCGTGTCATTTGTGCTGGATTGGATCAGGACTTTCGCGGAGAGCCTTTTGAGCCGACGCGTACATTAATGGCTATGGCTGAGTATGTAACCAAGCTTCAAGCCATTTGCCCAGTATGTGGCTCGCCAGCAAGCCGAACACAACGGCTCATTGATGGTAAGCCGGCTTCTTATCATGATCCAATCATTTTAGTCGGAGCAGCAGAAGCCTATGAGCCGCGCTGTCGTCATTGTCATCAAGTAACGAATAAGCCGAGCAAATTACCAGAAACCGCTTCTTCTGGCGAATAGTAACGAACACAATCATAGCTGTCAACGGGTACCCTAAGCATGCAGAGCTTTACATTCTGCATAATGGAGGTGCCCTTTTTATGAGAAAAGGATGGATTGCTTGCATGGTGGCCCTTACATGCCTTGTAGGCTGTAGAGAAATGGAACGCCCACAAGCGCAAGGGCTAAACGAGCCCCCAGCCGGTCAAGTAACGTATGGCTTATTAGGGCCGGGGCCTGCTAACTACGACAACATTTATAAGCGGTCCATTGCCCCAGATGCGCGTGAGCAAAATTCGGGTCCGAGTTTCCGAACGGCATACGAAACGAGGCCGACGATTGCAACGGATATTGAAACGATTCGCAGCATTATCCAAGACGAGCACGGCTTGCGCTCGAGCATGGTTATGACAGCAGGGAGCCACGCGTGGGTGAATGTGGAATTTCCACGTAACATGAAGAAAGAGCAAAGAAATAAAATCATGAACGACCTGCGCGAAGACATGCAGCGTCAGATTCCTCGGTACCAAGTCCATTTATCTCAAAAAGGTGGGTGACGCTTTTTTTGCGTCATCCTCTTTTTAAGTTTAGGGAGTTACTGTTTATTGATGCCATGAAGACTTCGGATAAGTCAAGGTTTTATAGCGATCGAGTATAAAAGGAACGGGACTCTCACGAAGTCTTCTTTAGAAGAGATGTGTTCAGGTGTTATCCCCTTTGTTCCTCATGAGCGAACGTCTGCACCTAGCGAGCTCTTAAAGTGACCGAGAGCCCACTTGTGACCTACTTCGTTAAAGCTAGCGACCCCTCTTTCATGGATCACAAGAGAAAACCCTTTGTTATATGCGTCGACAGCTGTATGGAGGACACAAATGTCGGTACAAACACCGACGAGGTGGAGTTCACGGATGCCTCGTTCCCGTAAACGAAGTTCTAGATCGGTGCCGGCAAACGCAGAGTACCGAGTCTTATCGATCCAGTTCACAAATGGTAGCTCTCGGATGCTCTCGAATTGTTCTTGTAACGATCCGTATAAGTGGCGACCTTCGCTGCCCTCCAAATTGTGGGGCGGAAACAGCTTCATTTCTGGGTGGTGGACATCATCGGCATGATGGATGTCAGTGGCATATACAACATAATGCTGTTCAGCAACGAATGTGTGGATGAGTTGAGCGATATAAGGTTCGATTGCCTGACCAGGTTCACCACACGTGAGCGCTCCATCATCAGCAATAAAATCATTAGTGTAATCAATGACAATCAATGCTTTTGACACTTGTAGTCCTCCTCTATGTAAGCTGTTCATAGGTTCGCGATGGATAGGAGAAAATCCTTCTTTTGACCTGCAAATAAAGTGAAACTCCATTCGGTAAGGTGTTGTCTCCCATCTCCCACTGAATGGTAGCCTATGTTCGTGTTCATTGACCGCTTACTCTTAAGAGTCGGCGCCTTTGCTTAGTTTAAGGAAGAAAAGCTCTCTTTACGCTCGACGGGCTGCTTGTTGGATCGGGTCCCATACGCCGTTAAAAGGAGGGGCATAGGAAAGATCAAGGTCGAGCAACTCCTCTAAGGTTAGCTGTTGATAAAGGGCTGTCGCGAGGACATCGACCCGTTTGGCCACACCGTTCGTACCAATCACTTGGCCTCCTAGAAGTTGGTTCGTTTCTGAATGGTAAACGAGCTTGATTTTTAAAGGTTCGGCTCCTGGGTAGTATCCGGCGATGTCACGCCCGTCAAAGGTAATCGACGATGCTGGAAGCCGAGCATCTCTCGTCTCCTTCTCTGAAAGTCCCGTACGCCCTAGGGATAAATCGAAAAATTTAATGATCGAGGTTCCGACTACACCGGCAAAGGCTCGCCTTTTCCCAACCATATTTAAACCAGCAAGCCGTCCTTGTTTATTCGCATGCGTACCTAATGGTATGTAGTCATCCATCTTTTTAATGCGATGATACTGGGTCGCACAGTCTCCCGCTGCATAAATGTCTGGGAGGTTAGTCTCCATGTAGGCATTTACTTTCAGGGCGCTGTTTTCGTGGCGATGGAAAGGTTGGCCCTCAAGGAACGTTGTATTGGGTACGACGCCAATAGCAATGATGACGAGCTCTGCTGGAACGGTTGCGCTACTTGTAACAACGGCTTGTACACGATCTGTCCCTTCAAACCCTTTTACCTCTTCCTTAAGGCGGAGCGTTACTCCTTTTCTTTCAGCTTCCTGATGGATGATTTCCCCCATTTCCTGGTCAAAAATCGCCGCCAATTGAGCGTTTGCTTCTACTATGGTTACGTTTTTACCGGTAAGGGCTAGATTCTCTGCCATTTCTAATCCGATATACCCGCCGCCCACGATGACGACATTTTTTATTTCTCCCTTTAAATCAGCGAGTAAAACTTCTGTATCAGGGATCGTTTTAATCGTATGGATTCCGGCAAGTGTCCTACCAGGCCAGTTGGGAACAAGGGGGCGGGCACCTGTGGCGATCAGCAGCTTATCATAAGGAATCTCGAAGTTAGCTCCGTACACATGCTTTGAATCAGGATCAATCTTTGTCACTTCATGATTGGTTCTGGCATCGATTCCATATTTGTTACGAAATGTTTCAATCGTGCGGGCAATTAGTTTTTCTGTCTGAGGGATGACCCCTCCAACGACATAAGGTAACCCGCACTGGGCATATGAATAAATGGAGCCCATTTCCAAGGTTGTAATGTTTGCTGCTTCCTCGTTACGAACGATTTCCATCGCGGCACTCATCCCTGCCGCATCGCCGCCAATGATAACATACTTCATCGCTTTCACCTCTTGTTTACAGAACATTACTTGTACTATACCCTAATGAAGCCGAGAAGAAACGAGGGGAACGCCTGATTGACCGGGAACTTCCCGTATACTATAATGACAATGTTATGAAAATGAGGTGAATTGGCGTGTTTGAACGTTTGCAATCATTAGATGAGCGTTATGAACGATTAAATGAATTGTTAAGTGACCCAGAGGTCATTAGCGATTCGAATAAGCTACGTGAGTATTCGAAAGAGCAAGCAGATATGGAAGAAACGGTCCAAGTGTACCGTGAGTATAAAACGGTCATGGATCAATATCAAGATGCGAAAGAGATGCTCGAAGATAAGCTTGATGATGAGATGTACGCGATGGTGAAAGAAGAAATTGATGAGCTTGCAACACGGAAAGAGGACCTAGAAGCCAAATTAAAAGTCCTCTTGCTTCCGAAAGATCCGAACGATGATAAAAACGTAATCGTCGAAATTCGCGGGGCAGCAGGTGGCGATGAAGCCCAGTTGTTCGCGGCAGACCTGTACAAAATGTACGCTCGCTATGCCGAAGCCCAAGGATGGAAAATCGAAGTGATCGAAGCTTCTTCAACTGAGCTCGGTGGCTACAAAGAGATTATCTTCTCTGTCAATGGGAAAGGGGCTTATTCAAAATTAAAATATGAAAATGGAGCCCATCGCGTTCAGCGTGTACCACAGACGGAGTCGGGTGGCCGGATTCATACATCGACTGCGACGGTGGCCGTGTTACCTGAGGCAGAGGAAGTGGAAGTAGACATCCATGAAAAAGACATTCGTGTGGACACATTCGCTTCCAGTGGTCCAGGAGGCCAAAGTGTTAATACGACAATGTCTGCCGTCCGCTTGACCCACTTACCGACAGGGATCGTGGTTTCATGTCAAGACGAGAAGTCACAAATCAAAAATAAAGAAAAAGCGATGAAAGTTCTTCGCGCTCGTATTTACGATAAGTTTCAACAGGAGGCGCAAGCGGAATACGACCAAACGCGAAAATCGGCCGTTGGGACCGGAGATCGTTCAGAACGGATTCGGACTTATAACTTCCCGCAAAGCCGCGTAACCGACCACCGCATCGGTTTGACGCTGCAAAAGCTAGAGCAAATCCTCCAAGGAAAGCTCGATGAAATCATTGAATCGCTTATCGTTCATGAGCAAGCAGAGCTCATGAAACAGCAGGAAGATTAAGGCGATGCGAGTCCATGAAGCCCTCCACTGGGCTTTTTCTTTTTTGCGGGAGCGTCAATTAGAAGAACCAGTCGCTGAGATGTTGCTTCGACACTATTTACAAATGGATCGCGCCCGCTTTTTGGCGAGCTTCCATGAAGAGCTTGACGGTGAGCTTTTCCACCGTCTAGAAGAGGACTTAGCTGCTCATGCCTCAGGCGTTCCAGTCCAGCATCTTATAGGGGTGGAATCTTTTTACGGGCGGCAGTTTCAAGTGGATCAGCACGTACTCATTCCTCGGCCGGAAACAGAAGAGTTAGTGCTTGCAGTGTTGAAGGAGATTCGTCGTCAGTTCAAGAAAGAGGAAGAGATCACTATTTTAGATATTGGTACAGGAAGCGGTGCGATCGCGGTAACATTAGCATTGGAAGAAGAACGGACCAATGTGACAGCAGTTGATATTTCTCGCGATGCATTGCAAGTGGCCGCTGATAACGCGCGCAGGCTCGGAGCCAACGTCCAATTGATTCATGGCGATTTAGGAGAGCCATTTCTAAAGACAGGGGAGCGCTTTGATGTCATCGTTTCAAATCCACCTTATATCCCAACGGTGGAGAAGGACACGCTAGCGGTCCATGTCCGAGACCACGAACCAGCCTTAGCCTTGTTTGGTGGGGTGGATGGTCTTGATGTTTACAGGCGGCTCATGAGTCAACTTCCGGCCCTAACGAAAGAGGAAAAAGGAATGGTCGCTTTAGAAATTGGGACTGGGCAAGGGATGGATGTAAAAAAGCTTATGCAAACAGCCTATCCGAAAGCGGCAGTAGACGTTCTGTACGATCTAAACGGCAAAGATCGAATCGTCCTCGCCTATTGGAACGAGACATCATACTAGTCGAATTTGTCGAAACAATTCACGTTTAAAAAGAGCCACCTTCGTCGAGACTTGTGAACAAGACGAAAGGTGGTTTTTCAGATGAATCAAAAGGTTGTTATCTATCTATTATTCTCTCTTTTTGTGTTAGTGTTATCATACGAGTCGCAAAGCTACCATGCCGCTTTGGCCCACCATCAAGAAGTAGGGGAAGAAGAAGCAATACGCTTACGGATTCTTGCCAACAGCGATGCGATTAAAGACCAAATGGTAAAGCGAAATATCCGTGATGTTGTGAACGGGCAAATCACAGAATGGGTGACAGGGCTAGATGATTTGGATGACGCAAAACAAATGATCCGAGAAAATCTACCGAAAATTGATCGAATGGTAGAGTCTGAATTAGCGGCCCTCGGGCTAGAACAAGATTACACAGTATCCTTTACGCAAGCGCAGTTTCCGACAAAACTATATGGTAATATTGTTTATCAAGCAGGTATTTACGATACTGTTTTGATTACGTTAGGGGAAGGAAACGGTGAAAACTGGTGGTGTGTACTATTTCCGCCGTTATGTTTTCTTGATATGGCTAGCGGAGACGCGGTGGATGCATCTGATGAAGAAGAGACAGTAGAGGAAGAGGTGGAAGAGGAACAAGATGATGTCGTTGTCTCGCTCTTTATCGTTGAACTCTTTTCTTCTATCATTGAACGAATCTTTGGGACAGCGTCATAATTATCCCTTTATCACATAGAATGGTAGCAATAGGCTAGAGAAAGGGTGTTGCCGGTGAGTTTTGTGATTCGCAAAGCATCGGAAAAAGACTTGCTACCGATTCAGCGTCTGCTCGCAAAAGCAGGATTGCAAGAAGGGGCGATGGAAGATCATCTCAAGGATTTTCTCGTCGTAGAGAACGAGAATCACCAAGTAATTGGCACGGTAGGGGTGGAGTGTTTCGGAAAGGAAGGGCTGCTTCGATCGCTCGTCATTGACGCTCCCAATTGGACAAGCTATAGGAGTCTGGAATTTCTCCAAGTTGCTCTTGCCCATGCGAAGGAAAAAGGTGTAGAGACTGTATATCTTTGCGCGAAGCAAGCAAGTGAGCTCTTTGCGATCCTAGGATTTAAGCAAATGGACCAAGATCAATTGCCTGAATCGATTAAAACCTCAAGCCATTTCCGCCAAACAGCTGCAAAAGAGATTGCTGTCTTCTCATGCCAATTATAACTAATAGACGAAAGTAAAATCGAGGTAGTTATCCACAGTTTGTTCACATAGGGTGGATAACTATCTTTTTGTTGTGAAAAAAATAGAATGAAAACAAGGTGATCGCTGCAGAAATTCTCTTCATTGACAATGGGCAGGGGAAAACGCAAAATGGAAGGATAGGAGTGAAAAAAAGATGAGTTATAAACAGACGAACCACTGGATTGTGGATAATAATCAACATATCAATAAAAACAGTAACGAAATCAAGGAAGCAGCGTTGTGGATAAAAAAAGGTGAGCTTGTGGCTTTACCAACAGAGACCGTTTATGGACTAGGGGCGAATGCTTTGTCTGATGAAGCGGTACAGAAAATCTTCATAGCGAAAGGGCGTCCGAGCGATAATCCACTTATTGTCCACATTTCAAGGAAAGAACAGTTGCTACGTTTAGTTTCGCATATCCCCGATTCGGCCAATCTGTTGATTAATGCTTTTTGGCCGGGTCCGCTGACGATCATATTCCCGAAAGGAGAGGAAGTATCAACCGTTGTTACAGCTGGACTCGACACGGTTGCAGTTCGAATGCCGAGTCATCCTGTTGCACAAGCGCTTATTGAAGCCGCAAATGTACCAATCGCTGCGCCGAGTGCAAACCGATCAGGTAAGCCGAGTCCGACGTCAGCCACTCATGTTCTTGCTGATTTACGAGGCAAAATCGCGGGTGTTGTCGATGGAGGACCGACAGCAGAAGGGGTGGAATCGACTGTGATTGATTGTACGACGACACCGCCGATATTGTATCGCCCAGGCGGGGTGACTAGGGAGCAGCTAGAAGCGGTACTCGGGCCGATTCGAATCGATCCAGCCCTTTTAGGGAAGGACGAGCAACCAAAATCTCCAGGCATGAAATATACCCATTATGCACCAGAAGGGGAATTGACCCTTGTTGAAAATCAAGCGGCGATTCAAACGTTTGTGGATAAGTGGCGAGAAAAGCAATTCAAAGTGGGGATTATGGCAACGGATGAACACAAACAAGATTACGATGCCGATGTCATCCTCTCGGTCGGTAGTAGGAACGATCTAGCAGAGGTGGCGCACAATTTATATCACGTGCTCCGCCAATTTGATGAACAAAAGGTGGATGTCATAATAGGCGAAACGTTTCCTCGAGAAGGCATAGGGGTGGCGATCATGAATCGGCTAGAAAAAGCTGCCGGTGGAAGGATTATTCAAAGGTAAAATCGTTTCATACAAGCTGTCGTAATTCTCCTCGGACATGCATATGGTAAAGTAGTGCCTCCATGCGTTCAATCATGAAGGTGCGAGTGCCATGAACGAGGAGTGATGAAATGGTTGAAGAGCTAATTGCGTTATTGATCATGGCTAGTGCCCTCGGGATGGACGCCTTTTCCATTGCTCTAGGTATGGGGACGCTTGGTCTCCGGTTCAGTCAAATGTTTAAGGTGGGGCTCACGATTGGTGTGTTTCATGTGATTATGCCCCTCATGGGTATGGTGGCAGGGAAGCTACTATCTGCCCATTTAGGGTTATTTGCAAACTGGTTAGGGGCAGGTCTATTACTATGGCTCGGCCTCGTGATGATTGTCTCACCTTTTCAAGAGAAGGAACGAACCTTTGTCGATCCGTCGGGTATTGGCTTATTTGTGTTTGCGTTAAGCGTAAGTCTTGATAGCTTATCAGCAGGCTTAAGCCTCGGCATGGTAGGGGCGAAAATGGCTTTAGCAGTTGTGGCGATGGGAGTTATGAGCACTGTACTTTCATGGCTTGGCCTCTTTATCGGCATGCGCTTCCAACGTTATGTGGGCCCTTACAGTGAGCTTCTTGGCGGTTTCATTTTATGCGGATTTGGCGTAAAATTGCTGCTCCCCTACTAAAAAAATCTCCATTTTACACACGCAAATATAGAATACCGGTTTACTTGTGCGTTATAATACAAATAGTTAGAAAAGGATAGGGATGATCGTCCCTTTTTTGTTTGAATTTTTTTAAGACTTTTGACCTTGTTGACTGAAGGAGGTGGAGACTCACTCATGGAATGGAATAAGGTACTGTTCGTTTGCACTGGGAATACGTGCCGAAGCCCGATGGCTGAAGCCCTTTTTCGGCAAAAATCAAAGGGAAGCGTTGAGGTAAAATCGGCTGGTCTGTTTGCTTTTTCTGGAGGCAAAGCATCAGAAGGAACGACTGCCGTCTTAAGGGAACGGGGAATTTCCTTTGAGCATACATCAACGCCTCTGACGAAAGAACTGGTTCAGTGGGCTGATCTCGTACTAACGATGACAGAAAACCATAAGCAACAAGTGATCGCTCTTGATGATGAAGCGAATGGAGAAAAGGTGTTTACCTTGAAAGAATTTGCGTTAGGAGATTCCGATAGCCTTGATATTATCGACCCATTTGGTGGTTCTTTAGAGGAATATCGGCAAATGGCCCATGAAGTAGAGATGTGTGTGGAGGCATTGCTAGAAAAGACAAGGGAAGAACAAAGAGGAGATGAAGCGGATGACGGCAACTAAAAAGTACAGAATGAGTATAGGAAAAAAGATTGCCCTTAGCACAGTATCGGTTTCGATGATCACGTTTGGAATAAGTGCACTGCTCATTTTACTGTTTGACGAATTTTTTGGAGATTTAACGGGCGTAAGTGGAGGCGCTTATATTGCAATTGTACTTATTTTAGGAGTCATCTGGAACGGAATTCTAGGATATGTCGCCTCCTCGTTTTTTATTGCGAAACCTCTTTCCGCATTAGAACGATCTGCACGTAAGGCGGCTGAAGGTGATATACATAACGACGTAGCTGTTTCAAAATCGGATGATGAGATTCGCTCACTTGGACTTGCTTACAATGAAATGCTTGCAAGTCTTCGCAGCATGGTAAATGAAATCAATGCCAACTTTGTTGAAACGGATGCGAAAGTGATGGAGATAAATATAGCTGCCCAGCAATCCTCCGATCGAGCAGAGCAAATTGCGATGACGATGAGCGAAATTTCCAAAGGGGCAGAGAATTCAGCAGAATCGGTTCAACAGACAGCCGAAGCGATGGATCAAGTGAACCAAATTGCGGAGCAAGTGCAGGAACGGATGGAAAAATCCCGTCAATCCTCCAATGAAATGGTGAAAACATTGGCGGATAGTCGAAAAGTGATCGACTCTCTTGTCCTCGGGATTAAGCAGTTAGCTGAAGATAATGAAAAGTCGTTAGATTCTGTTGGGCGTTTGGAAGAGCAGGCAAAGGAAGTGGATGAGATCATTTCCCTTGTCGGCGATATAGCTGAACAAACAAATCTACTTGCGCTTAATGCATCGATTGAAGCGGCCCGAGCAGGAGAACACGGTAAAGGTTTTGCCGTTGTTGCCGATGAAGTGCGGAAGCTAGCAGATGAAAGCGGCAAAGCGGTTCAAGGCATTTCTAATTTAGTTCGCAACATTCAAGAGGAAGTAAAGCATGTCGTCACTCAAATCGGCACCCAGGTTGAAAAAGCTAAAACCGAGTCAGAAAAAGGTACCGCGACTAACCGTGCGATTCAAGAAGTGGAGACGTCTGTACGTGAAGTGGCGAATGTGATTGAAGAAATATCAGAAATGATGAAAACACAAACGAAGGCGATTCGTGAAACGGCAAAGCAGACCCAAGAAGTGGCCGCGATTGCAGAAGAAACGTCAGCTGGAGCACAGCAAGTTGCAGCAGTGACTGACCAGCAAACGAACGCCGTACAAGAAATGTCAACTACCGCCAACATCCTTTCCAAACAAGCAAAGAAGCTAAAGCAAACAATCGAAAAATTTATTATCGAATAGGGAATAGCAGATTTTTCAGGACGACAAGCTATGGTATGATAAAGTGGAACTTCAATCAGGGGGTTATCTCCACTGAACGTTAGTGAGACCAACCGGATTGTTACTGGCGCGTAACTTCTTGTATCTCTCAAGCCTTGAAAGGGAGTCTTAGCGCCAGTTAAATGGCGATGGAACAGGAAAGACGAAAGTGAGGGAATGTGGATGAAAGTAGCGATTGGCTCCGATCATGGGGGCGTCAACATTAAAAACGAAATCATTCAATTGATGGAAGAGCTCGGCATGCAATATGAGGATTTCGGTTGTGATTGCACAACTTCTGTTGATTATTCGGATTATGCGATCCCTGTTGCAGAGAAAGTGGCAGCCGGTGAATTCGACCGGGGGATCTTAATTTGTGGCACAGGGATTGGTATGTCCATTGCTGCCAACAAAGTAAAAGGCATACGCTGCGCCCTATGTCATGATGTGTTCAGTGCAAAGGCGACTCGCGAACATAATGACAGCAACGTGCTTGCGATGGGGGAGCGAGTCATTGGGCCTGGACTTGCTCGTGAAATTGCGCAAACGTGGCTAACGACGGAATTTGAAGGTGGCCGGCATGCTCGGCGCATCGGAAAAATTGCAGAGTACGAAGGCTAAAAGGAGGCGCAGCATATGAGCGGTAGCTTGATGACGATCCAGCAACAACTTGAAACCGTGCTTGGTGACCTTCAGAAAGCGAAGCCATTGTCTAGCAAACATTTGCTTGTCATCGGTGTGAGTACAAGTGAAGTAGCCGGTAAGCAGATTGGAACGAATAGCTCAAAAGATGTGGCTGCAGCGCTGTATGCAGCCCTCTTTTCATATCAACAAAAAACAGGTGTAGCCCTAGCGTTTCAGTGTTGCGAGCATTTAAACCGGGCGCTAGTGATGGAGCGTGACGAAGCAGAGGCCCGCGGATATGAAGAAGTGGCTGTGATTCCTGTTCGAAAAGCAGGGGGAGCGATGGCGACTTATGCTTTCACACAATTCCGTGACCCTGTCATTGTGGAACAAATCAGGGCGGATGCAGGCATTGATATTGGTGATACATTTATCGGCATGCACTTAAAACGGGTTGTCGTTCCGGTTCGTAGCTCCATTTCAGCCATTGGAGACGCCCATGTAACCATGGCTTACTCTCGACCGAAACTGATTGGCGGTGTGCGCGCCAATTATGAACGAACAGAAGAACATGAAAGTTTTCGCTGTTAATTTCAAAATTATGCGGAAATGAACTACTTTTTCATGTTATGATGTGGTTGAATCGGTGGGAGAGAGTGAAAAGCCGAATATTTCATACAGAGGAGAGGAGAACGAGATGAGTACGTTACAGTCTAAAGATCCAAAAGTATTTGAAGCTGTGCAGCAGGAGCTAGGTCGCCAACGCGACAAAATTGAGTTAATCGCATCCGAGAACTTTGTCAGCGAAGCCGTTATGGAAGCACAAGGCTCTGTCTTAACGAACAAATATGCGGAAGGCTATCCGGGTCGACGTTATTATGGTGGTTGTGAATATGTGGATATTGTCGAAGATTTGGCACGGGATCGAGCAAAAGAGATATTTGGTGGCGAGCATGTCAATGTCCAGCCTCACTCAGGTGCACAGGCGAACATGGCTGTCTATTTTACCATTTTAGAGCATGGTGATACTGTTCTTGGTATGAACTTGTCCCATGGTGGTCATTTGACCCATGGAAGCCCTGTAAATTTCAGTGGTATTCAATACAACTTTGTGGAGTACGGTGTGGACAAGGAGTCCCAACGTATCGATTACGAAGAAGTGCGTCGTTTGGCGAAGGAGCATCAACCAAAAATGATCGTAGCAGGTGCCAGTGCGTATCCGCGCGAAATCGATTTTGCGAAGTTTCGTGAAATTGCCGATGAAGTTGGCGCTTACCTCATGGTGGACATGGCCCACATCGCTGGCCTTGTAGCAGCTGGTCTTCATCAAAATCCAGTGCCTCATAGTCATTTCGTGACGACAACGACACACAAAACCTTACGTGGCCCACGTGGTGGTATGATTATTTGCAACGAAGAATTTGCTAAGCAAATCGATAAATCGATTTTCCCTGGTATTCAAGGTGGACCGCTCATGCACGTGATTGCAGCTAAGGCGGTAGCCTTCGGTGAGGCGCTTCAGCCTGAGTTCAAAAGCTACGGTGAGGCGATCATTCGCAATGCCAAACGCCTAGGTGAAAAGCTGACATCGGAAGGTATTGACCTTGTGTCTGGTGGAACAGACAATCATCTTCTTCTCCTTGACTTGCGCAGCCTTGGGCTAACAGGTAAAGTAGCGGAGAAAGCTCTTGACGATGTGGGGATCACAACGAACAAGAACACGATTCCATTCGACCCTGAAAGTCCATTTGTGACAAGTGGGATTCGAATCGGAACAGCTGCTGTGACATCTCGTGGCCTTGATGAAGAAGCAATGGATGAAATTGGCGCGATTATCGCATTAACCTTGAAAAATGTTGATAACGAAGAGAAGATGAATGAAGCGAGAGAGCGAGTGGACGCTTTAACTGCGAAGTTCCCAATGTATCCAAATCTTTAAAGCAGATAATCGGGTGAACCGTTAAGGTGGTTCACCCGATTTGTGTGTTGTTTGTCTTCTTTCGTGCACTTTGTGATGACGGAAAAACCCCTTTTTTCAATTAAGATCTGATTGTGTGTGGGCAGGCGATCAATCTTGCGGGAAAAGCACAGCCGAAGACCTGAAAAGGTACTGTGTAAGCTTGGAAAGGCTGAAACGTTGCCCGTGGAAAGTGTCCGCGTAAGCGATTTCCACTCGTCGTTAATCTTTATATCTAAATTCCTGCCTGTATAAGCGGGGGAGAATTGCTATTTTAGTAAAAACTTTTGCATGATTCACCTTGAACCTCATCTGATTTTCAAGTAGAATCGTTCAAAGGGTCAATGTTTGTCAGATGATTCTTTGAAGGATCGCACCCTCGATATTAACGGAAAGGAAGTAAGGAAGATGAGCAAAGTTTATGTGTTCGATCATCCCTTAATTCAGCATAAGCTTACGTACATACGTGATAAATCTACTGGAACAAAAGAGTTTCGCGAGCTTGTCGATGAAGTAGCAGCGCTAATGGCGTTTGAAATTACCCGCGATCTCCCATTACAAGAAGTAACGGTTGAAACTCCAGTAGGGCCAGCAACCTCGAAAAAGATTGCAGGAAAAAAACTTGGACTTGTTCCGATTTTACGAGCAGGGCTTGGCATGGTCGATGGAATTTTGCGCATGATTCCAGCAGCCAAAGTAGGGCATGTGGGGCTTTACCGCGACCCAGAGACATTGCAGCCGGTCGAATATTATGTGAAGCTCCCAACCGATGTGGAAGAACGTGAATTGATTGTGATCGACCCGATGCTTGCAACAGGTGGTTCTGCAGTGGAGGCGATCAACTGCCTGAAGAAACGAGGCGCTACGAGCATTAAGCTCATGTGCTTAATTGCCGCACCAGAAGGGGTGGAAGTGGTCAAAGAAGCTCATCCGGATGTGGACATTTATTTGGCAGCTCTCGACGAGAAACTAAACGAAAAAGGGTATATTGTTCCTGGCTTAGGCGATGCAGGAGATCGACTATTTGGAACAAAATAAATAAGAAAGTAAAAGGCGGCTCTGGACTATGAGCTGTCTTTTTTCACATCCAGAAAGTTGACGTTTAAGCAAGTGGACATCATTCGACCTTTAAAGCCCTCCTCAATCGAAGCTTTTCTAATGAAATCCGCTGTAAGGGAAGTAATCATCTACAAGTTACATACATGATCATGAGGGAATTTCTCCATACTAAAAACAGACTTTTTTTCTGTGAAAGGGTGTCCTTCATGAATAGCTTACGAACTGCCTTTCTTTTAGGGATGACCCTAGTTTTGTTTGTCGTATGCTTACCGAACCCATATGCGCTTGCAGTGGAAAAGCCGAGGCAGCTAGCGGAAGATGAAACAGTTGTTATTGTACTGACAAATCGTGATTTAGAAACAACGATCAAAGATGTGGAGCGATCAATACCGTCGGGAGAATTACGGATGACGTTTCGATTGCTTAACGGTTTTTCTTTTCAACTGCCAGAAGAAGAAGTGGAAAAGTTAACAACAGTAAGTGGAGTAGAACGCGTTGACCATGTCATGACGTATGAAGCAACGATTAACGAGAGTGCTCCTTTTATTGGTGCAGAACAGGTTCGCGGAATGCTTGATGAAGAAGGTGTTCATTTGACAGGTAAAGGGGTGAAAGTAGCGGTTATTGATACTGGCATCGACTACACTCACCCTGATTTACAGAGCAGCTACAAAGGAGGCTACGATTTCGTTGATTACGATGATGATCCGATGGAGACGATTGCCTCTCAAGGACCTCCTACCCTCCATGGTACCCATGTATCCGGAATCATTGCCGCAAATGGACAAGTGAAAGGAGTAGCGCCAGAAGCGGAAATATATGCTTACCGTGCTCTAGGTCCTGGTGGACAAGGAACGACAGAACAGGTGATTGCGGCCATTGAGAAAGCCGTGGAAGATGGCGTCGATGTGATTAACTTGTCGCTTGGGAATACGGTGAATGGTCCAGATTGGCCGACAAGCCTTGCGTTAGATGCGGCAGTAGAAGAAGGAGTTGTCGCGGTAACATCAAATGGCAATAGTGGCCCAAACATGTGGACTGTAGGTTCCCCAGGGACTTCGAAAAAGGCGATATCTGTTGGGGCTTCTGCGCCTCCATTAAATACTCCTTATTTAACGGCCTTTGGGGAAGAGAATGAAATTAGCTTATACCCGTTCAGTGGCGGGCTTCCGTGGGCGTTTAAACGAGATTTACCGATGATTGACGTTGGATACGGTACAGAAAAAGAGTGGGAAGGTGTCGATGCGGAGGGCAAGGTTGTTCTCATTAAACGAGGCATGGTGCCATTTACCGAAAAGGTCATGCATGCCGTAGCCGCCAAAGCAAGAGGCGTGATTATTTACAATAATACCCCCGGTCCTTTCACCGGTATGATTGAGGGAGGGGTTAACATCCCTGTTGTCAGTATTACACGCGAGGACGGTGAGTTTTTACTGGAACAGCTCGAACTCCAAAAAAATAAAGAGCTCACCCTTCGAACGATCTACCGAAAAGAAGAGGACTTCGTGGCTCTTTTTAGCTCAAGAGGTCCTGTCACTCATACGTGGGATGTGAAGCCTGATGTGGTTGCACCAGGTGTATCCATCGATAGCACCATTCCGAACAATGGATACTTAGGATTAAATGGAACGAGTATGGCAGCACCACATGTTGCGGGGGCAGCGGCCCTAATAAAGCAAGCCCATCCAGAGTGGACACCTGAACAAGTGAAAGCTGCGCTTATGAATACGGCAAAAAAGCTCGTTGATCAAGAGGGAGTCCCCCATGAGATACATGAACAAGGAGCTGGAAGAATACAAGTGGATAAGGCTGTTGCTGCAACGAGTCTTGTTTATCCTGGCGCTCTATCGTTCGGAAAATGGTCGAAAGAAGATTTGCGAGAAAAACGGCCGGTTACACTGACCATTGAAAATCATGACACGGTTAAGCGAACATACCATATCTCCCCTCCTTTTGATGTGCCTGATGGAGTTGAATGGGGAGTGCCCTTCGCAATTACGTTAAAACCGGGTGAGGCAAAAGAGGTAACGGTTGAAATGGATTTGATGCCATCAGTGTTAGCAGCAGGAATCCATCAAGGTGAAATCGTTGTCCAAGGAGGAAAAGAAGACATCGTTGTACCTTACGTGTTCTTTATTGAGGAACCGGACTATCCACGTGTGATGGCGTTCCATTTTGAACACGGTGATAAACCTAATTCCTATCGTTACGAGCTATACTTACCAGGTGGTGCTGAAGAGCTATCGATTGATTTTTACGATCCTGATACGTTCGAATTTGTGGCGACTCTCGATAAAAAAGCAGAGGTGCCTCGCGGGATGCTACAAAATGAGTTTGAAGAGCTAGACTTGAAAGATGGCATTTATCGCGTTCTTGTGACCGCAATACAAGATGGGCATCAAGATACGATCGAAACGTTTATCATGATCGGTGAAGAATTGTTGCCACCAAAAGCGCAAGAAGATGAAGAAAGTAAATAATATCCAAAAATGACAGCGAAAAAATTAAAGGTAAGGGGTTACAAATGGTGGTTAGAAAGTACCCCTTACCTTTCCAAATCCTTAAAGGAAAGTTTTTGTCTAAATTGTGAACAGACGAACATTAAACGTTGCTGGGCAATTTTTGTTTGGAAAATACATTGACATGAACATAACCCTATTGTACGATTACAAAGGGTATAATGAGAGGGTTTACACGTTAAATATGAAGAAACCTTCAAGGATATTCAAAGCGAAGTCATTTATGCTTATGTCATCGTACGAGGTGTAGATGGGTACAAGTTTAGCTTTGAATTCCGACTTTTTGAACATCTTAAGTAAACCGCTTTAAAGCCAGTTAAAGAAGGAGTGGCGACAGATGCCACCAAGAAGCAAAAGTCCTTGGCGAGCGATTGGACTAGTTTCGGTCATTTCCTCTTACATAGTTGGTGGAGTTGTTACTGGTATGTTAATTGGTAGATTTCTTGACAACATGCTAGGGACCGAACCAATACTCTTGATTGCATTCCTTTTGTTAGGGCTTGGCTCAGGCTTTTACGGTGTTTTTAAGGTGGTTCAACCGTATTTAGGAGACGATGACTCATGACGGTGCATGAAAAAATGAAAGGCTATAGCCTGGTTACTGCATCCATGGCGACTATGTCTCTCCTCGGCTACTTTGCAACACCCTACCCATCTTATTTCCTTGGTCTTTTCGTCGGATTGTTTTTCGGTTTTCTAAATCTTTGGACAACCTATCAAAAAGCGTTAGTGATTGGGAAAATCCGTCCCGCTACTTCGACGAAACGATCCTTCCTTTCGTATACCCTCGCAGGGGTTAGCATGGCCATTCGAATCGCGTTTGCTTTAGCGGCTGTCGCTTTGGCATTGCATTTTCCAAAAGCGATTCATCTGTTCTCAGTAATTGCAGGGTTTTCCCTGATATATGTCATTATTCTACTCGATTTGATCTTACAAACTGTGCGAAAGAGGTGAGACTATGCACGATATGCCGATATGGACAATCGGGGGCTTAACGTTCAACATGTCCACAGTCTTGATGACGACGGTTACATGTGTGATCGTGTTCCTCATTTGCTTTATCGGAACACGACGTCTATCGATGAGGCCATCCGGTTTGCAAAACTTCCTCGAATGGGTCGTTGACTTCGTTCGCGGCATCATTAAATCGAATATGGACTGGAAGACAGGTGGTCGTTTTACGGCACTAGCCTTCACCCTACTCTTTTTCGTATTCGTTGCCAACATGCTAGGGATTCCATTTGAAATCTATCATAAGGAAACCTATGAGGTTTGGTGGAAGTCGCCAACATCTGATCCGGCGCTTACGCTTTCATTGGCAGCCTTTGTGATTATTCTTACACACATTTATGGTATAAGGATTAAAGGTTTTGGCGAATATGCAAGGGACTATTTCCGTCCGGTGCCGGTGTTATTCCCATTTAAAATTATTGAGGAATTTGCCAATACATTAACGCTAGGCATGCGTTTATTCGGGAACGTCTTTGCGAAAGAAATTTTAATGGTATTGCTTGTTGGATTGGGGACATCTGGTGTCTTATGGGGCGTTTTTGCCTTCGTACCAACGATGGTCTGGCAAGCGTTTGGAATTTTTATCGGGACGCTTCAGGCGTACATCTTTGCCATGCTTGCAATGGTTTACATGGCTCATAAGGTGGAAAGTCATCATTAATGAATGCTCGTATTTGAGCGTTTAACTATATTTAATAAAACTTTAGTAAAAACAAGGAGGACTACATTATGTCTTTATTAGCAGCTGGTATTGCAGCAGGTCTAGCAGCGATCGGTGGTGCGATCGCCGTTGCCATTATCGTAAAAGCAACTCTTGAGGGAGTCACACGTCAACCAGAACTTCGCGGATCATTACAAACGCTTATGTTCATCGGGGTACCCCTTGCCGAGGCGGTTCCGATCATGGCGATTGTCGTATCATTCATCCTTTTATTTACTTAATAGAACAACTCTAGAAGGGCTTTGTCTAAGCCTGTTCATTACAGGGGACTGCACACTTTAGCAAGCCTCAGGTTTGGAAAAGACGTCTAACTTCGTCTTTTTCAACCAGTCTTCTTTTAGTAAGTGGAAATGGCGATGATGTTCCTTTGGGGGAACCTTCGCCATTCCTTATGTATCGTCAAAGAAAGGAGTTGCGCGCTCGTGTTTGATATAAACTGGGGTTCGATTGCCTATCAATTATTTGCCTTCATCGTGCTTCTTGTCCTTTTAAGCAAGTTCGCCCTTAAACCATTAATGGGGGTCATGGAGAAACGGGAGCGAATGATCAACGACCAAATTGATCAGGCGGATAAAGACCGTAAAGACGCACAAGAATATTTAGAGCAACAACGCCTTGCTGTTGAAAAAGCGAGGGAAGAAGCACAGGAAATTGTTCAAAAAGCGAAAAAGCTCAGTGAGCAACAAGGGCAGGAAATCGTTGAAGCAGCACGTGCAGAAGGAGAGCGCTTGAAAGAAGCGGCTCTTGCCGAAATCCAACGAGAAAAAGAGCAAGCTGTTGCGTCTCTTCGTGAACAAGTTGCGTCCCTTTCTGTTCTAATCGCAACAAAAGTGATTGAGAAAGAGCTAGATGAAAAAGAGCAGGAGAAGTTGATTGCAGAATATCTCAAAGAGGTAGGCGAAGAGCTATGAGCAACCATGCGGTAGCGAATCGTTATGCTGTTGCTCTTTTTGAGTTGGCTCAAGAAAAAGGACTGCATGAATCGTTTGTTTCAGAGTTAGAGTTGATTAAGGCTGTATTTCAAGATACACCTGAGCTCATGCAATTTTTGACTCATCCGAAGACAGAGCTAACGCAGAAGCGTGAACTATTGGAAAAGACGTTTAAAGGAAAAGTGAACGATACCATTTTCAACACGTTAGTCGTACTTGTTGAGCGTAAACGGATCGACATTATCATTCCAGTCGTTCAAAAATTTAAATCCCTTTCGTATGACGCGCAAAAGATCGCAGAGGCGTTCGTTTATTCTGCTAAACCACTATCGGAGGCAGAAAAGGATCAACTGTCTGTACTTTTTGCGAAAAAGGTAGGAAAGGCCAAGCTTTTGATTGAAAATATTGTGGATCCATCAGTCATTGGCGGCTTGAAAATCCGCATTGGCGATCGGATCTATGATGGTAGCATTAAAGGGCAGCTTGATGTGCTTCATCGGGAGCTTGTAAGCGGTCCGCGTTCATAAATGAATTGAACGATGTTCAGCTTAGCTCGGGAAATTAGCTGAACAGATTAGAAGATAGGGGTGAAAAATATGAGCATCAAACCAGAGGAAATTAGCTCTCTCATTAAACAGCAGATTGAAAATTTTCAGTCTGATGTTCAAGTTCAAGATGTAGGGACCGTTATCCGTGTCGGGGACGGGATCGCCCTTGCTCATGGCCTTGAAAGTGTCATGGCCGGTGAGCTACTTGAATTCTCAAACGGGGTTATGGGTATGGCTCAAAACCTCGAAGAGAACAACGTCGGGATTATTATTTTAGGTCCATATAGCGAGATTCGTGAAGGCGACGAAGTGAAGCGGACAGGCCGGATCATGGAAGTTCCTGTAGGAGAGGAACTTTTAGGTCGTGTCGTAAACCCACTAGGCCAACCAATTGATGGTAGAGGTCCAATTGAAACGTCAAAAACGCGTCCAATCGAGAGCCCAGCTCCTGGGGTTATGGATCGTAAATCTGTACATGAGCCACTTCAAACAGGGATCAAGTCGATTGACTCGATGATTCCAGTCGGTCGAGGGCAGCGTGAATTGATTATCGGTGACCGTCAAACAGGGAAAACGTCGATCGCCATTGACACAATCATTAACCAAAAAGACCAAGATATGATTTGTATCTATGTTGCGATCGGTCAGAAAGAATCAACGGTAGCTGGCGTTGTGGAAACGCTTCGTCAACACGGTGCCCTTGATTACACGATCGTCGTTTCAGCAAGTGCGTCTGAGCCAGCTCCTCTCTTGTTCCTTGCGCCATATGCAGGGGTATCAATGGGAGAAGAGTTCATGTATAACGGGAAGCACGTTCTTGTCGTTTACGATGATTTAACGAAACAAGCGGCAGCTTATCGTGAATTATCACTTTTGCTTCGTCGTCCTCCAGGCCGTGAAGCGTATCCTGGGGATGTTTTCTACTTGCATTCACGCTTGCTAGAGCGCGCAGCGAAGCTTAGTGATGCAAAAGGCGGCGGTTCAATCACGGCTTTACCGTTCATTGAAACACAAGCTGGTGACGTGTCTGCCTATATCCCAACAAACGTAATCTCAATTACGGATGGACAAATCTTCTTGCAATCAGATCTTTTCTACTCAGGTGTGCGCCCTGCGGTAAACGCCGGACTCTCTGTATCCCGCGTCGGAGGTTCAGCGCAAATCAAAGCGATGAAAAAGGTATCTGGTACGTTGCGTCTTGACTTAGCAGCTTACCGTGAGCTTGAAGCATTTGCCCAGTTCGGTTCAGATCTAGATAAAGCAACACAAGCGAAGCTAAATCGTGGTCAACGTACGGTTGAAGTGTTGAAGCAAGGACTTCATGAGCCGCTTCCAGTTGAGAAGCAAGTGGCAATTATTTACGCTCTTATTAACGGCTTCCTTGATGACATTCCAGTTGGAGATGTCCGCCGTTTTGAGTCAGAACTATTCACATTCCTTGACCATAACAAAAAAGAATTGCTTGATCATATTCGCACAACAGGAAACCTGCCTGATGATAGCGAGTTTAAAGCTGCAATTACTGAGTTTAAGCAAGGTTTCGTAACGACAAAATAAGTCTTATCTGAATGAGTTTTGGCGAAAAAGGTGGTGAATAGGATGGCTTCATTACGGGACATAAAGCAGCGAATTAACTCAACGAAAAAAACGAAACAAATCACAAAGGCAATGGAGATGGTTTCGGCAGCAAAGCTCAACCGATCTCAGGAGAAGGCGCAATCGTTCTTGCCATATACTGATAAAATCCGGGAAGTGGTAGCAAGCATTGCTGCAAGCGATACGGACGTTTCCCATCCCATGCTGGAAGAGCGCCCAGTGAAAAAGACAGGATATATTGTCATTACATCCGATCGTGGTCTGGCTGGAGCGTACAACAGTAATTTGATTCGTGGGTTGCTCTATACAATTAATAAGCGACACAAGTCGAAAGACGAGTATGGAATTTTTGCCATTGGTCGAACAGGCCGGGATTTACTGAAAAAGCGCCAGTTGCCGATCATCTCAGAAATGACGGGGTTGTCTGATCAACCAACCTTTAATGATATTAAAAATATTGCCAAGCAAACCGTCGACATGTTTGCCGATGAGGTGTTCGATGAGCTTTACATTTGGTATAACCACTTTGTAAGCCCGATCAAACAAGATGTAACAGAAAAAAAGGTGCTCCCTCTTACGGACTTGTCGGATACGAAAGTGTCGACAACGTATGAGTATGAGCCAAATGAGCAAGTCATCTTAGAAGCGCTTTTACCGCAATATGCGGAAAGCCTAGTTTATGGGGCGTTGCTCGATGCGAAAGCCAGTGAGTTTGCCGCGCGGATGACAGCGATGAGTGCAGCGACTGATAACGCCACAAATCTAATTGATGAGTTGACGCTATCGTACAACCGGGCACGACAAGCGGCCATCACTCAGGAAATCACCGAAATTGTCGGTGGAGCGGCAGCCTTAGAATAATATGGAGAGCCATCTATTTTGGATGGTCTCTCTTCTATGCACATAGCGCCATAAGTAGTGTGGCGGTGATTTGATAGACAAAACTGTGGCAGAAAGGCCATTAGGAGGGAAATACAATGAATACAGGTCACATTACTCAGGTTATGGGTCCAGTTGTTGACGTTCGTTTTCAAAGCGGCCAACTACCCGAGCTAAACAACGCATTACGTGTCGAACAAAAAGGGGCGGATCAAAATGCGGTTGATGTGAACGTAACCTTAGAAGTGGCTTTGCACTTAGGAGATGATACGGTACGCACAATCGCGATGGGCTCAACGGATGGTCTCGTTCGCGGAACTGAGGTTGTTGACACAGGTGCAGCTATTTCTGTCCCTGTAGGGGAAGTTACGCTCGGTCGTGTGTTCAACGTACTCGGTGAATCCATTGACCTTGACGAGCCGATTCCAGCTGATGCTGAGCGTTCGCCGATTCACCGTGAAGCACCAAAGTTTGAAGAGCTCTCAACAAAAACGGAAATTCTCGAGACAGGAATTAAAGTTGTTGACTTGCTTGCCCCTTACATCAAAGGTGGAAAAATCGGTCTCTTCGGTGGTGCCGGCGTAGGGAAAACCGTTTTAATTCAAGAATTAATTAACAACATCGCGCAAGAGCACGGCGGTATTTCTGTATTTGCCGGAGTAGGTGAGCGTACACGTGAAGGAAATGACCTCTACCACGAAATGTCCGACTCGGGCGTTATCAAAAAGACCGCGATGGTGTTTGGACAAATGAACGAGCCGCCTGGTGCCCGTATGCGTGTAGCCCTTTCTGGTTTGACAATGGCGGAATATTTCCGTGACAAACAAGGACAAGACGTTCTTCTGTTTATCGATAATATTTTCCGCTTTACACAAGCAGGTTCTGAGGTATCCGCATTGCTTGGGCGCATGCCATCAGCGGTAGGTTACCAGCCAACACTTGCAACGGAGATGGGACAGCTTCAAGAGCGGATCACATCAACGAAGGTCGGTTCGGTTACTTCTATCCAAGCGATTTACGTACCAGCGGATGACTACACTGACCCAGCACCAGCAACTACGTTTGCCCACTTAGATGCGACGACCAACCTTGAGCGTAAGCTTTCAGAGATGGGGATTTACCCTGCCGTAGACCCACTAGCGTCTACATCTCGTGCCCTCTCGCCGGAGATTGTTGGAGAAGAGCATTACAATGTCGCTCGTCAAGTGCAGCAAACATTGCAAAAATATAAAGAATTACAAGATATTATTGCCATCCTTGGTATGGATGAGCTTTCTGAGGAAGACAAGTTAATTGTCGCGCGTGCACGCCGGATTCAGTTCTTCTTGTCACAAAACTTCCACGTGGCTGAACAGTTTACAGGACAACCAGGTTCGTATGTACCTGTAAAAGAAACCATTAAAGGATTTAAAGAGATCCTTGAAGGTAAATATGATGACCTTCCAGAGGATGCATTCCGTCTCGTTGGCCGGATTGAAGAGGTTGTTGAG
Source organism: Halalkalibacterium halodurans (assembly GCF_004376175.1). Classification (GTDB taxonomy): domain Bacteria; phylum Bacillota; class Bacilli; order Bacillales; family Bacillaceae_D; genus Halalkalibacterium; species Halalkalibacterium halodurans. The sequence continues at coordinate 6,510 of NZ_SNUY01000005.1, read as the reverse complement.
AGAGCGAAACAAATGGTCTAAGTGCGTTTAGAGAAATGCGGAGCTCTCTCGCTTCGCCCTCTCTTAATGAACAAGACCTACGTTTTCGCAAGAACTAGGAATGCGGAATATGACAGCCCAGGTGTCGTTTCATACAAATGCTGTCCGAAGCGGGTCGCAGAGGAAGGGCATGAGTGATTTACCTATTGTAACTAACAGTAGGAAAGACCTGGAGCTAGACAAGGAGGGAGTACAATGCCAACATTACATGTCAACGTTGTCACTCCTGATGGCAAAGTATACGAAGGCGATGTGGATATGGTGAGTGTGAAAACAGTGGAAGGGGAACTTGGAATCCTTCCGCGTCACATCCCTCTCGTCGCGCCGCTCACAGTTGGTGCGGTGCGTTTAAAAAAGGGGTCCACTGTTGATCTCGTTGCAGTAAGTGGGGGCTTTGTGGAAGTACGCCCCGATCAAGTGACGATATTGGCTGAAGCCGCGGAACTGCCTTCAGATATCGACGTTGAGCGTGCTCGTTCTGCTAAAGAACGGGCGGAAAAGCGATTGCAACAAGCGAAGCAAGAGAACATTGATTTTAAGCGAGCAGAGCTATCTCTTCGTCGTGCGACCAACCGTCTGGATGTTGCAGGGCGATAACGTGAAACTTCACGGGATAAACAAAGAAAAGGATCTCTCCGATGGGGAGGTTCTTTTTTGCAGTTGAAGAATGTACAACATTCCTATGCCCTAACACTTGGCGAAAAAACAAGTTCAGATTAGGGCAAAGACATACCTTCCTATCCAATATCGGAACATTTAGTTGTTCCGCCCCATTAAACGAAACCATTTTTTCAAAAAAATCGTACTTTTTTCATCATGATCGTTCACTTTTTCATCATAAGAGACATTTTTACATTGGTCGACAACGTTTAATGAAACGAAAACAGGGAAGATAACATGTAGCTTACGTATGAGTAATTGGAGGTTGTATTGGCGAAATGAGTCCGTTTTTCCCGATGTTCGTACATCTTCACAATTTTTTAAAAAAAGGTGTAGATTTATGACGTAATCTCTTGTATTATGTAGAATGGATTGTTTTAAATGATATGGGGATTTAGACCCTTTTTTTTGAAAACAGTCTAGCTTATATTAAAAAAGTCGGCTTTTTCTCTTTACGAGTAAGAGTCGAAGGTAACAATGATCTTCATACGTTGGTAAAGCTTTGTTGATAAGTAATTGAACAGGCTATGAAGGAGAAATGAGGACATGATGCAAGACTTTGGACAACAGGCACTCATACATATTGTTGTGCATGTTATGTTTCTCGCTGCCGTGTGGTGGGCTTTGCAGTCATTCAAGTTTGACTTATTTGTCAAAAATCCGAAAAGTCCCCAAGCGATGTTACTCATGATCTTTGTCACCATTGCTCTTGCTTATCTTGTCAGCAGTTTTTTTCTACAGTATTTAGAATCATCACTTATGCTACGTTACATTTGGCAATAACCAACCTGAAGATGTCGAAGGTTGACTACAACTTCCATGTATGCGACTTTGCCTCTTGGAAAAAATGTGAGTAATCACATTGATTCGGAGAGGGGAAATCACAATGAACAAGCAGAAGGTGTTTGGAGGGCTCATTCTTTTTGCACTCTTGATGGTACATTTTCAGGCGTTTGGGGAAACAAACAAGTCAAACCTAGATCTTCTCGTAACGTTTGCAGAACAGATGGACGGCTTTGATGTTGGGGTAGAAGAGTGGACATTTTTAGCGCGAGACACAATTGCTGATGTCGATACAGAGTCAGCGTATCAACAGTTTGCCCAATCTTTTATTGCTTCATTAGGGGAAAGTTGGTACGTGACGGAAGCAATGCAAGGCGATCCTCATCAGAAGATAACAGCCTCACGCAATGACCCTCAATGGCCTCTAACCGAAACCATCACCATCCTTCGATACTCTGGAGAAGGGGATCGTGATCAGGTACATATGATGTACCACGTTCAAAGCCAGTCACTGGATGATTTGAATTCGAAAATGGATATGGTGTCTGAACGACAACAGGATATTGGCTTAGGGGAAGCGGCTACCTTCATTTCCATGCGTGGAACTGTCCCATCACTCGATCGCCCATTAGAAACGCTTGCAGTGGAGATGCTCGAGTCGTTCGGTGCAAAAAAGGTGGAAGCTCTTGTTGAAGATTCTTTTTTGTCCATTTCCGCTTTTCATTCAAAGTGGCAACCATCCATTGAACTAGGAACCCAAGACATGAACCTGCAAATTGCCTTAAGACAGAAGAGTTTGGGCGAACAAACAACCGTTACGTTTGGCACGCCTATAATTACGACTGAATATTAATGATATAGAAAAGACCTAATAACGAGACGCGGAGGGGAATACGTTGGAAAAAATAATTGTCCGAGGTGGCAGGCAGCTTAGCGGATCTGTTAAGGTAGAAGGGGCAAAGAATGCCGTCTTGCCTGTTATCGCAGCATCAATTCTAGCTAGCCGCGGCACGAGCAAAATATATGATGTGCCAAAATTAGCCGATGTATACACGATGAAAGAAGTTTTACGCAATCTTAATATAAACGTTGAATATGAAAATGGCGAGTTCGTTGTGAATGCAACAAACCCCTTAAAGACAGAAGCGCCTTTCGAATATGTACGAAAAATGCGCGCCTCTTTCTTAGTCATGGGTCCCCTTCTTGCCCGCGTTGGTCATGCACGGATTGCACTTCCAGGAGGGTGTGCGATCGGCTCGCGTCCAATTGACCAGCATTTAAAAGGGTTTGAAGCCATGGGAGCGACAGTGGAGATTGGAAATGGTTTTATTGAAGCGAAGGTCGAAGGTCGACTCCAGGGAACGAAGATTTATCTTGACTTCCCAAGCGTAGGGGCTACTGAAAACATTATGATGGCAGCAGCCATGGCAGAAGGAATGACGATCCTTGAAAACGCTGCTGAAGAGCCAGAGATCGTTTGTTTGGCTAACTATTTAAATGCCATGGGAGCAAAAGTACGCGGTGCAGGAACAGGTGTTATCCGCATTGAAGGTGTTGATGAACTAGTAGGAGCGGAGCACACGGTGATCTCGGATCGTATTGAAGCTGGTACATTTATGGTAGCTGCTGCCATTACCGGCGGCGATGTTTTCATCGAAGGTGCCGTTGCAGAACATCTGCGTCCATTAATTGCAAAAATGCATGAAATGGGAGTAAAAACGATTGAAGAGGATAACGGCATTCGCGTCATTGGCCCAGATGAATTAAAACCAGTAGACATTAAAACCATGCCGCACCCAGGGTTTCCAACAGATATGCAATCGCAAATGATGGCATTGCTTCTTCGGGCGAACGGAACGAGTGTCATCACAGAAACGGTGTTTGAGAATCGCTTTATGCACGTTGAAGAGTTCCGTCGAATGAACGGCAATATTAAAATCGAAGGACGCTCAGCCATAATCTCTGGGCCGTGCCAACTTCAAGGTGCTGAAGTAACCGCGACCGATCTACGAGCAGGTGCTGCTCTCGTACTCGCTGGCCTTGTCGCAGATGGTCATACGCGAGTAGTTGAATTAAAACATGTAGACCGCGGATATGTTGATCTAGCCGGTAAGCTTGCGCGTCTAGGTGCTGATATTGAACGTGTGGTGGAGACTGAGCGTGAATTGGAAAATCTCGATGCTCCAGCACCATTAAAGCTAAACACAAATTTAGTCTAAGAAGCCCCTCTGCTGAGGGCTTTTTTATTTGGCTCTTTAAATGTGACTAATTTCAATAAATTAAGGTTCTAGACAAGCCCAAGCCTTCATACAATGTAGAGAAGAGACGAATGCCAACATTGTTAGATGGGAGGTTTGAGATTGAAACGACTCATAGTCATAGGAATTGTACTTTGCAGCGTCATTCTTCTTTTACCTGCGCTCCTCGTCATGTTTCCGAGTCAGCCCCAAATGGTCACTGAGGAGACGCAAATGGCTCCGATTGAGGCGGTAGATTTGCCTGAGAGTGAACTTGCCGTACACGTGTTTCGCAGTCAGACTGAATCCGTTGAAGCCGTGCCACTGGAAGAATACGTTGTAGGTGTCGTCGCATCCGAAATGCCAGCAGAATTTGAACTAGAAGCATTAAAAGCCCAATCTCTAACCGCCCGCACATTCCTCCTGAAACAGCTGCTTGAACCGAATGATATCGAACTTCCGGAAGGTGCAATGATCACAGATACGGAAATGCATCAAGTCTATCAAAGCGAAGCGGAGTTAAAAGAGCGGTGGGGAAAGGATTACCATTGGAAAATTGCTCGCATTAAGCAAGCGGTATCGGAAACAGCGGGACAAGTTCTTACGTATGACGGGACCCCGATTACAGCTGCTTTTTTTTCAACAAGTAACGGATATACGGAAAACTCGGAGGACTATTGGAAAAGTGAGATCCCGTATTTGCGAAGTGTGGAAAGCCCTTGGGATCAACAACATTCTCCGCGCTTCATTGGCGAAAAAGTTCTATCTGTCGAAGAATTTCAAGAGCGTCTAGGTGTTACATTGCCTGATGATGGCTCGATTGGGTCGATCGTGGCCAGAACGGAAGGCGGTCGGGTAGCAAAAGTGAACATTAACGGAACAGAAATATCGGGGCGGGTTGTCCGTGAAGAGCTTGAACTCAACTCGGCTGATTTTCAATGGAAAAGGCAAGGAGACAACATTGTCATTGAAACAAAAGGCTGGGGCCATGGTGTGGGGATGAGCCAATACGGAGCCAATGGGATGGCTCTAAATGGTAGTACGTATCAAGAAATTATTAGCCATTACTATCAAGGGGTTGAAATCGAGTCTGTAGGACCTTATGAACAACAACTGATGGCACGAGGAGACTAAGAGAGGCCCTTCGTTTGGGGGCTTCTTTTTTTACCCTTTAAATTCTAGTATAAGGGAAAACGATGGCTTTCACCTTAAAACGGTGGTAGACTAGTTTTTATCTTTGAACAAGAAAATGGAGTGGAGAGAAAAAATAATGAAAAAAACAAAGAGCCACAGGACAAATTTCTGTAACCCTTGATATTACTGATTCCATTCAATTTGCTACTATAGATGTGTTCCCATACCTTTTTACGTGATCAAGTTCTTTATGTTTTGTCAAACCTCAATTTTAGCGATTTTTGGCCATAATCAGCCATTTCACCATATCGTCATTCTAGTTATTTACAGGATTTTTATGGAAAACGGAAACTTTGATCATTCAGGCAAAAAGAAAAGCCATAATGGTGCTCCTTTGGTAGAATAGAAGTATCTAGCAACTATCACGAAAGGAGTTCATTATGACTACCTCTATCATACCAAAATCTTATTCAAATGTAATCTATCTTCAACCTTCTTTTTCATTTACAGAAGATTCATTTTCTTCTTTACGTCACCTTCCTTATGTTAAATTAGGGTTGGAGTTTCCTTGGGAGGAGGTGTTCTCTCCCATTGAACAAGAATTTCTCCAAGCACGGTTTGAATATCATTTTAAAAAACGAACTTCAACGGATGCAGCCCCATCTTCAACAGAATTATTTCCAGATATTCCACAGGACTTGAGCACATTGCCTACGAGATCTGCCAAAGGACGAAAAGGAGTGAACTTTTATGCTTTATTAAAAGCTTTCCTCTTGGCTCCACTCCTCTATGTGGAAGTAATGGTTTCCAGTGTACACCTTCAAGTTATTGGGAACTCTGACTTCCGGATGGTCTGTGGTTTTGATACACGACCATCCTTGAAAACATTTGAACGTTTTGATCAGATCATGATTGAAAACGGACTTTGGGAGAAAGCTCGGCAACTTATGGTGAGCTACAATCTTTTTCACGGTATCGTAGGAAAAGAAGAACAACTCGCTGTAGATACCACCCATGTAGATGCGGAAGCCACTGTCCATAAAATGAAGAAATGTAGCCATTCTGAGCCATGTCATTGCCCAAAGATTCCTACGGATGATAACGTAGGCGTGATGAGAAAAAGCAATACCGTCACGTACATTGCACATAAAATCTCCTTGGTCTGTGGTGTAGAGTCTGAACTTCCTTTGTCCAGAAGTGTGTTTAAAGGAGACGAACATGATGCAAAAACACTAGAACCCACTTTGGAAAAGGTAACGGAAGATCTTCCTGAAGAGTTCCTAAAAACAGTGCAATACGTGAGCGCAGATGGGATTTATCAATCAGCGGACAATCAACAACACACAAAATCCATTCTTAAAGCAAAGCTATTGGCTCCCATAAATCCACGTAAAATTCAAGATAAAGCACTTGAATCTTGTGGCATGACCAAGCTGGATAGGTATGGTGTTCCTCATTGTATTAGTGGCCATAAGTTACAATTGAAAGGGTTGGATGAAGCAAAAGAACACTATGTTTGGACTTGCCCAGTCTTTGATCCAAAATACAAGCAAGAAGGACTTTCCTGTTCGAATGAACAGCATATTCAATGCTGTAATGGCGCGAAAACTGGTAGAACGCTTCGTATCCATCAATCGATGACACCACAAATTGATAC
>NZ_SNUY01000049.1:24270-31554 GCF_004376175.1 Halalkalibacterium halodurans | reverse complement strand
AAATTGAGGTTTGACAAAACATAAAGAACTTGATCACGTAAAAAGGTATGGGAACACATCTATAGTAGCAAATTGAATGGAATCAGTAATATCAAGGGTTACAGAAATTTGTCCTGTGGCTCTTATATAAAGTTTTGACAGTACGTGGACACGTGGGGGAGTGAATTTAATGAAGAATTAGCCAACTCCTGTTCCACACAAATGAATTTAGTAAAAAAACTACCTCTTAACAGCAATCAAAAAACGGGACTGGCCATCGCCAGCATTCCAGCATGTAGTGTCAATAAAATTTTAAGTGAAAACAGTCAAAATGAAGCGTTTTTCGTACTGGATGAACAGTATCGCCCTGTTGGCTATCATAACCTTTCGATCTTAGAGGATGACTTACTCTCCGATGGTACGTTAATAGAGGCATTAGCTGCCCAGCAAACAGCCAATGGCAACGGTCAATTTTCTTTACCTTTAAGTCATTCCACCTACACGGTGACCTTTCGTACATCTGATTACAACCAATGGACCTACGTATCGGTCATTTCAAGCCGAGAACTAGCAAAACAATCGAACGCGATCGGTGCCTTTACAATGTACATTTCAGCTGGTGTCTTGCTCTTAAGCTTGCTTTATTCATGGGTGGGCTCTAGGCGAATTTACCGACCAGTTCAAGAGCTATACCAAATGATCACCGCGACCTTTTCAGCAGGGTCAGCGAAAAAGCCACCGAAAGATGAATTTGAATTAATTCACGCTCATATTCATAATGTTCTCGATCTAAACAATGAATTGGAAGAGAAGCTACAAGGTCAAATTAAACAACTAAAGCAATTTTTCGTCCTTAATTTGATCAAAGGTCATATGAGCCCATCGGAAATCGAAACAAAATACGAAACATTCCAATATCCGAAAGACTGGGGGCAGCTCCATGTCCTTACATTGCAAATCGATTCCCTGGAAGGAACGAAGTATGCAAAGGAAGAAAAAGATGTTCTTTTATTTTCGATCAACAACTTAGTAGAGACCCTTATTCCTGAAGTTGAGCGATTAACGCCCGCTCTATTAAACAACACCGTCGTACTCATTCTCCTCACGAACGTTGACCACGAGCAAAAGCGGGACGGTTTTGTACGCGAAAAAGCAGAAGCAATCATGAACGAAGTGAGACAACAGCTAGACATTTCTGTGAGCATCGGTGTGAGCCTGCCGTATGACGATATTACAAAAACACAAGAAGCGTATGATGAAGGGATAGAAGCGTTAAAATATCGGATTAAACTAGGCTGTCAATCAGTCATTTTCTTCTCAAATTTGGCACACACTCATTCGTTCCATACGTACTATCCGAAGCAGCAAGAAAATGAATTGTTCGATGCCCTTAAACTAGGAGATAAATCGAACGTGAAAGATCACTTAGATGCACTGATTGATGGAATCTTTCAGAAGGACCTTCATCCGAGCCAATATCAAATTTCCTTGCTTCGGCTGCTGAACAATACGATCCAACTGCTGCAAACTCTAGGCATTGATTCAGTGGACGTTTATGATAAGAAAACGCTCTTTGACCAATTGTTTAGCTTACAAACAATCGATGAAGTGAAGCAATGGTTTTTTACGAAATTAATCGCGCCATCGGTTCACACTGTAGCCGAGCGTATGGATTCCCAATACAAAACAATTTCCGACCAAATTATCCACATCATCCAAAATGAATTTGATATGGAACTAACGTTAGAATCCATTGCTGAACGACTACATTACAACCCGAACTACTTAAGCAGCATTTTTCGCAAGGAGACGAACATTTCATTTAGTGAATATTTGAGCTCCTATCGATTAGCGATGGCGAAAAAATGGTTGCTGGAAACGTCCATGCCGATTCGAGAAATTGCCGAACGATTATGCTATGGCAACTCGCAAAACTTCATTCGATCGTTTAAGAAAAAGGAAGGAATGACACCAGGAAAATACCGTCAATCAAAAGTATCATAAGAGCGTGAGGTTCACAAAGCCCCGCGCTCTTTTGTATACTTTGAACGTCCAGTCGGTCGAACATGTCCGCAAGTTCTTGGGACTCTGATCGCCAATAGGCTGGACGCTCCGTGACAGTGATGTTCTTGAGGAAGCTATGCGATTGTCCGTGGGAGTCGGCCGGACGAGAGTTCGAACTAGCGTGGAGCTATTAATAAAAAAAGTCGTAAGATGATGAGCCTTACATGAATTCTATCTCCTGTAAAAAAAGACTTTAGCCTCTAGAGAATCTAGTGACTAAAGCCGTTGAATGTCATTTATATTAACAGGGGGATTTTTACTTAAGTAACGGATTAATTGAGTCTTTCGTAATCTTCGTTTAATTCTTCGATAATGCTTTCTCCACCATTAGTAAGCCAGCGTTCTACTTCAGCTTCGAAGCCATCTTCGTCAAGCTCACCTAAAATATACTTATAAGTCGCATCATCAATGATTTTCTGCAATTCGGTTCCACGCTCCGTATACGTTGGCGAGAAGAGTGGCTCAGCAGGGTTGGTGACAATAATTTCGTTATTGTCTTCCGTTAGACGCTCATACTCCTCATAGAGAGGGTCACCGTATGCTTTTAAATAATTCATTTCTCTTGCAACTAACGATACTAGTGGCTGAACTTCCGCCGCCCAGTCATCTAAATTTTCTTCGATTCGCTCGAAGTACTCACCATCAATTGTTTCATAGTGTACATCTTCTATTCCATAGGCCATTAAATTGTACACATCTTCCTCTGCGATGCGATCAAAGAATGCCAAAATCCGTTTGAGCTCAGCCTCTGTTTCAACACTTGATTTTGGAATGGCAAAGATTCCATTGTGACCTCCTTGTGCCCAAACTCGGTCTTCACCGTCAGGACCGGCAATACGGTTTGTAATCGCCACTTCCATCTCTGGATTAATGTCCTTCGCTTTATCTCGTAAGTTACGGGCATCAACCATATTCCCGACGTAAATTCCCGCCCTCCCTGTCATAAATAGCTCTTGCTGCTGTTCTTTACTCGTGACAGGAAACTCGGTGTTGATCAAGCCTTCGTCATAAAGGCTCTTCATGTAATTCATCGTTTCCACATATTCATCGGTCATAAATTCTGGCATTAATTTACCTTCATCATCAAATCCCCATTCATTCGGGGTTCCGTGATAGGAAGCCAATGTTTTAAATGCTCCGAAAATTAAATCATTTCGATCGGTAAATCCGACTGTATCATCGGCACCTGATCCATTAGGATCATCATACGTAAAGGCACGAGCCACTTCATACAGCTCCTCTAAGTTTGTCGGCATTTCAAGCCCAAGGTTTTCGAGCCAATCTTGGCGAATGACGACCCCTTGTCTTGACAACGGACGCTCACGATAGATTCCGTAGATCTTTCCGTCTACAGAAACGTTTTCTAAAATCGTTTCATTCATCTCACTTAGATTTGGGAATTCATCTAAATAAGGGCCAATTTCCCAAAACTGTCCTGAGCGAAACGCATTAAGGACAGATGACGTTCGGAAATCTTGCAGCGTAATGACTTTCGGTAAGTTTCCTGAAGCTAGCGCAGCATTCACTCTGTCTTCCTTCACCGCATCTGGTACCCAGATTAAGTCCAAATTCGTATTCGTTAACTCTTCAATTTCTTTAATCACAGTATCTTTAGGTGGCTGTTGATGATAGAGGATCACCATCCAATCCAAATCTAAAGGAGAATCCGGATCAAATGCTTCCTCTTCTGTATTGCCTTCTCCCTCTTCAGCAGGAGCACTTGTCCCCTCATTGCTGCTAGAACAAGCAACAACTAAAAGCAGAAGTGATAAAAATGCGAGCCATCGACATGCTAGAGACATCCTTTTCATGAACATACCTCCCCATTTTTTATTTTTACCCTTTCACTGAACCTAGTAAAGCTCCTTTTGCAAAATGCTTTTGAATAAACGGATAGACGATTAACACAGGAATGGTAGCAACAACGATAACGGCCATTTTAATTGTTTGTTCTGGTGGCATGACGAACCCGGCACCGAGCTCGGTTAAATCCCCTTGCATACCACTAGACATAATGACAATTTGTCGCAATAACACTTGAATAGGCCACATGCTCGAATCATTCAAGTACAAAATCGCTTGCATGAACGTATTCCAATAGGTGACTGCATAAAAGAGAGAGATTGTCGCAATAGCTGGCATCGACAATGGGAATACGATCCGAAAGAAAATCCCAACATCGTTACACCCATCAATTTTTGCTGACTCTTCCAGACTCTCAGGAATGTTTTGAAAGAAGTTTTTTAAGATAATCAGATTAAAAGCGTTAATCGCTGTAGGAATAATCAGCGCCCAATACGTATCAAGCAGGCCCAATGATCGGACAACGAGAAACGTAGGAATCATTCCGCCGCTAAATAGCATCGTAAATACGACAAGGAACATTAGAACCCGGCGACCGTCTAGATCTTTTCGCGATAAACCATATGCCATCAGCGATGTTAAAAACATACTGAACCCGGTTCCTACGACGGTCACTAAAATGGAAATGATCAGACTACGAAAAATAATGTCTGTCGAAAAGATATAACGGTACGCATCCAAGGAAAAAGTCGTTGGAAACAGAATAAATCGCTTTTGCAGCACTTCCTCCACCGACGCAAACGAGCCAGCCACTATGTGGACAAAAGGAAGAAAACATATCATGGAAAATAAAAAGAGAAACAGATAATTAAAGATGTTGAAAACACGACTACCTAGCGACTGATCATGGACCAATCATCATCACATCCTTTCTGTATGATCATTTACGTGCCAAACAAAATTTTAAGAAAGCGCTATCATTTATTTGCAAAGACACGTAACGAATGTACCTTCACTGTACCAAGGGGCATTTTATCGCGTCTACAATCCTCGAAACAGGATGAGTAGAAGTGTACTGTTACAAGGCCCGTTATGTGATGATTATAAGAAAATGACCCCTCTTCTAAGGTAGTGATTATTCGGTGAAAACCATCGCCTTTCTTTGTCAGTTAACTTTCTTAAAGTAAAAACAAAAACACTTGCCTCATTAGACAAGTGTTTGTTATACAGGATTAATGGAATTCTACATCGATCGTGCGCCGCCGGTCATCGAGTCGCTTTCTCATTCGCACCTCTAGGACCCCATTTCGATAGGCGGCGCGAATGTCATCTTCAGCCACTTCAGCTGGTAATGGTACCACTCGACGAAAATGACCAATCTCCCGTTCACGACGATAAAATCGTTCATCATGCACTTCCTTTGATCGTTTGATTCGTCCTTCAATTCGTACGGAGCGAGGTTCCACATCGATTTGAAGATCCTCTTTCGACTCAAGCCCTGGGATATCACACTCTAAAATCACTTCATGATCCGTCTCGTGCACATCCATTTTCGGACTAAGTGTCAAATGCCGGTTGGGTAAATCGATCGGAAAGTCAGGAAAGAATCGGTCAAACTCTCGACGCATTTGATCTAAATGGCGAAATGGTTCATAAGGTGTTAACGACATTAAATACCACCTCCTACTAAATTCGGAGATAGTATCTCCAGCTCTTCACCTTTTATGCTTTCCACGTTTCATCTAGCTTATCTGCATAAAAGAGAATCGCTTGCTTGTAAGATTGTATCGTCTCATCATCGCTCGTTTCAGCGATTATTTTTAGCAATAATTCTACCCCTTGCTCATAGCGACCAAGGTTGTAGAGGACCATTGCGTAGAAAACACGGAGCGCCTGATGGTTAGGAAATTGCTTCACGCCGTTTGCGAGAACGGCTTCTGCTTTCCTATACTCCCCTAGCGTTCGAAATGTGCTACCTAGCCCGAGATAACACTCCGCCAAGTCCTTTCCTTGAAGACCCGATGCGATCGCCTTTTCATAATAAGGAACAGCTTGAGCTTCCAATCCTAGTACATCAAAGCTCCAGCCACATTGATAAAGAATTTGTGGATCGTGAGCATGCTCCTTACAGAGTGTGACAAGGATGGCATTCGACTCTTGATAGCGCTTATTTTGGCGAAGGGCAATCGCCTTCTCCAAAGTTTGTTTCACATCCATTGGAATGTCAACACTAAATCGGACAATTATTTAAAGGTTCATTAACTTGTATTCAGTCGGTGTTAAGTAATCTAATGATCCATGAATTCGAATAGTATTGAACCAGTGAACGTAGTCAAAAAGTTCAAGGTCAAGTTCCTGTTGGCTAGAAAAAACCGCACCACGAACGAACTCTGTTTTGATCGTCTTAAATGTGGCTTCTGCGACGGCGTTATCATAGGGCGTTCCTTTCTCACTCAATGAACGCTCAATGCCAAAGGTTTCTAATGCCTGATCGATAAGTTTGTTCTTAAACTCACTTCCTCTGTCCGTGTGGAATAATTCGAGGCGCTGAAGATTGTATTTAACCGATGCAAAGGCACGTTGAACTAACTCAGCACTTTTATGAGGACCTGCGCTGTAGCCAATAATTTCACGATTATATAAATCTACTAATACACAAATATAATGCCATTTCTGTTGAACACGTACGTAGGTTAGATCACTGACAACGACTTTCAGTTCTTGCTCCTGATTAAACTCCCGGTTTAGTGTATTCCCAATTTCTGATTCATTACAGCTTGTTTTTGCTGGTTTAAACTGAGCTACTGTATATTTGGAAACCAGGCCCTGCTCCTTCATAATCCGCCCAATACGGCGTCTTGATACAGTCCAGCCTTTCTTTCTTAGCTCAATTTTAATCTTTCTTTGGCCGTAGTTATCACGGCTGTTCTTAAAAATATCAACGATCAGTTCCGACAACTCTTCATCCTGGTCGTCTCGAATTTTTGCTTCATAATAGTACGTACTTCGGGCCATTTGCAGGACATCGCACATTGCTGATACCGAGTATTTGTGGCGGTTGTTCCGAATCACATCTACTTTCGTCCCATGATCAGCGCGGCTTGCTTTAAAATATCATTCTCCATGGCAAGCTTTTGATTCTCTTTCCGCAGCCGAATCAACTCTTCCTGTTCGGGTGTACGGTTGTCTTTTTCTTCAAAGGATCCACTGTTCTGGTGCTGCCGAACCCACTTATCAAAGGCAGAAGGCGTCAGCTCGTATTCTTTGATAATTTCTGCACGGGGCTTGCCAGAAACATGAAGTTGAACGATTTGATCCTTAAATTCTTTTGTATAGCTTCTTCTCGGACGCTTGGTCATGTTTGATTCTCCTCAGAGTTTATTTGAATCAAGTGTATATGACCTTAACGAAACTGTCCAACTAAGTGTAACCTATTCA
>NZ_SNUY01000049.1:0-24260 GCF_004376175.1 Halalkalibacterium halodurans | reverse complement strand
AGTTGAACGATTTGATCCTTAAATTCTTTTGTATAGCTTCTTCTCGGACGCTTGGTCATGTTTGATTCTCCTCAGAGTTTATTTGAATCAAGTGTATATGACCTTAACGAAACTGTCCAACTAAGTGTAACCTATTCACATTTCTTTCGCTCCTTTGGTTATGAGAGTAAGGAACGCTCCCATGTTTCATCTACTAGCTCATACCCAGAATATTGCTTTTTCACTTGATGAACGATCGCAAATCCAAATTTCTCATAAAGGGCTCGTGCTGTATGTAAATCACTGTTTGTCGTAAGGTAGTACACTCGGTCACTAAGCTTACGAAGAGAAATCGTCATCATTCGCCTCCTTACGCTTATTTTTGATACACTTACCTAAAAGGGTTTCACTCCCTCATTTTACCATAGCTTATATTCTCTCAACTATACTGGAAGTGACATTTGATGAATCATGTACCTATCGTTCGTACTCTTTTATGGTGTGTGGCGACCTCACTCATAGCGATGCTCATTCTTGCTCTAGTCAGCATTGTTTTTTCCCTTGATGTGTTAAGCTATGTTGCTGAGTTTCTGCCACTAGTAGCGGTTTTTACCCTTTGGTGGCGCTTAAAGACGCACGGTGTATCATTGCGCACATGGCTTACTTTCCGTGAAGGGTTTCCTTCGTTTAACTCGTTCACCCAGCTAGCTTGCTGGCAGCTCGTCTTTCTTCTGTTTTCCATGGCGATTGTTTTCGTCCTTATGTATTTCGTGGCATTGCTTTTTCCGAGCCTACTTACTGATTTTATTCCAAACCCATCGTTCCTTCATGATCGCTCGTTTATACGAGGATTTCTAGCCACAGTCCTCATTGCACCGATCGTAGAGGAAATGTTTTTCCGTGGTTTCTTGCTGCAAAAGTGGGCCGCTAGGTATGGGCTATTCACCGGAGCGATTATAGCCTCACTTGTCTTTGCTCTCCTTCATGTCAATCTTGGGTTTCTCGGACATTTTATGATTGGCTTATTTTGGAGTTTTCTTTATATGGCAACGAAAAATATTTGGCTCCCGATCGTTCTCCATGCCTTTCACAATTTGGTGCTTCTTGTCATCTTTCACCTGCCTATCGGAGAAACACCAGAGACTAGTGAACTGACAGTGAAAATGTTCTATTATACTGGATATGTGGGAATCGCCTTAAGCTTACTAAGCCTGCCGTTTATCCTTTGGAAGTTGCAACAGGTGTACAAGCAAGCCAAAGCAAACGAAAACTTTCTAACAATAAACTAGTGTTGTCCTTACTTTCTTTCCAACAAAAAAGGATGACTCTTTACTTAAAAAAATGAAACAATTATGATTTAAATGACGTTCTATAGATGAAAAGACAGAAAGAGGGGGACCTTTAGGATGAAAAAATTATGGTTAGGATTATCTACGTGTGTACTTAGCGTAATGCTTGTCGCATGCGGTACAGGAGGAACTTCAGGAACAGAAGGAGAAGATCCAGAGGAAATCGTAGAAGACGTGGAGAACGCTGAAGACGAAGCTGTTGAAGAAGAGGATGCTGTTGAAGAAGAGCCTGTAGACGAAGAAGAAGCAGCTGAAGAAGAACCGACAGAGGAAGAGACCACTGAAGACGAAGCTTCAGAAGAAACGAGCGACGCTTCAGAAGTAAAAGAGATTGAAGTCGAGGTCGAAGGCGATAAAGAGATGCGCAGTGCCCAATTTAATCGCGGTGAATTAGGCTATTCTATTTATGTTCTTGAGAACTTTTCTTTAACAGGTGAGGAGCCGCGCCGTGATGTCATTTTATCTGATTACGACGGAAGTTTCTTTACACGTATTATTCAAGAAGGATCAAGTGCTGACACGAACGCGTTAAAAAACAACATCATCGAGCACACAACTGGAACCATCGAGGACAACTATCCTACACCTTTAGAGGATGTGGACTTTTCTCTACGTGAAAAAGTGACGAGCGATGACGGAGAAACGAATATTTTCCATGTTGCTAAGACGTATCCAAATGGAGAAACGTATCGTTTTGAACTATACATTCCGAATAAAGAAGCACAAGAAGGGATTCTCCCAAGCTTCTGGGCCATGCTGAAAACCTTCCAACCGTAAAAAATACTAAAAAGAGACTGCCACTTGGTAGTCTCTTTTTCAAATGGTAAGATACTTGTCCAATTCATCCAGACTTCGGATGATGATGACATCCGTTTCACGTAATTCCTTTCCAAGTCGGTTCAACCAAACCCCCGTCAGCCCTGCCTGCTGGCTAGCAACAGCATCTGTTTTCAACCGATCCCCTACGTAGAAGCAGCTCTCCACTGCCTCTTTTGCTAGGTTACAAGCATAAGCAAAAATGTGCGGGTCAGGTTTGGCAACCCCCGCTGCTTCTGATGTCACGACATATCGAAAAAATTCTCTTATTTCTAACCGTTCAAGCTTCGATTGCTGCTGTTGCTGTGAACCATTGCTAATCACACCTAACGAAAGACCGGCCTTTGTCCATCGATCTAAACAAGCCTTTACGTCATCAAACCTTCGCCAATTTACCTCGTAATAATCAAGATAATCTTGGAATCGCTCGTCTGCTTCAACATCAAGCAATTCTGGAAAAAAAGAACGAATTCGCTCTCGCCGTTGTTCTTGAAACGATAAACAACCTGTTAAATACTTTGTATAAAAATGCTCAGATGCCTCTTCCCATGCTTGTAAGAAATCAGCCTTTCCATACGGAAGCTCGTGCCTATATTGGTGATAAAATTGCGCTGCGCCTCGTCGCTCCGCTCCTTGATGATCGAGCAATGTATCGTCAATATCAAAAAAGATCATTCGTTCTCCTCCTTTCCTTACCTTCTACACTGCTTTCCTCATCGAATCATGGCGATAAAACGGATCGCGCAAGTAGCACCACCCCCATTGGACAGCTAGCAGTAGAAAAATCACCGCAGAGCTTAAATAGACAAACGTCAAACTTAAGCCAATGTCCAATAGAAAATAGGCTAGTAAGGGCCCAAGGGCTGCACCAACATCGAGAAACACCGTGTAACTTGTCATCACCCGATTCGCATCTTGTCCTTTGGCGACATCAGAGGTCAGCGCATCAATTAGGGTCGTTAAAGCCGTTGAAGCGACCATTACTACGATAACGGCAGCTAACCAGATTATTAGTGGCAGGGAAAGAACCATCGCCCCGTATCCTAAGGCTGTCATGATCAAAAAGAGGATGAAAAGGGGCAAACGCCCTCGATCCCCGTCGGACCAATGACCGAACAAGACCGCTAGGAAGGGCTCCCACACCCAGCGTACCCCTTGAAGTACCCCAGATAAGGCGGTTACCCCTACAATCATACCGACGATATAAATCGTTTCACCGTAATGCTCTAGCATGAGCAAACTCAGCGTTGATCCGAACAGACCTTGCAGAAATAACGCAAGCAATAAGCCACTACTAATGGCAAGGATCGCATGACGACCGTACAAACCTTTTCGTTTCTTTTCAGTTGAATCGCCTTCCGGTTGTCCAGTTCTTTCTTGTGCCAACGATGGGACGTAGCGTAACACATACGGAATCGCGAGCACCGCTAACACCCCAAAAATGATAGCAGTTTCCGAGAGTCCGATGAAGCTCGCAAGAATCCCACCTCCAAGCATTCCTCCTAAACTCCCAAGTCGATATAATCCATTGTACTGCCCCATCAGCTTGCCTCGATTGCTGTCGGTAGCTTCCTCTAGCACCGTAAACAGACCACCTAGCCTTAAAAAAGACCATGCAATTCCCCATAACAACCGGAGAATTACCCAAACGAAAAATCCATAACCGACTCCATAACCAATCGTTGTCACCAACGTTAAACTAACGGCAATGAGTAGCCCTGTGCGCAAGGTTACATGCTGGTAACACTTACCGACCAACGGATTGATCGGAATCCGAACAAAACGATTCAAAGATAAAATGATTCCGACCTCCCAAAGCGATTGTAACCCCACTTCTCGATAATAAATCGGCAGGGCAACATACAATAGAGAGTCCCCTAATAGACAAAGGGCCGTGACAAGGGCGACGACTTTTACAGATTTAGATTCAGGTGCGTGCTCTGACTTTGTCATCAAAAACCTCTCTTCCATATACCATTCAAACCGAACACATACTTCAAAACGATCATAACTCTTTTCCAAAGAGTTGGCAAAAACGATGCATCCCCTTTTTGAAAACGAAGAACAAAATCTCTACCGCGACTTTTATCACGTTCCAAATATAGATGAATCATTCAGAACATATCTCGCTTGATGTGTAGCACCCTGATAATTATCCACATTTTTATCCACACGTTATGCACAAGTCGATATTTTATACTTTCCTAAACAATGAGAAAAGGTAGAGGATTGGCGCCTCTACCTTATTGAAACTTAATTGGACGCTTTCGCTAACACGAGATCTGAACGCTGCTTTAAATAGCGGGTCAAAAATTCCATTACGATAATCATCGCAAAAATAACGAGCGTAATGCCGAGCACTTGGTCATAGGCAAGCACTCGAGATGCTCGCACAAGCTCCCAGCCAATCCCTCCGGCCCCGACTATCCCTAAAACCGCTGCATAACGAATGTTTACATCAAATCGGAAAACCGACCATGAGATGAATGCAGACATAATGGTCGGAATGACTCCTTGCATGATAACATGAACTCGATTGGCTCCTGTCGCCTGTAGCGCTTCGATCACACCGTGGTCGATTTCCTCAATGGCTTCCGCATACACTTTGACGAGCATGCCGATGCTATTTACTGCTAAGGCTAAAATCCCTGGAATGGGACCAAGACCTACCGCCACAATAAACAGCAACGCCCAAATCAAGGCTGGCACCGCACGGACAAAGGCTGCAAACCCCTTTACCAAATAGCTAACCGACCAATGAGGGGCGAGGTTTTTCGCTGCAAAACAAGCGAGCATGATCGAGAAAATGACGCCAAGCACTGTCCCCATAACCGCAACGTGAAGTGACTCAAGAGCCGCGCCTAACACATCAATCGGCTCATCCAATGTGGGAGGAAACATTCCTAAAATAAGCGATTGACTTCTTTCCCAGCTCTGAATCACCCGCTCGGGTACAATCTCTAGATAAAACATACTATATAGAAAGAAAACGGCTGCTAAAAAACCAATGATTTGCTTTGTCGTTCGATTTTTTTGCTGCGCCCACTGACTCATAATAGTCGCTCCCTTATTTTTGCTGTAGTAAACTCAACAATGAGAATAAGACCCCAAATCATTAAGATCCCTACCGCTGCTTGTTGATATTGGAAAAGGCTGATCGAACTTTGCAATGCTGTACCAATCCCACCTGCACCGATCAAGCCCAGGACAGCGGCCTCGCGAATATTTAAATCCATTTTGTAAAGGGACCAGCCGACAAATCCTGCTTTGAATTGCGGCCAAACGCCTTGTCCAACGAGTTGAAACCACGTTGCTCCTGTTGCCCGAATCGCCTCAAGCTGTCCAGTATCCAACTCCTCTAGCATATCCGCATACGCTTTTGCAAGAATCCCTACTCCCGACAAGCCTATCGCAAGCGTCCCGGCAAATGGGCCTAAGCCAAAGGCAGCAACCATAACGATTCCCCAGACGAGCGCCGGAACCGCGCGAAGAAAAGCAATAAACGAACGGCTCAGCACGCTAATGAGCGGATGAAAGCTCAAATTTTTCGCGGCAAGAAAACCAAAAAACAACGAAGCGATGACCGAGATGACCATTCCTACGTAACTCATCATGACCGTATCAAAAGCTGGCTTTAAAAATAAGCCAATCGCAGTCATGTCCGGAGGGAGTAAGTCCTCAAAAATAAAAGTGGCCATGTTCGAAGCACCTGAAAATAAATACGTCAGTTGAAAGCCTGTCTCAACCCAAGACCAAATGATAAGAGCAGCTAAGACAATGAGCGTAAACATACGATTTTTGCGGACCATTTTCTTACGCCGCTTCCAATCTTGAAATAGCTGATCGACCGATTTCCCCTCATGTTTTTTTGATCGTGACAGTTGCTTCTCTGTCAATTGCTCAGCTGGTAGACTCATGTTCATCCACCTCCTTATTGATACAGCTGGTCGACTGTGTAATCCGTTAATTCCCTCGGAGTTCCGTCGAACACAATTTCTCCTGCCTTAATCCCTATCATGCGATCGGCAAATTTCTTCGCAAACTCCACTTGGTGTAAATTCACAACCGTTGTAATTCCCTCTTCCTGACAAATCGTCTTCATATAATGGAGGACGTTTTCAGAAGCTGTCGGATCAAGGCTAGCAATCGGCTCATCCGCTAAAATCAACGTCGGGTTTTGCGCAATGGCTCGGGCGATCCCGACACGTTGCTGTTGTCCCCCTGAAAGTTCATCTGCTCGCTTGAACGCCTGCTCCTCAAGGCCAACTCTCTTCAAAATCGATAATGCCCGTTTCGTATCTGACTCATGAAACCGACCGAGCCCCCCCTTAATGGTTGACATATACCCAAGACGGCCATGAAGAACATTTTGCAAGACAGAGGATCGTTTAATTAAGTTATAATGTTGAAACACCATACCGATTTTCCGTCGCATTTGCCGTAATTTTTTTCCTCGCGCGTTACAAATATTTTCCCCCTCAACAAAAATCGCCCCAGAAGTTGGTTCCACTAAACGATTAATGGAGCGGAGAAACGTGCTCTTTCCTGCCCCGCTCGGCCCAATAACGGAAATTAACTCTCCGCGGCGGATCGATGTATTGATCTCTTTTATTCCAACGGTTCCATCTGGGTACACTTTTTTCAACCCTTCAACCCTTAAGATCATTTCACCCATCGTGCTGACCCTCCTGTTCAAAAAACAAATTTGACGTGCTGTTTATATACACCTATTCGTGAAAAAAGTAGGGGCCTACAGCGAGGCCCTTTGACTTTGTCCATACGTTTTTGGTTCTCCCTACTGAAGCCCCAACTAGTTCAACAAATCCTCTGCGCTCATCTCTAGTGCTTCTGCGGTCTCACGAACAACATCATACATGCTGTCATCCACTTCAATGTAACCTGCATCATACCCATTGGACTCAAGAAATTCTTGCATGCTCGGATCTTCATGCATCGTTAAAAACGCGTCAATAATGAGCTCGCGTAAATCTTCAGGCAGATCCATACTGATCGCTTGTGGGCCATTTGGAATCGGATCGGACTCAGCGATCACCTTTAACTGTTCAAAGTTCGGATGATCTTCAACTCGGTCGTAGATATTTTCAATGCATGAACTACAAACACCGGCTACATCTACATCACCATTCAATACAGAATAGAGCGACGCTTCATGACTACCAGAGAACGTGACATATGAGAAGTAATCATCCACATTGTCCATTGTCAGCCCTAATTCTGTAATTAGCATCCCTTTTGGAAAAATATGTCCCGATGTGGAAGCTGGATCGGCATAAGCAATGGTGGCTCCATCTAAATCTTCCAATCCGTTCAGGTTTGTTTCTTCAAGGGTTATAAACCAAGAATAATAAAACGCATCTTCAGGGTCGGACACACCTGTCGCAAAGGCTTCAGCGTTTGCTCGCTCATGGGCAAGCATGTAGGAAAATGGACCGAACCCTGATGCATGCACATGTCCATTACGCATACCTTCAATTAAAGCGTTATAATCAGTTCCGACAAACAACTCGAACTCAATGCCTACCTTTTCTTCCAAATAATCTTCAAGCGCCTCAAATCGGCTGGCCAGCTCCCCCTGATCTTCTGTCGGCAAAATGCCATACACAAACGTCTCTGGCCAATTCGAGCGATCCACTTCTGCATGATCGACTTCACCTGTATTTCCTTCAGCCTGCTTGTCCTCTCCAGTCGTTTCGCTGCTTCCACACGCCGTCATCCCCACGGCAACAGCCGCGATCATCAACCCTTGTAACCACTTTTTCATTGAACTCATCCTCTCTTAATTAAAGACATCAACAATTTCCCAACTGACCGATCCACCGTGTCTTCTTCGACATTCCCTTCGACTTCTTTCGCAGCTCGTACTGCCTGTTCCCCCGGCTTTGTAAGCCGACAGCATGAGCAGCATTAAACTGGCGAATAGTCTTAATAAACTTCAAATCCCCTCCACCTCATTTTTCCTCCACCTCGTATGGTAGTGGGACACTTTTAACCTTCTATAAACTGAACGTTAGAAAATTGTTAATATTCTCTAGTTTTAGTAAATGTTTTTAAGATTGTAAAAGCACCATAGTCACTTATCGACAACATATTTCCTAGGAAATAGACATAAGTAGCTTTACATACGATACAGGGCTCCTCCGTTGACATCCAGATTATGGACGGGTAAGATCAAGTAGGATGAACGATTCCTAAAACAAATGTAAAGGCCCCATATAGAATGGATTAGATAACTTTTAAACATAGATAGGGAGTGAGTGCCGGTGGCAAAGCGGGAGAAAAAGCAGTTCGCTGTTATTGGTTTGGGCCGATTTGGCGGTAGTATATGTCGCGAATTATATAGCATGGGACATGAAGTACTTGCGATCGATAAAAATGCTGATAAAGTGAATGAATTTACAGCAACAGCAACACACACAGTCGTTGCAGAAGCGACAGACGAAAAGGCACTAACGTCACTCGGAATCCGCAATTTTGATTATGTCATTGTCTGTATTGGCGAAGATATTCAAGCAAGTATTTTAGCTACTCTGCTATTGAAAGAAATGGACATTAAAAATGTCTGGGTGAAGGCACAAAACCATTACCATCATAAAGTGTTAGATAAAATTGGAGCAGACCGGATCATCCATCCTGAATATGAGATGGGGATGCGAATTGCCCAAAGCTTGTCATCTGAAAAAGTTGTTGATTTTATCGAACTCTCTGATGAGTACAGTATTATGGAATTGTTAGCTACGGAAAAAGTAGCTGGGAAAACATTGATCGAGTTAGACGTACGGGCAAAATATGGTGTGACGATTTTAGCGATTAAGCGTGGGGAAGAGATTAATGTCTCACCGGTTCCGGATGAAATGATTAAAAACCGTGATCTATTAATTGTCATCGGCCATAAAAATGATTTGAAGCGATTTGAGGATGAGGGGCTATAAAGTTTAACCATCAGAAAGCTCGCTACCACCAACTATGAATGGAATTTTAAGGACACAAATAAACGAGGAGCCATCAAGCTCCTCGTTTCATATGCTTCGCTTATAACGTAACGATGTATACGCTTCCTCTTCAGTCGTTGCATACGACTTCCTCTCATCTATGCAAATAAAGCCTTTTGCTTCATAAAAAGGAATGCCTTTCTCGTTTCCTTTCGCTACGGAAACCCATTGTTCCATTGCACCAAACTCCTTTTGCTGAGCTGTAATCGCTTCTAATAACTCAGTGCCTACTCCTTCCCCGCGCCGGACAGGGTCCATATACAAGACGAAGATTTCTCCTACATGATCAGCAGTCAAACCACCCGCCCCAGCACCAATCACCTGTCCATCATCGATTGCCACAAACCACCCGCCCCATTCTTGCGACACTTTTAATTCCTTTTCAATCCGTTCGTAGTCATAAAATTTCCCGAATGACTCGCTCCATGTACTCCGTTGAATATGTTTCTCTATAGGTCTGACGATAACCTTCAGAACAAACTCGAACAATGCCCTCAACATGCTGCTTTTTTGCAGGTTCAATGGTAATCATCTCTCGGCTCCTTTCGATTCTTATTCTGATACTTACTAACAGCCCTGTGACCATACTATTTTTTTAATGTTTTAATAGCCGATTCGCTTTCATAAAGTGCAAAAAGTCATTTGATTTTACATCATTTTCCCACACACATTTTTAATTCACTAGGTATACTAAAGGCAAACCGTCAAAAAATCCAAAAACCAGTTTACATAAGAGCGCTTTGCTAACCCTTGATCAATACGTAATGGAAAGGTGAGATGAAATGAGCTATGTTCTCTTATTGCTAGGCTTTGCCTTACTCATCAAAGGAGCCGATTTTTTTGTCGATGGTTCATCATCTATCGCTCGCTTGTTAAACGTCTCACCTCTTTTAATTGGGTTAACAATCGTTGCCTTTGGCACAAGCTCTCCTGAAGCGACCGCGAGTATTATCGCGGCTTTGAACGGGAATCCTGACGTGGCCTTAGGAAATGTTATTGGGAGTAATATGTTTAACATTACCCTTGTCGTTGGGCTTACCGCCCTCCTCTCACCATTAATTGTGACAAACGCGACATTGCGTAAGGAAATTCCGTTCACCCTTCTCGCAAGCATTGCGCTATACATATTTATTAATGACCAAATGATTGAAGGGGCAGTGGAAAGTACGTTATCCCGCAGCGAAGGGTTGATCTTGTTACTGATCTTTTGCGTTTTCCTTTATTACATTTTTGAGGTGGCGCGAACAAGTCCACGTGAACAGAAAATAGCCCAAGATTTCGCTATCAAGCCAACATGGGGGAAAAACATATTCCTCTCCATTCTTGGGCTTGCCATGATTATTGGCGGTGGCGAACTCGTCATTAGGCATAGCACGGCGATCGCCTTTTCTCACGGAATGAGTGAGACGTTAGTCGGATTAACGATTGTTGCGATTGGAACATCATTACCTGAGTTAGTAACCTCGTTAACGGCTGCCTTGAAGAAGGAAAGCGAGATCGCACTCGGGAACATTGTTGGCAGTTCGATCTTTAACATTTTTTTCGTTCTAGGGACAGCCGCCACCATCACCCCGATGCACGTAGATAGCCGCGTCGTTGTCGACTTACTGTTGCTTATTTTCCTGACGCTGCTTCTACTCGTCTTCTCGAGAACACGCTACACGGTCGGAAAATATGAAGGCCTGATTCTCGCTTCCTTTTACATTGGGTATATGGTCTATATCATTTGGCGAAATTAAGCTCGTCCTCCTTTTCATTCCCACTTTATGAGAATCGGTCATGATTCCTCTTAAAAACTCATACGATAGAGCATGTCTAACTATTGATGAAAAAGGGGAAGATCGAAAGTGGAGTGGAGTCAAGAGCTTTGGCTATTAATCAAGTATTTACTATTAGGGCTATTTCAAGGCTTTACCGAGCCGATTCCTGTTTCCTCAAGCGGGCATCTTGTTCTGCTTCAGCATTTTCTTGGCGTCGAAACTGAAGGACTGAGCTTTGAGGTAATGGTCAACTTTGCTTCCCTCTTTGCCGTCATCGCCATTTATCGGTTCGATTTGCTCAAGCTCGTCAAAGGATCGGCACGATACGTACTGTATCAAGATGCGCAAGGAAAAGGCGATTTCCGGATCTCGTTTAATCTCCTGTTAGCAACCGTTCCAGCAGTCCTCGCCGCGCTGCTGTTCAAAGATTGGATTGAAACAGAATTAAAGCAGCTTCATGTGATTGCATTTGCTTTACTCATAACAGGAATGGCTCTTTGGCTCATTCGCCATTTAAATGGAAGAAAACAAGATGGAGACATCACCTTAAAAGATGCGCTGCTCGTCGGCTTAGCACAGACAGCTGCTCTCATCCCTGGCATTAGTCGCTCTGGCGCCACTATTGTCGCTGCCATGGGACTGGGATGGAGACAAGAAACGGCCTTGCGATTTTCCTTTTTCTTGTACATTCCGATCAGTCTCGGCTCTGGAGTGCTTGCCATTTCCGACATCGTGCAAGATCCACATTTCACCGCTCTATGGATCCCTTATACCATTGCTTTTATCGGCTCATTCATCGCCTCCTATGTGTCATTGCTATGGTTTATGAACATAATGAGACACGGGAAACTGATCTATTTTGCTCTCTATTGTTGGCTCGCTGGCTTGATTGTACTTTCATTGCTCAGTTAAAGGAAAGGAGCGCATGATCATGAATCATCCCACATTACTACTGATCGCTCGACTTCTCATCGTTGCCCTGCTTATTGCAACTGGTCTCTATGCGCTATATTTCTTTTTGTCTCTCACATATCCGTTTCTCATCGCAGCGCTGCTTGCTTTTTTCATGAACCCGATCGTGAATACGTTAGAAAAGGATATTCGTCTTCCCCGCCCATTGGCTGTTCTCGTCAGTTTGTTACTCCTATTTGGCTTAATCGGCGGGCTCGTTACCATCATGATTGTGAAAATGATCGATGGATTCCGCTACTTGTCCTTAATGGTTCCGACGCAAATTGAACGGATTTCCATGACGATCCAAAACTATGTGAACGAACAAATTTTACCCCTTTGGAATCAAGGGCTTGGTCTCATTGATCGCTTAGAGCCCTCCCAACAAAGAGCACTAGAAGAAGGGATTCAACAGCTAGGAGGACAACTCGCTTCTTTGCTTGGCAATTTAGGACAAGCAATCGCCAATGGCCTTTCTCACATTGTCAGTGCCCTTCCTTTGACATTGACGGTTGTTGTTTTTATTATTTTAGGCCTTTATTTCATCAGTAAAGATTGGAACAAATTTAAAATGGCTGCAAGGACCAGACTTCCCTTTATTGTACGAAGGCGAACCCTCGATGTAATCAAGGATTTAAAAACGAAAGTATTCGGGTTCATTACAGCACAAGTCATTCTCATCAGCTTAACGGCGCTCATCAACTTTATTGGGTTGCTCGTTCTTCAAGTGGAGCATCCATTTACGATCGCCCTCATTATTGGGCTTGTAGATTTGCTCCCCTATTTAGGAACGGGTATCATTCTTATTCCTTGGGGGATCTATAGCATTGTGACAGGTAACCTGTTTCTTGGCGTCGGACTTTTAGCTCTTTACGGCTTAACCGTGCTCATTCGCCAATTAGCCGAGCCGAAGGTACTCTCGTCGAGCCTCGGGTTAAACCCACTTGCGACACTAATCTCACTATTTGCTGGACTGCAGCTATTCGGTGTACTCGGCCTCGTGATCGGGCCCGTCCTTCTTGTCCTTCTCCTCTCATTGTACCAAGCGAACGTACTGAATGGGATTTGGCGTTTTATAAAAGGAGAATCCACGCGTTAATTAATGCGTGGATTCTCAGATGAATCATCTTTTTTCTCAATTAATTGATACTTTGTCTTTAATTGTTCTGGCGCTAGCTTCATAAACCAATTTAAAACAAGTGTGGCGACAAAGACATCATCAAGAATCCCAATCCCAAGCAAAAAGTCGGGAATAAGATCATAAGGAAACAGCGCGTACCCCACAATCAAAGCTACACCTATAAGCTTTTTTTTCACTGAAATCTGTTTTGTAAAGAAGAACTCACGAAAAAACGGAAGCGACCGCGAAAACCTCAATAAAAATTTCATTCGTCTAAAATAGTTTAATACGCGTTTCACATTCGTCCTCCATTCAAGTGACTGATCACCCTGCCTTTAAACTTCTTTCATTATAAAGGATATCAAGTCTTATCAGGAAGAGATTGTATAATTTTTGCACGTGCTTTTAAGTCCCTTAGTAAACGATCTTCCGCCTCCACATCAAGGACGAGCTTTAATCCATAATGTTGATGTGTATACGTAGATTCCTTCCAGACAATATCTCCAGGTAACATGAGCATGACGTTGTTTTGAACCATCATATATCGAAGTTCTACTCTAGAATGATTTTTTATATTTAAGGAGCTTCTAATTCGCGCTCCGCCAAGGCTCATATTGATCACTTCACATCGCTCGTCTTTCGCGAGTAATTCCCCTTCCTCATAGACGAGTAAAGTCGTAATGATCGGTGTAGGAAACTCATACCGAAACGCTTCTTCCCGCTTATACCTCATGTCATCCTCCTTATGGCGCTATGATTAATTACCTACTAGCCGTTGATAACACTCATTTTATCATAAAAAAATACCATTTTTATATAAAAAAATCAATAATCGCAATGGCAAAAAAAGATCTTTCATCCTAAAACAGGTGTTCTATTATCTTTAGTAAGCAACCTGTAAAATAAACTTTACACAAAGAAGGTTTTTCTTTAGTATGATTTGTGAGGCTACACAATCAGAAGGGCGGTGATGAGTTCATGAAGAAAAAGGGGAAGATCTCGAATCGAATTAACGTCTTACGAGCAGAGAACAGCATGACACAAAAGCAGTTGGCCGAACGTGCCGGTGTTACAAGACAAACGATCATTTCAATTGAAAAAAATAAATATGTCCCTTCACTGGCGTTAGCGTTTGAAATCGCACATGCGCTTAATGCCGATATTCATGAAGTTTTCCAATACATACAGGACGAGGAGGAGTAAAAGTGGAAACATGGATCCCCTTTTTAAATGCCATCAGCAGCATTACCTTTTTAGTGTTTATTGTTCTTATGATCATAATGAAACGCGAAGGTGACGATGAACGAGCACAGGCGATGCAATACCGTCTGTTCCGCTTTTCATTTTTCTTTGTCATGGCAGGATTGTCGTTCTTGATCCTTATTTCAGGTTGGATTGAAATGACCTATACAACATTTCGATCTTTGACGACAACGATGTTCTCCTTGACTCTTATTAGTGCGCTTTGTTACTGGCTTTATTTACAACGAAAATTTTAAGCTTGATAAAGAAATGGGAGGCTCTCACTAGAACCTCCCTCCACTTTCTTACTTTTTTTTCTTAATTGAAAACAAACCGATTGCCACTGCAAAAATAATAATTACGCCAACTAGTACATTCCACTCCATTAGTACAAACCTCCTGTCTTCCCAATGATGTTCATTGTTAATGATTCGCCTCATGCGGTTCACGGTATTTTTGAATTTCGCCGTCTAGCGTTAGTATAGAAGGAACGGCAGATGGATAAGCAGCACTTAAAAGTCCATAACCAAATCCAGACAGCCCCACCATTAAACCAACGGATTCCGTCCCTCTAGAGGTTCCCGACTGATACCCTTCTGTTTTGAAAAGATTGTACAACTCACCACTGAGATTGTTTACTACTTCCTGTAAATACGAATCGCCTAAAACCTCGGCCGCAAATCGTAAAATCTCCAATTGGCCAAAGTCACCGTGGCAAAGGGAACGATTGTTACCAAGACCTTTTCTTATCGTTGTAGACAAGGCCACTTCAATCTCTTTTTCTACCTTCTCATCAAGATATCCACATTTCTTTAATAGTAAGCGACTTACAAGTATCCCTGGCGCCCCATGGCACCACGCAACAACTGGCGTTTCTTTGTTTGGAGTTAGCCAGTTTTCCTCCTGTTCTGAAAAGAAACTTCGCTCATACGCAAGAGATTGATCAATATAGGATAACAGCCGTTCATCTCCAGTCTGTTGATAGAGTTCAATGAACGAAGCCATTACGCCTGATACGCCATGAGAAAAACCCGTTAATGGAGTTACCTCCCATGGTGGTTTCCATCCTATCCCCTGGTCAGTCTTGATCGCATTTTTCATTAAATGTTCACTACAAGCAATCGCCAATTCCAAGAACTTAGGCTCATCAAAAAGGCCGGAAAGAGATAAAAATACTTTCAACGCCCCTGCTGAACCCCCAATGAAATCATAGATTTTATCTTCGTGGATCATAGGCTCTATATGAGGGATGCTTCTAGTTACCTCATGTTTAAGACGCTCGTCATTAAATAAAGCAGCGATTGTTCCCATTGCGTAAAGATAACCACTCGCTCCATTAAATGCACCTATGCTCCAGTTAGGGTGGTGTTGGAATTGAGCAACAGATCTCCGAACAGGGACTAACGCTTTATAGGCGATCTCTTGATATCGCTTCTCCCCTGTTATTTTAAACAAGTAAGCATAAAATAGGGCGACCCCTGCTGAACCATTATATAGATCTTCACCTACCGGGGAAATATCCCATATAATTTCGCTAGAGCCTTCTAAAACCGTACTGATCCAACAAAGATCAGGTTCACCCTGATTTTCTCCTTCCACAGATAATTCCATCAAGTAATCTCCAATATCTTTTGCCATCTCTACATACTGCTCATTTTTGATCGTATGACCTTTTTGAATATCAAGGTCTGCAACATCTGCATAATGATTCGCGTTACTTGCAAGCATCGACATATGCAAAATTTTCATTTGCTGAGTATGATCCTCTATCCCTAATTTATCTATTTTTTGATCGATTTTATGAAAAATAGATGTGGTAAAAAACGTTGAATTGATAGCGGAAGCCTCTTGATATAAGGCGCGTTCTTCCGGCAAAGTATAGAAATATGGAACATCCCCATTAAGTAAATCTTCCACTTCGAGAGGAATAATTTCCTTCAAATATGGGGTCATGACAGAATCTACCGTCAACCTGTTTAAGAGAACTTCACGATCAAGTGCTGACCTTAGTAAATCTGGATGATAACTACTTTTTAAAAGTTCCGTATAACGTGTCGTGGAACGGAGGACCGCCCGGACGGGGACACCTTCAAACTTCCGCACCTGTTCCTTAAATTCCTGCTTGTTTTTTTCAATCCATTGATACATTGAAGTAAAGCCCTTTTGAATTTGGTCGAGAAAGTGAACAGACTCCATTGCTGCCGATTGAAAAATTGGCAAGTTCTTTTGACTAGAAAGCGTCACATGGTCTTTCTCTATTCTCATTTCATCCGTATTTCTGTTTGCAATTTGATTGACTTTAAATGGTGTTTTCTGTCCCTCGCTCTTGCTGACACCACCTACGTTTAACCCTTTCATATTCGGTTGATCTCGATAATAGATAGACGAAGGTAGCATACCTGTTGAAAGGACAGAATCATTTAACATCCGAAAAGCTCTATCCATCGCTGTGGATGTCTCTTCTGATGAATCGGCCGTATTATGAATAATCGTCTCTAAATCAATTAAAACAGGGTATGGACCATGAGCAATAATATTTTCAAAGTGAAAGTCGGATGAATTGAGGACATACGAAAGGCTCATAAGTGAACCGAGTCTTTCATAAAAATCAGATACCTCTTCTAGCGATTGACAGCTTTGATGGGTAACGAATTCTACGTATCCATATCCGTCTCGTTGTAGCACTTTAGGACAATATTGATCTTTTATCACTTCACCTGTTCTGTCATTTAAAAATGCAAGCAGGCCATTAAATACCCCGTCAACCTTAAGAGAACGCGGTTTATAAACAAGTTTTAACGACGAAGAAAACTCTAGAATAGTGACCGTGCGTTGTTTATGATGAGCGTCACCTGAATTTAGGTGGAGTGAGGCCAAAGTACCGATCGGTGAGCATGGTGAAAACTCTGTTTCTATCGCTTCTCGATCGTTGGCAACTCGTTCGAGAATTTCCGTTATAAAGCTAATATGATGACTAATCGTGGTAAATAGTAATCGTAGGACAACTGGATATTCAGAATAAAGACGATGGGTGACTTCCCTTTTCCCTAAATAGGTTTTTGAGTAATAAGCAAATCGTTCTTCCGGGGTATCTCCCTTCAACTGAGAGGTGACTCTTGCAACGTTCAGTTCCAGGATAAGTGTACGGTGTAGAATAGCATTAAGTTTGCTGGTAATATCTTGCACTATCTGAGTCCAAATCTCTTCATGTATTGGACCAATTTTTTTCCTCAATTGTTGTTGTTGAAATTTCTCTATATACATGGATATGAACGGCAGAAGAATGCCTTCAAATGGAATTTGGACACCGAGTTCTTTTACTCTTCTTACATGCTTCGTTGAATATGTATTAAGAAATTCCAATTCTTCTCTTACTTTTTCTAGTGCCTCTTCTCCTAATCTGTTCGGTACGATCGCTTCTTTTTCCGGGAGCGTTTGTTCTTCAAAAGAATTCCCTTTTCGCGAGAGAAACTCCTTAAGGTTTTCAGGATCCTCCCCGATCAACTTCAGCCAAAAATTCAACCGTTTCTCACCAACTATTTTCTCCAAATTTGGCCCGAACACTACTTCTGAAAAGTAAAGAGCATTTTGTAATTCTCTCATTTTCTTCTCCTTGTCCATGTAAAGAAAGAGAGTAGCGTAACTACTCTCTTTCTCTATTTTGTTAAGTATTAGTTGCAAGAAGGCATGCACTCAACTGTAAGTGTGCAGTAAGCACCTTTGTTACCTAGACGGCAGCTGATGTTGTACCATGCGCAAGCACCATTCACCCCAGCTAGAATATCTTGGTCTTCTAACTCTTGGAAAATATCCCCTGCTGGATTAGAATTATTATGAGTACGCTCAAGAGGCATTTTCCATTCTTTTAAAAGATTTGTCATTAATTTCACCTCCTTCCATGTAATTCACTTAAAATCTACCACTTTGTTGAAATTTAGTCAACAATATTTTTTTAAAATTTTCCTAAATTAAAAAATAATAAAAAAATCACAAAAATTATATTGGATTTTAAAGGAAGCTATGATACATTTAAACTGTCTCTAGAGACAAATTTTATATTAGGAGGTATTTTAATGGTAAATTCAAAAGATTTGCGTAATCCTGAATTCCGCAAAGCCCAAGGTCTACAATTCGTTGACGAGGTGAACGAGAAGGAACTTTCGTCTCTAGCTGGTTCAGGAGATGTGCATGCACAAACAACTTGGCCTTGCGCTACAGTTGGTGTCTCCGTAGCCTTGTGCCCAACTACAAAGTGTACAAGCCAGTGCTAATGTAGCGTGCTCTTCATTTTTATACTTACTTAGTGTCGACATAAATCAGCCCTCATGATCATGAGGGCTGCTCCTCTATAAAGGATTTAAACTTTTTAAATAGAATAGTAACTAGTAAGGAGAGAGGTAACGATGAAAACTCCTCTAACAAGTGAGCATCCTAGCGTACCAACAACACTTCCGCACACCAACGATACAGATTGGCTAGAACAACTTCATGACATCTTATCGATCCCTGTCACCGAAGAGATCCAGAAATACTTCCATGCAGAAAATGATTTGTTTTCTTTTTTCTATACTCCCTTTCTTCAATTTACATATCAATCAATGTCCGACTATTTTATGACTTTCAAAACGGACATGGCGCTCATAGAACGGCAATCACTTCTACAATCAACCTTAACAGCTGTTCACCATCGCCTCTTTCACTTAACTCATCGTACGTTAATTTCAGAAATGCACATTGATAAATTAACTGTAGGCTTAAACGGATCAACACCACACGAACGTTATATGGATTTTAACCATAAATTTAATAAAACTTCAAAATCAATAAATTTATTTAATATATATCCAATTCTAGGTAAACTTGTAGTAAATGAGACGTTGCGCACCATCAATTTTGTAAAAAAGATCATTCAGCATTATATGAAAGACTACCTATTGTTGAGTGATTTTTTTAAAGAGAAAGACTTACGACTAACGAACCTTCAGCTCGGCGTCGGGGATACTCATGTAAATGGTCAATGTGTGACCATCCTTACATTTGCCTCTGGCCAAAAAGTAGTCTACAAGCCCCGTTCCCTGTCAATTGATAAACAATTTGGTGAGTTTATTGAGTGGGTTAATTCCAAAGGATTTCAACCATCATTACGCATTCCTATAGCCATTGATCGACAAACATACGGCTGGTATGAATTTATCCCACATCAAGAGGCAACATCGGAGGATGAGATCGAGCGCTATTATTCAAGAATCGGAGGATATCTGGCTATCGCTTATCTTTTCGGAGCGACAGATCTTCATTTAGACAATTTAATCGCCTGCGGAGAACACCCGATGTTAATTGATTTAGAAACATTATTCACCAATGATTTGGATTGTTACGACAGCGCATTTCCATTTCCTGCTCTTGCTAGGGAGCTAACACAATCTGTCTTTGGGACCTTGATGCTTCCGATTACAATTGCTAGTGGCAAATTACTTGATATCGATCTAAGTGCAGTCGGCGGGGGAAAAGGCGTTCAATCTGAAAAGATTAAAACATGGGTTATCGTCAATCAAAAAACGGATGAGATGAAGTTAGTTGAACAACCTTACGTAACCGAATCTAGCCAAAATAAACCTACAGTTAACGGGAAAGAAGCGAATATCGGGAATTACATCCCCCATGTTACAGATGGTTTTCGGAAAATGTATCGACTCTTTCTCAACGAAATCGATGAACTAATGGACCACAACGGGCCTATCTTCGCTTTTGAATCATGTCAAATTCGCCATGTGTTTCGGGCCACTCATGTTTATGCTAAATTTTTGGAGGCTAGCACTCACCCCGACTATTTGCAGGAACCGACTAGGCGGAATAAGCTGTTTGAATCATTCTGGAACATTACCTCGTTAATGGCTCCATTTAAGAAGATCGTGCCACATGAAATAGCAGAACTTGAAAACCATGATATCCCTTATTTTGTCCTTACTTGTGGCGGAACCATCGTTAAGGATGGATATGGAAGAGACATCGCTGACCTCTTTCAATCCTCTTGTATTGAACGAGTCACCCATCGACTACAACAGTTAGGGAGTGAAGATGAAGCAAGACAAATTCGCTATATCAAGAGCTCTCTTGCTACCCTTACTAATGGCGACTGGACACCTTCTCACGAAAAAACACCAATGTCACCTGCTTCTGCTGACCGAGAAGATGGATACTTTTTGCGAGAAGCCCAAGCCATAGGAGATGACATTTTAGCGCAACTCATTTGGGAAGACGATCGGCATGCCGCTTATTTAATTGGTGTAAGTGTTGGAATGAATGAAGCCGTAACCGTCTCCCCTCTCACACCAGGGATTTATGATGGTACATTAGGAATTGTTTTGTTTTTCGATCAACTTGCTCAACAAACAGGAGAAACACACTACCGGCATGCTGCTGATGCTTTGTTGGAAGGAATGTTTAAACAGCTAAAGCCTGAGCTAATGCCATCTTCTGCTTATTTCGGTTTAGGGTCACTGTTCTATGGCCTTATGGTGCTTGGACTCCAACGGTCTGATTCACACATCATTCAAAAGGCACATGAATACTTGAAGCATTTGGAAGAATGTGTTCAGCACGAAGAAACACCGGACTTTGTCAGTGGTTTATCTGGAGTTCTTTATATGCTGACAAAAATCTATCAACTGACAAACGAGCCTAGAGTTTTTGAGGTAGCAAAGACGACCGCAAGCCGATTGTCAGTGCTATTAGATTCTAAACAGCCAGATACGGTTCTTACGGGGCTTAGCCATGGAGCCGCAGGATTTGCGTTAGCTTTACTCACTTACGGAACGGTTGCGAATGATGAACAGCTTTTGAAACAAGGGCACTCGTACCTTGTCTATGAACGGAACCGATTTAACAAACAGGAAAACAATTGGGTGGATTTAAGGAAGGGAAACGCCTATCAAACCTTTTGGTGCCATGGTGCTCCCGGGATTGGGATCAGCCGTCTTTTACTAGCACAGTTCTACGATGACGAACTTCTTCACGAAGAATTAAATGCTGCATTAAA
Source organism: Halalkalibacterium halodurans (assembly GCF_004376175.1). Classification (GTDB taxonomy): domain Bacteria; phylum Bacillota; class Bacilli; order Bacillales; family Bacillaceae_D; genus Halalkalibacterium; species Halalkalibacterium halodurans. The sequence continues at coordinate 2,994 of NZ_SNUY01000049.1, read as the reverse complement.
CAAAACCATATCAGACGGGTTCGGACATAATCATAGTCTCTGTCACGGTGATTTCGGAAATTTAGACCTTTTACTGTTGTATGCCCAGTATACGAACAATCCCGAGCCAAAAGAACTAGCAAGAAAATTAGCGATTTCTTCTATCGACCAAGCGCACACATATGGCTGGAAATTGGGCTTAAATCATAGCGATCAATTGCAAGGAATGATGTTAGGGGTCACAGGTATTGGCTATCAATTGCTTCGACATATTAACCCTACCGTTCCATCGATTTTAGCACTGGAGCTTCCCTCTTCTACATTAACCGAAAAAGAGTTGAGAATTCATGACAGATAATAAGATCAAACATAGAAGAAAGGTACCCTTCATTGAACAGCTTCAACAAACAGAGTGCGGCCTTTGTTGTATGGCGATGATTGTCAAATACTACAAGGGACATGTTTCACTCCACTACCTAAGAGAACGAATGGCCAATGGGCGTGATGGTACGACGTTACTCCACTTAAAACAACTAGCCAAACATTTAGGTTTTGAGGCAAAAGTCTATCAAACACCAGCAGAGCACTTGCACATGCATCAACTTCCAGCAATTCTCTTTTGGGAAGGGAAACATTTTGTTGTTTTAGAGAAAGTAACAAAAAACCACTATTATATTGTTGATCCAGCTTTAGGAAGATTGAAAATCAGGCAGGACGAGTTGCAGCAAAAATATACAGGCTACATTTTGACATGCAATCCAGAAAGGCAGCCAGACTATCAGAAGCCGAAAAACCTTTGGAAACCTTATCTCACATACATGGTTAAAAAGCCGAAGCTGCTCCTTTTCATCATCGCCGTTTCCGTTACGTTACAATTACTTACGCTCGCCAATCCATTGCTCGTCCAGTTTGTCATTGATTTTATTCTTTTACCAGAAAGCCGAGAGATGCTTCAAGTATTCTTAATTGGGCTTAGTTGCTATGTTTTTTCTCAAGCTTTCTTTGTCTTCATTCAAGGCAGGGCTCTCGTCATTATGCAAAACCACCTTGACCGAGAAATGATGACCAAGTTTTTTCGTCACTTATTAAATTTACCGTACCACTTTTTTCAGGTACGCTCGTTTGGAGATATTCTCTTTCGCGCAGGCAGCTTGCGTGTCATTCGAGACTTACTTGCCAATCAGCTGTTAAAAGGGATATTGGACATCGGGATGTTAGTGGTCATACTTGCGTACATGACGCTGTTTTCGCCGTTGCTTACTTTAATCGTTTTCCTCCTAGCAACAGTAAATGGCCTAATCATCTATTTTAGTCGGCCAAAAATTTCGGAGGCAAATCAAAAAGAGATTATGAAGCAATCGGAAGTTCAGGCAACTCAAACTGAGACGATGTACGGCATATTCGGCATTAAAACAGCTGGTGTGGAAGATACAATGTATCAAAAGTGGGAGAATCGATTCAATAAGCTCATCTTAGCTTACAAGAATAAGGAATATATTTTAAATAACGTAAATACGGCAACGACATTCTTAACCGTGATCGCGCCGCTCATCGTTCTTTACATTGGATCTCATCAAGTCCTAGCCCAAGCAGTAACAATGGGAACAGTGGTAGCCTTTTATTCTGTGACTACGCAATTTTTCGGGTTAAGTAGTTCTCTCGTTCATACGATCAATTCTTTTATACTAGCAAATGCTTACTTAGGAAGAGCTCAAGATGTGTTTGACTCAAAAGAGGAGGATATTGGGGAAAATCGCAAGGCCCTTCATAACCTCCATGGTGAAATTACCTTGAAAGATGTCTCTTTCAGTTATTCTCGATTTGGCCAAGAAGTCGTGAAAGATGTATCGCTACGTGTCGCACCAGGAACAAAGGTTGCCCTCGTCGGTAAATCAGGCTCTGGCAAAAGCACCCTCTCTAAAATCATGCTAGGGTTGTATGAGCCAACAAAAGGTGAGGTTTATTACGATGGATACAATTTAAACGATTTGAACAAGCGAGCATTACGGCAAAAAATTGGTGTCGTCCCTCAAGACGTCACACTATTAAATCAGTCAATTCGAGAGAACATCGCCCTCCATAATCCAGATACGAGCATGGAGGACATTATCGAAGCCGCAAAAATCGCTCAAGTTCACGAAGAGATTATGAACATGCCGATGAACTATGAGACACTTGTATCTGAGATGGGGCATAACATCTCTGGTGGCCAGCGGCAAAGGATCGCACTCGCCCGCGCCCTTGTGCACAAACCAAAAATTTTATTACTCGATGAAGCAACAAGCTCTTTAGATCACGTCAATGAAGCAAAGATTGACCAATATTTATCAGCCATGAAATGTACCCGAATCGTCATTGCCCACCGTCTCACGACCATCATGAATGCGGACTTAATTATTGTCTTAGAAGACGGGAAAATAATTGAAACAGGAACCCATACAGAACTATTAAATCAAAGTGGCTACTATGCTTCATTCTACAACAATTATTCAGAAGAACAAAAGGTACCCCAATCGATTTAAGAAGGCTAGGACAAAACTAGCCCAAAGGAAGAAAAAAGGTTCGGATCACTTTATCTTAATGATCCGAACCTTTTTTTGTGGCTCTACAATAAATGTTGGGGTTTTTGCACAAAAGAGGGCAAAAAAAATGCACGCAGGCTCCTTTATCCATTATCCTTGAATTGTCGAGAAACAAAGAAAGGATAGGAGCTGCGTGTACGATGAATTTTACCATGGATTTGCCCGGATTAAAAGGTGTGAAGGTCACAAAGATGGAGGAACGAGAGGGCTTTATCGCGCTCCATGTAGAAATGCCGCGAACGCCTCATCGTTGCCCATCCTGCGGGGAGAGAACCGAGAGAATCCATGATTACCGCATCCAAAAAGTTCAACATCTCAAGCTCTTTGAACGGTGGGTGTATCTATTCTATCGAAAGCGCCGGTACGCGTGCAGATGCGGGAAGCGGTTTGCGGAGAAAGCCTGTTTTGTAGAGCGATATCAGCGTCAGACAGT
>NZ_SNUY01000048.1:997-32487 GCF_004376175.1 Halalkalibacterium halodurans | reverse complement strand
GTCACGTATACACATACGCTCCCTCACTCGAAAACGCGTGTCCTCGATCTCCTTGCTTCTCGTCGCAAAATACATAATTCATCAAAAGCGTCATGGAATTCTTGACGTCTCGTTCGTGAGTATTTTCCCTACAGGATGTAGGTTAAATACCCGGTGAACTCGATTTGCGTCATATAAGCTTCCAATGAGCATCGCGCTCATCTTCCACTTACAATATCATTATCTAGTTTTCAAAGAACCATTTTGATGGCAGATCATCATCGCATCTCTTCGTCAGCTTCAGATTCTCGGTCATGTCACGTATACACATACGCTCCATTCCTCAAATCCTTGCTTCCTTGATCTACTTGATGCTCTTTGTCAATTCCATTAATTGAGAGTTTTGAGTTCTCTCAAAACTGAACAAAAGTCCGAAGCGTCCTTCCGCAGATGAATCTGCGAATGGTCGACTAGAGTTAAAAACTCCGTAGAAAGGAGGTGATCCAGCCGCACCTTCCGATACGGCTACCTTGTTACGACTTCTCCCCAATCATCTGTCCCACGTTAGGCTGATGGCTCCTAAAGGTTACCTAACCGACGTCGGGTTTTACAAACTCTCGTGGTGTGACGGGCGGTGGGTACAAGGCCCGGGAACGTAGTCACCGCGGCATGCTGATCCGCGATTACTAGCAAGTCCGGCTTCATGCAGGCGAGTTGCAGCCTGCAATCCGAACTGAGAAGGGCTTTCTGGGATTGGCTGCACCTCACGGCGTCGCAACCCTTTGTACCATCCATTGGAGCACGTGTGTAGCCCAGGTCATAAGGGGCATGATGATTTGACGTCATCCCCACCTTCCTCCGGTTTGTCACCGGCAGTCACCTTAGAGTGCCCAACTGAATGCTGGCAACTAAGGTCAAGGGTTGCGCTCGTTGCGGGACTTAACCCAACATCTCACGACACGAGCTGACGACAACCATGCACCACCTGTCACTTTGTCCCCCGAAGGGGAAAGCCCTATCTCTAGGGTGGTCAAAGGATGTCAAGACCTGGTAAGGTTCTTCGCGTAGCTTCGAATTAATCCACATGCTCCACTGCTTGTGCGGGCCCCCGTCAATTCCTTTGAGTTTCTTCCTTGCGGTCGTACTCCCCAGGCGGAGTGCTTAATGTGTTAACTTCGGCACTAAGGGCATCGAAACCCCTAACACCTAGCACTCATCGTTTACGGCGTGGACTACCAGGGTATCTAATCCTGTTTGCTCCCCACGCTTTCGCGCCTCAGCGTCAGTTACAGACCAGAGAGTCGCCTTCGCCACTGGTGTTCCTCCACTTCTCTACGCATTTCACCGCTACACGTGGAATTCCACTCTCCTCTTCTGTACTCAAGTCTCCCAGTTTCCAATGACCCTCCCCGGTAGAGCCGGGGGCTTTCACATCAGACTTAAGAGTCCGCCTGCGCGCGCTTTACGCCCAATAATTCCGGACAACGCTTGCCACCTACGTATTACCGCGGCTGCTGACACGTAGTTAGCCGTGGCTTTCTCGTTAGGTACCGTCAAGGTGCCGCCCTTTCGAACGGCACTTGTTCTTCCCTAACAACAGAGTTTTACGATCCGAAAACCTTCATCACTCACGCGGCGTTGCTCCGTCAGACTTTCGTCCATTGCGGAAGATTCCCTACTGCTGCCTCCCGTAGGAGTCTGGGCCGTGTCTCAGTCCCAGTGTGGCCGATCACCCTCTCAGGTCGGCTACGCATCGTCGCCTTGGAGAGCCGTTACCTCACCAACTAGCTAATGCGCCGCGGGCCCATCTGTAAGTGATAGCCGAAACCATCTTTCAAAAAAGAACCATGCAGTTCTTTTTATTATCCGGTATTAGCACCGATTTCTCGATGTTATCCCAGTCTTACAGGCAGGTTGCCCACGTGTTACTCACCCGTTCGCCGCTAACCTCTAGGAGCAAGCTCCCTTTGGTCCGCTCGACTTGCATGTATTAGGCACGCCGCCAGCGTTCGTCCTGAGCCAGGATCAAACTCTCCATAAAAGTTTGATAAAGCTCATGTTTCACAGGATTTGTTTCCTGCGACACTTCATATAATGAAGTAAATTGACGAGATACCTTGTATCTCTTTATTTCGCTTGGCTTTTGTTCAGTTTTCAAAGAACTGTCTGACGTCGTCTTGCTGACGACTGTAAATTATACTATCAAAACCAAGGCACAACGTCAACAACTTTTTTTATAAACCAATACGTTTCCTTGTTTTTGAGCGCAAGAGATAATATAACACGGACGGATCTCTTCGTCAATACTAAATATCATTTCCTTTTCGTTTATAACGTTTTAACATGTATCTCATTCTTTCATTTGGCGGGACGAAACGTTTATAGATGCCATACACGATTTGATATTTTTCTTCCATCGCTCGTTTCACAACTTCATCGATCCTAGGATCCGATAAATCAAGAAGCAGCTCCTCCATTTCTCTCTTTAATAAGTACTCTATCTCCTGTGCTTCTTTTTCATTAAAAAGACACCCTAGCATCGACAACACTCCTACCTATAATTAACTCACATACAATGATCATTCCTCTAACTAAATTCTTTTCTAATCTTTGGGTTTTTATTCATACCTTGTCCGTCTTTTCTATATACATGAATATAACCAAATCGATACAGGAGGCTAGAATCAGATGAAGTTCTTCTGGGTATTACGTGCAAAAAAGATAAAGCAATTAACCATCATTCTTCTCACTGCTTTTTTTTGCGCCAGTTTACTTTATTTAGAGCGCAGTCACCTTATGGTTTTTTCCACACCAGAAGGCCCCCAAGCGTTTCATAAAGCAGAAACGGACGAAAAAGTAGCAGCCCTTACCTTTAATATTAGTTGGGGAGAACAACGGGTAAAACCAATTATTGATGTATTACAGAGTAAAAAAGTAGAGGAAGCCACATTTTTCATCTCGGCCTCTTGGGCAGAAAGACACCCTGAGCTAGTAGAGCTTATTCAAGAGGCGGGATACCATATCGGCAGTCACGGATATCAATACAAAAACTATACAACTTGGGAGGACGAAAAAATTCGTAAGGACCTAAGACAAAGCCAACAAGTCATTAGCTCGATTACCGGAGAAAAGCCGACTTTACTCAGGCCACCTAATGGAGATTTCGACAAACGTGTCTTAAACTTGGCCGAGTCTTATGATTATACGATTGTCCATTGGAGTATCAACTCACGAGACTACGAAAACCCTGGGGTTGATGCCATCGTTCGTCAAGTTGTTGACCATATCTCACCAGGTGATATCGTACTCATGCATGCGTCTGATTCAGCTAAACAAACTCATAAAGCACTGCCCATTATCATCGATCAACTAAAAGGAAAAGGATATCATTTTCGCTCGATCGAGGAGCTAATGGCGGACGCCCATCCAACCCATGATGAAATCAAATAAGTCAAAACAAAAAGCCGAGCGACATCGCTCGACTTTTTTATTGCTGTTGCAATCGATGGAGAATTAAAATTTGCCAAGTGTTCGCTGCAATGAGAGGAGCGAAATATACCCAGAGCCATTTCGGATCATTAACGGTTAAAGCCGGTACCCACTCAATGGACGTGATCACAACCATAAAGAATAACGCAGGAATAAAGGCACCCTTATTCGTATCTTTCGCTTTCAAATAAGCGATAATCGCACCATACACCAAAAGGGCTAGAGGCATCACCATGTAATGGAAGATGGTTTCCCCCTCTTGAGCAAAAGCAATATAACGTAAATAAATAAGGTCAAAAACGACAAACGCAATCAGGATGACTTGAACCCAGTTCCAAAGCTTCACGGATTTGAATATCCCGAGGCCAAAACGATGCAAGGTTAGATAAGCGAAAAAACCCATCTGTGCAATTAAGCTAAATGCAGCACTAATCCCCGCGATCCAAATAATCCCTACAATTAAATTAGCCACACTTCCACTTGTATATAGGTCTAAATCCAAAAGCAACCCGACAATCGTACCGCTTAAACTACCAATAATTAACGTCGTAAAAAAAAGCTGAACAACTTTCCTCGTATTCACGTACGTTCCTCCACATCTACATACATTGCTGTCATTGATTGTATCAATCGCTCAGCGAAAAAGCCAGTCGTTGTCCCTAGACCATGCATAAAGTTCAAGAAAATGTCTCAAATTAATGACAAAATGAGTGAAAGGAGCAGAAGTGATGAGAAAAGGGGCGCTGCTCATTTGCATTGCGTTATTGTCCATCATCATCGGCTGTGCACCTCAAGCACAGGGAGGGAATCAACCTCCTGATTACGAAAGTACAAAGAAAATGATGGTCGACATGTTGCAGACTGAAGAAGGAAAACAAGCCATAAAAGAATTAATGGCAGACGAAGAAGTGCGGCGTACAGTTGTAATGGATAACGCCTTTGTAAAAAAAGCGATTCAAGATACATTGACCTCGGAAGCGGGTAAGCAGTTTTGGCAAGAAACGATGCAAGACCCTGAATTTGCGAAAACATTTGCAGAGAGCATGCAAGCAGAAAACGAAAAATTACTAAAAGGACTTATGAAAGATCCCGAATATCAACAAATGATGGTTGAAGTGCTACAAAACCCTGAGATGGAGCAGATGTTCCTTGATTTGATGAAAACAAAGGAATATCGTCAACAAGTAATGACAATCATGAACGAAGCGTTTGAGAGTCCTTATTTTATGGCAAAGCTAAACGAAATCTTCGTAAAAGTGGCAGAGGAACAAATGAAAAAACAACAAGAACAGCAAGAGCAGCAACAAGAACAAGAAGGCGGTCAAGGAGATGCCGGCGGGGGCGGTGGCTCGTAAAGCCCCCACCGCCCAATCAGTCTCGTCACTTAATATTTAACGTAAGAAAGAGCCTCATTTTTACTTCTTTGAGGCTCTTTCTACTCTTTGTTACAAACGGTTCATGTTGTTTTATCAATGACTCGCTTGGCGATAGCCGTATAAATTTCCCCGATCGGATGAGTCGCTCCATAAACGGACGGAGCAAAATCGTCTTCATCGATTTCTGGCTGTCCAAGCGGAATGCGACCGAGAACTTCCGTCTTCAACTCTTCAGCCAGTCGTTCTCCCCCACCTTGGCCAAATACATACTCTTTTTCTCCTGTAATCTTGCTTTCAAAGTAGGCCATGTTTTCAACCACACCAATAATTTCATGATGTGTTTTTAATGCCATAGCGCCTGCCCGTGCTGCCACGAACGCAGCAGTAGCATGAGGTGTTGTGACAAGAATTTCTTTCGAATGAGGGAGCATCGTATGAATGTCCAACGCTACGTCTCCAGTGCCAGGAGGCAAGTCCAAAATTAAGTAGTCTAAATCTCCCCACTCGACTTCAGCAAAAAAATTATTAAGCATTTTGCCGAGCATTGGGCCACGCCAAATGACCGGTGCATTATCTTCCACAAAAAACCCCATCGAGATGACTTTTACACCAAAGCGCTCCACCGGAAAAATTTGTTCACCAACCACTTTCGGACGCTCTTCAATCCCCATCATGTCAGGAACACTAAATCCATAAATGTCCGCATCGATGATACCAACCTTCTTCCCTAGACGGGCAAGGGTCGTGGCAAGGTTCACTGAAACTGTGGACTTACCTACCCCACCTTTACCGCTTGTCACGGCGATAAACGTTGTTGAAGTATTTGGATGAAGCAACGGTGGTCCATGAAATTCTTGCTTAGGGAGTCCTCCTAGCTTTTCAATCTCCGTCTCATCTAACTGATCAAAGCGGAGCCCTACCGACTCGGCCCCTTCCCCTTTTAGTACGTTTACGATTTCTTGTTGAATCTCCATTTGCTCGCGAGTTCCCGTTTGGGCTAAAGCTACTTTTACGCTCACATTCGCACCTGAAATTTTCAGTTCCCGGATGCCTCCGGTCTCCACGATGCTTTTATTTAAATCTCGGTCCTTTACCCGATTAAGTGCAGCTAGTACCTTTTCCTCCGTCAACAACAAAGACACCATCCTTTTTCCAGTATACGCTTAGTATAGCATACGCCTAGTCCTGTTCGTGAATCCGTTTGCACTCGTTTATTGCTCAGGCGCATCTTCATTTGTGTAATAGCGCATGATCCCTTGGTAGATGGATGCTGCAACTTTTTGTTGATAGTCTTCTGTCTCAAGCAATTCAGCTTCGGAAGGATTGGATAAAAAACCTGCTTCAACTAGCAAACCTGGAATTTCAGCATGTTTTAACAAAAAAACGTTATTAATTGGCTTTGCATAACGACTCGTATTTTCTAAATTACGTTTCAGCTGATCCTGGACAAACCGGGCTAAAGGTTCGTTCTCCGGAATCGCTCGATTGTAAAACGTTTGCGCCCCGCTCCAACGAGGAGAAGCAATCGCATTCAAATGGATGCTGACAAACATATCAGCTCCAGAACCATTGACAATTTCAACTCGCCGCTTTAAATCTTGAACCTTTCGCTGGCGAACCTTCGCTGTCGTCGCATCCGCTAAGTCACGATCTTCCTCTCGTGTCATTAACACGAGGGCCCCTGCTTCCTGGAGATAGTCGCGAAGTTCCAAGCTAACAGCGAGCGTAATGTCTTTTTCCAAGGCACCTGCCCTAGACGTCGCCCCGCCATCGATCCCTCCGTGTCCCGGATCAAGGATAATAACCTTTCCAGACAACGGAAGATTCCATGTGGAAGATGAATCATTGCTAATAAACTGATATTGGATAATGAAAAGGAGTGCAACAAGCCCTAGTGCAAACACTCCACCTTTTAACCACTTAATCATGATCATTCCCCCTCGTCCTATCGTTCCTATATATATTTGGACAAGTGGGAAAATATGTAGTGATTTTCTTAATGAAGGCGGAGTTTGTACCGTTTTGTCCCCTCTTCAAATCCTTTACGCCACCAATGATCGACAAAGGCTTGTGAAGCAACGTGGAGAGAATCGAGAATAAACTCGGAGTTTGTATACCAACCTTGAAGTAAATCGAAAACATAGTGGGACAGGTCAGACAATTCTTCTTCGCATCGCGCTTTCGCTTTCTCTGCTGGCTCCCCATAGTAGCCAAAACGGCCAAACTCGGCGCCAAGTAAATAGGCATCAATGGCCATATCGGTACAAGGGTCCATCAAAAATGGGTGGGTTAAAAAATGAAACGGGATAATGTCTTGAAAATGAGTCTGAATGTCTTTTTTTATTTGTTGCAATGTCAATTCACGAAGCATTTTCCGTTCAAACTTCCACTGTTTCTCCCGACGTTTTTGTGTAAATGTTGTAATAACCGTCATCGCTCCTCACACTCCCTTTTTTCTTTAGTATCCAGAGGAACCGCGGGGCTCATGCAGTGGAAATCAAGACAGCTTTTGGACAAATTTCTTGTTCGGGAAGTTCGCTTTTCCGCAATCTTTTTTCTCTTTAAAGTCATAAGAAAAAACCACCTGAAAAGCCAGATGGTTTAAGCACCTCTTTTTACAGCATAAGACTCGGTGATCCTTTTTTGCGATAGCCAAACTAAAAGCACGCTGCACCCAAGCATCAAGCACCCACTAACGATAAAAGGAACGCCTAAAAGTTCGGTGACAACACCTGAAATGAACGAGCCAGCAACAACACCGAGAGAAAAGACAGCGTAAAAAATCCCATAGGCCTTCCCGCGATCTTCATCTTGAGACGCAGTTGACACCATTTGATTCATGGACGGAAAAACAAACGCAAACCCGATGCCATAAGTAACCATTAGGACTACCGCTAATGATAACGTGTGGATAAAGCTTAACAACATAAGGGATACTCCAATCAACCCTAATCCTAGTACGACCAATCGCCCAGGGTATAGTCGCTCATACACTTTGTTTAGCGGGGTAATAAAAATAAATAGCGCCGTTATGCCGTAAATGCTTAAAAGCATCCCCGTTGATGCCGACGTTAAACCTAATTGGGTCACGAGTAGTGGTAATGCGAATGCAAGTGTTCCGTTGCTGACCATTAAAGCAAATGCAGCAAGGCACGCTTGCATTAGACTTACGTTCTTCAGTAGTGGACCGACATGCCCCCAGGACACTCGTTGACGACTTGTGGCTTTCAGCGATTCTGGGACAAATTTGATCGTTAATCCGACAGATAGGAAGAACAGGATCGCTACGAGAATAAACACGTACTCCGTCCGGGATTGAGCGGCTAAAATCCCACCTATAGCCGGCCCCGTAATGGCGGCAATCCCGATGGAGGCCCCAGCAAACGCCATCGGCTTTCGGCTCTGTCTTGCCTTTGCTTGGTCACCAATTAAGGCAAACGCGGCTGGGATTAAAACACCACCGGCTAGCCCGTGTAATAACCGGGCGAGGAATAACTGACCTCCTGTTTGAGCAAGGGGATAAAGTAAAAGCACGCCCCCCACTGCCAGCATCCCCATGTAAAGCATTCGTTTGCGTCCGAAGCGATCAACCCAGTGCCCACCGATGATATTGCCCACCATATTCGCTAAGGAATAAATCGCCACAATACCACCGACTAACGTTTCTGATGCTCCTAGACTTAGGGCATAAGGGGTGATGATCGGCAGTTGGATAAATGTATCAATAAACGCAACGACTAAAATAATATAAATGAATTTCGTCATCATAAATCCCCTCTTTTTTACATTATAACGTAAAATCAACCCAATCGAAGTCGTTCGATTTTGTGAACAAATGTGGGGATGAATCATAACGATAAAAGGAGCTGCATCAACGGGCAGCTCCATCCACTATTTCATTAACGCGTATACGTAAACCATTCAGTCGTATATTGGGGTCCGAGCTTCTCATACGTGAAGCTATATTCAAGTACATCACCACTTGATAAATTCTCGACAACCCGTTCCCATTCCCCGTTCCGTTCTGTCATCCGATAATTGAGTTGTTGACCATTGTTCACTTTTAAATGTACATCCACATACCGTGCTTCTGTTGTCGGCGCAAAAAAGATCGTCACTTCATTACCTGTAATCCCTCTAATTCCTGCTGTGTAATCAGGGTGTGTATGCGAATCGCCATTCCCTTGGCCGTTTGCTCGGAAAACAAACCAGTTCACATTCATTAAGTCATACTCGGGACTCCCTTTAAACACTAAATATACATCGTAAGTCCCAGGTTGAATTTGCACATTTCCTGTCACCGTCTGCCACTCCTGCCACCCGCCGGTATTCGGTACCTGTACGTCTCCTAAGAGCGTTCCTGTTGGGCTTCCTGTGCGTATTTCAATCCTTCCTCCCGGGTGTATCACTAGCTACGCGAACTTCAATAGAGGAAGCGCCCCGTTCGAAATGAACGCGCTCATACTTGACCCAATCACCATCGTTAATCCAACCGATGTTCTGTCCACCACCGTCATCGTCCGTCTCTTCTGTCTGAATGCCGCTCATCGCATCATACGACTCCGCCTGAATTCGCTCGTAAGGATTTTTCAGATCCGGTTCTGAAGGATCTGGGTTTGCGGGGCCGTCCCCGTTGCCAATATTAAAGCTATGCGGCTCAACTTCAATGGCATGTCCATCGGAAAATTGGACCGTGATTGGAGAATCAGAATAGTTATAGGCAATATACGTTCGATTACCATTTTTATTAAAGACGGCGTAAATCGGGTGATTGGCCGTTACCGTTGGGTCCACTCGTCCAAGTTCAGCTAAATTGTGAATCCAATGATACGTCTGTGCTTTCGTGCTTCCACGCTCAATGATTTTTTCATTTCCTGGGTCAAACAAGCCGTAGTCATCGATCGAAGCCTCCATTTGCCGAAGAGCATCGTCTGGATTGGTAAAGGCTCGATACATCCAAACGAGATTTGACCATAAGTTCCAGTCGGTGGAACCGATATCTCGCCGAAGCGCTTCGTAGGCCCGGTCGACATAGTCAGGGTGGTGTCCAAGATACAGCGAACCACCATGGGACGGCAACCAGTTAATCGCATATTTTTCCACCTTTCCTGAATTCCACCACGTAGCATGGTCCATTTTCCCGCCCCAGTTAATCGTAACAATTTCAGGTCCATATTCCTCCAGGAAAATCTCTTGATGAACATCAAAGAAGTACTCATTGATCGCACTCATCTCGGTCGTATACAAGTAGATCGCCCGGTCTCTGAGCTCCTTATTCCCTGTGGCTTCCGCCCATAGGATAACATTTGTCCAAGCGTGCATCGCTTCCGAGGAAGATTCCTGATTGTTCCCCGCATCAAAGGTAGCAAGCCCGTCCGCCCACGAATTCCCCGAGAACGGGTCAAACATTCTTAAGTATGGAAACAAATCATCGTCTCGATCGGCCATAAAGTCGCGGATGAGTAAATCGATCATCCCACCCCAATTTTCGCTTTTCGCCCACTCTTGGTCTGCGCGGGCAATTTCGGCTGCAGCTTTGACAAAGTATCCGTAATGGAAATGATGGTCATTGATTCGCGTCGCAGAACTGTGAGCCGCGTGATAGCCTAAAATCGTTCCCCAATTTTCGTTGTAATAAAAAAGATTTTTCCCTTTTAGTTGACCACTAGCATTCGTCGCCTGTAACCAATCCTCTAAAATGTCTTTTAGCTCTCCGCGAAACTGTTCCGCTAATTCATACTCGCCCATTTGATCAGCAATTGGCGCAAGAGTAGCAAGCTTTCCTATATATTTTCCTAGCTCATACGTATCCGAACCGGTTGGGTAATCAGATGTAGCATCATGAAGATAACCGATCAATCGCTCCCGATCGTAATCACCTAAATCCGGCAAGGAAGGGAGCACACCCGGATAGGTTAATTCGGTCGTGAAGCGCTTACCTTCTAGTCCAATCATCGTGCCGCGGATGATCTTGTACTGGTAGTTCTGAAGTAGCTGGCTCTCAGAGGATGAAGCCAAGTGGCGATATTGATGTGGATATAATGCAAAGATCGTACCGTCGGGCGCTCCTTGCACCTTTGCCTCTGTTGTGACCTCAAATGTGGTCGTTACTGTTCCCGTCGCTTCGTCATATGTCCAGTCAGCTACGGCGTCTCGAACGACAGAGTACACATACTGCTCAAACTTCGCTAGCATGTTTCCGTCCTTTTCCGGGAGCTTCGCAATGGCGATATAATTGGCATTGTTCGTAAGCGTTCTTGAACCGATACCAGACCAGTTTTGTCCAGGGGGAGCAAATGCCGCATAATGCTTATGATCATGGGTCGAGAAGCCAATGACATGACCGTTCATTTCCCATACATCTGGGGCAATATCAAAGTCTAAAACAGCACTTCCTCCTTCATATTCGACAAAAATGTACGGAGATCCGATCCCGTATGTAATGGCCATTTGTTGAGCGCCATTTTCAAGTAGCCCTCGCACATACCAATCGTTATAGTCGTCGACGACAGCCTGCCCAAAATTGGCTGTTCCAGAATGTTTAATGATAAAGTCCGTTCCAATCGCGCCATGAATGTGCCACGTTCCTGCTTCACGGTTTTCATGGACGACCATATTGTGCGGGGCATCATAGAATACATGTAACCCCTCTGGCCAATGCCGAACACTAAACGGGTGAGGATATTGATTCATCGAAAACCGGTCAACTGCTAACGATCCCCACCATGAATTGGTTTGCATCGGTCCTGTTACACGATCTGAGCGATAAATGGTTGCAGGCGGCTCCCCCTGCTGACCCCGAAAGCCCGGATCATTAATTCCGCCAAAATCAATTTCCGGAAACTCGGTCGCATAGCTTCCTTTCCCGACGCTCACCGCATGAGAGGAGGCCGAAGCTCCTGTTGGAAACAACAATATGATCACCACCAATGCGAAAAGTAACTGAACGTTTTTCCCCTTCATTTCCATCCCCCTCTTTTAAATGATCTTGCTACGATCTCGATTTATAAAGACTCAATGAGAAACAAACAAAAAAAACGCAACTCCTTCCTGAAGTCACGTCTTATGATTAATCGTACTCAGCATGCCACTAAAATATTTTACAAGGAGCTATGTCGTCTATCGGAAACGGAAAAAGGTAGCGTAAAAAGGGCCATGAGACTTTAAGTCTTAGGGCTTGCAAATTCTATACGACATGATTTTTTGAAGGCCACAAAGAGACACCATGTTAAAAAGCAATTGGATAACAGTGATGTACGAACGAGTTTCTCGCCCAAACCTAGGTAATTATTGATTGTTGGAAAACACCAGGGATCAGCTTTTCTTCCGAAGGAACCGCAGTAATCTTGAAAAAGATTTCACACTTTATCTCATCGTTTTCTAAAATCAAGGTACTATGGAAACCAGGAGGATTGGGAACATTTGTACCCCACCACTGGTCGGCCTGTCCAAATGTTCTTGAAAATGACGGCAACGGGTCGTTCTGATTAACATCAAATTCAACACCAGTTATTTCTAATGAAATCTCATCATCAGGAGTGTGAATTAATACGTTCGTCCTAACACCAATGTGGTAAGGAACAGCGGAAGGTTCAATCTGATGATGTTCCCAAGAAAGAGTGGTATCGTTGATCTTGAAGTTAAAACGCACTTCAATATCAGAATCAAATAAACCATCGTCCACTTCATGGACCCCAATGCTCAAAATTTCCACTTCAAACTTCTTAGGAAATTCAGGAACAAATTTAACATCACAAAAATCTTCAACCACCAGTTTGCTTTTTCTCGCCAATAGCCGCTGCTCAACTGTCGTTTGTGTCCCTGCATTGGGAAACATGACATTATTGGAATCGCTATTATGCTTGCGGTTATTGGGGTCTGCATTTGGACTCGGATCATCGTTGTTAAACACACCGGGTGATGTACAAATAAAGCATGCCCTAGCTCATGAGCTAACACTTGGTAATTCGCTAAGTCCGTAAGAATAATTGAGTGCCTTGGGATGGAGTCAGTAGTTGAAAAGCTGAAGTTATGACACCCAGTTACTTGGACACCGTGTCCATCCGTTTGGAACGTTTCACCGCCAATCCAATAAACCGCAATTGTCGTGTCTGTACTACCTGGACGTGTTGCCAACAAATGAGGAATCCGATCTCCAATCACTAGCGTTGCATTAAATAAAAAAAGATTTGTCAAGGTGTAATTAAATTCAATTTTATTGAATTTATGGTAAATACTAGTCTTCAACTTCATAAAAAAATCCTTATAATTAGATGACAGAAGGTACGAAGTCCTGTCCATATCCTAATTATAAGGAGTAAACCTATGGACAAGAATAACACAAAAACGGTTTTTAAGGAATACATTCAACCGACAGACATGAAAGTCATTTCTAAAATCATTGATCAAATGCAAGTGGATAAATATGTTAAAAAACTAGATAGCCTCACCTTTATCAAACTCTTTATTTATGCTCAATTGAAACAGTTATCAAGTCTAAAGGAAATTAGTTTTAAAGTGCGGCATAAGAAAAAATTACAAAAAGAACTTGGATTAAAAAGCATCAGTAAATCCCAATTATCCCGTAAACTTTCTGATTTGCCACCAGAGATTTTTGAATCCATCCTTCATCATTTAGTCCAACAGATCCACCGGGAATTCGGGAAGGAAAAGGGAAATGCTTTATTAGGCAAAATCCATCTCATTGATTCTACTACCATCTCTTTTTGTCTTAGCCAGTATCGATGGGCTCATTTCCGAAATACAAAAGCGGGAGTGAAAATACATACCCGTGTCGTTATTCATGAAGGGGAGATTTCCCCGGATAAGATCATCATCACCCCTGCCAGGCGGGCAGATTCCACACAACTGGATGCCTTGATGGTCATCGAAAAGGATGCCCTTCACGTATTTGATCGGGGATATTTCGATTTCGATAAGTTTGACGATTACTGTAAAAATAACGTTCGGTTTTGTACTCGAATAAAAGATAACACGGTCATCAAGGTTATTGAAGAACTGCCTGTGGACCCATCTTCCGATATTCTTCGTGAGGCGGTGGTCAAGCTAGGAAAAATGAAATACCCTCTACGATTGATTGAAACGCTGGACAGTCAAGGAAACAAGATCTCGATTATCATAAATGATGCAAAGATGAGCGCAGAGGAAATCAGTGATCTTTATCGAAGCCGCTGGCAAATCGAGTTGTTCTTCAAATGGATGAAGCAGCATATGGTTCTGAAAAAATGTTATGGAAAGAGCGCCAATGCCGTTTACAACCAAGTCTATATCGCCATGATTACTTTCTGTTTAACTTTATTAATGAAGAAGAAAGTGCGTTATCAAGGAACTCTCCTTGAGATGCTTGAGTTTATAAAAGAATATTGGTGGAGAAGCTTCTCTGTTTTTCTAAAGGAGCTATTTAAAAAGCCCAAGCGATCATCAAAGGGTCGAAGGCGACTTGATCATGACCGGATTTTCAACGAAACCTTAGCACAATTTGAAGATGGTGATACCCAACATTTAAACGACCTAAGTTATGACCCTATCTACTAATTTGTAAAAAATTGGATAAGGACTACCTTCAAACAGACCCCCCTTATCCTTTTGACTTGATTACCAAGAAAAAAATAAAACTGAATATTTCGTAAAGTTATAAAATGGAATAATTATCAATAATATTCCATTTCTGTACCCTTGACTTTGTCTTCACTTTTTTGTGCAACGCTAGTGATCTCCAATATGATCCTCACAAGGGAAATCTTCAGCTACTAACTCATTGAATGGCGGCTCTGTTAGCACGTGTTGCAGTTCCTCGATACGATTTACATTAAACTCAATGCCTGCACCACACCAAATGGCAGCTGCTTTTCGGACGATTTCACAAATCTCTTGATCCCGATTGTCATTGCGAAAAAATGTGGATGTCGGTGTAATATAGTGACATAGGTTAACTACACGACATCGCTCTTTAATGATTTGTACGGCATGATCTGGCACTTTTCTGCACAAATCCCCCATTCCAATTCACTCCTTTATTCATGTATCTACATAGGTTCCCAATTACCATCCAAAAAATTCGAGTAACTCTTCAAAGATCGAATAGATGAAAATGTATTGTGTCCTGCAAACACATAAACAAGTGGGATTGGGCATTCTTCGTTCTGTCAAGGGAATTCCAAGCAATGGACCGGAAATTACAACTAGATTAAACTAACATTTACTTTAGGCCTCATCCCTATCTAACGCTAATAGGGGAATTCGTTTTTGGTAACGCTCAATTAATAGTTGGTTATGATCATCAGCACCATCGATGTTCCCACTTAAGAAAATGGGTGGTTCATAACCGTTGTCGGCCATCCTTTTGATCGCTTCTGCAAACATGCTATTTAAGATCGTTGCTCCTACAACCGTCGAAGTCGGGGCAAAGGGTACTTGAACCTTTTCGTATGAAAGCACGGCATCTCCCTTAACCGAATGATTGTTAATGACGAGATCGACTGAATTATACAGATGCTTTCCACTTTTATGTCGTGACGGCTGGCTTTTGGAATATTCGAGTGACGTAACCCCAATGACAAAGGCTCCTTTTTCTTTACCGTACGCCGCCACATCCACGGGTACAGGGTTACGCCCCGAGGTTGATAAAACGATCAATACATCGTTCGCCTGAAGATCCTGATCCTGCAAAAACCAATCGGCGTAATCATTTTGCCGTTCCAGCTTGGATGAACGCACAGCTCCTTCGTGTAACATTAAAGGCTCCACAAGAATCGGTTTGATCGGCACGAGCCCTCCCGCGCGATAAAACACTTCCTCTGTTAATAGGTGCGAATGACCACAGCCAAACAGTTGGATAATTCCCCCATTTTGAATGCTTTCAGCTACCTTTTCTGCAGCTTGTTTTAATGAATCCTCTTCTATTTGTAATACGATTTCCAGTATTTCTTCGATTTTATTGAAATAAGTCGTTATCATTACGTAACCATCCTTTCTCACTATATTGTACTGCTTAAACGTCAATTTTTTACACTCCCCTACAAATAAAACCGAAATGGTGAAATTGTGCTTTGTGCGAAATCGTTCACAACACTTTGTGAAATATTGAGCAAACTCGTGGTACACTTTAGGTAGTAAGAAAGTTATAGAGAGGTTAAGGGGGAAGTCAGATGGTGACCGTTATTGCATTAACACCGATTTTATCGGTCATGTTGTTTCTTGTGTTGCTTCGCATGCCGGCAATGAAAGCGATGCCGATTAGTTTACTCGTAACCGCTATTTTAGCATTTGCTTATTGGAAAGTCCCTGTGGTCCACATTTCCGCTTCGATCATCGAAGGGATTATGATTGGTGTTTCGATTTTATATATTGTCTTCGGAGCGATCCTTTTATTAAATACGCTCCAAGCTAGCGGGGCCATCGATTCCATTCGTTCCTTTTTAATGAATGTGACTCCAGATCGACGGATTCAGGTAATATTAATTGCTTGGCTATTTGGTGCCTTTATTGAAGGGGCCGCTGGTTTTGGTACGCCAGCGGCTATTGCTGCCCCATTACTTGTCGCCGTAGGTTTCCCGCCGCTTGCAGCCGTTGTTCTTGCCTTGATTGCCGATAGCAGCCCAGTTTCGTTTGGGGCGGTGGGGACGCCCATCGTCGTTGGCGTACAGCAAGGTTTGCAGGAAGGGGCTGAGCTTGCCGCTGTCACCACCCCTTACCTATCAGAGATGTCCATGACCGATTATTTACGGCAGTTAGCTGCACAAGTGATGCAAATTGACGTCATCGTCGGGACGCTAATGCCGCTCATTTTGATCTTAGTATTAACCCGTTTTTTTGGCGAAACAAAATCGTGGAAAAAAGGGTTTGAGGTGTGGAAATTTGCCCTCTTTGCAGGGTTTAGCTTCACCGTACCAGCACTCATTGTCGCATTTTTGCTAGGGCCGGAATTCCCATCGATTGTTGGAGGTGCTGTTGGACTTCTTCTCGTTTTAACGGCAGTTCAAAAAGGTTGGTTCATGCCAAAAGAAACGTGGGATTTTCCACCACAAGATCAATGGTCTCCAGAGTGGCTTGGAAGTCTCACGGTCAAGCTAGATGACCGACCGAAACCGATGTCCCTTTTGCTTGCATGGGTCCCTTATTTGCTGCTTGGACTCCTTTTAGTCCTTACCCGACTGGATGTCCTTCCTGTGAAGCAATGGCTCATGAGCGTCCGTATCGGCTGGAACCATATTTTAGGTACGACGATTTCAGCTACCTTCCAGCCGTTCTATTTACCAGGGACCGTTTTTATACTTGTCGTTCTTATCACATTTTTCCTCCATAAGATTCGTAAAGATGCTTTTGCTAGTGCTATTTCAACTTCTTGCAAAACGTTGATCGGTACCGCTGTGACTCTATTTACAGCCGTTCCAATGGTGAGGCTTTTCATCAATTCCGGAGTGAACAACGCTGGTCTTGAGAGCATGCCGGTGGAGCTTGCCAATCAAGCAGCCGAACTTCTTGGTGGTAGCTGGCCACTCGTCGCCCCTTTCATTGGCGCTCTCGGTTCCTTCATTTCGGGTAGTGCCACATTTAGCAACATGATGTTCTCCCTTTTCCAATTTTCTGTTGCCGATCAAATTGGTGCTGATCCAACGCAAGTGGTTGCCCTGCAAGTAATGGGGGCAAACGCTGGTAATATGATCTGTGTTGTTAATGTTGTTGCAGCAGCCTCTGTCGTTGGCTTGGTTGGAAAAGAAGGGCTCATCATCCGCATGACGCTCATCCCGATGATGATTTACGCGGGGTTAGCAGGCGTGATTGGGTTGTTGATGTGACTCCTACTTTGGAAGCTAAGGTTACACAAGGCTTCCTTTTTTTCTTTCACCCCATTTACGTTTATACTTTACGTAGACATTTCATATAACACTGGGAGGGGTTTAGGATGAATTTTCAAATGAACGAAGCCATTCAATTGCTGGAGCGCACTCCAAAGACACTGGAGGTTTTTCTTGAGGGTTTATCTGATTCGTGGCATCAATGCAATGAAGGACACGAGACGTGGACAGTATATGAGGTCGTTGTTCATTTGATTGAAGCGGAAAAAACGAATTGGATTCCACGTCTGCGCTTTATTTTACAAGAAGGAGAACATAAGCCCTTTCCAGCATTCGATCGCTTCTCACACTTAAACCAAAGCAACGCGGTTCCAATTAGCGAGAGGTTTAAGGAGTTTCAGCAACTGCGAAAAGAGAACCTAAACACTCTCCAAAGCCTTGTACAATCGGAAGCCGACCTTGAACGAACAGGCGCCCACCCTGCATTTGGTGTCGTCAAAGTAAGGGAACTCCTCTCGGCATGGGTTGTCCATGACCTGACCCACATCGCGCAAATCGTAAGAAGCATGGCGAAGCGCTATGATACAGATGTTGGCCCATGGAAGGAATACTTAGGCATCTTAAACGATTAAACAATTCAGAGCCCTTGATCGATTGATTTGATCAAGGGTTTTCTATCTTTCTACCATTTTTACAAAATAAATGGGATAAAGAAGTCAAAAACGGGTATAGAGTACACGATGCGCGTCTCGTTTTAGTTGAAATGATTAGGAAAGGGGGATCAGTCATCGCCAACTGGCGGAATCGAGGCGAACGAAGCAATTGATTCAAGGGGAGGATTTCTTTATGAAACAGCAATTAATTAAAAACGGACTTGTGTTAGACATGAAAGGAAACCACAAACCACAAGCAAAAGACATCCTGATCGAAGGCAAGTGGATTCGGGACATCCGCCCAAACATCGAACCAGAAGTCGATACAGAAATCATCGACGCCGAGGGTAAAATCGTCATGCCAGGCTTTGTCGATACGCATCGGCACGTATGGGAGTCACTACTCCGTCACATCGGCACAGACTGGACCTTGCTCACCTATTTAGACAAATTATATTACGGTAATCTAGGATCAATGCTAACCCCTGAAGACTCCTATATTGCCAACCTTTGGGGCGCTCTCGAAGCGATTGATGCAGGGGTGACCACGGTGCTCGATTGGTCCATGCTCGAGACCCCTGAGCACGCCGACGCGTCCATCAAAGGACTTCAAGCAGCTGGCATTCGTGCCGTCTTCGCCCATGGCACCCCAGGGTATGAGGCGTATTGGTCCCGTGACAGTGAAGTGAGACACCCGAAAGACGCAAAGCGGGTAAAAAAAGAATATTTTCAGTCGGACGATCAGCTGCTGACCATGGCGTTAGCGATTCGCGGACCGGAATTCAGCTCATGGGAGGTCACCCTTGATGATATCCAGCTAGCGAGAGAACTTGATGCCATCGCGTCGATGCACATCGGATTCGGTACGTGGGGCCCTCATGACCGTTCCATCACCCGTATGCGTGATGCCGGCTTGCTCGATTCGGACTTAAACCTCGTCCATGTGAACCGAATCCAACCACATGAGTATGAATACATTGCGGAAAGCGGCGCCTCCCTATCCGTCACCCCTGAAGTGGAAATGATGATGGGGCACGGCTATCCAGCCACCGGTCACCTCCATAAGCACCGTGGCCTAGTCACCCTCGGCGTCGATGTTGTCGTTGCTACCGCAGGTGATATGTTCGCTCAGATGAAGTTCGCCCTTCAAGCCGAACGAGCGTGGCAAAATGAACAACGACTCGACCGCGGAGAAATGCCGGAGCAGCTGAAGATGACAACGAACGACGTGTTAACGTTCGCCACACTGAACGGTGCAAAAGCCCTCAAGCTAGACGATAAAATCGGAACCCTTGACGTAGGGAAAGAGGCAGACCTTCTCTTGATCAACCCAGCGTCGTTCAACCTGTTCCCGCTCAATCATGAGCCTGTTGGTGCGGTTGTCCAAAGCGCGAGGCCTGAAAACGTAGATTCAGTCTTCATCGCAGGCCGACCCGTTAAACGACACGGCAAGCTGTTATTCGATGACCTGGACGGCTTACGAAACAAAGTCCTAGCTGCAAGTGAAGCAGTCTTTCACAGACAGGCAGCCAAGAATTAACGAGAAAAGCCCTCATTGCCTGTGAGGAGGTGATGAGGGCTGTTGTTTATTTTATTTACTCTATTAGCTTTCATCAACAAAAAGAAATGTAAAACAATAGAGATTTTTTAGTCCTTCTGCTTCTTTATGAGTTGTGTAATTCCTATAGATAGAGGAATTGAAGCGAACAAAATGATCAACCAAAAAGAACGATCCGCAACACCATTGATCCCTATTATTAAAGTGATTAAACTAGCAAAAAGTATAACCAAAACGAACAGGGAACCCCTTTTACCAAATTGTTTCATGACAAAATTTATGATGATGATCAAGAGGACAAATAGGCTTAGTTGCAATAATAATTCCATATTGATCTCCTTTTGGGGTCCTTCACGATCCTATCTTTCCGATAAAGCTTCGATGCATTGTTTGGGATCATCACGATTTTTCCTCCTTTTGAAGCTACTTTCTAGTATTCTAGAACTTTTTCCCATTCCCCTTCGTTTTATAGTAATATAAATTAAAAACAATACTAGGAGAGAATGTTGTGAACCATGTCCATCCATTTTGTAATGTAAGCCCACGTCAGGGAGAACCAATCGCATGAAGTGGTATCGATTACTATTAATAAGCGGGCTTTTACTTATCGTGATCATTGCGGTGGCAAAGACGAAAGTCCAACTGGAAAGAGTTCAAGTCGAAGGAATCGAGCAGTTTCATCTCGATCTTTTAACAAATGAGGAGAGCGACTATTTACTATTCTATCCGGCTGACATCCGAGTCAACCAAGACGCCACTATTGTGAAAGCTATAAACGAGAATGGGGAGATCGTTGAGGAGTTTGAAATTGTTGATGACAAGTTTCGTCGTATGTTTATCCACCAAAAGCCAACGGATATGGATACCCTGTACGTTTCGTTATTTGGGGAGGCCACGTCTGATAATTACTATTATACGTTTGACTTACAGCGCCTTTCCTTTGAAAAAGTTGAGCTCGATTATTTTTCATCTAACGTTGGCGTGCAAAACCTTGAGCACTACGGGGAAGAGGTGTTATTTGATACAGCCGTCTCCCACAAAACGAGTGAGCAAAATATCGATTCTGACACGTTTAGTGTTTCTCTTTCCAATGCAACAACGGAACAAAGCTTTGAAACAGAGCCAGATTTTGTACCCAAAAGTGCACCACTGTTAGGGTTTCAGGAAAGGATCATATACGGCCTTAGCGGTCGTTTCAATCAAGAAGGGCACTATGAGAACGCAGGGATTGGGATTGTCGATATGGCGAAGGAGAACGTCACCTACGAAGATTTTCAACTAGGGGGACAAGATCTCTACCCCCTTTATGCGGATGATGATTATGCTTATATTTTAAGTGAGGAGGGAACGTTGTTTGTTTACGATCGTGAGTTCCGGTATCACGCCACCTATCCGTTTCACCACCTCCCACATCAAGATATGTATTACTTTGAGGGCGAAGGAACTGTTTTTCTCGAAGAAAACAAAGCCTTATATCTTGTCCAGAGTGAGGAGGACGGGGTTACCCTCGGTCTGCTTACATTTGGCGAAAACCCTACGTTTCAAGCCTTGGAAAAAGACTATATTCAAAAGGACGCTATCTACGAGATCCTTTATTATGACCATGTCGTAAATGGATTTATTTACGCGAGAAAGGAGCCGACGCTCATTTGCTGATCATTGACAATGGGACGTTCGATGTAAAGGCGAAAATTCCGATCGAGGATCATCATTTGCTCGATTTTGTCCTAAAAGTAGAGCGAAATGAATAAGGGGGGAAGGCCACGGAGTTAAAAGAATTACGGAGAGCTCTTGGAGCTGGACATCTCTTTCATACGAGAAACAGGGGCTGCTCAACATGAACAGCCCCTCTCCTTTATTACGCTTGAACTTCGTTGAAAAATTGCGGCAAGTGCTCCTTGTGTGCCTCAAGCATGTCATCAACGATTTGTTTCGCGATCGTGTCCGATGGACTTAATGGATTGATCGTCATCGCCAGAACCGTAAGATCATAATCGCCAGTAACGGCCGCTTCTGCTGCTACCCGTTCAAACGACTTAATTTGCTGAACGAGTCCGCGGACCGGGACTGGCAAATCTCCCATCGCGATCGGCTTCGGTCCATCCTTTGTGATGACACAACTCACTTCCACCGCTGAGTCGCTCGGGATGCTTGCGATTGCCCCACGATTCATCGTATTCACGGGTTGAATATCTCGTCGATCTGTATAAATCGAATGGATTAAGCGGACGGCGGCATCAGAGTAATAGGCTCCGCCTCGTTCTTCGAGCTGCGGTGGCTTGATGTCCAGATTCGGGTCCTTATACAGCTCAAACAGTTCTTTTTCTAAGCGTTGGACGACTTCAGCCCGTGTGCCTTCCTCTTCAGCTTTTTTCAAATCCTTTTCGACCATTTCCCGTGACTTGTAATAATACATATGGTATGGGCATGTGAGGACGCCGAGCGCTTTGATAAAGGATGGCTCCCAGCCGAGCCCGTCGATGTTTTTGACGAAACTACTATTGTTCGGATCTGTGATCATCTCAATCACTTTGTCTTTTACACTGACACCGTCTAAATAAACATCGAGTCCGTACACCATATGGTTCAAGCCGGCAAAGTCAATGCGAATGCGCGAGTGATCCACATCAAGCAGTTTGGCGACACCCATTTCGATCCCGATGGGAACATTGCATAGCCCGACGACTTTTTTAATATTGGCATAACGTAAGACTGCTTCTGTCACCATACCCGCTGGATTCGTAAAGTTGATAAGCCATGCATCCGGACACAGCTCCTCCATGTCACGGCAAATGTCAAGAATAACCGGAATCGTGCGCAGCCCTTTAAACAAGCCGCCTGGCCCGTTCGTCTCTTGACCGAGCACGCCATACTTTAATGGAATTCGCTCATCCTTTGCCCGCGCATCCAGCAAGCCCACTCGAAATTGCGTCGTAACGAAATCGGCTCCTTTTAACGCTTCTCTTCGATCAAGGGTTAGATGAATGTCAATCGGTAGACCCGCTTTTTGAACCATGCGCTTCGCAAGGTTCCCGACGATCTCCATTTTTTCTTTGCCTTCCTCAATATCGACGAGCCATAGTTCACGAACCGGCAGCTCATCATAGCGTTTAATAAATCCTTCAACAAGTTCAGGCGTGTAGCTTGAACCCCCACCAATCGTCGCAATCTTAATACCTTCTGTCATTGCCTTACACCTCCGAGAGCTTAAATGTTTTTATACCGTTACCCTAAATCGATCCCATTCGATTCGATTACTTTTTTATACCAGAAAAAGCTATCCTTCTTCTTCCGTTCGAGTGTGCCGCTACCATCATCATGCTTATCGACGTAGATAAAGCCGTAGCGCTTCGAAAATTCGCCGGTAGAAGCACTTACTAAATCAATGCAGCCCCAGCTCGTGTAGCCCATCAGCTCGACCCCATCTTCAACCGCTTCGGCCATCGCTTCGATATGACTGCGTAAATAGTCAATCCGATAATCGTCATGAATCGAACCATCTTCCTCTACCGTATCGTAAGCCCCTAAGCCATTTTCTACGATAAACAGTGGTACTTGATAACGATCATAGAGCTTGTTTAACGAGATTCGCAAGCCGGTCGGATCGATTTCCCAGCCCCAATCGCTCGCTTTCAGAAATGGGTTTTTTACTCCTTCTAATAAGTTTCCTGGAGCAACATCAGCACCTGTTTTATCAAGCATTTGCGTCTGTGACATGTAGTAGCTTAGTCCGATGTAATCGACGGTATGCTCCTTGATGATGTCGAGATCGCCCTCCTCAATCTCAAGCGTGATGTTGTGCTTTTTGAAATAGCGCCGAATGAAAGCTGGGTACTCCCCACGCACTTGCACATCACCGCAGAAGAAATTAAACAGCCGCTCTTCCTCAAGGGCATACATCACATTGTCAGGATGGCAATCGTACGAATACACAGGCGCAAATAAGATCATGCAGCCAATTTGCGCATCTGGAATGATTTCGCGGCACGCTTTTACCGCCAGAGCGCTCGCTACAAATTGATGGTGGAACGCTTGAAAAATGTCCTGATGCTTTGTTTCTTCGTTTTCAATAGAGAAGCCCATGCTCATAATGGGGAAGTGGAGGGCCCCGTTAATCTCATTGAACGTCATCCAATACTTCACTTTCTTTTGGTAGCGGTTAAAAATGACCTGCGCATATCGCTCAAAAAACGTAACCAATTTGCGGCTTCTCCACCCGCCATATTGCTTCACGAGGTTGAGCGGCATTTCATAGTGAGAAATCGTCACAACAGGCTCGATTCCGTGCTTATGCAATTCATCAAACACTCGATCATAGAAAGCAAGACCTTCTTCGTTCGGCTCTAGCTCAGTTCCATTCGGAAAAATCCGCGTCCACGCAATCGACATCCGAAACACTTTAAAACCCATCTCAGCAAATAACGCAATATCCTCTTGATAGCGATGGTAGAAGTCGATCGCTTCATGGTTCGGGTACGAGTACTTCTCTTTATCGATTTCAAAGGTAAAGCCTGGTCGCTTTAAAATCGTTAGCCGCTCTTTGCCTCCGGGAAGAACATCGGCAATGTTTAGCCCTTTGTTCCCCTCATGAAAGCCACCTTCCATTTGATTAGCGGCGGTTGCCCCGCCCCATAGAAAACCTTCTGGAAATCGTGTCATCTGCCATTCCTCCTATTGAAATCTTCTTGTCTTCCCGTTTCACAAAAGACCAAAAACTGATCCGTTTTTGATAATCGAAGAGCTTACCGATACGGGCCTTCGCCTCTTTTAAACAAACGTTTAGTTAACCTCTACCACCATCGTAAATGGAAGGGTGGTGATCGTAAACAAGCGGAGGCCATATGGTTTGTTATCACACCGAAAGTCGCGTGTTACATTTTTGTAACAGTATGTTACTTAGTGCTATAATAGTGTTATTCAAACGGAAGATACAATAGCGGTGAAATAGTAGCAAAGCAATGCAACGATGGGATATGTAGCAGTATAGAACATCTAGTAAGGAAATCATGGACAGAGAAGGGGTATACGATGTTTTCAAGTGAGGTCATTGCGTCCTTTAATGAGTTAGAAATGTCGATCTACAACTACATTTGCCAACACGCAGAAAAAGTAGCGTACATGCGGATTCGTGAGCTTGCTGACGAAACCCACGTATCGACAGCGACGATTTTGCGTTTTTGCCGAAAAGTGGATTGCGACGGGTTTTCCGAATTTAAAGTGAAGCTAAAAATGCACCTAGAAAAAGAGAAGAAAGCTCCGATTAAAAGCTCCCAGCATGCGATTGCGGAATTTTTCGAACGGGCGTTTAAAGGGGACTTGGAAGAAAGAATTTCCGAGGCCGCTGCCCTTGTGGCAGATGCGGAAAACGTCATCTTCATCGGAATCGGCAGTTCTGGAATCTTAGCTGAATATGGCGCAAGGTATTTTTCCGCCTTAGGGAAATTATCGATGTACATTAAAGACTTTTCTTACCCGATTCACTCCAAGCTCCGGCAGAACAGCGTCACCATCGCCCTATCTGTCTCAGGGGAAACCCACTTTACCATCACCCAAGTGAATCAGCTAAAACAAGAAGGTAGCAAAATCATTAGCATCACCAACAATAAATTTTCCACAATAGCAAAAGTAGCAGATGTCAATCTTTCGTATTATGTCTCGGAAGAGTTTTTTGAGAAAGCAAACATCACGACCCAAGTGCCCGTCGTGTACATTCTTGAAGCGATGGCCCGTGAATTGTATAGATTGCAGGGGTAGCATGTTTTTCTAACAAAAAAAGCACCTCCATTGGTTTAATTGTCAATGAGGTGCCGTTCGTAAGGAGTTTTCACTTTAAGGGCCATGCCTTCCCTTATCCGTTGCTGCGGATTTCTTCGCGAATTTTCTGGATTTCTTCTTCAAGCTGATAAAGTTGGCGCTCAATGGGCCCCCCATCGCCACCAGTGGATTCAACCTTCTCCAAATCGCCCTGATACTTGATATAATCCGCTTTTAACGTAGCAAGACGCTCCTCCAAATTTGCTGTACTCATGGCTGTATCGCCCCTTCCCCTATCCATTCACTTCTAACGGTACCACGGGTTCCTATCAGCCTGCAAACACTTGGTCTTTTCCATGGGTAACACAGAATCCATACCATTTGAAGCGATGGCTGGGGTGCTGTTGAGATTCTATCGGTTTAACAAGAAAAGTACCTAGAATCGACATGAACGTCAAACTTGATGAAGCAATACCAAACATTCAACCAGTGTATTGAAGTCTTAATTGATATAATGCTAAACACCTGAAAGCCGCTATCATTTACTGATCTTTCCTCTCTTCAAGCAACTGATCCACCTTCTCATGAAGGGATTTCATTTCTTTCTTTTGATGATCAAAATGGACAAAAACTCTGGAAATCATATAAATGATTAGTAGCCAAAATAAAATCCCAACGATTGATTCAAATAAATCCATTTGGAAGGCACTTGGGCTGTACTTTAAAAAGTTCCTAATGTATGTTTAGTATTAGTAGACTCTGCCCTACGTCTTTAATTTCGCTGCATCAGCCCTCTACTGTACTCATCTACAGCCGGGCTCTCTCATGTTTGACAATTATTCGTCCTCTTCTTCACAGTAATTTAAATCAACGGTGATTTCACTATCACTTACGAAAAAATTCACATTCCACCTTAGATGTATTTTGAAATTATTATTTTCACTCACTTCTACTACAGCGTGAATTTCATCAAGGCCCTTCGAGACAAACACGATTCCCTTAGTATCATCATTCGTAAAAACATGCATTGCTGGATTGTAATTGATTTTCATATGGTTAAACGTCATTTGCTTCATTCGTTCGCCACTCCTCTATGCTGTCATTATAAACAGTGGTTTCATTTTATCATGAAAACGATCAAAAACCCCTGCGACACTCGTTCTGCAGCAGGGGTCCTTCTTCGTCTTATTTCGTTACACTCTACTATGAATGAGACGAAGAAACTGCTTCGTCCGCTCTACTTTTGGTGTCTTGAAGATGTCGTCTGGGGTGCCTCGCTCCACAATTTTGCCGTCGTCCATAAAAATGACTTCGTCCGCCACTTCTTGAGCAAACCTCATTTCATGGGTGACAACGATCATGGTCATTCCTTCTTCGGCCAACTCCTTCATGACTCGTAAAACCTCGCCAACAAGCTCTGGGTCAAGGGCAGACGT
Organism: Halalkalibacterium halodurans; assembly: GCF_004376175.1. Lineage (GTDB taxonomy): Bacteria > Bacillota > Bacilli > Bacillales > Bacillaceae_D > Halalkalibacterium > Halalkalibacterium halodurans. The sequence goes on along the minus strand of NZ_SNUY01000048.1, from coordinate 5,424 downwards.
TGGCTCATCAAACAGCATCACTTTCGGCTCCATGGCGAGCGCCCGAGCGATTCCTACTCGTTGCTGCTGGCCCCCTGACAGTTGAAATGGGTATACAGTTTCCTTATCGGCAAGACCCACCTTTGCAAGGAGCTGCTTCGACTTCTCCTCAACCTGTGCTTTTGCCTCTTTCTTTACGGTCATCGGGCCTTCCATGACGTTTTGAAGTACCGTCATATGGGGAAAAAGGTTATAGCTTTGAAACACCATCCCTGTCAATCTGCGAAAATTAGCGATCTCTTTGGAAGATACTTTTCCGCTGAAATCCAACGTTTGATTTTCAATCTGGACCGATCCTGAAGTCGGTGTCTCTAAAATATTTAAACAGCGCAGGAGGGTCGTTTTCCCAGATCCTGAAGGACCAATGACGACAACTACTTTTCCACGTTCAACGGTTAAGTCAAGGCCTTTGAGTACTTCGACTTCTCCAAATTTTTTATATAAGCTCTGTACGGCAATCATTTTATGAGCTCCTTCTTATTTCGCGACATAGCGATCTAAACGGTTTTCGATTCGTCCCTGTACTAACGAGAGACCAAAGCAGATAATCCAGTAAATGGCGCCCGCTTGCGCATACAATAGTAAAAATTCATAGTTCGTTGCTGCGATTTCCTGGGCTCTCCGGAACATTTCTGCCGCCAGGATCAACGACGCCAATGACGTATCTTTCACAAGGCTAATAAAAGAATTGGACAAGGGCGGAATCGAGACACGAGAGGCTTGCGGCAACACGATATGCTTTAATGCCTGTGGATAGCTCATACCGATCGAATACGCCGCCTCCCATTGCCCTTTTGGAATTGACAAAATCGCGGCACGGATAATTTCAGACGCATATGCCCCAACATTTAACGAGAATCCTTTATTGTAGAGCCACATTAAAAAACCCTCTGCCGGGTTGGAAAGCAGAGGGTTCTGTAAACCATTGATATTAACGCTTTGAGAACTGAGGTGCACGACGAGCAGCTTTAAGACCGTATTTCTTACGTTCTTTCATTACGACAGTTAATATAAATAAACACGGATAGGCTAAACCTTGGTAAGTGAAGGTTTAGCCACTTTTCATTTACGAAAAAGCAAATTAAATAATATACGATTATATATGTTTCGTGGTCAGAATGTGGTCAAATTGAGTAGGAGGGTCTGATCCCCCGTGTCACAAAACCATAGATAACCTCGGTTTATGAACATACCTTACACAAAGAAAGCTCGCCTATGCTAGTTTTTATGAGTTCTAAACCAACAGTCCTTTTTTGATTAGAAATTTATGTGCGTTAGGTAAAACACTATTTTGCAGTAGGTCAATGTTTTCACGGTAAAAAGTGATAGACTCTTTTTTAATTAAATTATCTAGATTGCCTACCGGTTTAATTGAAGTATATTGAAACTTACCACCATCAAATTCAGCCTCTAAAAACCTGTTAGATGTTAATCCATTAGACAAGAGAAGATCAAACAACACTTTCCCCCGGAATTCGGATTCCATTTCCTCTTCAATTTTTTCAATATCCTCTAAAGGATTTATGTAGGAAGTAGAAAATACGATATAAGGGTATTCATTATTAAGTTTATAAATTTCATAATTCTTCATCATTATCACCTTTATCCCTAAAAAGGATTAAATCAACTCGATACAGGATTGTTCAATTTTTCATGGGTAGTTTCAATTAAAGATATTACTTGTTCAATAATTAATTCAGCGTTTTGTTTGGTTTCAATAATTCTAGTCGCAGAGGCAATTGCTTCCGCATGAAATATTGTATGACGATGTTTATGTACATAATTATATAATGTTTCAATCACATCAATTGTTACAATACTGTCAATTTCGGGCTCCTGAAGATATTTATATTTCTTTAATATACTATTATACCCAAAATATTTACCAAACCCACCTTTTTTTATTAAAATTCCTTTTTCAGCGAAAATTTGCTTAAGATAACCTTCAAGTGTTTTTAAAGCAGGAAACACAAAGGATGAGTAATCTTCTAATTCTATATCTATTTTTTGCAGTGCCAAAGAGGCTGATAATACCTTCTTAAGCTCTTCATTTATATAATTATATGCAGAAGGTAACATTTCCTTCATTTCATCTCTAATTTCGGTAGGACTAATTTCGACACTAAAGAACTCTGACTGGTTTTTTATAACATCTTCAAAAGGAAAGTAAGCAGAAAGCAAACAGGTGACTTCTTGGTATAAAAAGAACGGTTTCCCCTGTATCTGTAATCTCTTGTTATCATAATATGTCAGTGTTATTTTGTCACCAATTTCACTCTTAAATTGATACAAGGAGTATCTGTTAGTATCATTCCGAGATACATTTACTTTTTTAACACCTTTCAATTCTCCAAGGTATTCAATTATCAAGTCAAGTTCATCTTCTGGTAATGGATGCACTGAGTAAGATCTACTCTTAATATCGGAATACGAATATTCAAGTTTCCCTAGGATATAGGTTGCCAATTCCATGCTGGTATCTTGGTTTTGACCAACCTTAGGTTGTATTGTAGTTTTATCATCCTTATTAAAGTAAAAGTCAACCAATAGCTCTTTACCATCACCAACTATGGTACATCTGTATTGATTTCCTCCAACAAGCTCGAGTTCTGAACATGTAAACGAGGAAAACTTTAACTCTGAAAACTCATTAATCCATTGAAGCAACATATTTCTATTGAGATGCAACCCTTTAAAAATATTTTTTTTACTCATAGTCCCTTCCCCCCAGAAGAATCCAACATTTAAACTATAATCTAATATACCATAATAAAAGAATATTACGTCTAGCAATCTATCGTATTTAAGAACAAACGGACCCCCATGAATCCTTAATAATCAAATAATTTTATCTGTGGTCTTAAAATGCAGTTTAGCAACATCTCTTAATTCTTGCCTACCATACATGGATACAAACTTTTTAGCGGTATCAACTGTTTGGGTTGATGCCCCTTTTGTAAATGTTATATTGTATTTCACTAGTGTTGCATTAATAATAATTGAAGATTTAAAATCCTTTGAATCTTCAATTATTAATCGTTTTAGCCATAAAAAAATCCTTTACAATGGAAGTACAGGTGGTTCCTGTCCAAATCCAACGTAAAGGATCTCAGCTATGGACAAGAATACACGATTTTCTTCATTTGGTAAATGGGTTGCACCCATAAATATGAAACTTTTTAATGAACAAGTTGAAAAATATCATCTTGATAAGTATACGAAGAAGCTAAAAACACTTTCATTTACAAAACTTTTTCTCTATGCCCATTTGAATCAGATGGAAAGCCTTCATGATCTAAATACTGCACTAGCGGATGAAGGTTTGCAGAAAGAACTTGGATTTAAATCGATTAGTGTATCTCAGTTATCTCGTAAAAATAAATCGATGGATCCAGAGTTTTTATCGACCATTTTCCTTGAACTTGTGCGTCTCATTCATCTGAAAACAGACAAACGAAAAAGGATGAACCCTATTAAAATCATCGATTCTAGTACGATGCCACTTAACCTTACTCGTTGTCAGTGGGCTCATTTTCGGAAGTCAAAAGCTGGTGTTAAGCTTCATCTCCGTTTAGTTTACGTGGATCAGGAACTGGTCTATCCTGATAAAGCCATTATTACAAATGCTGCCGAGCACGATCGTAACCAACTTGAAATTCTTGTTGATGATAAAGACGCCATGTACGTGTTTGACCGTGGATATGTCGATTATGAACGATTTGATCGCTACACAGATGATGGAGTCTTTTTTCTGTCTAGACTGAAGAAAAATGCAGTTATTCGGGAGATTGAAACCTTTGATCTTCCAGAAGATAGCTCGGTAACTTCAAACAAAATGGCTTACATCGGTACCACTCAAAAGAGATGTGACAATGTGTTTCGAATCATTGAAACAGTTGATTCGAAAGGACAGCTTTTACGTTTGATTACCAACCGTTTCGACTTAACTGCCGATGAAATTGGCGATCTATACCGCTCAAGATGGGCCATCGAGCTCTTCTTCAAATGGCTAAAACAACACGTGAAAATCAAAACTTTCTTTGGTTATAGCGAAGAAGCGGTGCACAATCAACTGTTTTTAGCGCTCATCACGTATTGTCTCAATGTTCTTATCCAACTCGAAACCAAAAGTAAGCAAACACTTTTACAAATTACTCGATGGTTAAAGAGGACCATATGGCGCCCGGCAAGAGTTTGGCTTAGCTACATTGTTCCTAGCGGGATTCCGTAAAAGAGAAAAAGTCGTTGTCGCCCAAGTGTAATTGTATAATTTTACCAAATGGACAGTGCCACCTTTCCCTTGGTGTTGTCTTTTTAGCTCATTTACTAGAATGAACAAATAACAGAATAATCAGATTTTAAGTATCTTCTTTTATGCAACGCTAGTG
>NZ_SNUY01000048.1:0-987 GCF_004376175.1 Halalkalibacterium halodurans | reverse complement strand
GCCCAAGTGTAATTGTATAATTTTACCAAATGGACAGTGCCACCTTTCCCTTGGTGTTGTCTTTTTAGCTCATTTACTAGAATGAACAAATAACAGAATAATCAGATTTTAAGTATCTTCTTTTATGCAACGCTAGTGATTGTATTTAATTGATAAACGATGTAACCGATTTACAAATTCATCTCTAGCTAGAATACTAGCTGCAGCTACAGCTATATTACTTTCAGCCTTTGTCCTCTGAAATAACGTTATTTCTTTTCCTTTTTCTAATAAGGCCTTTTTTATAAACTTTTCATCACCAAATTTGTCTGATAAAGCGAAGTTACAACTAACAGTCTGAAGAATATTCTCTATAGTTCTTGCATGTCCCCAAGCTAAAAGCTTATTCAAATTTTCAATTCTCTCATAAAGCTCATTATACTTCTCATTTCCTATGACCACGAGCGAGTATGGACATATTTTTTTTATTTCACCTGCCAGGAACTTGATTTGGTCATCACCAAGCTTCTTACTATCCATTACCCCCATATTTTTAAGTTTACGGTACGTCTCAGAATTAACAAAAACTCCAGCGACAACTAAAGGACCAAAATAATCACCCTTACCGGATTCATCGGTTCCTATTATCTCCTCTATAGAATCTATTTCCAGAATCCCCTCACTTTTTTTCTCAATAGTACCATTATTAGGATCTTCTTTAGCCCTTTGTTGCCCATTAGAAAGTGCATTTTCTATTAAATAAGCTAATTCTTGATCCTTGACTTGAGATAGATCATGTCTAACACCCTTTTTACTCTCATAAATCCTAATTAGTCCTTGTTTATTTTTAATCCTTACTTGAAACTGCAAACCATAATTTAGTCTCTTCACCACTTTCTGTGGTACACGCACAATTCCAGAAATAAAGTTAGCGAGATTAGATACTAATCTAGTCGAACTCCTTCATCTGCTTAGGCACCATTCAGTTGGTAGGTTGAAAGCGGTCAA
>NZ_SNUY01000047.1 GCF_004376175.1 Halalkalibacterium halodurans | reverse complement strand
ATCGGGTTTTCGTCGACTATGATTCTACCAAGGAGAGACCCTTTTTTCATGTATTTTGCTTAAACCCTACCGCGCTTTCGCTTGGTGGCCTCCTCATCCAAGTAACGGAAATTTCCATTACTTGGATTAGGAGGTTTTTTCTTCTCCCACAAACATTTTACTCATACGTAAGAATGTAAGAAATCATTAATCTTTTTATGGAGGGCTACCTTCATTAAGAATCTAAAAAAGCTCAAAGCGCCGGCTTCAAAACGAGAGCAACTGAGATACGTTGTGGACCAATCATGACTGACCTTTGGGTCTCTTGAAGAACCGTCTCCATTCTTGCAATGCGCTGCGCTCCCTAGTCATACTTACTTAATAAACAAAGGAAAAGCGCCCCTTTAACTCTTGCAGCTCTGCCAACTTCTTCTCTACCATTTCCCGTCCTTTAGCTGTACCGTGTCGGATTAAAGGTCGATCTTCATATACCTTTCGCACTGTAACTGTGAGCTTCGCTGATGATTCATCGTCCGTTTGCACGAGTGTGGGTTGCTGTGAAAAAAGGAGTTTAAGGTGGGCGTGTACTTTTTTATTCCAGCTACCTCTCAACAGCGTTAGGACTTCGTCATCTGTCATATGTGGGATGTTCTCCATTGACACCAGTGGCTTATCTGCCATATAGAGAGTAATAGCTTCAGCCAATAAGGCATCCATCGCTAGGTTGAACGGATCTAAAAAGAGCTCATGGTCCTTTACAATGCAGGAAGCAAGGAGCAGGGCGGTCTCTTCGTCTGTTTCAATTCCGTTCCCGCGAACTGACAGACGTCCTAGGCTTTCATGCGGGATGAGCGAACACGTGCCCGCAAGCGTCGTATCACGTAAAAAGCTATCAAGGTGATCCAAGCTTAAAAGTTTCTCTTGATTTGAAACAGGTGTATTTTCATTTAATCGTCGGATCACGTCCTGGGGGGTAAATCCATGCTTTTTTAATATCTTCGCCACTTCCTGAGATTCGATTAACCTTTCAGTCAACAAATGATGGTTAAAGCCAAGTGGTTGTTCGACTGCATGGGAAAAAGGAAGATGACCTATATCATGCAATAATGCTACTAGGCGAAGCAACTGATCGCTCGGAAAAAAATGAGCGGTAAGTGACCAGACGCCAATTGTATGCTCGTAGCGTGAATGAGTAACAGGGGTTCGTAACGCGGCAGCTCCGTAATGATGCAAATGGGCTAATCGCTTGAACGGTCTTGAGCCAATGATCTCACGCTCACACTCGGTCGGTTCAATCGTTAAACGATAGAAAGGCTCATAAAGCTTTGTCATCTTCATCCCTCCCTGTTTCAATTGGAAAAACTAGCATACCATGATTCTTTCACTTGCAAAAGCCGCTATTATATCGTAATATAAGATATAATCGTAAATAGCGATAAAAGAGGTGTTCTAATGGACCTAAATCAGTACTGGACCGACATTTATTACTACTTGCACTACACCCACGGGGAAGAAAAAGTAACTCACCAGATGATTCGCATCATGCAGCATATCGATAAAAAAGAAAGGGTAGGGGTTCGCGATATTGCCCATCTCCTGCAAATCTCGCAAAACACCGCGTCTGAACATATGAAACGGCTCATTCAAAAAGGGTATGTAGAAAAAGGAAGGGACCCTAAGGATGAACGAAAGGTTGTTCTGTCATTAACACCTAATGGAAAGAACATTCTCTTCCACCATACGAGCTTAGATGAGAAAAAGCTCGAAGCCGTTTACACCCATTTGTCCAAGGAAGAGCAGGCAATGATCGAGGCTGCTTTTCGCCGCTTAAGCGAGGAGGCTAAGCGATGTTTTTCGTCTTAAAAATGATTGTATCAGGGTTCGTGATTGCCATTGTTACGGAGATTAGCCGCCGGCTTCCCACCTATGGCGGGATCATCGCCGCACTTCCCCTTGTTAGCTTGTTAAGCTTGTTTTGGTTAAGCATTCAAGGGGAAAGTGAGACAAATATGAACCAGTTTACGTTAGGAGTTCTTATCGGTTTACCCGCCACAGGATTCCTTTTATTGATCGTCTACTTCCTTACGAAACACTCGGTACCATTCATTGTTTCCCTTTGTGCCGGTATGGTCGCATGGGCGGTTTTTATTTACGTTCAAGACCTTCTCAATAGAATGTTTACTTAATAAAGCATGAAAAAAATGAAATCGACATGATTTCATTTTTTATCTCGTTTATTCTTTTTCCACTTCAACCGCCGTTCCGTACGCAATGATTTCTGCTGCATTGGCCATCACCGTCGAGGTTTGCAGACGAAAACCAATGACTGCGTTTGCTCCTTTTGCTTCCGCATCTTGTACCATTCGATGAATCGCAAGCTTCCTTGCTTCATCCATCATCTCGCTGTATCCTTTGATTTCACCGCCCACTAATCCTTTTAATCCTGCGGTAATATCTCTTCCGATATGTTTCGTTTGTACCGTGCTTCCTTTCACATATCCTTTCACTTCATTTACGTTGTAGCCATCAATCCGATCAGTAGTCACAATCATCATAGTCAAGTTCCTCCCTTTTTTCTTCTCTTCGTTCCCATACCATTAGTAGAATTAGTAAAACCAACGCCAATCCATACCCAATAAATAAAAACATCGCGATGCGGAGATTGATAAACACCATAACAATGCCGCCAACTTGTAATCCTGCGAGAAGAAGAATAAGGACATATTTCAGCCTATCATCAGCTATATTCATTGACCATCGCCTCCATTCCACCAAGGCGAACCATTTTAGGATGACTCTCCCTTTATTTGGGGAACGAATGTCGTCGCCATCGTCACCGTATTTCGGTCGCTCCTCGGTTCGTTTTGCGCATAAGTCTGCACAAGCTCGACTAGCTTTTCTGCAAACTCCTGCTGTTCTTGTTCCGTTAGATGGAGAGGTGTCTGCCAGTAGCCGAACCCATCCTCTTTGTAATGGTTTGGGTCCCTGCTCATCACATATGCCTCTACTTCTTGAAGCACATTCGCTTGATATGTTAAATAATAACGAACATGCTCTTCCCTCGTCGTATGTTCGAGCTCGTCGTCAAGGATATGCAATGTTTCCTGGTCAATCCCATATACTTTCTCTAATGCCCCTCGCCGTTTATGGGTGCTCACAACACGTAAAATGTCCGCGTCTTCCAGAACCTTGATTTGTCGGTATAACGTCGCTTGTGGAACATCCTGCAGTACCTCGAGAAGCTCTAATGGGCTCATTGGCTTTTTCGACATTATCGCTTGAATGATCCGCATTCTCACAGGATGAAGGAGCAAGTCAGCCTTTTTCTTTGCCACTGGTTTGATCCGCCTCCTTTATCATTATTAATAATGATAATAAAGTGTTTTACATTTAGTCAAGGGGGTTCCACATAGTTCATAGAAAGTGGATCGTGTCTCGAACGATCAACACGATAAAAAATACGGCCATTATTAATATCATATACGAAAACTTATGTTGTTTACTCTGTAACAAGCTAACGATAAAAACAAACAGGACTGCAAATATTAATAAAATGCCGACAGCGCTTATGATCATATTGAACAGAAACACGTTGACTTCTCCTTTGTGAGTATTTTTTAAATCTACGTAAGCAATGAATGGATGGTTTCACGATTCATGAAAATTAAATGAAGGAAAAGGAAAATAGGGAGCACTCCTAAGATTGCTCCCTTTATCCTTTAATTCGTCTCCTCTGCATACACTTGTTGGTCAATAAACGAAAAAGAAGTCACATCGAATAGCCCTTGATCTGTCAGCTTAATTTCAGGAATGACTGGTAAGGCGAGGAAGGATAACGTGAGGAACGGATTAAAGTCCCCGGTAAAGCCGAGTGCCCCAATCGCCGCATCAACTGATTTTAATTGTTCACATATGACATCGTATGACTGGTCTGACATTAACCCGCCGATCGTAAGTGGCAACGAGACTAACACTTTTCCGTCTTTTACGATCGTCATGCCACCTTGGATATTTTCAAGCTCTTTGATGGCAGCTAATAGATCTTCGTCGTTCGTCCCGACCGCCACGATGTTATGGGAATCATGAGCAACCGTTGTAGCAATCGCCCCTTTCGTCAAGCCAAACCCTTTTACGATACCAACACCGACGGTCCCTCGCTTGTGATGACGTTCCGCCACAACAAGCTTTAGTTGATCCCTCGCGACTGAAGGAATAAACACGCCATCCTTTACCGCTACTTTTTCCCGAATATGCTTTGTCACGATTGAGCCCGGTTGAATTTGAATCAAATGCGCCTCCTCGTCTGATTGTAGCGAAAGTTCGAGCTGTTCCTTTGTGACCAGCTTCATATTGACACTTTCGAGCAGTCGCTGTGGCGGCTGAACCGTCTCCCTTATCGGAACGATTAGTTTACCGTTCTTTGCAACACATGTGCCGTTTTTAAATACGTGCGTAATCGCCAACGATTGTAAATCTTCAATGAACAGTAAATCGGCCGTAAAGCCTGGCGCTATTGCCCCTTTTTTCGCAAGTTTAAAGCATTCCGCTGCGTTGAGGGACGCCATTTGAATCGCCTGCAAAGGGTTGACTCCAATTTGAATCGCTTTCCGTACATGATGGTCGATGCTCCCTTCTTCCACAAGCTCATCTAAATGTTTATCGTCGGTCACAAATAGAGCTCGGCGACTGTTCATAGGCGTAATGGCTTTCATCAAGGCATCGAAGTCTTTCGCCGCAGTTCCTTCACGGATGAGCAAATACATCCCGCGCTGAAGCCGCGCCTTTGCTTCTTCTGGCGTTACAGCCTCATGATCGTTGCTGATTCCTGCGGCTGTATATGCGTTCAAGGCTACCGAATCAAGACCTGCGCCATGCCCATCGATGATGCGCCCTTCTGAATGAGCAGCCTTTAGTTTGGCCATCATCTCTTGATCTCGAGTTAAAACGGCTGGGTAGTCCATCACTTCCCCTAAGCCAAAAATGCGGGGATCGCGAAAAAGCTCGGCGACTTCTTCTGCTGTCAGCCGTGCTCCGCTATGTTCAAATGGAGTCGCCGGTACGCATGAAGGCACCATCATTTTTACGTCTAACGGAATACCCTCTGATGCATCAAGCAAATATTCGACTCCTTGGACACCTGCCACATTGGCAATTTCATGGGGGTCTGCAATGACGGTTGTGACCCCGTGAGGTACGACAACCTTGGCAAATTGCTCAGGTGCTACCATTGAGGATTCGATATGAACATGACCATCAATAAAAGCTGGAGCAATGAAAGCCCCCTTTGCATCCACCTCTTCGTGGGCTTCATATGTTCCTGGATCACTAATGGCGACGATTTCTCCGCCTGCAATGACAACGTCTCCTTCAAATGTCTCCAGTTGAAAGACGTCGACGATTTGGCCATTTTTGATAAGAAGATCCGCTTTATCTTGATTTGCCGCGATGGCAAGTTTTCGTTCCAATCGATCTGTCATCCACTACCACGTCCTTGCACGAATTTATTTTTCCTATTGTATCGAAAACGATGAAAAAAATCAGCACTCTTGATAAAATGACTAACAATCTTTTGCAAGTCTAGGCCTAAACAATGACTAAATCGAGGGCTTTAACGAAAAAACAAACCCGCCATCCCTTAGATGGCGGATTTGTTACTCAGCTTCAACGTCTTTGATTCGTTCTAACGTCATTTTATAACCGTCGTTACCGTAATTTAAGCAACGTTTAACACGAGAAATGGTCGCTGTACTTGCCCCTGTTTCTGTTTCAATTTTATGATAAGTGGCTCCTTCACGAAGCATCCGCGCCACTTCTAAACGTTGGGCTAACGATTGAATTTCATTTATTGTACATAGATCATCGAAAAATTGATAGCATTCTTCTAAGTCACGTAATGACAGGATCGATTTGAACAATTGATCCAATTCACGGCCTCTTAATTTGTCAATTTGCATCATCGGTCACACCTTTCTCATCATTGTTCCACTCTACCATTTTATCTAAACCAGGTGATGTTGGCACAATATTGATCCACGTTTGTCCAGATAAAAACGGCACGATTTCTCCATTCTGTACAGGAAGGATTCGTCCATTTTCATTTTTCCATTCAACAAATTGCAGCCGGCCACCTTGGAGAAGAAGACCTCTTCCACCAGATGTCAAGTTGATCTCACGTCGACCTTGATCGTCAAGTACCCGATGGTCCGTTTCCACAACAAACAAGTTGGACACTTCCACAGGCTTCCGTGTGTCCAGATCAATCGTCTGCAGCTCCTCATTGTAGCGGGTCATCTCACCCGATTCAGACTGGATCCTGTATGTGACGCGGTTCCGATCAAAATAATTGATCGTCAGCTCATCAATCGCAAGCCCTTCCATTTCCGCCCCTTCCTCATAAAAGCGGAAAGGAGCCACGTCCCCCTCCAATGTGTATCCCTTATCGGTTAACCCTTTTTGAATGTTTGCAAATGTAATGTAAGAATTGTGAGGGGCTTTCCGGTCAGGAGAACGTTGAAAAAGTGTGCCATCATGAAATAATCCGTTCAAGTAATCGGCTCGTCCAGCTTTGAGCAATTGCTCAGCTTCTGGACTCCACCCATGTGTTACAAGAAGCCCACCATACCCTTGCACAAGTTCAATATGGTACGGTCTAGAACTGCGCACCGAACCAACCCTTTCTGGATATTCACTGTGAAAAAGAGCAACCAAACGGGTTACCTCACCTTCAGAAAGAACTTCGTAAACAAGGTCGGCAGCCTGAATGCCTGAATGGGGACGGGCTTCAGGATGATTGTTAATCGTCACACCGATTACACGCCTATTCACTTGTTCCTTCGCCACTTCTCCTGTAAGAGGGTAAGTAATGGTCGAAGCTTCTTCAACGTCGCCCTCTTCTTTCATTGGCACGTTATCATGGGCCTCCAGTTCTTCATCCCCTCCGCATCCAACAAGTAGCACGACAGTGGCAGAAAGCAAAAAGAGCAAAAGGATTATTTTTTTCATTGAGACACGCCCTTTGTTCGTTCAAGTGATAGGTGGCCGTCTTCACCACAAAAAGCAAGGGCCATAGGATGAATACGAACGTTTCATCAAGTAGGTCCATGGCGCCTTGCTTCTCAGTTTCCTCCCCAAAAGGACCTAAGTATCCTTTTATAGTTTAACGCATAATTGAAGGAAAGAGAACTGTTTTCTTATGAACATCATAGATTCCCCTCTGGGTCACCCGGATATACGGGAGATGTGTCGAAGAGAAAAACAGGAGGCTGTAAATCGGGTCGTCGTGCTCATACCCTCTTTCTCTTAGCGCTTTTACGAACTTTTTCTCTTCCTCCATCACTTCTTCCATCGGTTTCGATGAAAGGAGTCCCATGATTTCTAACGGAATGTTGCTGGTGATTTCTCCATTTTCAACGAGGACAATGCCGCCTCCTTGCTGTTTTAACGCATTGAAAGCCACAATCATATCTTGTATACATTTTCCAATTAAAATAATATCCCCAGTTGTTGAGAATGAACTTGCAAGGCCAGATACTTTTTTTGCAAACCCTTTAATCATCGTCGGAATCTTCCACTTTCCATGCTTATCGAGCAGCAAGAAAAAACACTCATCATGGTCTTCTGCAAGCGTATCCCGGCTCGCTTCAACGCTTACTTGATACGGCTTTAAGATGACCGAGTTGACGAGCTCGATCCCCATCGGCATCGAAAAATGGAGCTCATCTACCGAGAGGTCCCAGTCGATTGTTAAACGCTTCATCCCAAAGTCTTCCCATGGAAATACGGAATCGGTACCATACCTTTGTCCGTCCCTCACGACCCATTGACCTTTCGCAAGGACAGACGTCGGAACAGGATTAAATACATTTTCTAAAAAGTTCAGATGAGCTATACGCCCTGGTGCAATCATGCCGAGCTCATAGTCCAAGCCGTAATATCTGGCAACATAATATGTGGCCATTCCATACGCATCCTTCGGTGGAATTCCTTCATCTAGGGCAATTTTAATCAGCCGATCCATGATTCCTTGCTCATAAAAGGATGGAGGTGATCCATCGGTTGTCAGCATACATCGACTAAAGTCATCAATGCCAAGCTCCTTCATTTCACGGAGAATCTTTGCCAGATCCGATCTTATCGATGAATGGCGAAGGGATGTCATATAACCGAGATCTAACCGACGTACGACCTCTTCCCCTGTCATTGCTTCATGATCGCTTGTGACTCCGAGCAAACTCATTTGCGTCAACGTTTTTTCCGAAGCGCCAGGAAAATGACCCTCGATGGGCTTTCTTAGCCGTCTCGTCTCCTGCATCCAATGGAGGATGCCGTCATCCCCTGTGATCACTTTTGGCCAAGATGTGAGTTCTCCACCTTGTACGACCAAAGGATGTTCAAGCCACTCTTTGATTTTCGAATTTAAGAAATGCCCCTCTTCATCATTCATTTCCGTTTGCGGATCGTAACGGCACCACCAGTACATAGAAGAGGGGAGCTCATCTAATGACTCAATCATAGAAAGCGCTTTCTTTTTTTCCAGCGCCAAAAAGAACATTAAGTTATCATTGATCAGTGTCGTAGTTCCCATCGCAGCCGCATAATTCGCAAAACTGTGGGGATTATATAATTGAAACGGGTGGGCATGGTGCTCAATATAACCAGGGACGATCACTTGTTGACCACAGTCAACCACTTCCGTTTCATCGTCAAGTTTTGCTGGCATGTCTTGCCCCACGTACACGATGCGATCTTGATAAATCCAAATATTCGCATCAAGCCATTTGCCTCGTACACTGTTAAGATACGTTGCATTTTTTAACACAAGGGTTGGAGCCATTTCCCCTCTAACGACAGCTAACTGTTGCCGAATTTGCTTTTTCGTCCAGCGATACTTTTGTTCACACATTCACATCACCCATCCAACTTTGCAAAAGATTGTGTTGAACCTATCGTACCATATATTTATGGTTTAACTCATTAAAGATGTGAAAATTTATTACAAATTAATTGAAAATATTTTGACAGAATGATGACCATTGGAGAGGAGTCCTAGCATGTATCCAAATATCGGAAGAGTAAATGCTTTAGTACGGATTACGGTCGGGTTAACGACCCTCGCATGGTCTAGTGCTCGAATGGTAAAGCGGCCCAATCACCCTTGCCTTATCATGACAGCGATGGCAGGTGCGATGAAAACAGCCGAAGGAATCACACGCTTTTGCCCAATGACCTATTTTCTTGAACGCAACGACTATGGGTTTTACGATGAGTACGCTGACGAAGAATGCGAACATTGTGAGCATGACGAGGAGCAGTCTAAGCCTTTCATGTAACAAAAAAGGGGGGCAGATCCTAATATTAGGATTCAGCCCCCTTTACATAAGGAGTGATTTTGATGACCATTAATATCCAAGAATACGCCACCGATACACTGTTTGTTTACGCTTTACTGATCGGAAGCATCATGGCAATTATTGCTCTGTTTGTGAGGAAACGGCGCGCTCGGCGATAGCTTTGCTGCCAATGTCTTTTCGGTAAAATAACCCGTCGCTTTTCACCTTGTTTAGTTCCTCGTAAACAGCGGCTTGTGCTTCTCTTAATGTAGAGGCTTGTTTTGCGACAAGTAGAACACGTCCACCATTTGTCACAAGCTCTTCTTCTTCTCGTTTCGTTCCTGCATGGAACACAAGTGTGTCGTCTTCGAGCTGCTCTAGACCAGAAATGGTATACCCTTTTTCATAAGAACCTGGATAGCCTTTTGTCGCAAGGACGACACCTAGCACTGCCTGCTCGTCCCACTCAAGCTCAGGTACTTTGCCATCCAACAAGCTTTCAATGACGTTCACAAGGTCTGATTTTAGGCGTGGCAGAACGACTTGGGTTTCGGGATCACCGAAGCGAGCATTGAACTCAATGACTTTCGGTCCATCGGCTGTCATCATTAGCCCAGCGTATAAAATGCCTGTGAACGAACGTTCCTCTTGCATGAGGGCACGGGCAGTTGGGATTAAAATCTCGTTTACGGCCTGTTTTAATTGGACATCGCTAAATTGAGGAACCGGAGAATACGCACCCATTCCACCAGTGTTCGGCCCTTGATCACCGTCAAACGCCCGTTTATGATCTTGAGCTCCTACCATTGGAATCACCGTCTCACCATGAACGAACGCCATAAGAGACAATTCTTCTCCTTCTAAATATTCCTCAATGACGACACGGGCACCAGCACCACCAAATTTATCTTGGTTGAGCATATCATCAAGAGCTGCGATGGCCTCCTCGTTCGTCATCGCAACAACGACTCCTTTTCCAGCGGCCAATCCGTCGGCTTTAATGACGATCGGGGCTCCTTCTGCTTCGACATATGCCTTCGCTTCATCAAAGCTGGTGAAAACTTCATAGCTACCTGTCGGGATGTTGTATGTTTTCATGACTTGTTTGGCATACGACTTGCTTCCTTCGATTTCAGCCGCTCGCTTCGACGGACCAAACACGCGCAATCCTTCTTCTTGAAAACGATCAACGATCCCTGCTAACAATGGCACCTCCGGACCAACAAAGGTAAGTCCGATTTTATTTTCCTTCGCAAATGCCACGAGTTGATCGTGGTCTTGCTCAGAGATCGCAACACATGTCGCAACATCAGACATCCCGTCATTCCCTGGTGCAACATAGACACGCTCAACCTTTTCACTTTGAGCAAATTTCCAAGCAATCGTATGCTCACGACCACCGCTTCCGATCACAAGTACATTCATTTCTACGACTCCCCCTTTCCTTAATGTTTAAAGTGTCTTACGCCTGTGAACACCATTGCGATACCATGCTTATCGGCATTTTCAATTGATTCTTCATCACGAATCGAGCCACCTGGCTGAATAATCGCCGTGATACCAGCCTTTGCTGCTAATTCTACCGTATCTCCCATCGGGAAAAACGCATCGGAACCCATGACAGAACCGGCTGCTTTTTCTCCCGCCTGTTCAATTGCAATTTTCGCTGCACCTACTCGGTTCATTTGGCCCGCACCAACACCGACCGTCATTTGTCCGTCCGCTAAAACGATCGCATTCGATTTAACATGTTTCACGACACGCCACGCTAGTTTTAACGCTTCCCATTCTGCTTCCGTTGGCTCACGCTTGGTCGGGATTTTAATCTCTGCCTCTTCAAAGCCGTACGTATCTTCCTCCTGTACGAGGGCCCCACCATGGATGGAAGTTATTCGTTTTTCAGCTTGATTCTCTTCGTTCAACGGCAACGTTAGCAAACGTAAATTTTTCTTTGATGTTAATACGTCTAACGCCTCCTCGCTAAACGACGGGGCAATGATCATTTCTAAAAAGATTTCTTTTAACGTCTTCGCTGTCTCAACATCCACTTCTCTGTTCAAAGCAATAATTCCGCCAAAAATCGAGACAGGGTCTGCTTCATACGCTTTATCGAACGCTTCTTTAATCGTTTCACCTGTCCCAACGCCGCAAGGGTTCATATGCTTGACGGCAACTGCCGCTGGCTCTTTGAATTCCTTAACAATCGATAGCGCAGCATCTGCATCGTTAATGTTGTTGTACGACAATTCCTTCCCGTGCAATTGCTTCGCATGGGCAATCGAAGCTTTGGCCCCGAGCGGTTTTTGGTAAAAGGTCGCCTTCTGATGAGGGTTTTCCCCATAGCGTAAATCTTGCTTTTTCTCAAACGTTACCGTGAGTGACTCAGGACTCTCTTCGCCAACAGCACCGGTTAAATATTCTGCAATCATTGCGTCGTACGCAGCCGTATGACGGAAAACTTTTGCTGCCAGACGGCGCTTCGTTTCTGTTGCAACGTTTCCTTGATCCGCTAGCTCCTTGAGCACTGTTTCATAATCGACAGGATCGACGACAACCGTTACATGCTGGTGGTTTTTCGCCGCTGCCCGCAGCATACTCGGACCGCCGATATCAATATTTTCAATCGCATCAGCAAATGTGGCCTCGGGCTTCGCAATTGTTTGCTGGAACGGATATAGGTTCACGACGACAAAATCGATCGGACGAATGTGATGCTCGTTTAATTGGGCCAGGTGCTCGTCCCGCTCACGCATGGCAAGCAACCCACCATGAATGTTCGGATGGAGAGTTTTTACACGACCATCTAAAATTTCCGGAAAGCCTGTGACATCAGAAATACCGGTAACAGGGATTCCCGCCTCTTGAAGGGCGCGCTTCGTTCCACCTGTGGAAACAATCTCAACCTCATGCTCGACAAGAGCTTTCGCAAAAGGGACAATTCCTTCTTTATTCGATACACTCACTAATGCACGACGTTTCATGTGTGACTCTCTCCTTATTTTGAAAGCAGCTTGTGCAACGTGGCTGGATAAAGCCTGTGCTCGACTGCTTGAATTTTCGTTGTTAACGTTTCAAGAGTATCTTCCTCTTCAATCGAAACGGCTTCCTGGGCGATAATCGGTCCAGTATCCATTCCTTCATCTACGTAATGGATCGTGACGCCTGTTACTTTCACGTTCGCCCTTATCGCTTGTTCGATCGCATGGAGTCCTGGAAATGCAGGTAAGAGCGATGGATGGATGTTCACAATTCGCCCCTCATACGCTCCAAGCAACGTCGGTCCCACTAGACGCATATAACCTGCTAACACAACAAAATCGATCTGTTTTTCCTTTAGCTGCTGGACAACTTCTATTTCATACGCTTCCTTAGATGGATACGTTTTTGGGTCTAAAGCACAGACAGGAATTTCGTGAACCTTTACACGCTCCACCACTTTTGCCCCGGGTTTATCCGTGATTAAAAGAGCGACTTCACAAGGAAGCTGCCCTGCCTTTTGTGACTGAATAATCGCTTCGGCATTCGTCCCGCTACCGGAAGCAAAGATGGCTACTCGCTTCATTCGAATGCTCCCCCAATCACAACTCCGCTCGTATCGGTCACACGTCCAATAATGTACGCATCTTCTCCTGTTTCTTGAATCTGGCGAATAACATGTGGTGCATCATCACTCGAAACAACGACCGCCATACCAATCCCCATGTTAAAGGTTGAAAACATATCTTTCGCGGACAACTGTCCAGTCTCTCGAATGAACGAAAAGATCGGAGGCACCGGCCAAGAACCGTAATCAATTTCCGCCCCTAACCCTTCTGGAAGCATGCGCGGCACATTTTCATAAAAACCGCCACCTGTAATATGAGAAAGTCCTTTTACTTTGCCTGTCTTTAACGTTTGGAGAACGGTCTTTACGTAAATCTTTGTTGGTGTCAACAACTCTTCTCCAAGTTTTTTCCCGAGGGCGGGAATCTCTGAATCAAGGGTGTATCCGTGATCGTGAAGAAGAATCTTGCGCACAAGAGAAAAGCCATTGCTATGAACACCGCTCGATGGTAAGCCTAAAATGAGGTCACCACTCTCAATGTCTGCTCCTGTCACAAGGTCAGCCTTTTCAACCGCACCAACAGCAAAGCCTGCCACATCATATTCTGTCTCGTCATACATTCCCGGCATTTCCGCTGTTTCTCCACCGATTAGAGCGCACCCTGCTTGCTCACAACCATCGGCCATTCCTTTCACAATCGCTTCGATTCGCGCAGGTTCCGATTTTCCGCAAGCAATGTAGTCAAGAAAATAGAGCGGCTCAGCTCCTTGGACGACAATATCATTCACGCACATCGCGACAGCGTCGACCCCGATCGTATCGTGCTTATTCATTTGAAAGGCAAGCATGAGCTTTGTGCCAACTCCGTCTGTCCCCGACACGAGAACAGGTTCCTTCATGTTAAGCGCCGATAAATCAAACATTCCTCCAAAAGAACCGAGGCCGCCGATGACCTCGGGACGTGCGGTGCGAAGGACGTGTTTTTTCATGCGTGCCACAGCCTCATAGCCTGCTTCAATATCGACCCCTGCTTGTTTGTATGCATCTGACATGGTCTGGACCTCCTATACCGGTAAAAGCTTGTCGTGTGGATGAAGTGTATCAGGATAAATTTCCGTTGGGTATTGCCCGGTAAAGCACGCTAAACATTGTCCGCATGAAGACACTTCATTTGAACGGCCAACCCCTTTGACAAGACCTTCTAAGCTTAAAAAGGATAACGAGTCTGCCCCCATTTGCTTGCGCATCTCTTCAATCGAATGAGTGGCTGCAATTAACTCTTCTTTTGTTGACGTATCGATCCCATAAAAGCACGGATGCTTAATCGGTGGCGCACTAATGCGAACATGCACCTCTTTCGCTCCCGCTTCACGCAGCATATTGACAATTCGCCGGCTCGTCGTCCCACGTACGATGGAGTCATCAATCATAACGACACGCTTTCCTTCCACAACTCCACGTACAGCGGAAAGCTTCATCTTGACTCCTTGTTCGCGCAACGCTTGGGACGGCTGAATAAACGTTCGTCCTACATAGCGATTTTTGATTAAGCCTAACTCATACGGAATCCCTGACTGCTCAGCATAACCAATCGCCGCTGAGATACTGGAATCAGGTACTCCCGTCACGACATCTGCTTCTACTGGAGCTTCAATCGCGAGTTGCTT
The DNA here is from genome assembly GCF_004376175.1 of Halalkalibacterium halodurans. GTDB lineage: Bacteria > Bacillota > Bacilli > Bacillales > Bacillaceae_D > Halalkalibacterium > Halalkalibacterium halodurans. The sequence continues at coordinate 18,694 of NZ_SNUY01000047.1, read as the reverse complement.
CCCTAAATTTTTCCGAGCTGTATGAACATTGATCGTGTCCACGTTGCTATCAGGACGTGCGAAGTAAACATACTCCATGCTACAAATGGCACGGGCCGCTTCGCCTACAAACCGCTCTGACGTAAGACCGTCGTCGTTAATCGTCACGAGCTCCCCAGGCTCCACTTCACGCACATATTCAGCACCGATGACGTCAAAGGCACATGTTTCAGAGGCAACGACGTAGGCTTCTCCCAATCGACCGATGGAAAGGGGGCGCAAACCATTCGGATCAAGTGCGACCATGAGCTCACGTTCCGTCATCACCGCAAAGGCATAGGCTCCTTTAAGCATGGAGAGCGAGCTTTTCAACTGCTCCCGAATATGGTGATATCCGCTTCGCTTAATGAGATGGGCGAGCACTTCTGTATCGGACGTTGATTGAAAAATACTTCCCTGATTCTCCAATTGATTTTTTAAATGGTTCGCATTGACGAGATTTCCGTTATGGGCGATCGCAAGGCTACCAATCTGTGAACGGAAGACAAGGGGCTGAACGTTAGCATAGCCCCCGCCTCCTGCCGTCGCATAGCGAACGTGACCGACAGCTGCTTTCCCTTTTAACGAATCAAAAATATCAGGATTAAAGACATCATTAACTAAACCGAGTCCTTTGTGAACCGACAGTTGATGGCCATCTGTCACAACGATTCCAGCGCCTTCTTGCCCGCGATGTTGGAGGCTGTGCAAGCCGTAATAAGCTACTTGTGCCGCATCTTCATGACCCCAAATCGCAAACACACCACATTCTTCGTTTAAGCCTTTGATTTCAGCAAACATGGGATAGCTCCTTTCCAAGCTTCGAGCATTTCATTTACACTCGCTTGCAGGACTTGAGCGCCGTTTACATCCTGAATGTTTAATTGAGGATGGTCTGTCACTTGCCCAAGATGAATCGCGTCCTCCACTAATGATTCAAAAATGGCTTGCTTCTCTTTCGGAACAGAGACTAGGAAACGAGACTGAGATTCTGCAAACAATTCCGTCGTCCATTCACCATCAATGACAACATCCGCACCTACAGCTTCTCCCATCATGGACTCCGCTAGCGCAACAGCTAGGCCACCCTCTGCTATATCATGGGCAGAAGCGACAGCACCTGCTCGAATCGCTTCAAGCAATTGCTCCTGTCTTTTCTTCTCAACCGCTAAATCAATAGCTGGTGCTTTTCCTGAAATTTCGCCGTTCACTAACTTTTGCAATTCACTACCACCGAATTCAGCTTTCGCTTCGCCGATTACATAAATCAAGTCGCCTGCTTTTTTGAAGGCTTGAGTCGTAATATGGCCCACATCTTCAATAAGACCGACCATGCCGATAACGGGTGTTGGATACACGGCGACACCGTTCGTTTCATTATAAAGCGACACATTCCCGCCGATGACTGGTGTTCCTAACTCACGACAAGCTTCACTCATCCCATCTGTTGATTTCTCTAGCTGCCAGAAAATTTCTGGTTTCTCAGGGTTTCCGTAGTTCAGGCAATCTGTCACTCCTAACGGAACGCCGCCTGAGCAGACGATATTGCGGGCTGCTTCAGCGATGGCAATCTTTCCACCTACTTCTGGGTCAAGGAAAAGGTAGCGAGAGTTACAGTCCGTTGTCATTGCTAATGCTTTTTTCGTTCCGCGAATCCGTACCACTGCCGCATCCGAGCCTGGACTTACGACCGTATTTGTCTGAACCATGTAGTCGTATTGCTCGTAAACCCACTCTTTGCTGGCGATCGTTGGCTGCTGTAAAAGGGACAGCAACGTATCTTTCACTTCTGCGATTGTTGGAATCCATTGCGTTTTCTCGCTTTGGAACGCTTCATAATACGCAGGAACCTTCGACGGTTTATGATAGACAGGTGCATCCTCTGCCAACGCATCAACTGGAACATCGGCGACAACTTCGCCTTTGTGTAGAAGGCGCAACTTCTTATCGTCGGTCACTTGACCAACTTCAACTGCATGTAATCCCCAATGGGCAACGATATCTTTAATCTCTTGCTCTCGACCTTTTTTGACGACGATTAGCATGCGCTCTTGCGACTCGGAAAGCATCATTTCGTATGGCGTCATTCCTTTTTCACGCTGAGGAACATGATCCAAATTCATCTCAATACCGGAGCCTGCTTTACTTGCCATCTCCGCTGAAGATGACGTTAACCCAGCGGCACCCATGTCTTGAATTCCAACAAGGGCATCTGATTTGATAAGTTCAAGACACGCTTCAAGGAGGAGCTTCTCCATGAACGGATCGCCCACTTGGACAGCTGGACGCTTCTCTTCCGAAGCTTCGCTTAATTCCTCAGAAGCAAACGTAGCACCGTGAATTCCATCGCGGCCCGTGCTTGCACCGACGTACATGACCGTGTTGCCAACACCTTTTGCTTGCCCTTTTTGAATATCTTTATGGTCGATCAACCCGACACACATCGCATTCACGAGGGGATTTCCTTCATAGCATGGGTCAAACTGCACTTCACCGCCAACTGTTGGGACTCCAACACAGTTTCCATAGCCGGCAATTCCAGCGACAACTTCTTCAAATAAATAGCGGACTTTCGGTGATGTCAATTCTCCGAAACGTAATGAGTTTAGTAACGAAATTGGACGAGCCCCCATGGAAAACACATCTCGCAATATCCCACCAACGCCTGTTGCTGCTCCTTGGTATGGCTCAATCGCCGATGGATGATTATGGCTCTCAATTTTAAATACGACTGCTTGTTCGTCGCCAATATCAATGATCCCCGCACCTTCTCCAGGTCCTTGAAGCACCTTATCGCCATCAATCGGGAATTTTTTCAGTAGCACTTTCGAATTTTTGTAGCTACAGTGCTCTGACCACATGACGGAGAAAAGTCCCGTCTCCGTATAGTTCGGCAAGCGTCCAAGAATGGATTCAACAAGGGCAAACTCCTCATCAGTTAAGCCCATTTCTCGGTAAATTTTCTGTTCTTTCACTTCGATTGCCGTAGGTTCACGGTGTAACGACATGGGATTCCCTCCAATTTCGTAAAATCGATTTAAATAAGCGCAGACCGTCTTCGCCGCCCACAAGCTGCTCGACTGCTCGCTCTGGGTGTGGCATCATACCTAAAACATTACCTGCTTTATTGACGATGCCGGCAATGTGGTTACGTGAGCCATTCACACGATCGGTATAGCGAAACACGACTTGGTTGTTCGCCTCAAGCTGCTTGAGTGTTTCATCATCACAATAATAGTTCCCCTCTCCATGGGCTACTGGAATCGTAATCGTTTCCCCTTGCTCATACTCTGAGGTAAAGAAAGTGTCGTTGTTTTGTACTTCAAGCTCAACCGGTTTACAAATAAACGTCAGCTTTTCGTTGCGAAGCATCGCGCCAGGCAGGAGCCCTGCTTCTAACAATACTTGAAATCCGTTGCACACGCCGAGCACAGGGACGCCTTCGTTCGCCGCGCGAATCACATCCTCCATAATCGGAGAAAAGCGAGCGATGGAGCCTGAACGGAGGTAGTCACCGTATGAGAAACCCCCAGGTAGTAAAATCGCATCATAGCCTTCAACGCTCGTTTCAGTATGCCAAAGGTAGTCGACCTCTTCACCTAAAGCGTCTTTCACGGCATGATACATGTCAGCGTCACAGTTGGATCCTGGAAATACGATGACAGCAAACTTCATGACGGGATAACCTCCTCCACTTCGTAGCGATAATCTTCAATCACGGTGTTGGCGAGGAGCTTTTGACACATGTCATGGATACGCTCGTCAAGATCGCCTTCTCCTTTTTCTAATGTTAACTCCATATATTTTCCAATTCGAACCTCGTTCACTTCTGTGAATGATAATGCATGAAGTGATTTTTGTACGGCACTCCCTTGAGGATCGAGGACACTTTCTTTCAGGGTGACATATACTTTTACTTTGTACATGATGAGCCTCCTATTTCAATTTCGGCGCGTTACGCCTTTTGTTCAATTCGCGTTAAAATTTGTTCATAGCCGTCTTGCAAGTTTCCTAGATTTCGTCTAAATAAATCTTTATCAAATCGCTCTCCAGTCTTCGCATCCCATAATCGGCATGTATCTGGGGAGATTTCATCCGCTAGTAAAATGGCACCATCTGCTGTTACGCCAAATTCTAGCTTGAAGTCAACGAGCTTTACCCCGATTCCTGCAAAGAAAGTCGTGAGCGCATCATTCACTACGATCGCCTTCACTTTCAAAATGTCTACTTGTTCTTTCGTCGCTGCTTGCAAAATCGCAATATGATCCTCTGTGACAAGGGGGTCACCTAGATCGTCATCTTTGTAGTAAAACTCGACTAACGGTTTTTCTAACGGTGTGCCCTCCTCGATTCCGATCCGTTTCGCCAAGCTACCGGCGATCACGTTTCGGACGACCACTTCAAGGGGGATAATCGTCACCTGATGGATGAGCTGTTCCGTTTCTGATAAGCGTTTGACGAAATGAGAGTCGACTCCCTGTTCCTTGAGATAGGAGAAAATGAGCGAGGAGATTTCATTGTTCAATCGAGCTTTCCCTTCGATTGAAGCTTTCTTCTCCCCGTTGAAAGCGGTCGCGCTATTTTTATACTCGACCCAAAGGAGCCCTTCTTCGTCGGTCCGATAAATTTTCTTTGCCTTACCTTCATATAAAAGGTCATGCTTTTCCATAATTTCACCTTCTTTGGAAGATTGGGAATCATTGAAAAAGGGCAGCTACCTGCCCCTTTATTCGTTTGTTAAGCCGAGACGCTCAAAGATCGTGTCCACATGTTTTAAATGGTGGTTGTAGTCAAAGCATGCTTCTATTTCTTCAGGTGATAAAACAGACGTAATCCGTTCCTCTTGCTCAACCAATTCACGGAACTGAACGCCTTTTTCCCACGCTTCCATTGCCTTCGGTTGGACAAGATCGTATGCTTCTTCCCGTACCATCCCTTTGTCGATCAAAGAAAGCAACACTCTTTGCGAGTAGATAAGACCATACGTACGTGTCATATTACGCTTCATGTTTTCAGGGAATACGGTTAAGTTTTTCACGATGTTTCCGAATCGGTTTAACATGTAATTAATAGCAATCGTCGCATCTGGTAAAATGATCCGTTCAGCAGAGGAATGGGAAATGTCCCGCTCATGCCAAAGGGGAACATTTTCATAGGCCGCAAGCATATGGCCGCGGACGACACGGGCGATCCCTGTCATATTTTCAGATCCAATCGGATTGCGCTTGTGTGGCATAGCCGATGACCCTTTTTGTCCCTTCGCAAAATATTCCTCTACTTCTCTCGTTTCAGATTTTTGCAACCCGCGAATTTCAACAGCGAACTTCTCAATCGAAGTGGCGATAAGGGCCAACGTCGCCATATATTCTGCATGGCGATCCCGTTGAAGTGTTTGCGTTGAAATTGGAGCCCGCTCAAGACCTAGCTTTTCGCAAACATACTGCTCTACAAATGGATCAATGTTTGCGTACGTTCCGACCGCTCCTGAAAGCTTACCAACACGAACGCCTTCTGCTGCAAGACGAAAACGCTCAAGGTTGCGCTTCATTTCTTCATACCAGAGAGCGAGCTTTAACCCGAACGTAGTAGGCTCTGCGTGAACGCCATGTGTCCGTCCCATCATTACCGTATACTTGTGCTCTAATGCCTTCTCTTTTAAGATGTCAAGAAATCTGACAAGATCGGCCTCAATAATTTCATTTGCTTGCTTCAGCAAGTAGGATAGCGCTGTATCTACGACATCTGTTGACGTTAACCCATAATGAACCCATTTTCTCTCTTCTCCTAGCGTTTCGGATACTGCACGGGTAAACGCCACCACATCGTGGCGAGTTTCCTGCTCAATTTCCAAAATTCGCTCCACATCAAAGCTGGCATGTTCGCGGATTTTCTTTACGTCCTCTTTCGGAATCTCTCCAAGCTCCGCCCATGCTTCACAGGCAACAATCTCTACTTCTAGCCATGCCTGATAGCGATTTTCTTCTGTCCAAATTGCTCCCATCTCAGGACGAGTATACCGTTCAATCATTGATTTACAGCCTCCACTCCAAATTTGTCGTTTCTACGAGCCTATTTTAGCACAAGCCTTTTCTTGGATCTGTCCTACCCGGTCAATGGCTCTGTTCAGATCATCAGCAAGGACGGTGATATGCCCCATTTTTCTTTTTTCTTTGGCTTCCGCCTTTCCATAAAGGTGGAGTTTCGCATCCTTCATCTCACTGATTTCATTCAAGACACCAGGTAAGTGCTCTCCTAATAAATTCCCCATCACAACTGGTTTATACAGTCCTACATGACCTAGAGGCCAACCACAGATGGCACGAACGTGCTGTTCAAACTGTGATGTTTCGCAGGCTTCAATCGTGTAGTGTCCCGAATTGTGCGGGCGCGGGGCAAGTTCGTTAATATAAATGTCCCCACTCGTTGTGACGAACATTTCCACGGCGAGCGTACCGATTAAATTTAGCCCTTCCGCTAAGCGAATCGCAAGCTGCTCGGCTTTATCTCTCAGATCATCCCCAATCCTTGCTGGAACAATCGACTGGTGAAGAATATTCGCCTCGTGAATGTTTTCCGCTACCGGGAATGTTTTCGTGTCATTTCGCTCGTTTCGGGCGACGATCACAGAGATTTCTTTGTCAAATGGTACCCAAGCCTCCAACACGAGTTCCCCAGCTAGCTTCAATTCATCGTAAGCGCTTTTGAGCTCATCGACCGTACGAACAACCCGTTGGCCTTTGCCATCATAGCCACCCCGGCACGTTTTTAACACGGCTGGAAAGCCAATTGTTTGTGCCAGTTCGATAAAATCAGGCGCTTCGTTTACATATTTGTACGGTGCGACAGGTAAACCGAGAGTAGTTATGGTCTCTTTTTCGACCGCCCGATGCTGAGTGACTCGCAACAAGTTCGCCCCTTGCGGTAAGCAGCCTTTTTGTTCAATATAATTGGCTACGTCTAAGTTCACATTTTCAAACTCATATGTGACCACATCTGATACACTGACGAGTTTTTTCGCAGCTTCCATGTCATCGTACGCGGCTTCAATCACCACATCAGCCACTTGGGCACATGGCCCATCTGGATTAGGGTCCAGCACGGCGATGCGATAGCCCATCGCTCGAGCTGCTAGCGCCATCATCCGTCCTAGCTGACCGCCACCAAGGATACCTATCGTCTTTCCAGGTTCAATGATCGTCATAGCGATTCACTACTTTCCAGCACAGCTTGTTCCACTTTTTCACGGCGCAGGCGAACTCGCTCAGCCACTTGATGATCAAAGGCACCGATCATTTGCGCCGCCAGTAGCCCCGCGTTTGTGGCTCCAGCTTTTCCAATCGCAACGGTCGCAACCGGAACACCGCCCGGCATTTGTACGATTGAAAGTAATGAGTCAAGCCCGTTCAGTGCCTTTGATTGAACCGGCACCCCAATGACAGGAACGACCGTTTTGGCCGCTACCATCCCTGGAAGATGAGCAGCTCCTCCAGCACCTGCGATAATCACCTTCAACCCGCGTTCCTGTGCGGTTTCTGCATATTGAAACATTAAATCAGGTGTACGGTGGGCTGACACGACTTTTTTTTCGTACGGTACCTCTAATTCTTCGAGTATTTCACATGCGTGCTGCATCGTCTCCCAATCGGATGTACTTCCCATGATGACGCCAACGACTGGCTCCATGACTAACCCTCCTGTATTCTCCCTTGAAATAAAAATAGCGCAGGACAAGCGAATTCCTTAGAGAAAGATCGCTCATTCCGCGCTTTTTGAACATAAAAAAGAACGCAACCTACTAACTTGGTCGGCACGCCTTTATTCAAAAGCAGAAGATCCAAAATCTTTCCCCATAGTCCGCCGATTTACGGTCAGCAGGTAGAAACTTTTGGGCCATATTCCCAAGATTATATGAGGTACTTTATATAAAGAACGTTTTTCGTAATTTAACTCAATGTACGTTAATCTTACAGGCAAATGCTTATCTTGTCAACAAAACTCGAACAATATTTGTTTTCTATATATCAATGTTCGTTTTTACTTCAATTGCCCTTCAAAAACAATTTGCTGGCGGACAGGGGCGTACTCCTTGTTGCCACCTATGCTTTTCTCCTCAAAAACGGGCTTTTCCATTCGTCTAATAGGTACATATCCCGCCTTTTCCATTCGCGCCAAGCATTCGGCAATCGTTTCATGCTCACCGACTTCAAATCGCTGCTTCTTCTTTTTTGTCATCGTTACCTCCGAATCCCTTTGACCCAAAATCCGCCAAAGAATGTTTTCGGCTCATGGGAAATAATAAATGCTTTTGGATCCAGCTTTTTAATCGTGGCATACAAGTCAGCTTCCGATTTACGAGAGGTGAGGATCTCCATCATGAGCCGCTCTCCTTCCCGCCCATAGGCAACCCAGTTTGTCACTCCGTAGCCTTTATCACGCAACGTATTCGGAATGTCCGGCTCATACTCCTTCGTAATCACATTGACCGTAATATAACCGAGGGCTAGCTTCTCTTCCACCTTCATCCCAGTGATTACACCGATTCCATAGCCGACCGCATACGCGATTAAATTTTCAATACGATCCAAGTTGTCCAGCACAAGGCTTAATCCAAGTACGTAAACAATAATCTCAATCATACTAACAGTAGCCGCTAGATAACGTTGATTTTTTAAGGTGAAAATCATTCGCACTGTAAAAAGGGTGACATACACGACATTGATAATGAGAATAATCAAGATCATCGTCAGCGCATGCTCCATGAAAAAAGAAACCATCCCGCATCCCTCATTTTCATTAGAAAATCTTGTCCTCTTGCGTAAGCTTACGTTTTACTTTCCTTAACGTACGGCTTGCCGATCGGGCAAGAAATTCAAAATTCTCGTAAAGGATAGCACGTTTCCCTTTCGTTTGAAAAGAGAAACATGCGAGATTCCCTCTTCAAAAAATGACTTTTTTTGCTAAAGTTGAAAAAGAGATAGCATCGGTACAGTTAAAAAGCAAAACATCAGAAACAAGGTATGGTGAGGTGGGCATCTATGAGGAGTTAATCGCCAAAATCGAGTGGTAGGATGAAAAGAGGATGACCAAGAAAAACAAGGTTATCCTCTTTATTCATCCAACTTCGGGGTGAATCGGGCTTTTCCTTCGAAAACAGCTTCATAGTTCGTTGCTGCTTGTAATGCTTCTTCTTCCGTATGGATTCGTATGTAAAGCACAATGGCATTAAGTAGGGAAAATAGAAACGCTGTCATATAAGCTTTAAAGAATAGAGGGAGCATAGCAATCTCAATAATGACGACCGCATAATTCGGATGCTTGATGTAACGATACGGACCACTTGCGATCACATTCGCATCGGGTAGAATCATGATTCTTGTGTTCCAAAATCGACCGAGTGAGGATAACGCCCATAGCCGTAAGATTTGCGCAAAAAGAAACCATGCAAAGGGAATCGCCGACCAAAGATCGAATGCGACACCTTTAATCGTCACCTCCGTTATTAACGACACAAAAAAGAAGCCATGAAGCAGTACTAAATATTTGTAATGTGTCTGTCCAACCTCATATCCCCCTTTTGACCGGATCCATTTAGCATTTTGATTCGCTAATCCCACTTCCACCAGCCGTTGCACAATGACTAAGCTAATGAATGCATACACCCATATCATCAATGAACCGCCTCCCATTGTATAAGCACTAATTCAGAGCAGAACCCTGGCCCTAGTGCTGCCATTAATCCATATTGTCCAGGATCTCTCGTATCCTTCATAAATTTTTCAAGAACGTACAATACCGTAGGGGATGACATGTTACCATGATGGCGTAAAATGTCACGGGAATACTCCGTCATCTCGTCTGAAAAGGACAGCGCTTCTTCATAAGCTTCCAACACCTTTCGTCCTCCTGGGTGGGCGATAAAAGCCTCAATTTGTTCCAAGGACAGTCGATACGTCTCCAAAAAGCGCTCCACATTAGGCCTGAGCCAGTGGCGAATAATGTTCGGAATATCTCGGGAAAACACGACATGGAGGCCTGTATCCTTCACATCCCAGCCCATCACTTGTTCCGAATCTGGCATGAGTGTAGAAGAGGAGCCTAGGATTAATGGCCGCGTTGGCATTTTCATCCGCCCAAGAACGTCAGATTCATCGCCGCTCACTAGGGCACACGCAACACCATCAGAAAAAAGGGATGCTCCAATTAAATTGCTTTTGGTCCGATCTTGGCGTTGAAACGTGAGACTGCAAAGCTCGACACAAACGACGAGTACATTCGCTCGCGGAAACGCGCGGCAATATTCATAGGCCCGGCTCATCCCAGCAGCTCCACCGGCACAACCGAGTCCCCACATTGGGACCCGTTTCGTATGAGGAGAGAATGGTAGCTCATTCATCATTCTTGCTTCAATGCTTGGGGTAGCCATCCCAGAGCTCGACACAAAGACAATCGTATCGATTTCCTCCTCCGCTACTGGCTTTTTCAAAAAAACGTTCGATTGGAGACACTGACGAACGACCTCTACACTAAACATCGTTGCCAGCTTTATGTAGGTATCATTTTTTTCTTGTAGAGAATGATCCTGACGAAACCAATCGAGAGGAACAGCAAACTGTCGCTCTTCGATTTGCCCGTTCGAAAATGATTTTAATAAGCGCTCAATGTCACGAAAATCTTCTTGAAACAGCTCCTTCGCAAATTCAGTCGTTGTCTCTTGTTTCAATAAATAAGGGGGCGGATAGCTGCTCACCGATACAATCGACGCCATTTTTGGTCACCTACCTCTGAGGTACATCATACCGGTTATGATTTCCAAAATGAGGCACATCATGCAAAAAACGCATGACTTTTTGTCATGCGTTTGCTAGCTTTTTGCTAAATGCCTTTTTCCAAGCATCTGCTAATTCCGGTAATTGACTCATTCGTCTAAGCTGCTCTTTATTGATGTCCTTTGGATAATACAATTGGTTGACCTCTAGAACAGTCGGGTGACCCTCGACACGATCGACGAGAGAAAAGGTATCCCCTACACGCACATTTCCTTCTTCAAGAACACGTAAGTAAAAGCCACTCCATCCCGTTTCTTGAATCCATAACGGAAATTTTGTCACCCCATGCTTTACATTTAACTTAAAGCACGGCATGCGCGGCTGGCTCACTTGTACGAGAGCCTCTCCCACTCGGAACGTATCACCAATATGAGCTTGCTCTTCCGTCAGCGCGATAACTGTCAAATTCTCACCGAATGCAGCAGGCCCCAAGCTTCCACCGAGCTTATCCCCCCAATAAGAATAATGATCAAGCGGATAGACGCAAACAGCTTTATCTACACCGCCGTGATTGATCAAATCGGCCTGCTGATCTCCTTCGACGCCTGTTTTCATAAGCTTGACGGGACCCGTAACCGGCTCCTTAAAGATGCTTGTGGTGACTTCCTTCCCTTTGTAATCAACGGTTTTTGGCAACCCCACCTGAATGGACTGGATCGAGTATGTCATCGGTATTCTCAGACTCCTGTCTATCGTTCTTTTGTCCAGAATACCAACTCTCGCCTTTTTCTTCAATTATTTTCATTAATTGCACCTTCGTTCGCTTAAAGGCAGGCATGCGTGATGTTGGATCAAGCTCTGGTGCGACAACATGGTTGATCGATACAGAACCAGCCCAATGGAACGGCACGAACACAGTATCTTCGCGAATTCCTTCTGACTGCCTTGCTTTCAATTTTGCCTCGCCATAAGGAGAACGAACCATTACCCAATCCTCATCTTGAATTTGATAAGAAGAGGCTGTTTCTGGATGGAGAAGAACGAATGGTTCGGGCTCTTTGGACAATAACGCATCGCTCCGCCTCGTTTGTGTGCCCGACAAGTATTGAGTAAGAACACGGCCCGTTGTGAGCAATAAGGGGTACTCACCGTTTTCCGAATCGACTGGGCAGTGCACAGAACCAAACTGCGCCCGTCCATTCTCTGTATAAAAGCGGTCTTCGAACAATCGGCCCGTTCCTTCATGCTCTTTTGTAGGACATGGCCAAAGGACACCTTCCCCTTTGATTTTCTCATAGGAGAGTCCGCTGTAATCCGCTTTTCCCCCTTTAGAGGCAAGGCAAAGCTCATTGAAAATCTCCTCGGGGGAGGAAAATTGAAAGCCATGAGATCGGTCTAACGCCTCGGCTAATTCACAGAGAATTTGCCAGTCATGCTTCGCTTTTCCAAAAGGCGGTTTTGAACCTGGACGATGGACCACACGCCCTTCAAAGTTTGTCATCGTACCTTCATCTTCTAAATAAGAGGTTGTCGGCAAAATGATATCTGCATACTCTGCTGTTTCTGAGATAAACATATCGACTACAACTAGTACATCCAATCGAGACAATGCTCGCTTCACTAAGTTTTCATGAGGACTTGAGAGGACTGGGTTAGACCCCATAATAAACATTCCGCGAACGTCCTGCTGGTCAATCTTTTGAAACAATTCAAACGCAGAAACGCCTTTTCGCGGGATATCCTTTTCCTCGACATTCCATACCGACGCAATATAGGCTCGATCTTCAGGCGATTCGATGGAACGATACCCTGGAAGCTGATCCGCTTTTTGCCCATGCTCTCGACCACCTTGCCCATTTCCTTGACCCGTTACAGCACCATAGCCACAAGCATAGCGACCGATCTTCCCAGTCGCCAATAAAATGTGGAGGAATTGTCTGACATCAGCGGTTCCAGTTGCTTGCTGTTCTACCCCGCGTGCCGTAAAGATCATGCCTGTTTGTGCTTCGCCAAAACGAATCGCTGCTTCACGAATTTGCTCCTCTGGAACGCCTGCTGCAAGAGCAAGCTCCGCCAATGCTATCTCTTGCAGCTCCGACTTCACTTGCTCAAACCCATTCGTTCGTGCTTCAATAAACGTACGATCGATCAGTTCCTCCTCGATCAATACTTTGAACATCCCCGCAGCAATCGCCCCATCGGTGCCGGGCTTTGGTTTCAAATGCAAGTTCGCGATTTTCGTTGTCCCCGTTTCCCGAGGATCGAGAACGATAATAAACGCTCCGTTCTTTTTCGCTCGACGGAGATACGGCATTAGTGTAGGTTGGCATTCTGCAAGATTTGTCCCTGCTAACACGATGCACTCGGCATCCTCGACTTCCCGCAGTTCATTTGTGAGGCCGCGATCCACACCAAACGTCAAATTGGCAGCCGCGGCCGCTGAGCTCATGCAGTAACGTCCATTGTAATCAATGTAACGTGTCCCTAAGGCTAATCTAGCAAACTTCCCTAATAGGTAGGCTTCTTCATTCGTAAGAGAGCCTCCGCCAAAGACACCTACAGCATCTTGTCCATAGCTTTTTTGCAGACGCTTGAATCGTTCTGCGATAAGCCCAAGGGCTACCTCCCAAGATGTTTCCACAAACGCACCGCCTGTCTTGACCAACGGCTGGCGAATGCGTTCACGATGAACCGTATGTTGATGGGCATGAACTCCCTTAATACAAAGCCTACCTTCAGATGTAGGGTCCTGTTTATTTGGGATTGCTTTAAAGCGGCTCGTTGCCACTAGCTTTTCCTCAGTTAGTGTCATAGAGCATTGGACACTGCAAAACGGACACCTTGTATCGTACCTAGCTTCCTTCCCTTGTTGTTTTTGTTTTTCACGGAAAAACTGAATCATCTCTTCCAACGCAAGACGCCCCTTTTTCAATCAGGTTTACATATGCACGTATACCTTCCCATCAGTCACTGTCGTCTTGAAAGTCGTTACACAGCCTTCATCCGGATATTGAACCATTCCGTCCTGTAACGATATTTTCCAATCATGAAGTGGGCAAAAAACATGTTCTCCTGATACAATTCCTTCCGCAAGTGGTCCCCCTTTGTGAGGGCACTTGTTTTGAATGGCTTTGATTTGTCCACTCTCTAATTTAAACACGGCCATTTTCACGCCATCAATCGAGATATCTCTCCCTAACTTCACTGGGAAATCGTCTACATTACCAATAAAATACGTTTTTGTTGATGCTTGAACGTTCATCTTTTGACCCCCTTATTCACTAGTGACTACCGCTACTTTTTCCTCAAACAACGTTTCTTTCAAAGAAGGATCGTTGTTAATTTCCTCCCACGGATCTGTAAGCACAGATAAAGCCTCATCCATCCGCTCGTTGAGTACTTTACGGTTTTCTGGATGCTCAAGGAGAGTTTCTTTAATATAATCCAGTCCCACTCGCTCAACCCAATGAGACGTACGCTCTAAATAGCGAGCTTCTTCGCGATATAATTGTAGGAAAGCGCCGATGATTTCAAGTACTTCTTCACTTGTTTTCACACGGCACATCAGATCGCCGAGACGAAGACTGGCACCACCATTACCACCAACATAAATTTCCCAAGCTCCTTCAACGCCGACAATGCCTACATCTTTGATTCCAGATTCTGCACAGTTTCGCGGACATGCTGATACGGCCATTTTCACTTTATGAGGTGTATTCAACCGCTCGAATTTTTTCTCGATCGCAATCCCGAGACCGATGGAATCCTGCGTGCCAAAACGGCAGAAATCTTCACCGACACACGTCTTGACTGTACGGAGTGCTTTCCCGTACGCATAGCCAGAAGGCATATCGAGCTCTTTCCAGACGCTTGGAACGTCTTCTTTTTTCACACCGAGTAAGTCAATCCGTTGCCCCCCAGTAATCTTTAGGAGAGGGACGTTAAATTTTTCCGCTACATCCGCAATCCGTCTTAATTCATCAGGATTGGTAACGCCACCGTACATTCGCGGAACGACTGAGTACGTTCCATCTTTTTGGATATTGGCATGGAGGCGCTCATTGACAAACCGAGATTCACGCTCATCCTCGTGCTCAAGAGGATGTACCATCGCAAGGTAATAATTGATCGCCGGTCGGCACTTTGAACAGCCATGCTCTTCCTTCCAACCAAGTACATTCATCACTTCCCGTGTATGGGTGAGACCTTTTTCGCGAATCGCTGCAACGACTTCTTCATGAGAAAGGTCTGTACAGCCACACATTGTTTCTTTTTCATTCGCCGTTTCTCCTAACTCTTCCGCGAGAAGGTCAGCGATCATCGGCTTACACGTTCCACATGAGCGACCTGCTGTCGTACATGCGCCTACATCGGCAACACTTGCACAGCCTTGGGTTTTGATCGCATCGATAATAGCACCCTTCGACACCCCGTTACAGCCGCATACTTGATCTTCGTTGCTTAACATGGAGACTGCCGAGACACCGTCATCCGCTGATCCTACATGAGAGCGTAGAAGCTGCATCGGTGACCCTTCAAAAGGTACCCCTTTTATAATTTGATTGAGGAGAATGGTGCTTTCGCTCGTATCCCCAACTAAAATCGAGCCGACAATTTTGTCTCCACGTGTGACGATCTTTTTATAGATCCCGGCAAACTCATCAAGCATGCTGACAGACTTGGCATCATCTTGCTCTTGGAATTCTCCAACTGAAAACACTTGTACTCCGGATACCTTTAACTTCGAGTATAAAACGGATCCTTCGTACTTCTCATCCTTGTTATCCATTAATGCATTGGCCAAAATTTTCCCTTGCTCCCATAATGGAGCTACAAGACCGTATACCATCCCGCGATGCTCGGCACATTCTCCGACAGCATAGACATCTGGATCGCTCGTTTGCATGTAGTCATCTACGACAATTCCGCGATTAACCTCAATCCCACTAGCAGACGCAACTTCATGGTTCGGACGAATCCCAACGGCCATGACAACAAGGTCTGCCCTTGTTTCCGTACCATCCTTAAATTTGACACGTTCAACGCGGCCTTTTCCAATGATAGCCTCTGTCTGTTTTTCTAACAAAAACTTCATTCCTTGATTTTCTAGCTCTGTGCGTAAAATGTTTGCAGCGGTTCGGTCAAGTTGGCGCTCCATTAAATAATCAAAAATATGAACGACTTCTACTTCCATCCCTAGGTTTAGCAACCCTCTTGCTGCTTCAATCCCTAGCAACCCACCACCGATGACAACCGCCTTTTTATAATTTTTAGCCGTTTCGATCATCGTTTCACAGTCTTCAATGTTTCGAAAGGCAATGACCCCTTCTAAATCACTTCCTGGTAGTGGAAGCATAAAAGGGTGGGAGCCAGTTGCCAAAATTACTTTATCATAAGCAATTTTTTGTCCTTTATCTGTCAAAACAACTTTCTTTTTACGATCTAATTTTGTTACTTTCTCAGAACGGTATAACGCCACATCGTTTTCGCGATACCAATCCAATGAGTTTAGCTCAATGTCCTCCATGTTCGCTTCACTTGCGAGAACAGACGAAAGGAGAATTCGGTTATAGTTTACGTGGGGCTCTTCTCCAACTACTGTTACTTCATACCGTTCGTGTCCGCCTCTTTCAAAAAGTTCTTCGACGGTTCGAATTCCTGCCATCCCGTTTCCGACAACTACTAACTTTTCTTTCATACAGCGTCTCCCCCTTTTAATCCTGTTTGTTATAACACTTTCTTTTGTACGACCACGGATTCTTCCGCCTCGCTAACTTCTGCTTCTTGGACAGCCTGTTCATCAACTGAAGATAGAGCGTATTCGCTAGCGAATGAATTCTCCGGTTCCTCTAGCCAGAAGTAACATATGACAAAGCTTGCAAGGGCTCCTCCAGCTAGGATGAAGAAGAACTGCTGTGGTGTGACGAACGTGTATAACGTTAAGTAAATCGTCGCCCCTACATTTCCGTAAGCTCCAGCCATTCCAGCAACCTGACCGGTCATTCTCTTTTTAATCATTGGAATGACAGCGAATGTAGCTCCCTCAGCACCTTGAATAAAGACCGATGTAAACACGGTGATTAAGATGGCGACCACTAGTGGCCAGTTTGAATCCATGAATCCCATTCCAACTAGGCCAATCGTAATACCTGCCATATAGACGAGCATGATGTTTCGGCGACTGCCCATCCGATCTGAAAGTATTCCGCCTAACGGTCTAGCAAACAAGTTAATAAAGGCAAACGATGAAGCAATTAACCCTGCTTGGCCGGGGGTTAAAGAAAATGTTAACTGAAAGAACATCGGTAACATGGAGATAATCGCTAACTCCGCACCAAAGTTCGCAAAGTACGTACTGTTTAGTGCGGCCACATTTTTAAATGAGTACCGATCATCTTCAGGGATCCCTTTTTTGAGTAATGGAACATTGACTTTTAAAATTGTGTAAACCTGATAAACAAGGGCGACAGCTAATACGAGATAGATGGTGTATAGAATGGTTTCAGAAAGGAAGCCCATCCCTTCTAATCTCCAAGCCAATACCCCTAGAGCCGCGTGCAATGGTATCGTCCAAACAATGAGCCAAATCAAGTCTTTCCAGCTACTCACTTCCATTGCACCTGTACGTTTAGCTCGAACAAAAGTTTTTCCCTCTGGAGTGTCCCGCACGAACAGATAGTAAATCACTCCATAGATCAAACAGACAACGCCGGTAAATGCCATTGCGTAGCGCCAACCTTCTGGTCCACCGAACATAGTAATCGCAAACCAAGGTAACACCATAGCCGCTACAGCTGAACCGAAGTTTCCCCAACCGCCATAAATACCTTCCGCAAATCCGACATCTTTCGGTGGAAACCACTCTGCCACCATTCGAATCCCTACGACAAAACTTGCACCAATGCTACTTAACAACAGTCGTGAAATCATTAATTGGGTCCACGTATCACCAAATGCGAACATAAACGCTGGGATTGCCATTAAAACTAACAAACTAGAGTAGACAATTCTTGGCCCAAACCTGTCTAACAGCATCCCAATAATTAATCTGGCTGGAATCGTCAACGCAACGTTAATAATGGCTAAAGCCGCTATGTGCTCACGCGTTAGCCAATCCATTGATTCCATCATTGTCGTCGCTAACGGAGCCATATTAAACCAAGTAAAAAAAGAGATGAAGAATGCGATCCACGTAAGGTGCAATATTTTTATTCGCTCATTTCGAAAGCGAAAAATTTCAACCAGACTCATTGCGCGCCCCCTTTACTTTTCGATGTCATTTTGTCATAAAAATCTGATTATTATAATTAGTTTGGGAGGATATCTTACAGACTTTTTCAATACAGGGTTATCATTGAAAACGGTTACTACATTGCAGTAACAGCATTCACTCTTCAAATGAGTTAGAAGAGTTTTCGACAATAAATTAGCTCGTGTTTGAATGCTTAAATAAGGGGAAATGATAGTTGAAAATTTACGAAATCCGCAGCAAGTTGGATTAGAATGGGAATATTAAATAAGTAGAAATTAGTAGTATATAACTATATGGCCTTTAATCGGATCGGACTTTTCGCTCTTTTTTAATAATAAAACACAGTTCATATTCCGATTAAAGATCTTATTCACGCTCTTCAGCACACCTTTTTCCTTTGATGACCGGCGCGCTTTTTTGTCAGCTACGCTCGTTCCTCCTGTCACGTATGTTGATATACGCTCAGTCCGTCTCTCCCTTGCTTCCGCAAATCTCTTGGTCCTCCTTGTAGAAACGATTTTACTTTTTGACAATCGAGTAGGAGGGGGTGACGAACCCCCGACCTCTCACACCACCGTACGTACGGTTCCGTATACGGCGGTTTCACTTAAGTCCAACGTCTTGTTTGATACCTCTCGGCTAGACTCATGAGACCTTG
>NZ_SNUY01000046.1 GCF_004376175.1 Halalkalibacterium halodurans | reverse complement strand
CCATATCATCTCTTTTCATGGCGAGAGCTATAGACTGTCCCACGCATTGTCGAAAAGGAATTAAATGGGTGGCAAACCTCTGCATTTTTCATTGCATTTCTCTGCACTTTTCTATTGCAAAATACATTTCTCGTAAAACTTCTTTCTTTCTTCCATTTTTATCCCCTCCCTTAATAGTCAATTACTAAGCTACCATATTTGGTAACGTTTATAAAGTTGAAATCTAAAAAAATAAGTAAAAATCTCTCGCGCTTGTGAGGGATTTTTTGTTTTACGGTTACTATCAATGAACACTTTGGTGTATCATGGGCATATAGTTATTTATTACTAGGGGGAATAAAATTGAAAAAGTTTTTTAGCTTAATTGCGCTTATTGTTTTGTTAGTAGGTTGTGGAGAAAAAGTTGATATTCAAGGTGAGAAAGTCACGTACGATCAATTGGTTGAAGAAATTGCAAAAAAAGAAAGCGAGCTTGAGGAAATTGTAGAAGCTAAAAACGAAGCTTGGATTGAGTATGAAGAGTTAGAAGAAACAATCGAGAGCAAGAGAGAAGCGATCGATGAGGCTTTAGATATTTACGAAAGGCGAGAAGAAGTCGAAGAGGAAATAAAGGAGCAAAAGTCACAGGTAGAAGAGCTTAAAGCAGAAGTGTCCTCTTTAGAAGAGGAAATCGCTTCTCTTACTGGCGAACTTAAGAAAAAAGAGAGTGAACCTATCTCTCTTGCGGCTGGACATTTTGTAGTCGGCTCCGATATTCAACCTGCAAGATATGTGGCAGAAGCCGACGGAGGAAGTGGTAACTTTGTTGTTTATTCATCGGATGGGTCTGTTAAAGTAAATACGATATTAGGAGAAGGACGCCATCGAGAAAAGGAATTTGTATTTTATGCTAATGAAGGTGATATATTGGATTTAAGTACAAGAATTAAATTTACTGAGGTTGAATAAAGAGGAGCAGCACACCGCTGCTCTTTTGTGGTAACGTTTTTGGTAACAAACTGCTTAAAATATTCACTAACTTTCTTTATAGGAGATTTGCAAAAACGCCTATAAATTAGGATATTCGCTAAAAAGTTAGTCTAGATAAAATGTAGTGACAAGATTCCCACCGTCTCCATCGAATTCAACAATGGTACGGAACATACTATAAAGCATAAGTTGCCGTTGAGGTTAACTTATGCTTTATTTTTTGTCCATACCCCTCCTGAAGGAGCAACATTTTCCTCATGAGGGGTTTTAGTTTGCACTTAAACGATCAGAATAACTATTTTGCTTTAGAAAAAATAGAGCAAAAATGGTTAAGACCGAATGTTTGTTTGCTGTTATAGTGGATGTAGGGTAGGTGAAGGGGAATGGATTATGTGGTTTGTATCCAACGAACGCTTGATTACATTGAAGAAAACCTTCAGGAACAAATGACTCTGGAGCAATTAGCAAAGATCGCTTGCTTTTCACCGTTTCATTATCATCGTGTCTTCCAGGCAATAGTGGGAGAATCTGTGATGGATTATATTAGAAAGCGAAGGCTGATTTGTGCAGCAGAACGCTTATTCTATACAGATGAAAAGGTGATAACGATTGCAATTGAGGTTGGGTTTCAATACCAAGAGTCGTTTAATCGGGCGTTCAAGAAGATCTATGGCGTTTCACCGAGACAATACCGAAACGCAAAAAGAATATCCAGCCCCCTTCGTGGAAAAGCCTGTCTCGGTAAAAAACTTTGGCTAGGAGGTCATAAGATGGAACCGAAATTTGTCACGAAACCTGCTTTTCACATCATTGGATACGAACTTAAAACGAAAAATGCAGACGGTCAAAACAATAAAGACATTCCTGAATTTTGGCAGCATTATTTGAAAAATAAATTAGGCTGCACTATTCCGAATCCGCTACACAAACATGTGGAACTCGGCATTTGCACGGAGTTTAATCCTGGGACAGGTGAGTTCGTGTATGTAATCGGAATGGAAGTAGAGAAGGGAACAAAAACACCTGAAGGGATGGTGTATAAAAGTTTTCCCGAACTGGAGTATGCAGTGTTCACTACACCGAAGGCAAATGAGGAATCGTTTACTTCTTCCATTCAGTCCACATGGAATTATATTTTTACAGAATGGTTTCCACAATCGGATTATGAACACAATGGAGTAGTGGAATTCGAGCTGTATGACGAAAGGTGCCATGGAACAGAGAACATAGAGATGGACATCTACATCCCTGTAAAAAAACGAAGCGGTGAGAAATAAGAGCTATTATCTTATTAGGCTCAACTTAACGGATTGTTGACAACAGTTGCAGAAACACCCGATTATTTTTACTTACCCACCTGCGATGCAGAAGAAGGATCTAAAACGGTTATCATAGACAGCTTAGCAAAAATAGCCTATCCGATAGATGAGGAATTAAAAGATTATTTATTTAGCTACGACGGAAAAATTAAAAATTGACCGATGCTGATAAGAGATTGGCCAGAATGATGTTATAGCTAGCCATTTATTTTGAAGATCGGCTTACGTGGGGGCTTTCGGTCTAGTACGGATTGGTTTTCTGCTTGACATGGAGCCTTGGGGGGCATGATTACTAGCGACATAACGGTCTGCTAAGTCTAGCATGCCCACATCTCCACGTAAAGCCTTCTTCGTTTATTTGGAGCAATTCTCATTTGCACAAAAGAATCTATACTCTCAATTTATACTGCTTTAGACGTATCTGACACGACCTTTCCGTCCTCCAACTGGATGATTCTATCACAATAATCCGCAACAAAAGGATCATGAGTAACAATGATCACTGTTTTTCCTTCCTTGTGTAGTTTGTTTAATATTTCCATAATTTCTTTTGATGTCTTTTGGTCCAATGCTCCTGTCGGTTCATCTGCCAAAATTAACCTTGGTTCATTAATTAATGCTCTACCAATGGCGACACGCTGTTTTTGTCCACCAGAAACGTCCGTCTAATTATGCGTATACACAAAAAAGATACCTTGACAGTATTCGTACTGAATATTCGGTAAAAGACCTTCTTTCCCGGAATACCTTAATGTGTGGATGACCAGGCCTTTCTCTTTTGCCAATTGGCTTATAATAATGATTCATGCTCAATAAAATTGATCTTTTTAGTGGAAGCTTATATGTTATTTTTTATCCTAATGATTTGAGCCGTGATATCCTTAAGGTGATAAATGATGCCGAGTAACTTAATAGTAATAACGTCAATCGGTCAACAATTTGACGACAAATTTGCGGTTCGTCCTCGGTCCGTCAAACTCACAAAAATAAACCCCTTGCCACGTGCCGAGGACGAGTCTTCCCTCGGAAATGATCAATGTTTGTGCATGTCCTACTGTGCTCGTTTTTAAATGAGCAGCGGTGTTTCCTTCCATATGGCGGTCGTTTTCGTGATGCCATGGATAGACTTCATCAAGACGCATGATCATATCCCGCTTGACATCAGGGTCCGCATTTTCGTTGACCGTAATGCCCGCTGTCGTATGCAATGAGGAAACAATCGCGACCCCGTTGGTTACACCCGTTTCGCGAATCCATGTTTCAATCTGTGACGTAATATCGACCATCTCATCTCGAGATTGGGTCGTAAGATGGAAGGTTTTCATCATAAGGACCACCCTTTCTAATCAAGTTCATATATTTAGATTAAGCAAATATGTGCCGTTCGATCAATGATTTTTTGGTGGGATTCTGTAGTATAATGGTGGAGGAGAGAGGAAGTAGTATGGAGAGAAAAGGGGGCGACAAATGGAAAGACAAGAGAAAAGAGGTCATGACCTTCTGACGTGGCTGAAACAGCATGGCACGCCCTATTACCAGATCGCTTCTTTTTATGTAGAAGAAAAAGAGATTCCCTTATTATTTGCAAAAATACTAATTGAATTAGATCGCCATTCGTCACAACCGTTTTCCCATGAGCAGCTTGTTAAGGCCATTTATCGGCATGTTCATCGGAAAAAGAAAGGGAGGATGGAAGCCGAATTAAAAGGGCTTACGAAAGATGTCATCGTTCTTTCCTATATCGCAAAGCTGCCCGTAGAGACGATTAGTCGAATGGTGAATGTTAAACATGAACGAGTGCTAAACGAAAAGTTCGCAGGTCTTGTGACGTTAGGCGCTCGGTCAGGGAAGGAACATGATTCGTGTTCGCTTTCGGGCCGGATTATGTTCGAATATATGGATGGACACTTAAATTTCCTTGAAAAACACAAGGTCAAAGAGCACTTAGCTTCATGCGGGTCGTGTCGTGAAAAGGAACGAGCATTTAAACAGGCAATTGAAAGCTTTCAACGAGATGTCAGTACGCGGCAGCCATCTGATCAATTTTTTGAAGAGCTTGAGCAATGGATCGATTGGTACATGAGAAAAAAACAACGGGCTCGAAAAAGGCGACTGACGTTAGTGGGTGGTTTAGCGGCGGTTCTCCTCCTCGGTGTCGGTTTATCGATGACCCCTGCGGGTAGTGAGCGGCTTCATCAATGGTGGTCTATGTTCAAGGGGTATGCCATGTATGTGACCGCGGAGGACAGCGGGGTGCGCTTTGCCATCACCGATGTTGTGGCAGATGAAATGCAAACGTATCTCTATTACGAAGTGAAAAACGTGAAGGGAAACACAACGTTGTTCCCAGAATATGGACGACAGGTGATGTTTGAAAGTGAAAGTGGGCAGCTGAAGCCTCTTATTAAAAGAGGGGATAGCATGCGGATTGAACCATTGACATTTGATGAGAATGTAAGCACAGGAATTATTATTTTACCACCGATTCCTGAAAAGAAAGGTATGATTCATGTAGAGCTCCAGCGCCTGTATCCTGTCCAGCTAAAAGAGGAGAATCCAGTTGAGCAAGTTGGGGAATGGTCGGTTAGTGTCGAGGTGGAGCGTGAACCTGTTACGGTCGTCGATGTGAATGAGACATCAACTCTAGATGGATGGGAATTAACGTTAAAATCGTTAACCTTCGCACCGACAGCCACGATCGCTGATTTCGCGGTTCGTGATCCTGAATATCGGTTCGGATACGAGATTAGTTATTCCTTGCATGAGCTTATGATCAACGATAAATACCGTGTTCGTAATCAGAACAGCCTTTCGTTTCATATGAATACCGAGGGGGAGGAAACGCAGTTTAAAGTCGCTTTTCAACCGATGGAGCCTGTCGATGTGACATCTGTTGAACTGATCGACCCGACCGTCGTTGAGAATGTGGAATATTATCAAGAGATTCCGCTCGATTTTAACGGCCAGAATTACGCCACCGTTTACTATCTCGGTTCACCGATAACGTTTATTCGCGAGCGAAAAAATGGCGAATGGACCTTTCGTATGAGGGAGGATCGTTCCGCGGACCGGCCTTATGACGCCCTTCATTTCGTCCTTGAGACGGGGCAAGGTCAAGAGGTGTTTCCTTATGATTTTGAACAACAGTTTGTTTATGTGGATCGAGATGGATCAGTGGTAGAAAAAAACGGGCCTCATCTTTTAAGAATAGCAGGGCATCGCTACTTACCATATGAATCCACGTTTTC
This sequence comes from Halalkalibacterium halodurans, assembly GCF_004376175.1. Lineage (GTDB taxonomy): Bacteria > Bacillota > Bacilli > Bacillales > Bacillaceae_D > Halalkalibacterium > Halalkalibacterium halodurans. Next base: position 27,807 of record NZ_SNUY01000046.1, on the reverse strand, counting down.
CTTATCCGATACAGAAGCGAATGGTACCCTTTTAATGAAAATTTACGGTCACCGTCAGACGAAGGTGATTAAAGGTGCAACCCGTTTTGAACTAAAAGAGGAATAAAAGCAAAGTCAGCCTGAATTATCCTTGGCTGACTTTTTGCATTCGGCGTTTTTAACGATCAAAATGGATTCTTCTTTATATTAAATGAGTAGGAACCGAGTACACGACTATCCTAAGATAACGACGATTTGCGCAATGTGACTACTGACAGGCTGGTGAAAAACACACTGAGCAGCAAAAGCCATGAGAAGTGAGACGCGCCTTTTTCACTAAAGCCTAAGAAAAATGGATGCAAGACGTCACGGACCGGTGGAAAAATGAGGAGTAGCAAAACGAGAGCACAGAAAAGGTACGTTCCTACTCGGCCGAATCGGTACGAAATGCTTGCGACGAAAAACGATACGGTTAGTAAGGTGAGCATAATTGTTGCGTCTACCCAAATGCTCGTTAGAAAATTAGACTGGGACAGCAGTAATATGGCGAAGGTATCAATCGTAATCGTCAAGGCGAATTGGTTAATGATGAAATGGGTGATCACGTGAACCATTGCATTGATGAACGACATGACGATGGCAAGAATAACGAAAAATGCAAAAGCCACATACGTAAAATGTGTTCTTGATTTTCCCATATGGACAAGAAAGGCAAAGTCCTGCTTCACCATTAAAAATCCTGTAATGGTTACAAAAATATAGCTAGGGAAACTGACATAAAAAATAATGTTCGTTTCTGTTAAAAACAAACTTAAGGCAAAGCTTAATACGATAAATCCGAATAAAATCGACCAGAAAATAAGAAAAGATCGTCCTGTATCGTAGGTTTGTAACCGAAGCTGGGTGAGAGAATGGTACATTTGATAACCCTCCTAATTCTATTTTGTCACTTGAACCATAAAGTCTTGTAACGATAGAGGCTGTTTCTGTATTGACGCTGGAATCGACTGGAGCGTCCCATGTTCATCGAGTACTGTCAATGTCCGTTTTCCCATGAAGCGCTGCTCATCGAGAATCTGTACCCCTTGAAGGAAATCAAAGTCATTCTCTTTGCCTGTCAGTTTAAAGGCATGATTTCGAAGGGAATCAACCTCTTGGTCAACAATCATTTTTCCTTTTCGAATGACGGTAATCCGTTCAAAAACGCTAGCAATTTCATCGATTAAATGGGTGGAAATGATAATGGTCCGTGGATGCTCTGCATAATCTTCGACCAACCGATCGTAAAACAGCTGACGATTAGCCGCATCCATCCCGATATAAGGCTCATCAAAAATCGTCACAGGTGCCCTAGAGCCTAAACCGACCGTAATGCCCAGTGCCGATTCCATCCCTTTTGAAAAAGTTGATATTCGTTTATGACGGGGCAACTCAAAGCGATCGAGTAATTCGTCTACAAGTTGATGGTCCCAATTTGGAAAAAAGCTCGGAATGTTTTTTATCAGCTGGTTGACAGTTAAGCCCTTTAAAAAGTTGCCGTTTTCCTTAATGAAGCAAAGGTGCATCTGTGCTTTTTCGTTATTGAATGGATCTTCTCCATTGAGGCGTATTGAACCTGATGTAGGCAGCAGCTGTCCTGTTAATAGCTTCATAAATGTTGTTTTTCCTGCACCGTTACGCCCAAGCAAGCCGTAGATTTTGTTTTCCTCAAACGTACATGAAATGGAGGAAAGAATCTCTTCTCCTTTGATGGTCATTGAGACATGATCACATGTGATCGTCGCTGTCATCGTTAGCTCCCCCTCTTTTAATCAGGTCTAAAATCATTTCCTCTGACAAATGAAGTGTTTTTGCTTCGTTTAAAAGTGGAACGATAAAATCAGAATAAAAAGTCTCTCGCCGTTGTTCCAACAATTGATCTCGTGCCCCCTTTGCTACGAACATGCCAACCCCTCGCTTTTTAAATAAAATGCCTTGGTCCACTAATAAATGAAAGCCTTTCGCCACCGTAGCAGGGTTGATCTGATGATGCTTAGCAAATTGATTGGTGGATGGGACCTGCTCCCCCTCTTTAATGACGTTGTGAATGATGTCATTCGCAATTGCATCGGCCACTTGTTGAAAGAGAGGACGGCTGTCATCAAACGTATAGTTCATCACAACCTCCTTGGTTCATTACTTATGTAACTAACCATATAACGTGGCGGTAAAAATGTCAAACATATTTTTGACTATGGTATAATGACGGAAACAATTGGCAGGGAGTGTTTTAATTGGACGAAAAATTAAAAGAGCAATTGGACGGATTGGTGGAGAAATATGCAGAGCTTCTCGTTGGGGATACAAGTGAGGAGATGAAAGAAAAAATTCGTGCCTACGCCATCTATTCTCATATTTCAAAAACGATGCCACCTCTCGCAAAACACTGGAGCAGTCAATACCCTGATGCGAAAGAAGGAATGAAAGCTCTATTCCTCGACATCCAGCAACTAAATAAAAAGCAACGAGAAAATAAACAGTAAACAAAAACCTAGGATTTTCCCTAGGCTTTTGTTTGTATCTTTTTAGTGATACGGAAGCTGATTCATGTAACCGGAAAATTGTTGGTACGCTTCTTGTAATTTTTGCTCAGGAGCTGCTTCTAAGCTGTACCACCCTTTCTTAAACATCAGTTCATACAGTTGACGTTGACAATCTTGTGCTTCTTGACAGGCGGTAAAAATATCTTGGTACAGCTGTTGGTGGCTCGCTTCGTTCATTGCAATGCTGTAAGAAGAAGTGATGTACTTCTCCGTTGCTAGTTGATCATTGATGAAATCCCGATCGGACATTTGCGTGTTCTTCTGAACAGGTGTTTCTGGATTCTGGATTTTTTGCTGCTGATTCATGTAAAAAGCCTCCTTTATTGAACCGTTGCCATGTTTTGCTGGTTTTGTAAGTGGCCAAGAAGCATCGTGTAGTGGCGTTGGTGCATTTGCCCCGCTTGTTCAAGTGCCTGCTTCACTTCAGGATCTTGACACTGCTGGGCGAAGAAATGAGCCTTTTTACAAGCCAATAAATTCCATGACAGCATATCCGTAATGTACAGTTGGTCTTTCACCGTGATCACCTGTGGTGGTTGCGGCATGACACCTTGCTGTTGTCCAGATTGCATGAATGATTGTTGCTGCATGAGTGAGCCTCCTTTTTACAGTAGTGCACCTATTTCCGGTACAATGTTAGTTTTGTAAAACAAGGAGGAAATATGACTGGAAACCGCTTTATACATTGGAAAGTAAAATGGTTCGGCAAAATTTTCAGAAATCCCTTGCGTGAATATGAAAAATTAGGTATAGTGAATATAGAAAATTTGAAATCATTGCAAGAAGCACTTTTTTTTGAACAAAAAATGAATGAGTATTCATTCGTTTGAAGGGGGAAAACAATGGCTCGTCAAATTCGCAAAGTTGCCGTCATTGGATCAGGAGTTATGGGCTCTGGAATTGCTGCTCATCTAGCCAATGTTGGCATCCCATCACTTTTGCTTGATATCGTGCCAAACCAGTTGACGGAGGAAGAACAAAGAAAAGGGCTAACGCTTGAAGATCGAGCGGTTCGCAACCGTTTGGCCACATTAGCTCTGAAAAAATTGCAGAAGCAAAAGCCAGCACCACTTTCACGGAAAAGTCATGTCCATTACATTCAGCCAGGTAACTTGGAAGATGATGTGGAAAAGCTTGCCGAGGTCGATTGGATCATTGAAGTAGTCGTCGAAAATTTAGACGTTAAAAAACAGCTATTTGAAAAGGTAGATCAATACCGGAAGCAAGGAACGCTCGTAAGCTCAAATACATCAGGAATTTCAATCGAAGCAATGGCGAAAGGGCGGTCTGAGGACTTCCAAGCGCACTTTTTAGGGACACACTTTTTCAACCCGCCGAGATACTTAAAGTTATTAGAGATTATTCCAACGAAAAAAACAAAGCCAGAAGTTACAGCATTTATGAAAGCGTTTGCCGAGGACGTGTTAGGTAAAGGGGTCGTCGAAGGGAAGGACACACCTAACTTCATTGCCAACCGAATTGGTACTTACGGCTTGCTTGTAACCGTGCAGAAAATGCTGGAAGGTGGGTATTCTGTAGGTGAAGTAGACTCAGTGACAGGTCCGCTCATCGGTAGACCGAAAAGTGCAACGTTTCGAACGCTAGATGTTGTTGGCCTTGATACCTTTTTACACGTGGCGAAAAATGTTCACGATGTGGTGGACGGTGAAGAAAAAGATGTGTTTGATCCACCAGTCTTTATGAAAAAAATGGCGGAAAACGGCTGGATCGGTAGCAAATCGGGGCAAGGGTTTTTCCTAAAGCAAAAAGGGGAAAACGGCTCAGAAATTTTAGAGATCAACCCAAACACCCTCGAATATGAGAAACGCAAAAAAATGAAAGCGCCTTCGATTGAACAAGCGAAACAGGCAAAATCGTTAAATGAAAAGCTCTCGATTTTGATTCAAGCGAACGATCGAGCAGGACAATTACTTTGGAATTTAATGAAGCCGGTGCTTATTTACTCAGCAGAAAAAGTATACGAAATTGCCGGTGACATTAAGGCCGTAGATGACGCGATGAAATGGGGCTTCGGCTGGGAGCAAGGACCATTTGAAATGTGGGATGCGATCGGCGTAGCCTCCTCTGTCCAGCGGATGGAAGAAGAAGGAGCAACCGTTCCTTCTTGGGTGAAAGAGATGTTAACGAGCGGCCGAGAGCGTTTTTATCAAGACGGTACGTTCTATCACCATGGTGAGGCGAAAGTTATTCCGATAAATGGGAAAATCATTCACTTGAAGGCTCTGAAACCAGAGCGTGTCATTACGAAAAACTCTGGTGCTAGCTTAATTGACCTCGGTGATGATGTGGCCTTGTTAGAATTCCATTCGCCGAACAACTCGATCGGGTTTGATGTCGTCCAAATGATTAATAAAGCAGTCGATGAAGTTGAAGCGAACTACAAAGGGCTCGTCATTGGCAACCAAGGGAAGAACTTTTGTGTTGGTGCGAACTTGATGATGATCCTTATGGAAGCGCAGGATGATAACTTTTTTGAAATCGATATGGTCGTGCGTCAATTCCAGCAAGCCATGGCTAAAATCCGTTATTCACAAAAGCCTGTCGTTTCAGCACCGTTTGCCATGACTCTTGGTGGTGGTACGGAAATCTGCCTTCCGACAGCAAGCATTCAAGCGTCATTAGAGACGTACATGGGGCTTGTAGAAGTTGGAGTCGGGGTTATTCCTGGAGGTGGCGGTAACAAAGAGCTTTATTTACGTCATCTTGAACGGTTGCCTGAAGGGGCGAACATTGACTTGCAAAGTATCGCCAATAAGACCTTTGAAACGATTGCGATGGCGAAGGTTTCGACTTCCGCCCATGAAGCGATGGAAAACGGCTTCTTGAGCGAACGTGACGGTGTTGTCATGAACGGAGATCATTTACTTTATCAAGCGAAACAGCAGGTGATCCATCTTCATGATGCTGGCTATCGTCCACCAACGCGCAAAAAGATCCCAGTCGTTGGTGAAACTGGGTATGCGACGATGCTCCTTGGTGCAAAGTCCATGAAATTCGGTGGAATGATTTCCGAGCACGATTTAAAAATTGCTGAGAAATTAGCGTTTGTGATCGCGGGCGGACGGGTAGCGAAAGGGACGCTCGTCGATGAACAATATTTGCTTGACCTTGAACGGGAGGCGTTTTTAAGTCTTGTAGGAGAACCGAAATCTCAACAACGGATGCAGCATATGTTAATGAAAGGGAAGCCGCTGCGCAATTAATTTCAGAGGAGGGGAAGACGTTGAGAGAAGCCGTTATCGTCGCTGGTGCGCGAACACCAGTGGGAAAGGCGAAAAAAGGAACGCTCGCCAATGTTCGGCCAGATGATTTAGGAGCGTTAACCGTAAAAGAAACGTTAAAACGAGCTGGTGACTTTGATCCCGCTCGAATCGATGATGTCATTATTGGCTGCGCTATGCCAGAAGCAGAGCAAGGCATGAATATGGCACGAAACATTGCTGCCCTCGCTGGAATGCCTCATACTGTTCCGGCAATTACGATCAATCGTTACTGTTCATCAGGGCTGCAAAGTATCGCCTACGGGGCAGAACGAATTATGCTCGGCCAAGGGGAAGCGATTGTCGCCGGTGGAGCCGAATCGATGAGCCTCATTCCGATGGGGGGGCATGTGATCGCCCCGAACCCGACGCTTGTGGAGAACCAGCCTGAATATTACATGGGAATGGGACATACAGCCGAGGAAGTGGCCAGTCGTTTTGGAGTCTCACGAGAAGATCAGGATGCCTTTGCCGTTGAGAGCCATAAGCGAGCGGCAAAAGCGATTGAGGAAGGGAAATTTGCAGACGAAATCGTTCCAGTTGATGTGACGCTTCGTCACGTTGATGACAACCATAAACTTGTAGAAAAACATGTCACGTTCTCCGTCGATGAAGGAGTTAGGCCTGAAACGAACATGGAGACCCTTTCTGCCTTGCGCCCAGCATTCCATGCAAAAGGTACGGTAACGGCTGGAAATGCTTCACAAATGAGTGACGGAGCGGCCGCTGTCTTGCTTATGGATCGAGAGGTTGCTGAACGTGAAGGCTTAACACCACTCGTAAAGTTTCGTTCATTTGCTGTGGCAGGTGTCGCGCCAGAAATTATGGGTGTTGGACCAGTAGAAGCGATTCCGAAGGCTGTTAAAATGGCAGGGCTCGATTTATCGGATATTGGTTTATTTGAATTAAATGAAGCGTTTGCGTCGCAAGCCATTCAAGTGATCCGTGGGTTAAATCTTGATCATGACAAAGTGAATGTCAATGGTGGAGCCATTGCTCTTGGGCACCCACTAGGATGTACAGGAACGAAACTAACGCTTTCACTTATTCATGAAATGAAACGTCGCGGCGAACAGTTTGGCGTTGTGACGATGTGTATCGGCGGCGGTATGGGCGCTGCTGGCGTATTTGAATTAATCGGTTAATTTAAGAGGAGGGACAAATTTATGGGAAACACTGCAGAACAAACAGTAAAAGGCGGAAGCTTTCTACTCGACGAAATTGACGCAGATAAAGTGTTTACACCAGAAGATTTTACAGAAGAGCATGAGATGATAGGAAAAACGACAGAAGAGTTTGTTGTAAATGAAGTTGTTCCAGTTCTTGATGAAATTGAAAACCACCAATTCGATATCTCTCGGCGTTTGCTGACACAAGCAGGGGAGCTCGGCCTTCTTGGTGCAGATGTACCAGAGGAATACGGTGGTCTCGGGCTAGATAAAATTAGCTCCTCGATTATTACAGAAAAGTTTTCACGAGCGGGTGGTTTCTCCTTAAGCTATGGAGCCCATGTAGGCATTGGGTCATTACCGATCGTATTTTTCGGGAACGAGGATCAGAAGAAAAAATATCTTCCAGACCTTGCAACAGGGGCGCGAATTGCCGCCTACGCTCTCACAGAACCAAGCTCAGGTTCAGATGCCCTTGGTGCAAAAACGACGGCGGTTCTAAATGAAGCTGGGACTCATTATGTGCTGAACGGTGAAAAACAATGGATTACGAACTCTGCCTTCGCTGACGTTTTCATCGTTTATGCGAAAATCGACGGAGAGCATTTTAGCGCCTTTATTGTAGAAAAAGACTTTGAAGGAGTCTCTACAGGACCAGAAGAAAAGAAAATGGGGATTAAAGGATCCTCTACGCGCACGTTAATTTTAGAAGATGCCCTTGTACCGAAAGAAAATCTCCTCGGTGAAGTTGGGAAAGGACATGTGATCGCGTTTAACATTTTAAATGTAGGGCGTTACAAGCTTGGGGTCGGTTGTATTGGCGGCTCTAAGCGTGGAATTGAATTAGCAGCTAAATATGCGAACGAACGAAAGCAGTTTAAACAGCCAATTGCAAAGTTCACTCTTATTCAGGAAAAATTAGCCAATATGGCTGTCACTACTTATGCGGCAGAAAGCTCCATTTACCGCACAGGTGGACTGTTTGAGGATCGCCTTGGCGGACTGTCTGAAGAACAGCAAAAAGATGGTCGTGAAGTCGCCAAAGCGATTGCAGAGTATGCGATTGAGTGCTCCTTAAATAAAGTTGTCGGGTCAGAAGCGCTTGATTTTGTTGCAGATGAAGCGGTGCAAATTCACGGCGGCTATGGATTCATGGCTGAATACGAAGTGGAGCGGATGTATCGTGACTCTCGGATCAACCGTATTTTTGAAGGAACGAATGAAATTAACCGCCTTCTCGTTCCAGGAACCATTTTACGAAAAGCAATGAAAGGCGAGCTTCCTTTCCTTGAAAAGGCAACAGCCTTGCAAGAGGAATTGATGATGCTCATGCCGCAAGAAGTTGGAGATGAACCCCTTGAACAAGAAAAATATCTACTGTCGATGGCGAAGAAAGTTTTCTTAATGATCGCCGGAACAGGAGCGCAAACGTACGGTGAAAAGCTTCAGCAGGAACAAGAACTTCTTGCAAACGTTGCAGATATTGTCAGCGACATTTTCTCGATGGAATCAGTCATTTTGCGTACAGAAAAAGCGATTCGCAGAAACGGCCTAGAAAAGGCAGAGCAAAAGCTCGCACTTACGCAAGTCTTTTGCCAAGAAGCATTCAACCGTATCGAAGCCCATGCAAAAGAATCATTGGTTGCCATGCAATCAGGTGATACGTTGCGTACGATGACGTCTATTTTACGTAAGCTTACGCGCCATACACCAATCAATGTGATTGCGAAAAAGCGGGAAATTGCAGGGCGTATTTTAGAAGCTGAGCGTTACGTTGTGTAAACTTGTTTTTCAATTTGGGAGGAGAACTTCTCCTCCCAATAAAATAAATACCTCCTTTCTTATGAAGCATTCTCCTCTCTCGTGTGAAACAGTCCTACTGCGGTAGGGCTGTTTCGCCATTTCAAAACGTAAGCAGAAAAGTTGTGAAAGTGGTGCAAATCGTCAATAATAAAAGGACGTATGGAATGAAAGGAGGGAAGATTTGTGGCATTAACGTTTTACCAATATCCGAAGTGTGGTACATGCCAAAAAGCGAAAAAATGGTTAGATCAGCACGGAATTGAAGTAAATAGCGTACATATTGTAGAACACCCACCGTCAAAAGAGGAATTGAAGCGATTATATGAACAGAGCGACCTTGAGCTAAAAAAATTTTTTAATACGAGTGGAAAGAAATACCGTGAGCTTGGATTAAAGGATAAAGTGAAGGAAGCGTCTGAGGATGAGTTGCTCGAAACCCTTGCATCGGACGGGATGTTGATTAAACGCCCGATTTTAACCGACGGTGATAAAGTGACGGTAGGATTTAAGGAAGCGGAGTACGAAGAAACGTGGAAAAAGTAAGTTTTGCCTTCGGGAAAAAGAAGGTATACTATTGTAAGGGATGAAAGATTTACTAAGGAGGTCACTCAAGGTGTCAAATTTACCAAACGAGTTAAAGTATTCAGAAGAGCATGAGTGGGTAAAAGTTGAGGGAGACAAAGTTCGTATCGGAATTACGGATTTTGCTCAATCAGAGCTAGGTGATATTGTCTTTGTAGAGCTTCCAGAAGTTGGTGATGAAGTGGAAGCGGACGAGCCTTTTGGCAGCGTAGAATCAGTAAAGACAGTCTCTGAACTGTACGCTCCTGTTTCCGGAAAAGTAGTAGAAGTCAACGAAGAGCTTGACGATAACCCTGAGTACGTTAACGAATCTCCATACGAAAAAGCATGGATGATTGTCGTTGAACCATCAGACGCCTCTCAAGTGGAAGAGCTCATGAGCGCTGACGAATACAAGGAAATGATCAGCGAAGAATAAGAGGACGAAAATAAGAAAGCCAGAGCCGTGTAGCTCTGGCTTTTTGGCCATTATTTGCATAGCATTGGCTTTCGGCCTTCTGTCTACACTATGAATACCTCTTAGACAAAAGGAGGAGAGGGCCCGGATGGATCAGATGAAAGTCGATGTGACAAGCAAGGTTCATGGGAAGTTGGAGAACGGTCATCTCAACCTATATATCGATCGTGCGAAAATTGGTCGTATTATTGAGACGAATGCTGGATTGCAATATGAAATGGCAGAAGGCTTTGATTTTCGCGATGATAAAGTGTTTCAATATGAAAACCCAGCACCAAATCAAGTGAAGTCTTATGTTGAGGGATGTGACCAGGGCTGGTGCTAAAAAGCTGTAACCCAAGCGAGAACAAGCTCGTTTGGGTTTCTTTAGTGGGGCAAAAAATTCATAGCCCTATTCGCTTCCTATTTCATGAAATTTCTACTAAACTATTTAGGGGTACGAAATTCTTTTGATGAGGAGAAGTGAGATGAGTCGTTTTATTCGTGAGTGGCACCAACAATGTAAAGGGTTTAATCGCAATGTACGCCACTTTTTTGTCTCCTCCCTTTTGTCTAACATCGGTTTAGGGATCTTCATGGTCATTTACAATTATTATATTCGGGAATTAGGATACGATGAACAAGTCAATGGACGCGTGATTGCAATGCAAGCAATGGCCACCGCGATTGCGCTACTACCTGCTGGTTTCATTAGCGATCAAAAAGGGCGAAAAAAGATGATCTTTATTGGTGCCTTGTTGACTGCGATTAGCTTACTGCTGCGTTCAATTTTTGCCGGTGAATCCCTCTTGCTGATGACCGCTTTTATGACAGGTTTTTTTCTCGCGTTTATTCAAGTGTCAGCCATTCCCCTTTTAGCGGAAAACTCATCGGAGAAAGAGCGAGTCCATTTGTTTAGCTTCAACTTTGCTTTAATTATGATCGCTAACGTCATTGGTAATTTACTAGGTGGGATACTGACAGATGCCTGGAATGTATTATGGGGAGTTTCGATGCTTAGTAGTGTTCGTCTGACATTGCTGATTGGTACCGCATGTTTTTTTGCCGCTTTATGGCCAGTGCTGCAAATAGAAGAGCGCTCTAAACAAGCAAATGCTCATCATGAGGACACTTCGCTTATTCAACAAATGAAACAACACCGCTCAAGCCTTAAACTGATCGGCTTATTTGCGATTGCCAATGTGTTAATTGGCTTTGGTTCAGGCCTCGTTATCCCCTATTTAAATTTATATTTTACCGATCGATTCGACATGAGCACGTCCCTAGTTGGCATTGTCCTCTCCATGGGTCAGGCGATGACTGCTATTGCTCTCATGGTCGGGCCGATGGTTGCCCATAAGTATGGCGAAGTACGAGCTGTTGTTTACTTGCAGCTCGCCTCTTTACCCTTTTTGCTCGTGGCCGCTTTTACGATGAACCCTTGGCTGGCCGTCCTAGCCTTTCTTTTCAGGCAAGCATTAATGAATGCTGGTAATCCGATTCAAATGGCGCTGATGATGAGAAGCGTGCATCCGGCGATGAAAGGATTGGCGAATTCAGTTGGACAAATGGTGTTCCAGCTCGGGTGGGCTGTCATGGGTCCTGTTTCTGCTGGAATCGTTGTCGTTTATGGGCCCTATACAGGGTATGCGATCGCCTTTTCAATGACGGCTATCTTATATTTGATCGGATCTGCCTACTTCTTTCTTGTGTTTCAAAGAGTGAATTAAACGAAAATTTAAACTATTTTACTATTGTTGACAAGGACTTTTTACCGTGATATTATTCTGACAATGAACATGCGAATAGTGTAAGAAAATCTCTTACGAATAGTAAGAAAACTCTTATCATGAGAGGTGGAGGGACTGGCCCGATGAAGCCCAGCAACCGCCAAGCAGCAAATCGCTTGGAAAAGGTGCTAATTCCTGCAAAGCGATGCTTTGAGAGATGAGAGAAGGGAAGACGTAAAACATTCCTTTCTGCTCATGGCGGAAAGGTTTTTTTGTTCTATTATGCAGTTTCATTCACGGAATTGTACTTTCTTACGATAATGATTTGCGTGCTCCTTGAGACGAAATTTGCGAGAGTGAGAGTTTTTGCTCTCGTACTGACTTTCGTTAAATTGGTAACGCGTAGACGAACTGATATATTTTTAGAAAAGAGGGCTTAACATGATATCGCTAGACGGCATAAGAAAAGTCTTTAAAGCGAAAACGGGATCGGTTACCGCTGTCGATGGCGTAAATTTAAAAATAAATGAAGGGGAAATCTTCGGTGTCATTGGCTATAGTGGTGCCGGTAAGAGTACCTTGATTCGAATGCTCAACATGTTAGAGCGTCCAACAGAAGGAAGCGTCATTGTGGCGGGGAAGGATCTTTCGAAGCTTTCCGATCGGGACCTTCGGATCGAACGGCAAAAAATCGGGATGATTTTTCAGCATTTTAACTTGCTATGGTCACGAACGGTCAGAAAAAACATTGCATTTCCACTTGAGATTGCAGGGGTTCCGAAAAAGGAGCGAGAAAAGCGAGTCGATGAGCTGATCAATCTTGTCGGTTTGGAAGGTCGAGAAGAGGCGTATCCGTCACAATTAAGTGGCGGACAAAAGCAACGTGTCGGAATTGCGCGAGCGCTTGCCAATAACCCGAAGGTGCTGTTGTGTGACGAAGCAACTTCTGCCCTTGATCCAAAAACGACGGATTCGATCCTCGATCTCCTGGTGGACATTAACGAAAAGCTCGGTCTTACGATTGTGTTAATTACACATGAAATGCATGTCATTCGAAAGATTTGCCATCGGGTCGCCGTCATGGAAGCGGGAAAAGTGGTTGAGGAAGGTCCAGTCCTCGATGTTTTCCGTAAACCGAAGGAGCATATAACAAAAGAGTTTGTAAAACAAGTAACAGAGCCGGAAGAGACGGTTCAGCATTTGCTCAATGAGGTGAAATCAGGACGCATCGTCCAACTAACCTTTGTCGGGGAGTCGGCTGAAAAGCCCCTCATTACAAATCTCATTCGCACCTTTGCAGTCGACGTCAACATTTTGCAAGGAAAAATTTCAAAAACACAAGAAGGTTCGTATGGAACGTTGTTTATCCACCTCGATGGACCGAAGGACGAAATTGAAAAGGCGATTACCTATATGCATGAGCAGCAACTAGAATTGGAGGTGATTGCCGGTGCTTGAGAATTTTAAGTGGGACGCTTTATGGGAAGCGACGAAGGAAACGATTTACATGACGTCCGTATCTGTTGTGGCGACCTTTGTCATCGGAATCATTCTCGGTTTAATTCTGTTTTTAACGAGCAAAGGAAACATGTGGCAAAATGTTGCCATTCATACGGTGTTCAGTGCGATAGTTAACATTTTTCGCTCCATCCCGTTCATTATTTTAATTGTTCTTTTAATTCCATTTACCCGAGCGCTGTTCGGTTCCATGTTAGGAGCCAATGCGGCGTTACCTGCGTTAATTATCGGTGCTGCTCCCTTTTACGCCCGGATGGTCGAAATTGCCTTGCGTGAGATCGATAAAGGGGTGATTGAAGCGGCACAGGCGATGGGGGCCGGCCATTTTCGAATTATTTGCCGTGTCCTTATTCCTGAATCATTCCCAGCGCTTATTTCAGGGATAACCGTAACGGCGATCGCTCTTGTGAGCTATACAGCGATGGCCGGTGTCATTGGTGCCGGTGGATTAGGACACTTTGCCTTTCTTGAAGGGTTTCAACGAAACAACCCTGAGATTACATTGGTGGCAACAATCACGATCCTTTTTCTCGTTTTTATCATCCAATGGATCGGCGATTTTTTCACAAATATAACAGACAAACGATAAGGGGGATTTTTTCAAATGAAAAAGTTTTTAAGCATTATTGGCGCGGCGACGCTTTCGTTATCACTTGTTGCTTGCGGTGGAACTAGTGAAGAGGACACGCAAGGGGCTGAAGAAGCAGAAGGAGAAGCATCAGTGGATGAGCCTGTAACGATTAAAATCGGGGCTTCTGCTGTTCCGCATACTGAAGTGCTTGAATTTGCGGCACCTCTACTTGAAGAACGGGGGATTACGCTCGAAATTGAAACATTTACTGATTACATTTTACCTAATACAGCGTTAAGAGATGGAGATATTGATGTGAACTATTTCCAAACGCCAGGGTATTTGGCTCAGCAAATTGAAGAATATGACTATGATTTCGTAAGCCTCGGTGAAGTTCATGCCGAACCGATTGGAATTTATTCAAAAGAGTATAGCAGCCTTGAAGAGCTTCCAGAAGGAGCAGAGATTATTTTCAGTGACTCGATTAGCGACCATGGAAGAATCCTTCCGATCTTTGAACGAGCTGGACTGATTGAGCTTGACGTAGAAGAAGGGGAGCTTGCGACAATTGATGATATCTCTTCCAACCCGAAAAATCTCGTATTTGGCTCACAGCAAGTAGAGGCACGTTTCCTTGCGCCATCTTTTGAAAATGGTGAAGGAGATGCTGTGGCGATCAATACGAACTATGCATTAGAGGGTGGCGTCGACATCGAGCAATATGGAATTGCTTTTGAGTCAGAAGATGTCTTACAGCCAAACTTAATTGTTGTTCGTGCAGAGGATCAAGATCGCCCTGAGTTCCAAGTACTTGTTGAAGTTCTTCAATCTGAAGAAGTTCGTCAGTTTATCGAAGAGCAGTACAATGGCGCGGTCATTCCGATGGGGTAATCGATAAGGACCAGTGATGATAATCGCTGGTCTTTTCTTTGTAAATGAAGAAAGGGAGGCGTAGCTGTCTGGTGCATGGCCTCAAAAGCGAGGCAACTTTCCGAGAGGCAGTAATAAGTCATCACCTTTTTGTAGTACACCGTGATTTATTTATCTCTGTTACTTCTCAAGCAGGGGTTTTTCTTACGTTATGGGAGGCGCTCAGTTCGATTCAGGAATATTCGAAAACTGGGAAAAATTATGTCAGAAAAGAATGAAAATATTTGAAGGAACTTACAATAAAGCGTCGAAATTGTAACAATATCGAAAGGGCAGAATTTTTTCGTGCGATTAGTGGGAGTGTTATCATCATGAACCGTCCATTTTTTAAAAGCTGGCTGCAAAGAAAGACAAAGCCAATAGAAAAAAAGAAATCATATCAAGAGCGTCTAAGTGAGATCGGAAATGATTATAAGGATGGAAATGAGAATTATCATGCAGCTATCGGAAAAATGGCGGCATTTTTTGCTCATGAAATAAGAAATCCTCTAACCTCGATTATCGGTTTTACTCAATACCTTGAGCAAAATGAAACGATTCGCTCTGATCCCACGATTGCCCAATATACGTCTATCATTAAAGATGAAGCTATTCGTATGGAGGCGCTCATTCAAGAGTTATTAACGTTCGCCAAAGCCCATCTTGACGAGGAAAACTTGTCATTGATTGATGTCAAGCGTAGCATTGAAAAGGTTATTCTCATTCAGAAAATGAAGCAAGACAAGAAAGAGATCCGGTTTCGCACAGATTTGGCAGAAGGCTTATATATTTCAGGTAATGTAACCCGCTTTGAGCAAGTACTTATTAATCTTATTAAAAACGCTGTTGAAGCAATAGAGGAAGAAGGAACCATTTCCATCAAGCTTTCCAATGATCAGGACGCAGTGATTCTTGTCATTCATGACGATGGACCAGGAATTGCTGAGGATCAATTAGAGAACATTTTTTATCCTTTTTTTACGACGAAGGATGAGGGAACAGGCTTAGGATTGCCCATATGCAAAACCATTATAGAAGCCATGGAGGGGACGCTTGAGATCAAGAACCATCCAAAAAGAGGTGTGGTTGTCACATTAACCATTCCAAAAGGGAAAAACATGACGATTTAAATCTTTCAGAATGATAGGGGAGAATCACGTATGTATCACATTTTAACCTTCCTAATATCCATTTTGGAATGGAGCGCCCTCTTATCGTTTCCCGTTCTATTATTTGGTTATACGTTCCGCCGCTATCGTTTATCAATTGTAGCGATTGGTACGTTATTGAGTCTTTTATCGATTTTTGTGTTACGAATGGTCCCCCATTTGCACTTGCCGATTGTGATTTTCATTCAAATGACCGTTTTGTTTATCCTTGTCAGATGGTTATTTCGATTTAATTCATTAGAGTCGTTAGTCGTGACGAGCAGTGGATATGGATTTTATATCTTTACCCAATTAATCATTGTCGAAGCGATTACCGCCATGTCCTCTTACAGTTATTGGGACGTCTTGCTGTCTTATACCGATGTAACGTTGCTGATTCAAAGCGGTACGTTCCTCCTTGTAACAACAGCCTCATACGGCATTTACCGAGGGAGCTATCAGCTTAACGAATTTCGCGGACATATTGAAGGAGATTTGCTTTCGACGAAGGAAAAACGCGTTATATTTGTAAGTGCGTTTATGATGTTTCTGTTCATTTGCTTCGCATCTTATGTGATGACGACAAGTGCAGTGTTAAACAAACATTTATTTGTTCTCTTCATTATCGTATTGCTTTTCCTTGTATTATCTACGTACTACGTTCTTCACTCCATCTTTCAAGCGAAGCGGATGATGGAGGCAAAGAAATTTTATCTAGATCAAGAGCAGCAACTATCAAGTATTGTCGAAACGATTCAAAATGAATACAGCATCCATTCCAATGCGATTTTAAAGCTTTGTGAAAAAGAGTCGGCGCCACTAATTCGTGAGTATGTAGAAAAGAAAGTCGCGATAAAAAAACTACCTAGTTTTAGTGTGAAAGATGAGAGCTATCATTTGTTCAAATCTGAAGATGAAGTGATGTATGCCTTTCTCATCAATAAGAAAAAGCTATCACGGTTATTAGGTGTCGAGTTTAAAGTGTCAGCGACTCTTGAGCACGTTCGCCCAACGTCTTTGTGGCAAATTCGTTATTTAAGTCGGATATTGGACGAGGTGTTCGTTGCATTGTACCGAACAGGTATGTCCGATTTGTTTGTCAGGCTGCAGATTAACATGACAGATAGTACGTTAGAGTATCGCATATCGAGCAACCTAGAGCTTTCAGAGCAAGATGTGACAACACTTAAGATTGTCGATGATCTTATGTACTTTCAGCAAAATAACGCGAAAGTTGATTCACAAATTCGCCCGCTAGAATGTAGCATCCGCTTTATAAGAAAATAGGGGGGGGTTTGATGCTTGAACGTCTTGCTTTAACGTTGGCACATCAAGTGAAAGCATTGAATGCAGAAGAAACAGAATCGGTTGAGGTTCTAACGTTTGGATTCACGATCATTCTCCACTATCTCTTTACTTTATTGCTCGTCATAGCGGTTGGCCTTCTCCACGGAGAGATTTGGCTGTTTCTCCAAATCGCACTATCCTTCACGTTCATGAGGGTGTTGACGGGAGGTGCTCACCTTGATCATTCTATTGGCTGTACTTTGCTGTCCGTTCTGTTCATCACGGCAATTTTCTGGGTTCCGTTTGCAAACAACTATGCTTGGATTCTTTATGGAATTAGCGGGGGACTGTTGATTTGGAAATACGCTCCATACTATGAGGCTCATCAAGTAGTACATACAGAGCATTGGGAGCGGCGGAAGAAACGGATAGCTTACATCCTCATCGTTCTTTTTATCATTCTTGCAATGTTTATGTCGGCTCAAGGCCTCGTTCTCGGGGTTCTATTACAAGGGGTGCTCCTTACGCCTATTGGCCTAAAGGTCACGAGGCAGCTCAATCGGTTCATCTTGAAAGGAGCATTCCTGTAATGAAAGAATTTGAGGTTTGAAACAGAAAGAGCCCTCCTGTACGATACGAGGTATCAGTAGCTACTGATCCTTAATTAGTACGAAGGAGGACTCAAGATGAAGTATAACCAAAATCACAAAATCAAGCAAATCACCGAATCAACACTCGTTATTGGCGTGGATATCGCCAAGGAGAACCATGTGGCTAGAGCTCAAGATGCCAGAGGAATTGAATTTGGCAAGCCAATGAACATTGAAAACAGCAGAGCCGGATTTCAACGATTTCGTTTGTGGATGAAGAGCCTCATGCGAGAACATGCCAAACCGGATGTCATTGTAGGTTTTGAGCCCACAGGGCATTACTGGATGGCATTTGCCCAGTTTCTGCGCCATGAAGGGATTAAGTATGTTGTCGTCAATCCGATGCATGTGAAGAAGAGCAAGGAATTAGATGACAATTCGCCCACCAAAAATGATGTAAAGGATGCCCGAGTCATCGCTCAATTGGTCAAAGACGGACGGTACTCTGAACCCCAAGTCCCCACTGGCATATATGCTGAATTACGTAATGGGATGAACCTGCGAGACCGTCTACAAGAAGACTTACAACGCGTTCGGGGGCGTATTCTCAACTGGCTGGATCGCTTTTTCCCTGAATTTCATGAGGTGTTTAAGATTTGGGAAGGAAAGGCTGCACTGATGACGCTAGAGGCGTTTCCTCTCCCGCAAGAAATCATCAATCTGGGTGCGGAAAAGATCCTAAGACACTGGAAGCAAGAAGTGAAACGAGCCATAGGGATCAAGCGAGCCAATGCGCTTGTGGCGGCCGCCAAGCGTTCTGTTGGTCTTACGGAAGGTCTGTCAATGGCTAGGCAAGAACTCCAAAGCTTGATGGAACAATACCAGTGTTTGTGTGGACAAATGGAACAGCTCATGCAAGATGTAGAAGCATTACTAGAGCAGATTCCAGCTGTGCCCTACATGATGAGTATTCCAGGCGTGGGACTAGTGACAGTGGCTGGCTTCCTGGCTGAGGTTGGCGATCTGTCCAACTACACGCACCCACGACAGGTTCAAAAACTGGCAGGATTCAATCTGCGAGAAAATACCTCAGGCAAGTTCAGAGGTCAAACCCGCATTACCAAGCGGGGACGCCCCAAACTGAGATCCCTGTTGTATGCAGCGATACGCCCCATGGTGGCGAAGAATCGGGAGTTCAAGCAAATGCATGAGTACTTAACGACACGCTCCGAGAATCCGTTGAAAAAACAACAATCCATGATCGCGTTGTGCTGTAAGTTGATTCGCGTGTTATTTAGCTTAGGACACAAGCGTGTGTCTTACAATGGAGAAAAATGTCTCGGACACATCCGCTTGCAACAAATACAGAATGCTGCTTAGTCATGTTGAAGAAACACAAATATCTTTAAATATCTAGGTGTGCAGATCCTTGAAAAGCGAAGCACGGAGAAGCCTGTTGATTAATTTCACCATTCGGGCATAGACCCTGCAAAGGAGCTTTTACAGGCCTCCACCTCTGGTTAGGTTGGACGAAGGAATGTGCGGGCAAAGACCCTGAGAGAAATGGGAGGGTAACCCCCAGAGAAATGTGGAGATCCACTGGTGCGATCATATTTTTAAAGCGAGAAAGCATGATCTCTACCAGGATGGCATTCATATTTCCAACAAATGCATGAAATGCAAGTTTCATCTAATCAGAGGATAACAAAAGGCAATGAAATTCTAAGATATTTAAAGCATTTTGAAGAAAATCTTAATTTATAGAGGGAGGTGAAACGAATGAAGAGAACAGCTAAAGTCATTTCAAAAGCGACTCTTGGAATCTCAAAAGCGTTTGTCAATGCGTCTAGCCCACTCATATATGCGCCAAAGATTCCTAATAGCTTAAAGAAACAAAAATAATGTAAAGAAAAGACGGTCGAACGCCCATTTCGGTCGTCTTTTCCTATGCTGTTCCCATCATTTCTTTCACCTTTTTTCACGATAAAGGTTTTTTTCTTGTTTTGCAAGGATGCTTTTGAATCATTATTCGAATGAATTATGTAGTTCGATCTCATACTAAAGACGTTGAAAAGCAAAGGAGGTTGTACGATGGATCAACAACAAATGAACCCGATGGAAATGGCACTAATGGATTATAAAGAAGGGCTTGGCACCTTTCAACAGAAGATGCCGGAGATTGCAGAAAAGTACAATGCGTTTACTGAAGCTTGCTTCGCAAAAGGGGAGCTTTCGCAAAAACAGAAACAGTTGATCGCCCTAGGTGTTAGCGTTTTTGCCCAAGATGAATATTGCATCATTTATCATACAAAAGGATGCATGGACCAAGATTGCTCAGAAGAAGAGATTCTGGAAGCGATTGGAGTGACTGCTGCTTTTGGTGGAGGGGCCGCCATGAGCCAGGCCGTCACGCTCGTTCAAGAAGCCATGAATGAGTTCGGACAAAATAATGGAGAACAAGGTCAACAAGATCAACAAGACAGTCAAAACGGTCAAAACCAAAAGCAAGGTCAAAACCAAAATATGAAGCATTAATGGGTCGGATCGCGTAATTGTAAGCGTAAATCATCTGACATTGCGTAGCCCCTTATGATTAGAAGGAATCGCGTGAGACTCTCGGTGACTAGCATTGGTTCCCTTCGTTTTGTATGTTACGCTATTCGTGAAACGAAAACGAAGGAAGGATGATTTCTATCCATTTATCTAAGCTCAATGTAACAACTGAGATGGAGAAGGCGATGCACCAATCTCATGGTATGAGCTATGCTGAATACAGTCAGGATTTAGAGAAGCGGATCGATGTGGAAAAAGAAAGAGAGAGGGAATATAAACAAGCATTTCGGTTGACTGGGGTTGTGAGACGGTCAGCATAAAAATCATAACGAGCAGAGAGGCAGTATTTTAGCTTCTCTGTTTTTTTCTTCTATAGATAATTAATACGGGTCATTTTCCCGAAAGTCGAAAAGTTTTCCAACAATTTTATTTAATATTTATCGTTTCATCGTTCATTCACCTTGGAATCGTAATTCAACTAAGTTAGAATAGGATATAGCAAACGAGGGGAGGTTTATTTTCAGGGAAGTTTACGATCGATTCATTGTCACTTTAGTCAGACTAGATGAAAATTACATATAGGGGATGGGGGTCATGAAGTGAAGAAATTTGTTGGAGCTCGCTTTCTATATAAGTTGAATTAAAGGATTACAATTACTCTCTGTTGAAATATAAGGGTAACACTTACCAATGAACGGAGAGGAACGAGATGACCCATTCACGTCAACATGAAATCGAAACCTTGCTTACAGCGATGAAAACGACCAAAGATAAACGAATGTATGAACGTTATCAAGCGATTTACTTTTATTTACAAGGCTATTCTAAAAAAGAAATCACAACCATGATTGGGCGTTCCGAAAAAACTATCTATAACTATGTGAATGCCTACGAAGAAAAGGGACTAGATGGCTTAACCATGGGACAATCACCTGGAGCGCCACGCAAATTAACACCCGAACAAGAACAGGAATTGGCTCAAGTGATTGCGACCAAACTTCCCGTAGATGTTGGCTTCCCAGCTAAGTATAATTGGACGTTAAAGATCATTGCTTCATTTATCGAGAAAAAATGGAACCAACCGTATACTCTTCGTGGTGTCTCTCGACTTTTACACGATTTAGGCCTTAGTTATACCAAACCGACTTATACGCTGGCAAAAGCTGACCCGTTGAAACAAAAAGAGTTTGTGGAAGAGACGTTCCCTGCCTATAAAAAAACTCTTAAATGAGGAGATTGACCATCTTCTCTTTCAAGATGAGTCGATGATTCGGGATTACCAAGCTCTTCAATACACATGGTTTTTAAAAGGCAAGCAACGAATCATTCCGACTTATGGAAAGCACCAGGGTGTCAAACTCATCGGTACACTTAATTATGAAACGGGAGATGTGCTTTGTGTAGAAGAAGAACGATACGATGCCGAAGCGTTTCTTCGTTTTCTTCAAAAGGTATTGAAACACTATCCGACCGGTAAGATTGTCATGGTGTTAGATAATGCCCGTATTCATCATGCGAAGCTGATTGAACCTTTTTTGCGTAACCACCAACATCGTTTAGAATTGGTTTTTTTACCACCTTACAGCCCTGAGTTAAATCTCATTGAAGGGTTATGGAAATGGCTCAAATCAGACGTAATTAATAACCTTTTTTATTCCTCTGTTAAAGAGATTCGAAGAAATGTGCAAGCTTTTATTCGTGAGTTAAATGACTCACCTAGAAAAGTTATTGATCGATTGTGCATTCGATTGTAAAAGATAAATTCAACTTATATAGACAGCCTCTTTTCTTTGTGAAAGATTAAACGAGTTGTCTTGAAGTTTAATTGGATATATTATAAGATTGTAATGAGAATAAATTGAGAATGATTTTTTAGGCGAGAGCCCCTATCTGTGTGCTCAGCTTCGCCGTTAACAAATATTTATTGGAGGTTATGTTCATGTCAGCACCTAGTTTAAAAATCGAAAATCTTCATGTTACGATTGAAGGAAAAGAAATTTTAAAGGATTTTAGCCTTGAAGTAAATGGTGGCGAAATTCATGCTATCATGGGGCCAAACGGAACAGGTAAATCAACCCTCGCTTCGGCGATTATGGGACACCCTAAATATGAAATCACAAGCGGAAGCGTCACGTTAAACGGCGAAGACGTGCTTGAAATGGAAGTGGACGAGCGTGCGAAAGCAGGTATGTTCTTAGCCATGCAGTACCCAAGTGAAATTAGCGGGGTGACAAACTCAGACTTTTTACGTTCTGCCATTAATGCACAGCGTGAAGAAGGCGATGAAATTTCATTAATGAAGTTTATTCGTCAGCTTGATGAAAAGATGGATCTACTTGATATGGACGAATCATTTGCTCATCGTTACTTAAACGAAGGATTCTCTGGCGGTGAAAAGAAACGTAATGAAATTCTTCAACTCATGATGCTGGAGCCGAAAATTGCGATTCTTGACGAAATCGACTCTGGTCTTGATATCGATGCATTGAAAGTCGTTTCTCAAGGTGTTAACGCCATGCGTGGATCTGAATTTGGCTGTCTCATCATTACCCACTATCAGCGTCTCTTGAACTACATCACTCCAGACAAAGTTCACGTCATGATGCAAGGACGGATCGTAAAATCAGGTGGCCCTGAGCTTGCGCAACGTCTTGAAGCAGAAGGTTATGACTGGATTAAGGAAGAGCTTGGAATTGAAGATGAGCGTGTAAGTGAAGGTCAAGAAGCGTAAAGCAATCCGTTTATAGTAAACAGAATCAACGAAAAGGGTGGGTTAGTATGTCAGTCGAGACGAAATTAACGATCGATAAAGAGTATGTCCAATCGTTTTCAGATGCACGTAATGAACCACAATGGTTCAAGGACATTCGCCTAAAAGGGTTTGAGCTTGTAGAAACACTCGAGCTGCCAAAACCAGATAAAACGAAAATTACTTCGTGGAACTTCACGAATTTTGATCACAAACTTCCAGAAGTGAGCCCAGTTGCTTCCATTGATGAGCTTCGCGATGAAGTTAAGGGACTAATCGGAGAAGCGTCCGATACGCAAAATCTTCTCGTTCAACGCGATGCGACCGTTGTTTATAGCAAACTAGATGAAGCATTGAAGGCAAAGGGTGTCATCTTTACTGATCTTCTTACAGCAGTTAAAGAGCACGGAGACCTGGTGGAGAAATATTACATGAAAGATGCGGTAAAAGTTGATGAAAATCGCCTAACCGCTCTTCATGCAGCCCTCGTCAACGGTGGAACGTTCATCTATGTTCCTCGCAATGTGGAAATTGAAGTGCCGTTGCAATCTGTATTCTGGTTTGATACGGAGAAAGCAGGACTGTTCAACCATGTGATCATCGTGGCGGAAGACAATAGCTCCATCACTTATGTGGAAAACTACGCATCATTCGGATCGGAAGAAGCAGTAGCTAACATTGTGGTTGAAGTATTCGCCGGTGCGAACGCCAAAGTCTCATTTGGCGCTGTTGACAATTTAGCAGCGGGAGTAACAACGTACGTGGTACGTCGTGCTCATGTCGGTCGCGATAGCCGTGTGGAATGGGCGTTAGGGCAAATGAACGATGGAAACACCGTGTCTGAAAACACAACTCACTTGCTTGGCGACAACTCTTGGGCTGATACGAAAACGGTCTCTGTCGGCCGCGGCGAACAAAAGCAAAACTTTACTACGCAAATTTTCCACCATGGCAAGCATTCAGAAGGCTATATCTTAAAGCATGGTGTTATGCGTGAAGCAGCGACGTCCATTTTTAACGGGATTTCTAAAATCGAGCATGGGGCAACAAAGTCTCACGGAGAGCAAACAGAGCGTGTGCTCATGCTCAGCGAAAAAGCTCGTGGCGATGCCAACCCGATTTTGCTCATCGATGAAGATGACGTTACGGCCGGTCACGCAGCTTCAGTCGGAAAAATCGATCCTATTCAAATGTTCTATTTAATGAGTCGAGGCATTTCACGTGCTGAAGCCGAACGCCTTGTCATTCATGGCTTCCTAGCACCGGTCGTTGGTCAGCTTCCGATTGAATCGGTAAAAGAACGACTAGTGGAAGCGATCGAAAGGAAAGTTAAATAATGAATGCTCATGAGATTAAAAAGCTGTTTCCCGTTCTCGATCAAGAAGTGAATGGAAGTCCCCTTGTTTATTTGGACAGTGCAGCTACGTCTCAAAAGCCGATCGCTGTCATCGAAGCATTAGATGATTATTATCGGCGTTACAACTCCAATGTTCATCGTGGCGTCCATACGTTAGGGACGCTGGCGACGGACGGGTATGAAGGTGCAAGAGAAAAGGTCCGCCGTTTCATTCATGCGTCGTCTACAGAGGAGATCATTTTTACACGGGGAACGACGACGGCGATTAACCTTGTAGCTGCAAGCTATGGCCGTGCGAACTTAGGAGAGGGCGACGAAATCGTCATTACCCCGATGGAACACCATAGCAACATCATCCCTTGGCAGCAAGTAGCAAAGGCAACGGGGGCGACTTTAACCTATCTTCCACTCCAAAAAGATGGTACCATTAAGATAGAGGACGTTGAAAAAACGATCTCTGAAAAAACAAAAATAGTCGCTATTATGCATGTTTCCAACGTATTAGGAACCATCAATCCGGTGAAGGAAATTGCGGAAATCGCCCATCGTCACGGTGCAATCATGCTCGTCGATGGTGCGCAAAGTGCCCCTCACATGAAAATAGATGTCCAGGAGTTGGGGTGTGATTTCTTCGCATTCTCAGGCCATAAGATGGCAGGTCCGACTGGGATCGGTGTTCTCTACGGAAAGAAAGCTCTATTGGAGAAGATGGAGCCGGTGGAATTTGGTGGTGAAATGATTGATTTCGTTGGCCTTTATGATTCCACATGGAAGGAGCTTCCGTGGAAGTTTGAAGGAGGAACTCCGATTATTGCTGGTGCCATCGGTCTTGGAGCGGCGATTGACTTCCTTGAAGACATCGGCTTGGATGAAATCGAAAAGCATGAGCACGAGCTCGCTCAATATGCGCTTGACCGTCTTTCAGAGCTTGAAGGTATGACGGTATATGGCCCACAAAAACGAGCAGGACTCGTCACGTTCAACATTGAAGACGTCCATCCGCATGATGTGGCTACGGTGTTAGATGCAGATGGAATCGCGGTACGCGCAGGTCACCATTGCGCCCAACCGTTAATGAAATGGTTGGATGTAACAGCAACGGCGCGGGCTAGCTTCTATTTATACAATACGAAGGAAGACATCGATGCATTAGCAAAAGGGCTAGAAAAAACAAAGGAGTACTTCGGTCATGTCTTTTAGTAACCTTGATACACTTTATCGACAAGTGATCATGGATCATTATAAAAACCCGCGGAACCGTGGAACGATTGAAGATGACACGTTAAGTGTAAACATGAATAATCCCACATGTGGTGACCGCATTCAGTTGCAGATGAAGCTTCAAGATGGCAAAGTGGTCGAAGCTAAGTTCATTGGTGAAGGGTGCTCCATTAGCTTAGCCTCCGCGTCGATGATGACGCAGGCGGTCAAAGGTTTAAAGGTTGACGAAGCTTTAGCATTATCGGATATTTTTTCGGATATGATGTTAGGGAACGATTATGATGATAAACGGTTTGATTTAGGAGACATTGAGGCCCTTCAAGGCGTAACTAAGTTTCCAGCGCGGATTAAATGCGCCACGCTTGCTTGGAAGGCGCTCGAGAAAGGTCTAAACGAAGGACATGAATAGTGGTCCTTGTGTAATGAATAAAAGGAGGGTTTTTCCCATGGCAAAGAAAATGCCTGAAATCGGCGAATACAAATATGGGTTTTCTGATCGGGACGTGTCGATTTTCCGTTCGAAGCGCGGATTAACTCGGGAAATCGTAGAGGAAATCTCCCGCATGAAACAGGAGCCACAATGGATGCTCGATTTCCGCTTAAAGTCGCTTGAGCAATTTTACAAAATGCCAATGCCACAATGGGGCGGAGACTTAACAGAGCTTGATTTTGACGACATCACGTATTACGTTAAGCCATCTGAAAAATCTGAGCGTTCTTGGGATGAAGTACCTGAAGAAATCAAAAACACATTCGATAAGCTTGGAATTCCAGAAGCAGAGCAAAAATATCTTGCAGGGGTTTCCGCTCAGTACGAATCTGAAGTGGTTTACCACAACATGAAAGAGGATCTTGAAGAGCTAGGAATTATCTTCAAAGATACAGACTCTGCTCTGAAGGAAAACGAAGATATTTTTAAAGAATACTTCGGTACGATCATTCCACCAACCGACAACAAATTTGCCGCGTTAAACTCGGCTGTATGGTCTGGGGGATCGTTCATTTACGTACCAAAAGGCGTAAAAACGGAGACGCCATTGCAAGCGTACTTCCGTATTAACTCAGAAAACATGGGACAATTCGAGCGTACGCTTATCATTGCCGATGAAGACAGCTCTGTCCACTATGTAGAAGGCTGTACAGCTCCTGTGTACACAACAAACTCCTTGCATAGTGCGGTTGTTGAAATCATTGTCAAAAAGGATGCGTACTGCCGTTATACGACGATCCAAAACTGGGCGCCGAACGTGTATAATCTCGTAACCAAGCGTGCGGTCGCATACGAAAACGCGACAATGGAATGGATCGATGGAAACATCGGCTCCAAGCTAACGATGAAGTACCCAGCGGTCATTATGAAAGGGGAAGGGGCGAAAGGGACGATTCTTTCCATCGCGATCGCAGGAAAAGGGCAGCACCAAGACGCAGGAGCGAAAGTGCTTCACTTGGCGCCAAACTGTTCCTCAACGATCGTGTCGAAGTCCATTTCCAAGCAGGGCGGAAAAGTATCTTACCGAGGAATTGCCCACTTCGGCCGTAAATCACAAGGATCGAAATCAAAAATTGAGTGCGATACGCTGATCATGGATAACGAATCCACTTCAGATACGATCCCGTACAACGAAATTTTAAACAACGACATTACGTTGGAGCATGAAGCGACCGTTTCTAAAGTATCGGAAGATCAGCTCTTCTACTTGATGAGTCGCGGAATCTCTGAAGAAGAAGCAACGGAAATGATCGTCATGGGCTTCATTGAGCCATTCACAAAAGAACTTCCAATGGAATACGCGGTTGAAATGAACCGTCTAATCAAGTTCGAAATGGAAGGGTCGATTGGATAATAAACAAAAAACCTTGGTATAATGGGGGTTATGCCGGGGTTTGAATTATAAAGAATCTGGCACGTGCCGATTTTGTGCCGATTCAGATTTTCTGCTAGTGTAGGAGGCGAACTTTTTGAGTTCGTCTTCTTCTATTTTCTCCGTAATATCTAGGTAAGTGTCAGCAGTAGTTTTAATTGTTTTGTGTCCCAACCGCTTAGATACGAATTTAATGCTTGCTCCTGACTCAAGAAGCAAAACGGCATGTGTATGTCGGAAGCCGTGAGTACCTTTATATTCTACACCTGCTTTTTTGCAGTATTTGATTATCGATTCACGTACAGTAGATTACCTAAGTAGTTTTGAAACATGATTCCTTCTTCATTTTTTTGAAACCGCTTGTCACTTAAAATTAGCTCGTTTTGCTTTAATTTAAACTTCTTCAATTCGCGTAACAGTGTTTATGGCAGAATAAAAATGTAGGTTATGGCATTCCTTTTATGCAGGCCCCCCGCGGGG
>NZ_SNUY01000045.1:28721-33951 GCF_004376175.1 Halalkalibacterium halodurans | reverse complement strand
CGCCCTTGATTGACCTCTGAATAAACCATTGGTGTGTTTGTCAAGAGCGATAGCGTGGCATTTCCACCTAATAAATGGTAGGTAGTATGAACCGTGCTAGTTTTTCATAGAACTTTTGACACTACCGATACTTAGATTATAAGTTACTTCACTATAACTGTCCAAGTCCTCTAAGGGGCTATAGAGGTTTTATCTGAACTTAGTGGGTTATAAATTAAAGTTGAGTACGGCCTTGCGTTGGTGGCCCGCGAGTTTTATCTGAACTTAGTGGGTTATAAATAGGACGGTAAATCGTCCTCTCTTCACCCCTCGATCAGTTTTATCTGAACTTAGTGGGTTATAAATTGCAGAAACGCTAATCGACCAAAATGCGCAGCAGATCGTTTTATCTGAACTTAGTGGGTTATAAATGAGCGAGTCCGGTTATCCGTTCATTATGTACTCTGAGTTTTATCTGAACTTAGTGGGTTATAAATGCGACGCCTACATTCCTGAACGCAGGGAGAAAACGACGCGTTTTATCTGAACTTAGTGGGTTATAAATGAAAGCTCGACGCAGGTGCTGTGACAACTCAAAAAATAGTTTTATCTGAACTTAGTGGGTTATAAATTACACTGATCCCGTAACCTATCGTATAATCTTGAATCGTTTTATCTGAACTTAGTGGGTTATAAATGAAACAGATCTTGATATTTCATTAAATCAGGACCGGTTTTATCTGAACTTAGTGGGTTATAAATGAGGTGTCATAATGGGACTTGCGGAGGAATTACGTCGTTTTATCTGAACTTAGTTGGTTATAAATTGAACTTACAGACGAGCATAAGGGAGATGACTTTGTGTTTTATCTGAACTTAGTGGGTTATAAATGTGGCAGAATAATGCAGTAAAAGCGCAGTGAAAACGGTTTTATCTGAACTTAGTGGGTTATAAATAATAAGGACAATAGGACAACTGAAAAATGAGGTAAGTGTTTTATCTGAACTTAGTGGGTTATAAATTCACAATTGCGGCCATCGTCACATGTCTATTCTTGATGTTTTATCTGAACTTAGTGGGTTATAAACTTGTATCTCCCCTTCTCGTTTAGTGACAAGGGATACGTTTTATCTGAACTTTGTGTAAATGTCTCTTTTTGTTTCTATAAAAACATGCACTTTTATCGTTTTGACATGGATCTCCGTTGCCAGTAAACTAAAAGGAAAGTCAAAAAGGAGGCGGTGCTATGGGAGATGTGAGACGTGATTTACAAAAAGTCGAACGGATTTTTACGATTTTGAACCTGTTAAGAGAGCGAGACACGATTACAGCAAGTGAGTTGGCGGAATATTGCGGAACTACTCAGCGGACAATCTATCGTGACATGGCATTGCTTGAAAAAGTAGGCGTGCATTACGTAACCGAAGGAAAGAATGGGTATCATTTCATTTCTGGTCCCGTTGTACCACATCGTAAACTGACTCAAGAGGAATGGATGGCCCTTACCGTGTATCCATTAGTTACAAATGACTTTCTCCATAATGATCATCCAGTACACTACGCCTATCGTGCAGGATTTGAAAAATTAAAAGGGCTTACACGAGACTCCCATACATCTCAGTTGCTAGCCATGAGTGAAGAGCTCGGTGACCGCATCCGCTTTCACGATCAAGTTAGCAATAAAGATACGAATCATGTAATGCCGCTTTTATTCCAAGCAATGGTTGAGAACAAAGCGATTGAAGTTGAATACTATGCAATTTATAATGATACTATGGCAAAGCGGGTGATTCACCCTTATTACATCATACCAAGGAACGGCCACTTGTATGTGCTTGCTTATTGTACCTTGCGTAAAGACTTTCGAACATTCCGGTTAAATCGATTTTTATCAGTTGTAATTAAGGAAGAGACCTTTGTAATGGACCCTAACTTTAACGTGGATGAGTATTTGTCCAAACGGTGGGCTATTTTTGCTGATGACGCGGAGGAAACAAAGTTTGTGGTACGCTTTCACCAAGAGGTGGCCCGCTATGTCGATGAATATACTTTTTATGCGGAAACGAAGATAGAAAAACAAAGCGATGGATCGCTCCTCCTCCATGCAACGGTCAGAAGTCGTAAAGAATTCCTTCGTTGGGTACGTGGATTTGGTCTAAACGTAGAGGTACTTGAACCAGTTGATGTAAGAGATAGCTTGTATGAGGAGTATCGACAACTAATGACACGTTACCATTTGGCTGATAGGATCAACGCGAAATAAAAGATTGTTCGAAAAACTCTCGAGTCGTTAGACTGATAGAATACGTCGATTGTAGAAAGAACCACGAAACGATACTCAAACCTATTTATAGTCCTTAGTCCTTTTTCTTTTGCATAAACCTAAAAAGAATGGGAAAAGGTTACGAGAACTTAGTGGGATAGAAACAAATCTAACTTGATTGATTTCGTTTTAGTTCAATTTAAGTACATATCATTAAAAATAAAAGATTGGTCCAATTGCTTTTATTGTAAATTCCTCCCATGCATAAAATTTTAGATACGTTTCTCAATACCTTATTGGATATCCTCCAGATTATCTATTTTAATAGGCTTTTTGGATTGAGGGGGAGTTGAACCGAAAACATCCAATAAATCAAACACGGATTAGTAGGAAGCATTCACCTTTTCCTAGGATAAATAGACGTGGCATTATCAATGGCTGCCCTCATAGGGTCTCGACAGCACCCTCCCCACAAAATAACATTTTTAACAAATCCCCCTCTAACTTAATGACTTAGCAGCTTTACTAGCTAGTGATTCAAGCCAATATCTGAAAAACGTTTTCTCCACACGTCATTTTTGTTTTTTTATTCTCCTTTTTGTATAGCACTCCCCTCTTTTTATTTTTTTCTAATTGGAGCAAACTCCATTTGGCAAAGAACCGTGTACGAGCGACGAGATTCTCTTCGTTATCATGTTTTATGCACTCTAGATGTTGACTGTTTGACTGTGCTAAGGCAAGCGCCGTATGTGACGTATGCTGGGTACAAACAATCGTTAAGGCTGATTTTTTACATGCGTTACGAATGATTTCTGGGCTGTCTTCAAACGGGTTACAAATAGTTACACGAACCCCGTGATGTTCCAAGCGCTTTTTATAGCGTTGCATACGCTGGGAGCCTATTAGACAAACACGGAATGTGCCAATCGGGACAAATATAGGCTTGTCTTGAACTTTTTGTTTTCTTGCTTTTTGTTCCCTACGTTTCATTTGTTTCGGGATTGTTTGATAAACTTTGCTGATTTCCACTTTATTTTCCCAAACAAGCTTTGCTTTGACAGGAAGTCCGTCGTCGACTATTTCACCCTTGTGTTCGATTTGGTATACTTTTCCCTCTAAATCCCGAAATAAGAAATCCTCCGTTTGCGGTTGTTTATACATTGTGCCAAATAAATACGAAGTCATTTGGTTTTTTTTCTGTAATGGCTGTCCCCTTTTTTTCTTTTGCCGCTGTTTTGCCAAAGCTTCAATGTCTTCAACGAGCATTGCAAATACGTTTCTCTCATTTGGCATGTAGTTTGAGACCGTTTCGATTGTTAACCCTTTGTGCAACTGTTGGTACATCTCAAACACATTCGGCTCCTTCTTTTGTTTTAACTGGCGAATGCGTCGTTGCAAATTACGAACTTCTTCTTTTCGTTGCCTAATCTGCCGGTAGACCTGCTCTTCAGTTGGCTGCTGTTTTGCTAGCAATTGTTTCACTTGTTTTTTTAGTGTGTTGTTCTCTTGTTGAAGTGCACTAACGCGCATTAAACGATTGTTGATTAAGCTTACTTGTTTACGGGCCTGCACTTCCTTATTCCGCAAATCCACTAGTTCCCGTTCTAGCGCTCGATTGACTTCCGCAGTAGAGGAAGCTATTTCTCTCGCTGTTTTTTCTACTACTTTGGCTTGTTTTAGCTTCTGGTTCGCTTGGCTTACTTGTTTTTTCAGCTTTCGCACTTGCGACTCTTTTTTTAATAACTCTGTCTTTGATTGTTTGACCTTCTTTTCCATATAGAGTAGTTGCTTTGATAATTGCTTTCGTTTTTTCCGCTCTGTCTGAAGCTGCTCAAGTGTGGACGTTGTTGGCGTTTTTTCAGGAGCAGCTGCCTTTTTAGCTTGTTCCATTTTCACACGAAACTGTGTTTGAACCGATTTTTTCTGCTCTCTCTCCTTCTCCTTTATTCGCTTCATCTTTTCCATCATTTTTGCCCGATTCACTTTCATCCCTCTCTTTCAAGCTTTTTTTAAAAGGATACTGTTCTTCCTGACAACGAATGTCAGGTATCGCTAATTTTTTCTCCTCCCTCAATAAAGTTTAATTTTCTTACGAATACTCACTTATTCTTAAAATTTCATAAGCACCAAATAGTAAAACCACCGCATTAACTGGATATAAATTTATATTATTCTAATTCCTTACAGGGGGAGGACCATCCTAACGACCAAACTGGTAGTGTCTGGTAACGAAAAGGTATGACCGTGCTTATAAATCTCCACACAACTCACGGTCGCTAACCCTCCCATGTCTCTCCGGATTGGTATCCATACCTTCCTTCGTCCTGCGTATCCATGAGGTGGAGGTCGGATAAGCTCCTTTGCTGGGTCATAAGCCCGTATGGTGAAAATAAACTCCGACTCTGCACTATTGGTGTTTGTTATTTGTAAGTATACAGATGATGCACGGCTTTACATGGAGTGGCGGGCATGGTAGGCTTCCTTAGCCATGGGCGAATCATTGGATGACTCGCCGCTTCGCCAAGGAGCCATGCCCGCAGAGGCTCCGTGTCAAGCCACTTTGGGTGATCTGCTTTCTAAGGTTACACTGCCTGTAATCCATCCATTTGAGGAATATCTTTTATTAATCTTGAACCATCAAATTCACACTGTTTTTGACCAATGACAAACAACACACGTAGTAACTTACAACACAAGGCAATCAAAGATTGTTGCTTTTTCAAAGGGCGTTCAGGGCGTTTGGTGTAATAGTGATGCAGGGCTTTAAATGTTGAATTATGGGCGACAAGGGGACGAATCGCTAAATATAAGGCTCGGCGTAATCGTTTCCTTCCTCGCTTTGTAATCCTTGTTTGCCCTTTAAATTTACCTGAACTGTGCTCACGTAATGATAGCCCTGCTAAGTTCACTAATTGTTGAGGATGAGAGTACTTTGAAATGTCCCCAACTTCCGCAAAGAATAATCCAACAGTCACCGCCCCTAAGCC
>NZ_SNUY01000045.1:0-28711 GCF_004376175.1 Halalkalibacterium halodurans | reverse complement strand
TGTTTGCCCTTTAAATTTACCTGAACTGTGCTCACGTAATGATAGCCCTGCTAAGTTCACTAATTGTTGAGGATGAGAGTACTTTGAAATGTCCCCAACTTCCGCAAAGAATAATCCAACAGTCACCGCCCCTAAGCCAGAAATGTTCATCATTTGTGTAGCGCCAGGTAATGTTTCAACTATAGCTTCTAGTTCTCCGTCTAACTCTTCTAGTTGCTTCTTATACAACTCATATTGTTCAATAAGATAGGTAAGCTCAAGCTTGGCAAATGAAAGACCTACCTTAACCCCAATACTCTTTTTGGCTGTTTCTACAAGTTTCGTTGCTCGCTTGATACCAACGCCTCGTTTAACAAAGGGCTTCCATTTTTCCAGAACGATTTCTGGTGTCAATTTCTGTACATCAGAAGGAAAAGGAAACATCTTTAGCGTACAGAGAGCTGCTTTTCCTTCCCAATCTCCAAATACATCGAAAAACTCTGGAAAGTAGCGTTGAATCACATTTTGAATGCGCCCTTCTGTGATCATTAATTGTTCAGTAAGCTGATCTCGAATTTTTACGCATTCTCTTAGTTCGGCATAAATGCCATCTAAGAGGTTAGGTACAGAGTATCGGCCATCTTTAATTAACTGGGCGATCACTTTCGCATCTTTCGTATCGTTTTTCGTTGGAGAATTATCATCAAGTTCTTTACTTTTCTTAACGTGCATTGGGTTCACGACGACAAAGTCGTAACCTTTTGCCGTTAGATAGTAAGCAAGACTCTTCCAATAATGTCCTGTTGGTTCTACACCAAAAATGACGTGATTCTTCTTGTGTTTTGCTTGGTGTTGCTTTACCCACTCAATGAGGGCTTCAAAGCCAAAGATTCGATTTTCAAAGATCAAACGCTTTCCAAAGTCTAATCCACGATCATCCTGAGCTCGTGCGACATGTTTGTCTTTGGCAATATCAATGCCAATAATGAGAGTTGATGGTGTGATTTGCGAGACTTTTTGATTTTGTGTATAATTCATTTCGAGTCCTCCTTGGTTACTAATTTAAGGGTCCATTTTTGCTTCGAAGCTTTGGACACCTCGTATCATACCAAGAGGGCTCTTTTTTGTTCAATTCTCAAATTTCTTCATTACAGGAATGCTCCTTTATTAGAGGTCTCGTTTGTGAAAGTTATCTCTAACAAAAAACACGCTCATTAAATTGAGCGTGCATATTAATGAGCGTCTGAGTTAATCGTAAGGTACCAAACGATTGCAGAGTATCGCGCCACCCACCCTCACTCCGACAAACGCTCAATGACTTTCGCCAGCAGCAAGGTACGCTCTTGCATCGTGTCCACTCGCAAATATTCCTTTTCGCTATGGGGAAAGCCGCCGACAGGGCCCATGCCATCAATTGTCGGGATGCCTAATGCTGACGTGAATGAGGCGTCGGAGCTGCCACCGGTGGCTGTTTCCGTCAGTTCGAGCCCGATTGTGGAAGCTACTTGTTGGATCAATTGGAAAAGGGCAACCGTTTGGGCGTTTCGCTCCATCGGTGGGCGCGTGATTCCGCCTTTCAACTCAATCGTCGTCCCATCGACATCCGGTGTGCCGCAGATCCGGCGAATGTCCCGATCCAGTGGCTCCGCCTGTTCGAGCCTGCTAATGCGGATGTCCACTTTTGCCTTCGCGCGATCTGCGACGGTGTTGACCGCTGTTCCTCCTTCAATCACCCCGACATTGACGCTAATTCCCGATTCGTAATCTGACAAAGCATGCAGCTTCATAATTTTATGTGCCAGCTCTTCAATGGCGCTTCGTCCCTTTTCCGGTTCAACCCCAGAGTGAGCTGCCCTGCCCGTGACGTTCAGCGTATAGCGACCGCCGCCCCGCCTGGCGGTGACAAGGGAGCCGTCTTTACGCGCAGGCTCCATCACGAGCACGGCCTTCTTACCAACGCCTATTTTCTCAATGATCTCACGGCCAGAGGGAGCGCCAATTTCTTCATCGCTCGTCATTAAAATCGCCACCTGTTTCAAAGCAGGAGACTGGGCATCCACAAGAGCCTTGATCGCATATAGGCAAGACACCAGACTGCCCTTCATGTCAATAACACCGGGTCCATACGCACGGGTTCCGATCAATTGAAACGGACGGACAGCAGCTGTGCCTACAGGAAACACGGTATCCATATGGGCGACGAGCAGGATCTTCGGATCAAACGCATGAGGATGGGTGAATAGAAGATGATCCCCATAGCGCTCTTGCTTAAAAATAGCCACCTTGAAACCGATCTGTTTGAAGGCGTTCGTCAACATTCGTCCGACTCGATCCACCCCTTCTTTATGATATGAACCGCTGTCTATGTTCACGAGTGCTTTCAATAACGAAAGCATCTCCCCTTTATCCCCTATGTCCACCTACATCAGATCCTTTCTCGTTTTTTCTAATGGGAAATGGCACGCCACAAAATGGCCAGGCTCTTTTTCCGTCAACGCCGGCTCCTGCACGGTGCATTTGTCTTGCGCATAAGGGCACCGAGGGTGAAAGCGACAGCCCGACGGTGGATGAACCGGGCTTGGCAAATCCCCTTCCAGCGTCACCCACTTCTTGTCGTTTCGAACAGTCGGATCAGGGATCGGCACCGCCTGGATCAAGCCTTCGCTGTAAGGATGCATCGGTTGTGCAAACAAGGCATCTTTAGAGGCAAGCTCTACTACCTTCCCTAAGTACATGACGGCCATTCGGTCACTAATATGTTTCACAGCTGGCAAGCCGTGGGCAATAAAAAGAAACGTCAGCTGAAACTCCTTCTGCAATCGTACCATTAAATTTAAAATTTGCGCCTGAATCGACACATCGAGTGCCGAAACCGGTTCATCGCAAATAATGAGCTTCGGCTTTAGGGCAATCGCCCGTGCAATCCCAATGCGTTGGCGCTGCCCCCCGC
Organism: Halalkalibacterium halodurans; assembly: GCF_004376175.1. GTDB lineage: Bacteria > Bacillota > Bacilli > Bacillales > Bacillaceae_D > Halalkalibacterium > Halalkalibacterium halodurans. Next base: position 25,782 of record NZ_SNUY01000045.1, on the reverse strand, counting down.
TGAATTCATGGGGATAGCGCTTGGCGTAACTACGATCAAGACCAACCGCATCCATCAATTCATCCACTCGCTTGATCAGGTCATTTCCCTTGGCGAGACGATGCGTCTTAAGCGGTTCGCCAATAATCTCCCTCACCGTCATCCGTGGATTGAGCGAGGAAAACGGATCTTGGAATATGATTTGAATGTCCGATCGCTTTTGTCGCAGCGCCTCCCCTTTTAATGCTAAAAAATCACTGCCTGCAAACGATAGCGTACCACGTGTCGGTTCCAGTAAACGCATGAGTAGCTGTCCAAGCGTCGACTTTCCGCAGCCTGATTCACCGACAATGCCGAGCGTTTCCCCTGCATAAATCGTCAAATCCACCCCATCAACCGCTCGGAGCACCGCCTTTTTCCGTTTGAAAAACCCTTCGCTCACGTCAAAATGCTTCGTCAGGCCTTTCGCTTCCAATAGCACCTCTTTCAACCAGAAGCCGCCTCCTTCCCATCGAACAGCCAGCAGCGAACGTGCTGTCCTCGTCCGGTTTTCATTAATGGTGGCTCTTGATGCACGCACTGCTCAGTAGCATGCGGACAACGGGGGAAAAAGCGACAGCCTTTTGGCATCGTCTCATGGGTCGGTACGGTTCCCTCAATCGATTGCAGTTTTTCTCCACTGGCATGAATGTTTGGCGTACTTGCGAGCAGACCTTGCGTATACGGATGGGCCGGAGTCGCAAACAACGTGAACACATCAGCTTGCTCCACCACTTGACCAGCATACATGACGATCACCGTATCAGCCATTTCGGCCACCACCCCAAGATCATGGGTAATGAGCAAAATCGCCGTATCGTTTTCTTTCACTAGCTTACGCATAAGCTGCAAAATTTGCGCTTGGATCGTCACATCGAGGGCGGTCGTCGGCTCATCAGCAATGAGTAGCTTCGGCTCACATGCGAGGGCCATCGCGATCATCACCCGTTGGCGCATACCGCCACTTAATTGGTGCGGATAGGAACGATAGACCTGCTCCGCACGGGGAATCCCCACCTTTTTTAACATCTCGATCCCCTTCTGCTTCGCTTCCTCTTTTGTCACTTGTTGATGTTGCAAAATCACTTCGCCTAGCTGGTTGCCAATCGTAAACAAAGGATTGAGCGACGTCAGGGGCTCTTGAAAAATCATCGACAACTCATTTCCCCTTAGCTTCCGGTACTCCCTTTCGCTGATGGTTATCAAGTCTTGACCATTGAATCGAATGTCACCGCCGACGATTTTCCCCGGCGAGCGGACAAGCCCCATAATGGAAAGGGAGGTGACGCTTTTGCCACAGCCCGATTCACCAACAACGGCCACGGTTTCCCCATGTTTAACTTCAAAGGACACCCCATTGACCGATGGAACCGCACCGCTTTCCGTATAAAAGTATGTTTTCAGCTCTCGTACTGAAAGAAGCGTATCCTTTTTCATTCTATCCCCCCTCTATCGCCGGCCGTATTGTCAAAACTTTATATAGAAATAGGTTAATAAATCCTATATTAGAGGGCTTTATAAGCAAAAAACTTGCCACCCCCCTGAATTCTAAGGTATTGATGAGGTAACCACACGACATCAATCCCCTTAAGAAAAAAGGATGTGACAAGTTGTTACCTCAAATTATAACCTATTTACTTATGTTAATAAACTATCAAGAACAAATGATTCGAACGTTGCTTACCCTACTGATTGGGAAAAGCATGTTTGATAAGCCAATAGAAGCGCCAGTGAACAAACCTTATCGGAAACTTCAAGTCGACGATCTGCCGATCATTGAAGTACCAGAAAAACTTGATTTTAAACAGTTATTAACTGAGCATCTGGCGGCGAATGGAAAGCCTCTTAAACCGGTACAGAGACGTTCTAATTCAACACCTGTTCCTGCGTCAATGAAATGTCCAAAGTGTGGTGCTCCATCCGAGTATTTGTATGCCAATAATGGAGGGAAAGGACAGTTTCAATGTAAGGTGTGTTCCTGTCTTTTTAATCAAAAAAGCCGCTATCTCAAAGAGGCCATCCTTAAGTGCCCTCACTGTGCCAAGACTCTTGAAAAAATCAAGGAAAGAAAAGACTTTAATGTGTTTAAGTGTAAAAACAATGACTGTTCCTACTACCAAAAGAAATTGAGTAGAATGTCACAAAAAGAGAAAAAACGGTTCAAAGAAGACCCTCAAGCCTTTAAAATGCGGTATATTTACCGCCAGTTTCACATTGACTATCAACCGTTAGCGAAACATTCACCCAAGAAGCCAAAAGTCGATTTATCAAGGCTTTATGTGTCTCCACATACACTTGGACTCATTCTGACGTATCACGTGAATTACGGGCTATCCGCTCGTAAAACAGCTGCACTGATGAAAGATATTCATGGTGTATCCATTTCTCACCAAAGCATTTTAAACTACGAAAACAGTGTAGCACTTACGCTTAAGCCTTACGTCGACCACTACCCTTATGAGCTTTCAGATCAATTCTGTGGTGACGAAACGTATATCCGTGTGAATGGTCGTTGGCACTATCTGTTTTTCTTTTTTGATGCGGTGAAAAAGGTGATTCTCTCATACCCTGTCTCACCAAATCGAGACACAGCGACCGCCATTCGAGCGATTGACGAAGTATTACTTAAGCTGAAAGAGATTCCTGAGAACCTTACATTCGTTGTCGATGGAAACCCAATCTACTTGTTAGCACAGCATTTCTTTTCCCAACATGAGATTCCATTTGACGTAATACAAGTCATCGGCTTAACCAATGAAGATGAAGTCTCCAAGGAATATAGACCGCTAAAACAGATTATTGAGAGACTGAATCGAACCTTTAAAGGCAACTACCGATCCACTCACGGATTCGGGTCAGAACAAGGATCCGTATCATTTGTGACCTTATTTGTGGCTTACTTCAACTTTCTAAGACCGCATTCAGCCTTGGAAGGTAAAGTTCCTGTTCTCATTCCAGAGTTAGAACAACTTCCAAACATGCCAGCACGCTGGACCAAGCTGATTGACTTAGCTCAACAATGGTTGATTGATCAGACTGCCTAGCTTTTGTTTAGCTGAGCCCTAACATCAGCAATCGGCGTAGCGAACTCTTGACAAACCGAACTTGCCAATGGTTTAAAATGGAAATAACCAAGGGCTATTTGGTATGCCTTCTTTTGTCCCCTTCGCCCTTGTTTAGCCTTAGTCAAAACCATTGGCGTGTTTGTCAAGAGCGATTGCGGGGCTCCTCCACCCACAAAAGAGAAAAGAACTGAATGCCTAGTGAGTTTTCATAGAACTTTTGACATTACCTCGCCGGCTTTGGCCGCGCGGGTCAAGCACATCTCGGAGCCAGTCGCCTAGGAAAATGATGCCTAACACCGTCAACGTAATCGCAAGACCCGGAAAGGTTGCAAGCCACCAGCTTGTCGCAATATAGTCGCGCCCATCACTTAAAATACCGCCCCACGAAATATCGGGAGGCTGTATCCCTAACCCTAAAAAGCTGAGGGACGCCTCTAAAATAATGGTTGTTGCCACACTTAACGTAGAAATGACGATAAATGGAGACACGACATTCGGCAACAGATGGCGAACCATCACCATGCGATTTTTTACGCCAATTGCCCGCGCTGCCTTCACAAACTCCCTTTCCTTAATCGACAGCACTTCTCCGCGGACAAGCCGAGCATAGTTCACCCAGTTTGTAACACCAAGCACGAAAATCAATGTCCAAACCCCTGGACCGAAGACACTTAAAATGACGAGAGCCAACAAAATGTTGGGTATAGACAAAAACGAATCCACTAACCGCATGAACGCGGTATCCAACCAGCCACCATAAAATCCGGCGACCATTCCAACCGTCACGCCAATAAGCCCAGCGAGGACGACAGCTGTCACTCCGACGAGTAGCGAGATCCGCGAACCATACACCATTCGACTCCAGATGTCGCGCCCCAAATGATCGGTACCAAGAAAGTGTTCGCTGGAGCCCCCGTCCAACCAGGCAGGTGGCTTTAACATCATGGCTGGATTTACCTCATGTGGGTTGTGAGGTGCTAGAACGTCGGCAAAAGCGGCCAAAAGCAAGACTACCAACACAATGATCAAGCCCACCGTCCCCGTCTTGCTCCGTATCAGACGCCGCCCCCAAGCAAGTAGACGCTTTGAGCCCATTGTCCTGCTTTGCCGCATAAGGCGTGTGACCGTCGTTTCTGTTTCCATTAATCCGGCACCTCCTCTACTCGTATTTGATCCGCGGATCGAGCAGCCGATACAAAACGTCGGCTACTAAGTTCATGAAAATAACTAAGATCGCAATGACGAACACACACGCCTGCACAATTGCCATGTCTCGGATATGAACGGCTTGAATGAGCAGCTGTCCGAGTCCTGGCCACGAAAACACCGTTTCCGTAATCAACGTTCCACCGACCACGGTCGATGTTTGCAACGCGACAATCGTGACGAGAGGAATGAGGGAATTGCGAAACGCATGCTTGTACACGACCATTCCCTCGCGAATCCCTTTGCTTCTCGCCGTTCGAATGTAATCCTGATTTAAAATTTCGATCATGCTCGACCGAAGCAATCGTGTGATCTCCGCCGCAATCCCTGTCGCCAACGTCATCGCTGGAAGCACTAAATGACCGAGCGTTCCCCGCCCTGACACTGGGAACCAGCCAAGCATGACAGAAAAAATCAAAATGAGCATAATTCCAAGCCAAAAGTTCGGCATCGCCTTGCCAATGACAGACCCTCCAGCCGCAAGCAAGTCAACGGGCGAATGTTGCTTCGTCGCTGACCAAACACCAAGGGGAATCGCCATCGCCACCGCAAGCACTAACGCGGCGACCGCCAGCTCAAGAGTAGCTGGAAGCCTCTCGAGTACGAGCGGCAGAGCGCTTGTGTTATAACGGAACGACTCGCCAAAATCCCCTTGAATTAAGTTGAGCAAGTACTTACCGTATTGAACTAAAAACGGCTGGTCCAACCCGAGGGAGGCGGTCAGCTGGTCAATGTCTTCCTGAGAAGCATCCTCCGGCAGCATAAGCGCCACCGGATTACCGGCTACAAAGACGAGTGCAAACACAATAAAGGAAATGATAAACAGCACAGGAATCATTTCCGCCAATCGTTTGAACACAAACGCGGCCACAAATCCCCCTCCTTTTTCCACAAGCCAGGTAAGCTCTGGCTTTTCCAATCATTTTCTCGTAATCGCTGGAACATAAATCATTTCATCCATGGACGGGACAAATGCAATCCGATCACTCACCCCGTAATGGAGCGTTTCTTGGTGTAGCATAATATGAGGGACCTCTTCCGCGGCAATCCGTTGAATCTCCTGAATTTGTTTCGCCCGTTCCTCCTCATCCATGTTCACGGCGGATGCTTCTAACAGTGCGTCAATCTCTTCGTTTTTGTAATCCGTCTCACCGACAAAACGATCGGAGCGGTGCCAGTCAACGGAATAAGCACCATCAAACATAGAGTTGCCGAGGCCAATCAAATAGGCGTCTTTGTTTTCTCCTGCCTGCCGCATCTCGACAAAATTGCTCCACTCCATAAACTCTAGACGAACCTCTACATTAATTGCCTGCAGCATCCCCGCGATCATCTCCGCAACTTCAGCATCCTGTAAATAACGTCCATGCGGTGAATGGAGCGTCATCTCAAACCCGTCAGGATAACCAGCCTCCTTCAGCAATTGTTTCGCTTTCTCCACATCATAATCGTACGTATTGTAAAGCGACTCTTCTGCGCCAAAATTGCCTGGCGCAACGCGCGTTTTCGTCGGAATCCCGCCGCCGCGCAACACATTTTCTGTGATCGCCTTGTTATCAATCGCAAGATCAAGCGCTTGACGCACGCGGACGTCAGCAGTCGGATAGCCTTCCGTTGCCCGTAAAATGAGCATAATCGTTCGGTTGGACGTCTCGGTTTTCATCGATGTCCCTTCGTTTTCCTCTACCCGCTCCCAATCAGCGGACGGAATGTTGACAGCAATGTCGGCACCTCCTGTAAGCAGCTCCGCTACCCGAGTGGAGTTTTCCGGAATGACGCGAAACACGACCTCATCCCATTCGTCCACAGCTCCTTCAAAGTAATTCTCATAAGGCGTCAACACAATTTTCGAATCACGGACCCACTCTTTAAATTGGTACGGGCCTGTCCCGACCGGATTGGCGAGAAAGTGATCCCATCCCTCTTCCTCGATGTAGGTTTTCGGTAAAATTCCTGAACCAAGCCGTGACAAACGGTGAAACAAGGATGGTTCCGGTTCATGGGTAATGACTCGAAACGTTAACTCGTCCTTAATCTCCACTTCCTTGATCTGCTTGTAGTTCGGATACTCTTGTAACGTATCATCGGTGGCGACGCGCTCAAGGGTAAACTTCACATCCTCTGACGTGAGCGGGTCCCCGTTATGGAAGGTGACGCCTTCTTTTAAGGTCATCTCAACCGTCCGATCATCGATTGATTCAAACGTCTCCACAAGCTCTGGTTGAATGACATTGTTCTCATCCCGTTTAAAGAGGTAATTGAACATGTTATCGTGAACCGCTTCTGTGGACGTATTGTTATGGTCATGAATATCAAACGACACGATGTCTGTTCCGATGGCGATTGTTAACGTCCGATCCGCTTCATCATTCGAATCCGTCTCGCTCTCCGAAGAACCCACTTCTTCCTGGTTACCGCCACAGCCAACGAGCAGTAAAACAACAGCGACAAAAACCCATATCTTATTCATCGTTACCTCCCGAAAGTACTATTTTGAAAATACAGACAATACCGCTCAGATGAACGTTGTTTGTAGAAAAGCGACTCCACCCCTTCATCTTTTTTTGACGGAAACAGGTTGTTTTTTTACAAATAAAGGATTATTCATCCCTTTTATCGAACCCATTTCTTATCTTTGAAAAATTTGGATCGTGAGCTTTGCGACGGGGAACGCCAAATAGGACGGAAGGCTCGACTTGAAACAAATGAGAGACCGCGATCGCAACCGTTAAACTCGGCATCCTCACGCCTTGTTCTATCATCCCGTAATAGCTCTCCGTTATGGAGACGTCGTACCTGAGTTTCAACAAATCAACCACATCTTGCTGAGACCAATTTTTCCCTTTCCGAAAAGAAATCAATTTTTCCCGTCTACGCAAATCGATCACTCCCCAACATTTTCTAGTCATAGTTTACCCAACAAATAATAGGGAGTCAACGGTTTTTCCCAATTTTTCAAAGTGTTATTTCGAGTTTCCTTCCGTCCACCCAACCATTAGTTGTATAATGGAAAATAATAACGAAAGAAAGGACATGCTTATGGCTGAACTTAAAGACCGTTTACGCGAACTGCGAAATGCCCACAACCTCACCCAACAGGAAGTTGCCTCATTTCTTAACATCACCGAAAGCGCCTACGGCTTCTATGAACAAGGCCGCAACGAGCCGTCCATCGGCAAACTGAAACAACTCGCCCAGAAATACAACGTCTCCATCGCCTTCCTAGCAGGAGAAACCGATGCAAAAGAACCGTACGCCAACAGCTCAGTGCACGAACACCCGCTATCCTACAAATACAAAGACCTCGACGATGAGGAACTTCGCTTTCTAGACGAACAGCTCGAACTGTTCAGAAGACTCAAGAGGGAAAAAGAAGAGAAAAGTCAATAGACAGGACGGCGCGATGATTGGGGTCAGGGATGCCAAGGTTGCGCGGTCACTTAAAAAGACACCCCGGCGCAAACCGGAGTGTCTTTTCCATACCCTTTTGACCTGGAGATGATGAGATTGACTCGTTTGTCGAAGACGCTTTTGCTTTTACAAAAGCTCTGCGGTATAATGTGAGTAGAATGAAGCATATTAACAAAGAACCGCCGATGCGGTAACATCGACGGTCATGCAATAAAACGGTTCCCTCCAAGGGGATCGGCCATAGGATAGACGAATCCACCTGAGCCGCTAACTCAAGGGTGGATTATTTTTTTTCATGAAACGACAGCACCGCGATGATTAAAGTCGCAAACGCTACGGCAAACATCAACGCTTCAAATACCGTCAAACAGCACCACCCCCTTTCAACTTGGGAGTGTGCCGACCACCCTCGAGAAATCCTATTCTATTGCTCTTCTATTATACCAGACATGACCTTGAGAGAATCTTCGAATATCGGCAATCTTCACCTCTTTTAATCTGGGCAACTCCATGGTAAATCGTACACGCAGCTCCTGTCCTTTCTTTGTTCCTAAGCATTTCAAGAATAATGGATAAAGAAGCCTGCGTGCATTTTTTTGCCCTCTTTTGTGCGAAAACCCCAACATTTATTGTAGAACCACAAAAACAAAGGTTCAATGAATATCACCGGATGTGTCCTTCCCTTCATTAACACGACCTTGTCATTTGGCAAGCCCTTACTCCACATCATGGTCTGAGAGTTCTTTCCACGTATGACACCTGTCACATAAAAATCATGATACATATGAATAGTGATCACAACAAGAAGGGACTAAACTAGATGGAAAGGAAACATGGGAAGGCCTTCATGATGTACTCGTTGAATGAAGCCAAAACCGTTTAATTGGAGGGGACAAATGAGCACTATTTTTCTTGATTACCAGGTGGAGATTTTTATTACAATGGAAGTTCTTACGGTGATTTGCCTGCTGCTCTTTGGTGTGACACGATATTATTTCAACATTCGGAAAGCAAGCTTACTATTTATTCTATTATTTATCGGCATTACCGCATTGGAAGCAGCATTAGCATGGTGGTTATACAACAAAACGGGGGAGATTTCCACCCTGCAAATCATTATTACGGTCTTCGTCTTATACGCGATCACCTTTGGGATTGGCGACTTCAAGAAACTCGATCGCTGGATGCGGAAAAAAATCGGAGGATGGAAAGGCATCGATTTATTAACAGAGAAAGACCGACAGCTGATATCCTTACAAAAAGACCCGGCGTATGTGGCACGAAGCTATCGCAGATCGTCCTATATCCACATCGCCCTCTTCGTGACAGCACAAATGATCTTTATCTCAATGGGAACCGACAGTCTGTCCGAAAGCCTAGCTTACGTAAAGGATTGGTCCTGGATTGAACATGGAACGTATGAACAAAGCCCCTATCCAAATGAGACGATCTATAGCATCGCCATGCTGTGGGGCATTATTTTCGTCGTTGATACGATTTATTCCTGGTCTTATACTGTATTCCCGAAGAAGCCGTCATAATAGTTTAAAAAACCTTGGAAGGTATACAGCCAGTCAAAGTATGATAACAAAAACAATATATTTATAAATATTAACACTATACCTCCTGATTTATCGGCGAGAATATCATCATTGTTTTATATGTTCTTTCTAAAATAAGGCTATCTTAAAGTAACTCCACTCCAACTTGTTTATAAAATTTAACTTTTATCTCTCTTCTTTCCCCGCATACATTACTATAGCTTTGTCATCTTTTCTTATACTGGTTACTTTATTAAAATCACCTGTAAATACTATAGAATCATTCTAGACTACTATTACTCTCATGAGAATATTGTATCATTTTTTAATCTTAATAAAGTATTCTAAATTTAACAATCATATGGTTTCATCCCACAATCATCAATATTGTGGAAAAAATTGTTGACTAGCTAAATGTTAATGTGTATTATTTTTTTGTACTTTAAATGAGTATTAAGGTGGGGGTGTATATAAAATAAAAGGATTTTTAATAGGTATTTTGACATTTATAGTGACTGTTGTTTTGATAGGTTGTGAGGGGGATAGTAAAAACCTACAAACGCCTGAAGAACAACTGGATAAAGTTGGCGAGGAGCAAGTGATTCCTTGGGGGATTGAACTTGTAGGGTATCAAACAAGTGTATCGAAAACTCCCGTGAAAGTAGCTGTCCTAGACAGTGGGATCTATAAAGAGCACGAAGATTTACAAGGGAAAGTAGTGAAAGAGTTTAACGCTATAAATCCTGGTCAGCCTGTTGAAGACGATTATGGACATGGGACAGCAGTAGCCGGAATTATCACGGCCAATGATAATGACGTGGGGATTATTGGCGTGACACAAGATGTGGAGTTGTATGATGTGAAGGTTTTAAATGCTGAAGGGAAAGGGAGTGTAGAAGACTTGATCTCTGCTATCGAATGGTGTATGGCGGAGCAAGTAGACATTATCAATATTAGTTTTGGTTTTCAGTCGAAAAATCGGAGTCTTGAGCGTGTGATTGAAGAAGCCGTATCGCAAGGAATTATTATCGTAGCGGCCGCGGGAAATACATATGGCTTAGGTGTGGATTATCCTGCTAGGTTCCATCATACTCTCTCAATTTCAGCAATAGATGCCGACATGAATCGGCCCAGTTCGACAGCAAAAGGAAAGGTTGATTATGTTGCTCCAGGAGTCTCAATTATCTCTACGGACCCAGTGGGAGGGTACTCTATATATGAAGGGACATCCTTTGCAACTGCTTATGCAACAGGAGCTATAGCTGTTTTAATTAGTGATCTTAGGGAAGTAGATCAATCAATTGATCATATACTAAACCAACATGTTCATTTTCTTGAAGGAGTAGAAGATGAATTTGGAAAGGGTATTCTTGTAATAAAATGAAGGGAGTTTATCTATGAACAAGATTATTTATAAAACGTTCATATCATTCTTAGTTTTAGCACTAATATTGAGTAGTGTTCCATTAAATCATGTCCAAGCTCAACTGAATGCTGAAAAGAATAGTGATTTTGAAGACCAGTGGATAGAGGAGATTGAAGAAGATCTAGAAGAAGATCTAGAAGAAGAGCTAGAGGAAGAGAATATAGAATTATTAAATTTGGAGATTGATTATGACGTTCTGATGATTGAAACGGAAGTTGAAGCAGAAGATGGACATTTTATTCAAGCTGTAATTGAAGTTGAGCCAGGTAGTGATGTATTTAAGTTGACAGTGACCGATATAATAGATGGAGAAGAGACATTTACTGAATACGAGTTTGAAATTGAAGAGCTGGACGAAGAAGAGTTTGTAGCTTCTTACAAAGAAATTGAAACAGGAGAAGTAATTGACTATGATTCTAGTGAAGGGACAGCTTCAATTGCTTTTGCCATCCCTGCAGGTATTCTTCTAAGTAAATCTGCACTTACTGCGTTATATCATGCCGGGGGAATGATTATCGTTGGAGGTGTAGCATTTGTTGCCGCCAATCAATTGACTGGTTCAAAAGCTAAAAATAAGAAAAGAGATAAAAAGTATAATCATTTCCAAGCAGCTATTAGAAATGGAGATGTTTATATAGGCAGAGGATTAAGCTTGTCTGGGGCTGTAAAACGCTTCAAGAGCGGAAGAGATACGTGGTCAGTATCAAGTAATCAAGCAAAACAAATCGCACAACGTGCGAACCCTAAGAAATCTCCGTATAAAGAGGTTGATAGAAAGGACGGAAAACCTCGGAAAGGACGATACTGGCATTGGCACGCAGGAAATAAAAAGCCCGCTTCCCATGCTTTTTATGGACCCCCAGTTAAATAGGAGGTATGGAATACTTTGAAAGATTATAACAAGTTATTTAAAAAATACCTACGCCAAAAGAAACAGCTTGTTTTTACTCGAGATGATGTGGAAAGAATTCTGGTCTCAAAATTTAAAGCGAGAGAAATCCCTAATGAATACATGATTAAGTTAAAGTTTCACGATCACTTAGATGAAGATTCTATTTACAAGTGCTTAGTCATCGACGACCCTGTGATCTTAAACAAATGGTACTCACCAACAGAAAAAAAGGAACACTGTGAGGAAATAATCGACAACCGTTTAAATCCGTTTGATTTTAATCAATTAGAAACGAAGGAAGATCACACTCTCACCCATATTAACATCGATGAACATGAAGGCCGAAGGGTCAATGTAATTCTTGAAAGTAAGGACGGTAAACATGTCACCGAATTCATTGTACGCGAATGTGAAAAGATTGGCCGTTATATTAATGCGTTAGTCATCGCTGGTAAGGTTGAGGCTGGTCTGTTAGATTATAAGGAAGATCCAGAGGATGAATATTTCCAATGGTACTTGGAAAATTTAGAGATGTTTAGTTTTTTGGATTAAACAACTATACAAAAGAATTGGAAAATCACCGTCTCTACCTAGTGAGGGGCGGTCTTATTTTATTACACTCCTCATCACCTTTAAGCGACCATTTTCAGGGGCTAGCCATCCCCGTTTACATAAATCGTCCACCATTTTGCGAATCTCGCCCTCACTTCTTCTTATACGCAGGCTGATGATTGGAAGGGAAAGCGGCTTGCCTGCATTAATCATAAAAGACAATCAGTAATTTCCGTTCCGAGTCTGTAAGGTCTTTTAACCTCTGACTTGATTTTATTCGAATACACGTTCATGAGTGTCACCCGGATCAAGCATGATTGAGAGGCATATTTCAATCCACGCACCCATGAAGAGTGCGACCGTTTTCGCCACTAGAATTAAACCGGCTTGTGTTAATTTCAATCCACGCACCCATGAAGAGTGCGACCTGTTCACGTCCTTCAAGTCTTTGAGTTTTATCTTATTTCAATCCACGCACCCATGAAGAGTGCGACAGAAAACCAAGCTAGATTATTAGAGTGGGCAGGAATTTCAATCCACGCACCCATGAAGAGTGCGACAGGATAACCGCTCGATACGTTGACTTTCTCGAAAATTTCAATCCACGCACCCATGAAGAGTGCGACGGGCGCAGAATCACAGCACGATACGTTGACTTTCTCATTTCAATCCACGCACCCATGAAGAGTGCGACGGACATTATAAGTGCATATGAGCGTGCTAAAAAAATTTCAATCCACGCACCCATGAAGAGTGCGACTCTGGCTTAAAGGCTTCTTGGATTTCCGCTGTATAATTTCAATCCACGCACCCATGAAGAGTGCGACAACATTTTTTACGCAAGAATTGTATGGTACGGATATTTCAATCCACGCACCCATGAAGAGTGCGACCCTTTATCGAGCTAAATAAAACCTTACAGGATGATTTCAATCCACGCACCCATGAAGAGTGCGACATGGATGTCACAACGTCATGTCAGACAATGGACGGATTTCAATCCACGCACCCATGAAGAGTGCGACGTGCTTTTTGAAGTCGATAAGTACCGTGACACAGAAGATTTCAATCCACGCACCCATGAAGAGTGCGACAGTCGACGAATACGGCAACTTACATCACTTAATTATTTCAATCCACGCACCCATGAAGAGTGCGACTTGGTACAAGAATATTCTATCTGCAGATAAGTTACATTTCAATCCACGCACCCATGAAGAGTGCGACGAGATAAGTATTCAACGAGGTTTAGGTTATTCGAGATTTCAATCCACGCACCCATGAAGAGTGCGACGACACTATTAATCTATATGTCAACTCACCAGGAGATTTCAATCCACGCACCCATGAAGAGTGCGACGACACTATTAATCTATATGTCAACTCACCAGGAGATTTCAATCCACGCACCCATGAAGAGTGCGACCTAAAGGTGGAATGGATAAAGCCATTGGCGGGGCATTTCAATCCACGCACCCATGAAGAGTGCGACAGTCGACGAATACGGCAACTTACATCACTTAATTATTTCAATCCACGCACCCATGAAGAGTGCGACGTGGAAGGAACTATGTAAGAGGGTTTGAAAGCGGAATTTCAATCCACGCACCCATGAAGAGTGCGACGTACAAGAATACGCGGAAAAGAAAGTCACGCAAGATTTCAATCCACGCACCCATGAAGAGTGCGACATGGATCAGCTAACACCGCTATTGAAAGCTCACGAATTTCAATCCACGCACCCATGAAGAGTGCGACCGTCATCGATGGTATCTATAAATCGTGTGGTATCATTTCAATCCACGCACCCATGAAGAGTGCGACTCCCGCCTTAGGCGATCTGTGGATCGATATGAATATTTCAATCCACGCACCCATGAAGAGTGCGACACAATGGACGGGAACATATCACGATGTAGCAAATATTTCAATCCACGCACCCATGAAGAGTGCGACGAGTCGACGAATACGGCAACTTACATCACTTAATCATTTCAATCCACGCACCCATGAAGAGTGCGACCGGTGGAGGAATAGGTAGACTCTAGTGTGGCTCAATTTCAATCCACGCACCCATGAAGAGTGCGACATTTTATAATACTTTAGGTGAGTTTACAATAGACATTTCAATCCACGCACCCATGAAGAGTGCGACATGGATCCCAGAAGGAATTGCGGTCGGGATTGAAATTTCAATCCACGCACCCATGAAGAGTGCGACATTATCTCCTCTAACTTGAGGGGGTACAAGAGAATTTCAATCCACGCACCCATGAAGAGTGCGACTTTCGCTTTTTAAAACATAGAATGTTTGCTGCAAATTTCAATCCACGCACCCATGAAGAGTGCGACCTATCTGATTCGCGGTGACGGAGTTGGCAAAGATGATTTCAATCCACGCACCCATGAAGAGTGCGACTTTCTGCCTGCATTTCTCTCATGGTTTCATCCAAAATTTCAATCCACGCACCCATGAAGAGTGCGACCCCAAAAAACTAATGTATCCTGCGATGATAGCCAATTTCAATCCACGCACCCATGAAGAGTGCGACGTATAAAACCATTAGATGATATAGAAACGTCATCAATTTCAATCCACGCACCCATGAAGAGTGCGACGTGTCCTTCCAGACAACTTCAAGGTTTTTCGGGCATTTCAATCCACGCACCCATGAAGAGTGCGACCAGTAGCGCCTACATCTTGCAATGTAGTGAGTATATTTCAATCCACGCACCCATGAAGAGTGCGACTTTAAATACTTTCTTTAGCGATTTCGCTCTAATATTTCAATCCACGCACCCATGAAGAGTGCGACCTGGCGATAAAAAGATTTACTACAAAGGCGGAGGATTTCAATCCACGCACCCATGAAGAGTGCGACTTCTTTTTCTAAAAATTTGATATAAGCCGACTGATTTCAATCCACGCACCCATGAAGAGTGCGACGTTGTAATCTTGTCCGCTAGCTCCCTCGCTTCTGATTTCAATCCACGCACCCATGAAGAGTGCGACTGTTCTTCCAAAACCTTAACAATACGCATACGGTATTTCAATCCACGCACCCATGAAGAGTGCGACCGTTCCTCTTTCAGCCTTGAAGCTACTTCAATTAATTTCAATCCACGCACCCATGAAGAGTGCGACAGGGCAAGTCAAAGCTATGTCTGTTTATGCGAAAATTTCAATCCACGCACCCATGAAGAGTGCGACGTTGAACGCTTGGGCTCCACGAATCTCATCACAAAAATTTCAATCCACGCACCCATGAAGAGTGCGACTCGCTTTCTTGCTTTTAGAAAAAAGCTAATGTCTTATTTCAATCCACGCACCCATGAAGAGTGCGACGCCAAGGCTGAGGGGATCACGATGGAAGAGGCGCATTTCAATCCACGCACCCATGAAGAGTGCGACAAGGATCGTTTGTGATGGTGAGTGGGGAGTCGCAATTTCAATCCACGCACCCATGAAGAGTGCGACGTGATTTCTTCGACGATGTAATTTAATTCGTTAGATTTCAATCCACGCACCCATGAAGAGTGCGACAGCGAAAATCCCCTAGATTCTAGAAAATCACTTTGATAAAATAGGAAATTTTCGTTCATTCTGTTCTTTTTCCATGTTGTGATCTACATTCTATTACATAGTATCACATATTTACACATAATATGCTCGTTTTTTGGTGCGGGTCCTCTAGGGATTTTATGTGCGCTTGGGGTTCGCACCATTAAAAGATAAGAGGGTCCTCTACATCGATAGATGGCTTGGCTCCAATATGCTCTACTTTGGTTTTATAGTTGTTTCCTAATCGGTAGATGCGCAAACTGTCTTTTTCTTCGTCAATTAAACTAGTGAGTTCTAATTTTAACGACGTTAATTGAGTTGAATCCACAATGCACTCAAAGACAGAGTTTTGCACTCGTTGTCCATAATTTTGGCACACTTTGGCCACTTTTCGAAGCCTTTTCGTGCCTCCCATGCTTGAGGTTTGGACATCATACGTAATTAAAACAAGCATGCTTTCACCTACTTCCACAGAAATGGCGGATATTCGTCTAAATCTCCTCGAAGAAAGCGCGCCAGCAGCAAAGCCTGTACATAAGGTACTAGCCCCCACGACATTTTTTCTCCGTGATATGGATGCGTGATTTTTTCCTGTTTCTTGGTTTGCCATGCTTTCAAAAACGTTTTACGTGCTTCATCCGTCATCAGGACAGCTCCGTTTTCCTTTTTATAAAATCCATCCGCTGTCATTTCCTTACGATTAATAAGGGAAAGAACAAATCGATCAGCATAAAGGCCCCTTAGTTCTTCCATAAGATCCAGGGCAAGGGACGCCCGGCCAGGACGGTCTTGATGCATAAAACCGACATAAGCATCAAGACCCACCGTTTCGAGCGCAGCAGCTACATCATTGGCGAGTAACGTGTAAGCAAATGATAACATCGCATTCACATTGTCCTTTGGCGGCTTTCTTGAACGTCCATGAAAAGCGAAGTCCTCTTTCTGCTGCAAGATCATCTGATCAAACACTTTATTATAGTTGATCGCCGCCTGCCCTTCCCATCCACGTAAACTTTCTAAGCTGTCACAATTGCGGATCTCTTGCATCATAACGGACAGAAGTTGAGAGGTTGCTTTAAATTGTTCAACATTGACCCGAAGCGGATGTTCCCTCGTCATCCGTTCAAGCATCCATTTGCTGTTGTATACCTTCCCTGTGATAAAGTTTCGGGCAATTTTTGTGGACTCTTGATCGTTCTCAGACAGGCGGTATTGTGTCTTTCTTAAAACCACATTGCCTCGACTTTCCCCGACCACTCTCGCCAAAAAACGCCCATTTTTCGTTAAAAAGGTGATCGAAATGTTTCGCTCTGCGCAATACCCCATGAGTGCAGGGCTAGCCCCTGTATAACCAAAGCTGACGATCGCCTCTAAATTGTGAAGGGGTAACCTGCCAAGCTTTTCTTGCTCTTTGAGTAATACCACATTATCACCATCAAGGGACAAATACGTATCAGGCTGAGTCACATATAGAGTGTTTAATAGCTTTTTCATTCGCTCAGCCTCCCCTCAATGTAACGTTTCACAGAGCGTTTATTCATCAGCTTCGGCAAGCAAATAGATTGCAACGAGCAATTGTTGCAAAAAGGGCCTGTCTTCACTTTCGGTGTATGACGATTTTCATAGTAATGGTGCATCTCTTTTGCCATCTGTACTACTTTATCTCTTAAAGCATCCGTGATTGGCACTTCGACGCGGTGCTTGATCTCGTTGTAAAACAAATATCCTTTATCAATGCGACAAACAAGCATTTCCTCTAAGCACATCGCTTGAGCCACCAATTGAACAATATCTTCATCGCCCTTCTTTGGCTTCCCTCGCTTGTATTCAACAGGAAATGCCTTATAGCAGCCTGACACACCCGACAACTCGATGCCTTCTGAATCCTGAACAAATTCCACTACATCGCATATACCACTTATTTGAAGGTTCTTAGATTGAATGGGCATGGCGCGAACGGTCAATTTGCTTCCCCGCTTTTCTTTCATAAACGGTTGGTCGGCTTTTTTATGCAAATGCTGCCCTTCAATCGTCCTGACATTCTCTTCCCACTGCTGCTCGATGTGAATCAAGGCCCACTGTCGTTTGCAAAACTGAAAGTGCTGGAGTCCCGACAACAGCAAATAGCGGTCTTCTTCATTACTGACCATCAATCACTTCAACACCCAAGCCATCTAATTCATATAGTTCAACGGCATAATCATCAAAACTCTTAGGTGTATCCGTCTTTGATTCAATTTTTAATGAACGATGCACTTTGGCAGAAGAGTATTGTCCAAGCTTTGAAGAATGCTCCCACCAGTACACTTTATGGACCTCCATGCTCCCATCAGGGCGGGCGGAAGAGCTGTCATTTTCAAACAGGGTGATGAGTGCCTGCTTGATTTTTTCCGCATCTTCATTCGTAAAGCCTGTTTTCTCTGCAAGCTGCGTGTTAATGCTCCCTTTGAACACATAAACACCAAAGTCGACACGGTGCTTCATTCCCATGGTGTCTGAGCTACGTTTATCACCCGTGACCGAGTTAACACTTTTTGTAATCTGGGTGCTAACAATATCAATAGGATCAATGCTCGTTGCTGTGTGAATCGACACAGGACCGCGAACACCAACGGATAAATTGGAGCCTTTAAACGCAAATACTTGTCCAAAACTACGCACATCCATCCACTCTTGACAAGCAATTTTTGCAAATTCATCAACAGACGCATTTTTTGCTTTCAGCATTTTGGCTAACTCAGGATTCGAATCTGCACGATCTCGCAAACTTTTAAAAGAATCTGCTTTACGGTCATCAGATTGAACAAAAATAGGTTCTTCCATATCTAGCAAACGATTGCGAATTTTACGCTTGATCGCAACATCAGAAATCTCCCCATGCCCATCGTAATTTTGACGTGGGCGGTTTCCGTTAAGGGGATCTCCATTCGGATTGGCTTTAGTAACAGATAGAATAACAGCAAAATCAATTTTGTGATCAAGTATAGTCATTGGTTGGTCTCCTCCTCTTTTTTCTTATAAAGCTCACGACGTTGACTATAAAACCCAAGCAAATATTGTTCCGTCAGAGGGTTGTTGTTAAAGTCCCCTGGCTCAAATTGATCGCCGATCTCGTCGACTAGCTTTGATAAATAGGTCGCTTTAGTTCCGAGTTTGGCTTGGTACGGCTGCAAGCTTTCCTGAATCGTTTTCCACGTACGTCCTGGATTTTTTGAATATGAGTTCATATAACGAATAGCATTGGTAGCTCTTGTTTCGTCCTTACCGAGAGCCCCTCGCTCCAACACATCAGCAACAGCCAGCAAGCGTCCAAACAAGTAGCTGCGGTCCGTTGAGCTTTTATCAAGTGGCACGCCCCATTCCTCCTTTTGTTCAATGTGCATTTTTCTAATAAGGGCACATGTGATACTTAATGTTTTTTCCCATTCCCAGCGCTCCATCGAGACCGGATTTGAAGCCCGTTGGAAGGCACTTCTAACAATATCCTTTGGGACCCGACGCCCATCGACAATACAAGGAAGCATTCGTTCCATTAAGCCTTTTATGACCTTTTCACTCGCTCTCGGTCCATAAGCGGCAAATGCAATATCCTTCGTTGCAGGTGCCCCATAAAACGAAATAAACTCCTTTTCGTCCCTTCGATACCGGTGCTCCCATGCACACGAATCATGCCACGCCTCTAAACGATTCAAATAGAGTTCTTTATTGAGACTTCGATAATAAAGAACGGCCATTCTCCCAGTCGTTGCTGAATCAAGAACGAGAATATGAACCTCTGGTTGATAGTTCAAGTCACTCCGATAGCCGCCGATCGCTTTCTTAACTTCACCTGCAAAAATTTGCCCTGTATCTGGATCTCTTTCTAACTCACGGTTGGCATGCTTCATGATGTCTACCGCATCCTCATCTGGGTTAGGCACAAGACTGTTATCATTACTCCAAACAAGAAACACACGATCATCAATGCTTTTACTTTGGCGATGAATGAGCCATTTCAAAGCATTATGGGCCTTTTGAGAAACCTCATAGCTAATGCCCACGGCTTCTCGACTTGTTTTAAATCGCCCACGGAAGGTAAAACCAGAGTTATCATTAGCTGATATTAATTTTGCCTTATCCGCCGCATGACGGATCTTATTTGCATGGCGTTCTGTGCTAGGAAGCCTGTTCCCTGTGACGAAACAAATATCCTCTTCGCCTAATTTGTCATTATAAAAAGAAATAAATGAATCAAACATCTCTTTGTCTTTCCAAACATCGTCGATCGACTCAGGGTGAAAAACATTGAATCTCACAAAAGCACTCGCTTGATCGGTAGCACCACTTGAAAAAATAGCGGGCTTTTCCCCCAGTAGCTCTTCATATCGCTTTTCCCATTTTTCGATCAATTGTTGGTTTTCATCGAGCTTAAGGACACCTGCGTCGACCAAGTCTTCAATCAATCGCCCTTTTTTCAAATACGTATAAATGCACTTCACCTTCTCCGTCGCATACGGGGAATTGGCCCACTCACCTAAATTTTTTATATAGGTGTCAAAAGGAGCATCGTCTTGATTTTTGATCTTTCCTCCGTATTTGACAAAATCACCAGCAACATAGCTAAGCTTATCGTGAAGAGGGTACGGTGCAACCTTTGAACCTGAGCGACTGGCAGCCTCTTCTGTACAAGGGATTAACGTGCTCTCTTTCGTTAATGCTTTTGCTCTTAGAAAGTCGCCATCTTCGTCAAGTGTTACTTCGATATGAGCATTTTGGGTCGTATGGGAGATCGGCAGCAATGTGTATTCTCGATCCTCTCCCTTTTTCACCGTTTTCCCAACCTGATCGAGATTGGCTTCATAGGTTTCGTATAGGTGAAGCAACCAACTCATTTCACTCACCTCCTAAGTCATGGAGTAATTGCTCGGCAGATTGAACATTGTCTGGATTAAAGATTTTGGGCTCCATCTCTTTCACAGGTCGGACAATCGGACAGTCTTCGGGCCTTGGAAATTGGATGTACCCATTCTCCATTACAGCAGACCATAAACGCACATCAAGCTGATGTTGACCTGTCTCATCAGGATAGTTAAATCCATGAACCATCGTTCCTAAATGATGCTTCCCTTGTCGATCATAAAAACCGTCGCCACTCCCAAACTCACACGGAGCTACATATCCTTGGCACTCTCTCGCCCCAAGAAAAATATCTCTCCGCCCCCCAGCTTTCAAAGAACGCTGAAGAATGCTGTAATGCTTCCCTTCATTGCGGTCAAACGCCAAGTCAGGTCGGTGAAGATTGAATTCAAAATGGGCCTTTACCTGATAATGCACGTCTTTTAAATACGTATAATGGGCAAGCGTATTACCCCCTCCATATTCAATCGGACGCACCCCTTTAGACTCCATCTGAATCGGCTTCATCACCCGAAGCTCATCGATAACAAAGACAATCGTCGGCTTCCAGTAGATGCTTTCAGCAATTCCTTTCAACGCCTGATAGGTAGGGACACTGTAGGAAAGCTTCTCCCCACCAATCTTCGTGAGAGGATCAGTAAAAAGCGCGTAGTCTCCAAATAGCTCAAATTGGACTTCGTTTCTCATGGGTTGGTTTCACCTCCTTTATGGGGTATCGCAGCCTGAATGTATTCCTTTAATCAGACTGCGATATTCTCAGAAATTCTCTTTTAGATTGCTTTTACTATTCGTAATAAAATTTTTGGGTAGAGAATCTCGATTTTTACGCTAATTAGAACTGTTATCATTCTTTTTTCCTCCTCTCTGCACTAAATATATGCAGTCAAGGTGGGAAACGTACGTACTTACTTTTTATTGAAAAATCAATCCAAATTTTTTAGAATAAGTTCTAATCTGATTCAATTGTCATAAATTAATTCTTAATTAGGGATTGAGCTTGAGCAATGAATAACTTCCACAGCATGATGTCGCACTCTATACGAGTGCGTGGATTGAAGTAATAATAAGTATGTACGAAAGCCTATCTGCAATAAGATAGGTCTTTTACCATGACATAAAGTCCATCCCGCCTTCTCCTTTGAAATCAACTCCGTACTCGTGGCTATACCAGCTTTCCTTTAATTCATACACCATACCGTCCAAATGCATAACGATGGCGCCTTCCTTTTTTAACTGGTCAATTTCTTGTGAATAAAGGGTGACTGTATACTGCTGCGCCTTTTTCAACACCTTTGATAAGTCGTCAACCCACTCTCCACTGTTTAATTGAGCAATAATGTCCTGGCCTTCTCCGTATGGGACGATAGCCGAGGTCGTATTATGATCAATGACGCGAAAATGGTCAGCTGCCGTCTTATAGCTTCCATTTAATAAGAGAGGGAAATGAGTACCTGTCTTTTTTTGATAGTAGGTGACATAGCTATTTTCCACAGCATGACTCATCAAAAGCTTGGTCATGTCTTTGTCGACTTCTTTGACAAAGTAATTTAAATTAGCGTCCATTTTACTGTAGTAATATCGAAAGTATTCACGCATTGCTGCTTGAGAGAGCAAATTCCCTTCATATTTCTCTGCCTTCTTTTTAAATCTGGCAAGGACATTTCCGGCAATCTCCTGCCCAACCTCAATTTCTTTCAACTTCGATAACGTTTCCTCCGCATGATCAATCACGTATACGTATTGCAACTGCTCTTCCCCATGTCGATTGCATCTCCCAGCCGCTTGAGCAATTGAATCGAGTCCAGCAAGTGAGCGGATCACACATTTAAAGCTGACGTCGACCCCTGCTTCAATCAATTGAGTGGTCACGCAAATAAACGGAGTACCTTCTTTAAGCAATGCCCGAATTTCATCTAACTGGTCCTTGCGGTGAGCAGCGCACATCGATGTACTTAAATGGAAAACTGGCAAAGGCCCACCCTCTAGCTTTTCATACAAGTCTTTGACAACCTTTTTGGTATTCAGAATGATGAGCGTACTGCCCCATGATGGCGCCTCGTCTCTAACCCATTCTGCTAACCTCTCATTGGTCATTGGCTGATCCGTTTTATCTAGAATCTCAACTCGTTTAAAAGCTTCGGAGACTTCAGTCAAATTCTGCACGATTTCCCCATCCCGGTCTTTCAGGAGACTATGTTTTACATTTTCGAGGGTAGGTTGAGTCGCTGTACAGAGAAGAATACTGCAATGTGCAAACTCTTTAAGAAAGTTAAGGGCTTCGTTAAAAAGAGAAACGCATTTGGTCGGTACTTTCTGCACTTCATCAAAAATTAAGACGGAATGGCTTAAGTTGTGTAAACGCCGCGTATTACGGTTACCTTTCGCATAAAAAACATTGAGGAATTGGACAAGGGTGGTAAAGATAATCGGGCGATCCCAATTGTCTCGGGCGAGCCTCAGCCGCTCCTTTTTCGTGATGACTCCATCCTCTTGCTCGTCACCGTTCTCGCTGTCTTCGACTACATTTGAATGATGTTCTAAAATGTTTTCGTCATCTCCCAAGATGTTTCTTACTTCTTGGGCATTCTGTTCTATGATTGTAGTAAAAGGAACAATATAAATAATTCTCTGTTTGTTATATTCTTGAGCATGTTTTAATGCGTAGCGAAGGCTAGCCAGCGTTTTCCCACCCCCTGTCGGAATGGATAGCGTGTAAATACCAGATGGCCGCATGGCAAATGACTCGCACTGCTCAGACATAGCAGACCGCAGTACATTAATTGGTTTCTGCGCACTGTCGCTTTCTTTTAATGAAGCAAGATGGTTGAGCAATTGTTGATGATAGTGCTCAAACAACTGTTGAGGCTGAGTCGGTTCTTCTTCCCTAGCTTGTTCATCAAACATTCGACTATTCGTACGATCCGCATCAATTAAACAACTGAAAATGTATTTTGTGAGGAAAAAGCTTTGTGTTGGGCTGTTATCCGTGAACTGCTTTATTTCGTCTACCGCTTTAGCTACATACCTAGCCAATTCCGCTTCTGTCATGACCTCTTGAAAAAATCGCTCAACCGCTGACTCATATTCTGGCAGTTCTTTTTCTAAAACACGCGTAAGGAAGTTTGATTCTATGGTGGGAGAAATGTAGTCTTGCAAGTTAGAATGGTGTGAAATAATGGCATTACCAACAACTTCGGCAAGAAGCTTTTCGTGGAAGGAGTTCTCTCTGTCATGAAGCATTTGGTATAACAATCTGCCCCCTGCCGTGGAATGGTCAACTTGACCTCTCTTTTTCTCAGCTAACTCGGGCTCAAACACAGCTTTATAGATATAATCTTTGAATTCATTCGTGTATTTCCCTAGATCGTGGAGGAGCCCCGCCAATCCAGCTACATGTTGTAACCTCAATTTCGCTCCAAACGTTTCGGCTAAACATTGGACACCGCACAAGTGCTCTTTAAGGGTCTGAATCACCTTATCAACCTCTCGAATATGGGCAATGTACATAATCGAATCTCCTATAATAGATTTACTTAATTATGTACATTTTACCAGACTATGCGCCAAAAATCATCAAAATATAGACATAATTCCCTCTTTTTCTAGCTTATTGTCCTTTAGTTGCGGTCTAAAGGTAGGGTAAAAGACTATAACGATTTCGCGAGGCCCATTTTTATTTGGGGAAGTCACCGTGTTTGGTCGTTTTCATTAGATGCATGGGAATTTAGATAGAGAAAGCAAATAACCTTCTCTCGGTTTAAAAGGAGAAAAGGTTATTTCACATGAGTATAAGTTCGCTTGTTTACAGGGGCCACTTTATGGAGAATGGCGACACGTATGATGAAAGTTTTAGGTGTCATCGGGTGTCACCGCTCGATGATGTTGGTGCAGGGGCGCTATGTAGAGTGCGACGCAGCGAACGGAGATAGAAATACGGCAATATCAAAATTTCAATCCACGCACCCATGTAGAGTGCGACTTCTACGGCTATGAAGGATCTTCGTACGCTGACGATTTCAATCCACGCACTCGTGTAGAGTGCGACTTACACAGGTACGGCATATGGCAAAATCAAGACATTATTTCAATCCACGCACTCATATAGAGTGCGACTTTGCCGTCACTCCGTAGCAGCCGCATGAAGTAGCAATTTCAATCCACGCACCCATGTAGAGTGCGACGGTTTAGTATTTAAAAAAACATAAAGGAGCATTCCTGTAATGAAAGAATTTGAGGTTTGAAACAGAAAGAGCCCTCCTGTACGATACGAGGTATCAGTAGCTACTGATCCTTAATTAGTACGAAGGAGGACTCGAAATGAATTATACACAAAATCAAAAAGTCTCGCAAATCACACCATCAACTCGATTGTGTCAACCTTTTGTGGGAGGAGTATTTTCCATCCTCATGAGTGTAAGCGAATTTATGAATTTATGGTTCTCCTCTGTCTAGAATCTTATGGTTTTTAAAAGCCTTTCAAGTCTTTCAGTGCTCGATACACTGGAATATTCGCTCTTTGTTTGAGATACATGACGTTGTTACGTGTCGCTTCGCCAATTGTACTTTCTACCTTCTCCACAAAATACTTTGGAGGACGTTCTTCTTTTGGTTCTGTCCATTTTTCAACGCGACCAATCAGTGTTTTGAGCGGAATTTTATCCATCAACGCAACCATCGCTGTCATCATGGCACTAGCACCTTTTTCAACCCAACTTCGTCCATTTTTTAGACGCTTCGCAAAGACACTCATCGTTCCCTCGGCACTTCCCATTGGACGGAACCCTGTCGGATCAATTCCTTGATCTTTCAGCCATTCTCTATAATCTCCCAATGCTTCAGGGTATTGCTCAAGCTGATGAATCAGCGCCTCTAAACGCTCTTCTTTCGCTTCTGTCTCAAGCGTTCCCACTGCACTGTTTAGCTCTATCATGAGGGTTTCTCCATCGTACTTTGCGAGGGCTTTCTGCATAGCCCGATAACGCCGATGACCTTTGAACAATCTTCTAATATCACGTGCTACATGGAAACGATCAATCGTAAAGAAGGCTCGCCCTTGAAAATAATCTCGACAACTGGTGATCCAGGTGGCTCCATCCCCATTAATGACCAGTCGATGCACCGCAGGGTCGTAGTCAAACGTCTCCATGAGAAAAGTCTCAAGCCCCTCCCAAAACGGTTCTTTCCCTCGATGAACATAATGTCGCTTTTCTTTT
>NZ_SNUY01000044.1 GCF_004376175.1 Halalkalibacterium halodurans | reverse complement strand
GTATCAATTTGTGGTGTCATCGATTGATGGATACGAAGCGTTCTACCAGTTTTCGCGCCATTACAGCATTGAATATGCTGTTCATTCGAACAGGAAAGTCCTTCTTGCTTGTATTTTGGATCAAAGACTGGGCAAGTCCAAACATAGTGTTCTTTTGCTTCATCCAACCCTTTCAATTGTAACTTATGGCCACTAATACAATGAGGAACACCATACCTATCCAGCTTGGTCATGCCACAAGATTCAAGTGCTTTATCTTGAATTTTACGTGGATTTATGGGAGCCAATAGCTTTGCTTTAAGAATGGATTTTGTGTGTTGTTGATTGTCCGCTGATTGATAAATCCCATCTGCGCTCACGTATTGCACTGTTTTTAGGAACTCTTCAGGAAGATCTTCCGTTACCTTTTCCAAAGTGGGTTCTAGTGTTTTTGCATCATGTTCGTCTCCTTTAAACACACTTCTGGACAAAGGAAGTTCAGACTCTACACCACAGACCAAGGAGATTTTATGTGCAATGTACGTGACGGTATTGCTTTTTCTCATCACGCCTACGTTATCATCCGTAGGAATCTTTGGGCAATGACATGGCTCAGAATGGCTACATTTCTTCATTTTATGGACAGTGGCTTCCGCATCTACATGGGTGGTATCTACAGCGAGTTGTTCTTCTTTTCCTACGATACCGTGAAAAAGATTGTAGCTCACCATAAGTTGCCGAGCTTTCTCCCAAAGTCCGTTTTCAATCATGATCTGATCAAAACGTTCAAATGTTTTCAAGGATGGTCGTGTATCAAAACCACAGACCATCCGGAAGTCAGAGTTCCCAATAACTTGAAGGTGTACACTGGAAACCATTACTTCCACATAGAGGAGTGGAGCCAAGAGGAAAGCTTTTAATAAAGCATAAAAGTTCACTCCTTTTCGTCCTTTGGCAGATCTCGTAGGCAATGTGCTCAAGTCCTGTGGAATATCTGGAAATAATTCTGTTGAAGATGGGGCTGCATCCGTTGAAGTTCGTTTTTTAAAATGATATTCAAACCGTGCTTGGAGAAATTCTTGTTCAATGGGAGAGAACACCTCCTCCCAAGGAAACTCCAACCCTAATTTAACATAAGGAAGGTGACGTAAAGAAGAAAATGAATCTTCTGTAAATGAAAAAGAAGGTTGAAGATAGATTACATTTGAATAAGATTTTGGTATGATAGAGGTAGTCATAATGAACTCCTTTCGTGATAGTTGCTAGATACTTCTATTCTACCAAAGGAGCACCATTATGGCTTTTCTTTTTGCCTGAATGATCAAAGTTTCCGTTTTCCATAAAAATCCTGTAAATAACTAGAATGACGATATGGTGAAATGGCTGATTATGGCCAAAAATCGCTAAAATTGAGGTTTGACAAAACATAAAGAACTTGATCACGTAAAAAGGTATGGGAACACATCTATAGTAGCAAATTGAATGGAATCAGTAATATCAAGGGTTACAGAAATTTGTCCTGTGGCTCTAAATAACAGCTCCCTTACGATAAAATTGGGGTAAGTGCTCTTTATGAGCATCTAGCAATTCGTCTAGGACGACCTTTGCCTTTTTTTCGTCAGCGACAAGAGGATTCATGATGAGGGCATTGTAAGCGTCGTAATAATCACCGGATAGGGCAGCTTTGATAACAAGCTGTTCGAACGTTTTCATGTGCCCGATTAACCCTTTAATATGTGGTGGAATCTTTCCAATCGCAAGCGGTCTTGGGCCGTCTTTTGTAATGACAGCATTAATCTCAACGACCGCATCATCCGGTAAATCTCGGATACTTCCGTTATTAAGTGTGTTCACAGTCTGAATGTCCTGTTTGTTCGTATAGAGACTTTCCATTAAGTTGCACGCCGCTTCACTATAGTAGGCGCCACCGCGCTGCTCAAGCTCTTTCGGTTTTTCTGATAATGATGGATTTTGGTACGTCAGAAAAAGCGAATCTTCTACTTGCTTGACGATTTCAGCCCTCGTTCCATTGTTTCTAAAAGCATCGAGATCCTTTTTTAACACCTCCTCTGTTTGGAAATAATATAAATGATAAGGGTTTGGCAGCAGCTGGAGCGCTGTGACAAACGCCTTAGACCACCCAAGAGAGACAATGTTTGCTGGAGAGTAATCGACCTTGTCTTCCGTTAGTTTCGCTAATGCTTCGGTCGTCCGGTCTTCGCCGCGAATAAACACCCTTTTTCCGAACACAAAATGATTCATGCCAATAAACTCAATCTCCACTTGTTCGACAGGGCAGGAAAACATTTCGGCAATTCCAGTCCTCATATTAAATGGGATATTGCATACACCAACAACTTTTTTGTGTGGACTATGGTGCAGTAAGGCCTCTGTCACAATTCCCGCTGGGTTAGTAAAATTGATCATCCAAGCTTGGGGACAAATGTCGTGAATCGCTTGGGCAATTTCAAGCAAAACAGGGATTGTGCGAAACGCTTTAAAGACTCCACCAGCTCCATTCGTTTCCTGCCCGATCAATCCGTGCTTTAACGGAATGCGCTCATCCTTTTCCCTTGCTTCCAGTCCACCGACACGGATTTGTGTCGTCACAAAATCTGCGCCTTCTAAGGATGCCCGTAGGTCAAATGAGCTGTGAACATGGATCGGATAACCTGAATTTTCGATCATTCTCCTAGATAGAGCTTCGATAATCGCGACTTTTTTTGCCCCAGCTTCGATGTCAACAAGAACAATTTCACGAACAGGTATCTGATCATACCGTGTGATCAATCCTTCAATAATTTCGGGGGTATAGCTGGAACCTCCACCGATGATAACCACTTTAAGTGACATTTTTTCTCCTCCTTCAATAACAAAAGAAAACGCTTCCTCTAGTACATATATATCATATTTGTTATTACTAATCAATTATTAATTGTAGTTACTTATTTTTATTTCCCTTTTTATACGTAATGACAATTTTATGGTATAATAAGAGGGAAACTTAGAGGGGGGACTACACCGTGAAACTGATTGTCAATGCAGATGATTTCGGATTATCACGTGGCGTAAACTATGGAATTGTTGATGCTCACGAGCTAGGCATCGTAACGTCCACGACGATGCTGACGAACATGCCCGCAACTAATCACGCGTTTCAATTAATGGAGAAGTATCCTAAGCTAAAGGTTGGGGTTCATTTAACGTTAAGCTGCGGTGCACCGATAACAACCGACTGCCCTACATTAATCAATCCCCAAGGGGAATTTCGCCTTACGAGCCAATATCCGTTATTAAAAGAACATGGATTGAGCGAAGAAGAAGTGGAAGCTGAGTGGGAGGCGCAAATTCAACAGTTTTATAAACGAGGGATGACACCGTCTCATCTCGATAGCCATCACCACATCCACACGTGGGAGCCGATCATTCCCGTGATCAAACGGCTTGCGCAAAAATATGACCTCCCTGTGCGAACTGGATTTCGAAATCCACCAAACGGGGTTAGGCTTTGGTCTGATGTCATTGATGCAGGCTTCTACGGAGAGGGTGTAAAGGAGAAGTATTTCATTGAGCTCTATGAAAAGTTTAAAGCGTATGACGGAACGATAGAAATCATGTGTCATCCAGCATACATTGACGAAGTGTTGAGACAGCATTCTTCTTATGTGGAAGGCCGTTTGAAAGAATTTGAAATTTTAACAAGGATTAAGCTAGCCGAAGATGTCACCCTTATATAATCAACGAAACCGACTCTGACTTATGACGTCTGAGTCGGTTTTTGGTAGTTTCGTTCGATCGTAAAGCTCGCCTTTTCACCGTGAAAATAAGCAATGGAATACTCGATTTTTGTATCGTCCGCTAAGTACGCATGGGTTTCAATTTGAATACAAGGATCTCCAATAGAGATTGATAGCTTTTCAGCGACTTCTTCATCAGCGAGGACGATATGCAAATGCTCTTTCGTCTTTGCTAATGATAGATCAGGATGACTTTGCAGCAATTGATAGAGAGAGTGTTCACAGCCTTCTTTCGTTAACCAAGTCGTTTTGCGCCAAGGCAAATAAGAAATTTCATATTGTAGAGGGGCGTCGTCTGCATAACGAATACGTTCAAGGCGGTGGACAGGTTCATTTTCGTCAATTTCCAGCATAGCCGACAAAAGCTCATCAGATGGAACAACAGTTAAATCAATTACTTGTATTTTCGGTTTTTTCCCTTGCAGGCGTAGCTGTTCACTATAATTTCCTTCGGTTGCAGATAACGTTTGCTTTACTCTGCGGCTTGCGACGAAGGTTCCTTTTCCTTGAATTCTCTCTACATAGCCATCGATTACGAGTTGTTGTAATGCATTTCGAATCGTTGTTCGACTAACGTCGTACATTTGGCATAGTTCAGCCTCTGTCGGCAATTGAGATTTAACTGGATAAACCCCTTGTTGTATGGCGTTAACTAACTCATTTTTAACATAGGAGTGTAGAGATTGATCAATGTTTTTTTTATTCACGTCCGCTGTGACTCCTTTCGGTCGATTAAATGACTATCAATCAGTATGATTATTGTTCACGTTCATTATAACATTTTCTAAAAAATAAGTATCAAATAGAATCATCAAAGGTTATAACAGGACAAAATTCACACAAATGACCACCGCATGTTTTCGCAAATCTAACAATAAAACTAGTAAAAAAGATATTTTCTTTATAGATAAAGGGAACTATTTTCTAAAGATTCTAATAATAATATTGAACATATTTGTTATTACATTTATGATCATTTTAGTAGTAACTTTTATTTTTGATGTTGTTACTACAAATAAAAATTGATGAGGAGGAAGAGATGAATGAGGTTTCGTAAACGAATGGGGAAACTGCTCATATGGATCGTCACTGTTTTACTAGTGGTCACATGGATGCCAGCTGATCAGGTTGTAGGTGCAGCTGAAACGTCGGACGACCAATACAAAATTGTCGCCTACTATCCTTCATGGGGAGCTTATGGCCGTGATTACCAAGTGTGGGACATTGATGCGTCTAAGATTAGTCATATAAACTATGCCTTCGCAAATATTTGCTGGGACGGGAGGCATGGAAATCCAGATCCGGCAGGACCTAATCCGCAAACATGGTCGTGTCAAGATGAAAATGGAGTGATTGATGTTCCAAATGGTTCGATTGTTATGGGTGATCCTTAGATTGATGCACAAAAGTCAAACCCAGGTGATACATGGGACGAGCCACTTCGTGGGAATTTTAAGCAGCTGAACAAATTAAAAGAGGAGCATCCTCATTTAAAAACGTTAATTTCAGTCGGTGGGTGGACATGGTCTAACCGTTTCTCTGACATGGCGGCAACGAAAGAGACGAGAGAAAACTTCGCGAATTCAGCCGTCGAGTTTATTCGTAAATACGGGTTTGACGGTGTCGATGTTGATTGGGAGTATCCAGTGAGTGGAGGTCTTCCCGGAAATAGCCGTCGTCCAGAGGATAAAGAAAATCACGTCCTGCTCTTACAAGAGGTGCGAGACAAATTAGATGAGGCGGGGCAGGAGGACGGCAAAGACTATTTATTGACGATCGCTTCAGGTGCTAGCCCTGGATATGTGGAAAACAATAAGCTCAATGAAATTGCTGAGATTGTTGATTGGATCAACATCATGACCTATGATTTTAACGGTGGCTGGCAAAACATTAGCGGTCATAACGCCCCGCTTTACTATGATCCAGCTACTGCAAATACGGAGTTGCCGACGCCAGAACATTTTAATGTTGAAAGCGCTGTTGAAGGGCACTTACAAGCTGGGGTGCCAGAACATAAACTCGTATTAGGCATGCCTTTTTACGGTAGGGGATGGAGCAACTGCGATGGGGCCAATCAAGGCGAGTATCAGCGCTGCGCTCCTCCGCGTGAAGGAACATGGGAAAACGGTGTCTTCGATTTTTCTGATCTTGAGGATCATTATATTAACAAGAATGGCTACCAGCGGTATTGGAACGATGTAGCGAAGGTTCCTTTCTTATATAATGCAACAAATGGTAACTTTATCACCTATGATGATGAAGAGTCTTTCCGATACAAGACCGATTTTATTAAATCTAATAATCTAGCAGGCTCCATGTTTTGGGATGTGAGCGGTGATCATAACGGAACGCTACTTACGGCATTAGCGGATCAGCTTGGCTTTACTCCAGATGAAGGGCAAGAACCAGAAGAGCCTTCTTTAGCACCGACTAACATTCAGGCGACTGAGGTTACGTCAACAACTGTTACCCTTACGTGGCAGGCACCGACCGAAGAGCCAACGCAATACTCGGTAGCCTACGATTCAAAAGAAAAAACGACCACTCATACAACGATTACGATCGAGGATTTGCAGCCTGAAACGACGTATACGTTTGTCGTTTCTGCTGAACATAAAGACGGAATCCGTCATGCGGGTCAAGCTCTCCAAGTCACAACGAAATCTGAAACTGGCGGTGACGGGTGTACTGCTCCGACATGGCAGGCAAACAATGTGTATACAGGCGGAGACCAAGTTCAGCATGGAGGGAAGCTGTATGAAGCGAAATGGTGGACGACAGGTGAAGAGCCGGGAACAACAGGTGAGTGGGGCGTGTGGAAGCTTATTGGCGATTGTGAATAACGATATTCGCACAGGCCGGGTAAGCATACCAGCATACAATAAAAAATACCATGGGAATAGTCGCCTTTATAACTAGAGGGGGGAGGTCACGTGGCCTCCTCCTTTTGCTCTTTTGAACGAGGACACTAACTGCAACAGTCAACGGAAAAAAAACGAGGGCATTTTGTTGCTTTCTTGTCATTCATTTTATACGATAAAAAGAGAGGCTAGGGAGGGATGATAAGATGAAACTATACAAAGCTCACTTCCTGCACCCTTATACGAACGTTCCACTTATCGTATATTTCAATGAAAATAGTGGTCTATTAGCTTTTGAAAAGGACGAAGAAGTGATTAAAGTGATGACCATGTTTGAAAGTAAAATCAAGGACAAAGCAGCATTTATGGCCAATCTCGAGAAATCATCGCACTTATGTCAAACGAGTTACCCTGTGACGTCTTTAGAAGATGTGTATGAATTTCTTGAACAGATGGGTGTTGAAAAAGAAGACATCAAATTCAAACCCGTCTTGCTCCATTAACAATATAAACTTGCTCCATTAACAATATAAAGGGGAAAAGGACGCAAGCCTCAGGCTTACGTCCTTTTCTCATTATTCGTCGTCGACTAGCGGATACACACCATTTTCATCATGGGTCTCTTTCCCTGTAATTGGTGGGTTAAAGACGCAAACCATACGCATATCGGTTTTGGCGCGTAGCAAATGTTCGTCGTGCTCATCAAGTGCGTAAATTTCATTCGCCTTAATCGGCCACACTTTGCCGTCTTTGACTGTCTCAACTTCACCTTCGCCTTCGATGCAGTACACGGCTTCGAGGTGGTTCTGATACCAAATGTGCGTTTCTGTCCCTGCTTTAATGATAGTGTCATGGACGGAATAGCCCATTCCATCTTTTTTTAAGAGCAGTCTGCGACTCGTCCAGTTCTCCCCTTTAACTTCTTGTTCTGTTCCAATGATATCTTCTAATTTAACGACTTTCATGTCTGTTCCTCCTATTGGATCGATTCGTTTTCGTGTAAGTTATTGCATGACAAGCTCTTTGGTTTCGACAAGAGCTTTGATGCTTTCTTCAATGATAGCTAACCCTTTTTCTAACCCTTCATCATCGATGGTGAGTGGCGGGAATAGCTTAAACACTTCATCGTTCGGACCTGAAGTCTCCATTATGAGACCGCGGGAAAATGCTTCTTCCGTCACTTTTGAAGCAAAGCCTTCTACATCAGACGCGATTCCGACCATAAACCCTTTTCCTTTTACTTCCCCTTTTATTTCAGGGTATTCCGTTACGAGCTTAACAAGGAAATCAGAGATCGTTGCTGATTTTTCTTGAATGTCTTTTTCGAAGGAATCATCTTCCCAATAAGACAAGGCTTCGGTCGCTGTGACAAACGCGTGGTTATTTCCACGGAACGTTCCGTTGTGTTCACCTGGTGCCCAAATGTCTAGCTCAGGTCGGAAGAGGGTAATCGCTAACGGAAGCCCAAAGCCACCGATTGATTTTGACAAACATACGATGTCAGGTGTAATCCCTGCGTCTTCAAAGCTAAAGAACGTGCCAGTGCGTCCCACTCCAGCTTGAACGTCATCAATAATGAGGAGAATTCCCCAGCGTTTGCAAATCTTCTCTACTCGCTGCAACCATTCTGTACGAGCGGCATTAATTCCGCCTTCTCCTTGAACCGTTTCAAGGATCATCGCAGCAGGAATTTCAACACCTGAACCGCCATCCTCTAAAAAGCGCTCCAAGTAATCGAGTGTATCAAGGCTTTCACTGACAAAATTGTCATAAGGCATAGTCACTACGTTCGTGAGAGGGATTCCGGCCCCTTTTCGCTTGAATGAGTTCCCAGTCACAGACAAGGAACCGATCGTCATGCCATGAAATCCGTTAGTAAAGCTAATAATATCCGTACGGCCAGTCACTTTTCGCGCAAGCTTTAACGCACTTTCTACGGTATTTGTCCCAGTAGGTCCAGGGAACATCACTTTATAATCAAGGTTTCTCGGTTTTAAAATGACATCATGAAATTTCTGTAAAAACTTTCCCTTTGGCGTTGTGGCCATATCGAGAGAATGGGTAATTCCGTCATCCATAATGTAGTCCACAAGCGCTTTTTTCATTTTCTCATCATTATGTCCGTAGTTTAAGGCGCCTGCCCCAGAGAAAAAATCAATGTACTCTTTCCCGGCTTCGTCCCACATTTTATAACCTTTTGCTTTGGTGAAAACGGTTGGAAAGCTACGGCAATAACTTCGAACTTCCGATTCCAATTGTTCAAAAACGTTCATATCTGTTTGGCTCATGTTTAATAAGCTCCTCCTTGTATTTAGATACCGATACTCGGTATAGGTATTATGACCGTTCGAAAAACCCCTTTAACAATTCTTACTTGTTAAGAAAATGAAAGGTTTACGGGTGAAGGGGACCGATACGGAAAGTTAATTCAGCTTCATGATCATCGCCAGGGAATAAATCTTCAGAGAAACATTCACTCACTTCACATTGAGTGTTATACTCCCGAGCTAGCTTTTGAAACAAAGCCTGTGAAGCTTTATTTGAAGGGGTAACAGTTGCCTCAACATAATTTACATTGCTACAGATATCACGTGAAATTAATTCTTGAAGCAATTTGGATGCGAGACCTTTCCCGCGTTGTGATGAGTCAACACCAATTTGCCAAACAAATATAACATCTTGGTGTTCAGGTGGAATAAAGGCCGTTACAAATCCGACCAATCTTTCGTTTTCCTTTGCGACAACACACGTTTCCGCAAAGTATTCGCACATCATAATGTACTTGTAAGGTGAATTCGTGTCGAGCGTTGACTTGTTAACCAGTTCCCACATGGCCGCGCCATCTTCCACTGTTGGTTTTCCTATCGTAATTGTGGTATCCAACGTTTTGGGAGGGGCGGTTGCAATTTGACTGTTAATAATGAATCCTCCTTTGAAGGCTTTTTCATTGCATTGAACCTGCAATTCAAATCTCTTTTTTATCATAAAGTGACCTCGTGTAATTGGCAAATAAGCTCAATCATGATTAATGAGGGTTAATCGGCTTGAAGCGGGATAGCGTTCGCTAAGAACGTTGCTCTTATGAAATGCTTCCATATTGTATGGTTTCCTGACAGTTTGAATAATTAGATAGGGAAATGGAGGCCAGTAAAGGAGATGGCAAACCTTAATGTCACAATGGTTTGCAGCATGTTTATAACAGATGGGGGTGAAACGCAGAAAAGAAGGTAAAAAAAACAGATTTTTTGAAAAAAATATGTAAAAGTAGCTACAATGCAAAGGAAATGGGCCTCACCAGTAGCGAAGCCCATTCAACCTAGTCTATTTATTTTTTCTTTTTTTCGCCCGTTGATTTGCTGCCTTTGCGCGAGCTTCAGCTTCCAAATCTTCCGCATCGGCAAATTCTTCGTTATACTGCTGCTGTTCAAATTCCTCTTTATTTCGTTTCTTTTTACCCACGTAAGATTCCTCCTAACCTGGTTCTTAAAGAAAGCTTTTGCAGTGGCTTTCCACCATAGTGTGACCAGGCTAGAATCGGATATTCCTACTACTTTTTGGTGTTTTCAAACTGGCGATCTGCTGCTTTGAAATCGGATTGATATGTTACTTGCTGAGCTTTCTTTAGTCGATTCCGTCCTTCTGCCATACGCTGCTTTTTGTCCATTATACTCACTCCTAAAGGAAGTTTTCATTAGTGTGAACAGGAGTGGGGGACATTATCCATTTCTTTTATGCTTCCATGGCTTCATGCTGTGTGTTGGCGGTGCGTAATGTGTGCAAATGATAGTGATCTCGCTCTACTTGAAATAAATCATATCTGTGCCCATCAGGATTTAATTGTTGAAACAAATCTGGGCGAAGATCATTGGCAAGCGAGCAATAAGGCAGCTTTTTTGCCGCTTCAATCGAGCGACGATTTCCAGTACGAATGCGCATAAAAACAGTCTCTATTTGATGGGTAAAAAACAATTCGGTGAAAAAGGCATTCTTCGCAAGCTGGTTATAGCCTTTACCGAAATATGGTTTGCCAATCCATGTGCCTAAAAAACCACGATGATTTTGAAGGTCGAATAACGTAATGACCCCAATCGGGCTCTGCCATTCATCTACAATCGTTCGTGAAATGAGACGGCCTTGTTCTTCAAGTTCGATCGTCTGCTTTGTCAAAAACACAAACTCTTCATAAGAATAGGCTTTTTGCCGAACATATGGAAAAACAGCTGGGTCAATCATCAAATCATACAAAACGTGACAATCGGCAACGTCTCGTCTTTTTAACACCATATTAAAAAGCCCTCCTTTAATCGAGGGCGAATAGGCCGTCCACCCTCGAATTTATCATGTGATGCAAATAAATTCGGGGTGGGAATCGAACCCACTAGAACCAGAAAAACTGGTGGCGCACCAATTGCCTTCCCAAAACGTATTTAGTTGAAATCAGCGAAATAATGTGCTGACATTGAATTATAGTACAAATTCCTTATGTTTACTCATAATAACTCCTGATTACTCTAATATAATACTTTGATTTTATAAAAAAGGGAAGGGCTTTTAATAAAAATTAACATAAACAACATCATCATTTTTTTCCATTACGATTCATTTGGATGTGAAAAAATTTGCTTGTTCTTTAGGAATGGGTAAGTCCGTGCTATCATTGAAAAGAGAACGAATGAAGGAGATGATGGGTGATGGCAATCATTACCCGAATCGAAGTTCAGAAGCGAAACAATGAGCGGTACAATATTTTTATTCACCAAAACGGCCAAGATGTATACGCCTTTAGCGTAGACGAACAAGTATTGATTAAGCAAGGGTTAAGAAAAGGCTTAGATATTGATGCGGAGCAAATGAAGCAGATCCTGTACGAAGATGAGGTTCAAAAAACATTCAATCTCGCCTTGCATTATTTGTCATATCGGATGCGTTCGGTTCATGAAGTGCGTACGTATTTAAAAAAGAAGGATCGAGAGGAGCCTATCATCGAACACGTGCTTCACCGCTTAACCGAGCAACGGCTACTCGACGATCATGCCTTTGCAGAGGCGTTCATTCAAACAAAACGTGCCACTACGTCAAAGGGCCCATTAAAATTAAAGCAAGAGCTCGCGGAAAAAGGGGTGAGTGAAAAGACGATAGAAGGCGCTCTTACGACTTTTTCTTATGAAGAACAAGTAGAGCAGGTGAAAGCATGGCTTGAAAAGCAAAAGGGTCGTACCTTTAAAGGCTCGTCTCTAGCGTGGAAGCAAAAATTGTCACGGCAGTTACTGGCAAAAGGATATACCTCTCCTGTAATTGAGGAGGCTTTTGCTGATGTCCCGATTAAGCAAGAGGAAGAAGAGGAATGGGAAGCTTTAAAAGCCTTTGGTGAAAAAGCGATGCGAAAATATGCAGGGAAAAAGGCAGGATGGGAATTGCAGCAAAAAGTAAAGCAAGCCTTATATCGAAAAGGCTTCTCGTTAGAAATGATTGAACGGTACTTAAATGACTGAGGAGGAAGGTTGTCTAATGGAAGAAAAACGATATAGTGAGATGACAGAGTTTGAGCTACAAACAGAAATTTCTCGTCTAAATGATAAAGCAAAAAAGGCTGAGCAGCTCGGACAAATGAATGAGTTTGCTGTATATGAACGTAAGATGCTTATGGCGAAGGCTTATTTATTGGACCCGAACGATTTTAAACCTGGAGCTACTTACAAGCTCGGAAATGACGAGGAAACGTTTCATATTTCATATTTAAATGGGCGTTTCGCTTGGGGCTATCGAAATGAAGAAGCGAAGCTGGAGGCGGTACCGATATCCTTACTTGGGGAACAATTGTCTAGGGAGGGATAAAGAAAAAGCACCCCAATGCCATACGAGGCATTGGAGCGAAATAAAAGACGGTGATTAGGTGCGTTTTCGTGTATCTACCTCTAAGACGTGGTTATGAAGACTTTGCTGCGTTTCTCCATTCACTTGATGGAACGCATGTTTCGGATTAGCTCGCGGTGAATGAAATGGATCTCTGTAGAAAAACGGATTGTCTTTTCGATCTTTTCCCATGTCGATCCCTCCATGTCTTAGCTGAGCGACCTATTGATCAGGATTTGCTTGATTCATTCGCTCCTGCGGCTTCGTATTAATTGTGCCATTTGCACGTTTGGAAGCATGCTTTGCTCGATCTGGTTCACCGTCAAATGAAATCCGATGGGGAAAGCCATGTGCTTTGTTTCTCATGAAAATGCCTCCTTCATCCGATTTCATTTTTTAGTATGAGGGAGAACGATGTGTCATATGATCGAAAATTGTTGTTAAAGGAGGAAAAGGTAATGGAAGATCGTTTTGAACGGTTAGCCGAACAACTGTTAAAAGCAAACAATCATTTAAGCTACGGGCAAGCGAGAACATGGGTAGAAAGCCTTTGGGAAGATTTTGAATCCACTCGAGCTAAAGCTGGAAGAACGTACAAAGGACAGGACATGACCGAGCAAATCGTTCTAAAATGGATCGAACAATACGGGCCTTATCTGCATCAGTACAAACCATCCGGTCATAAATTTTCCTTTTTATCGAAGGATAATCACTTAAAACATTAACACTAAAACACCTTGCAAGGAGCTTCTTACAAGGTGTCAAAAATGATTACTCAGTAACGATTTCGAGCTTTTTCTGTAACGTTTTTTCGCTGAAAACCCAGCCGGTGTAAGAGCGAATGACGTTCAAATCTTGATCCAATTGTACGCATGCAACGAACGGATAATGGCCTTTCGAGCGGTAACGCAAGTCATAAAACCGAACTTCCGTGACATCCTCTTCCAGTTCGTTGATTTCCCAACGATAGGTGGGAGAGAACGATAAGAAGGCAGCTAAGTTTTTGTCATTTCGTGCGGCATTTAAAACAGGGATGTCTGGAATTGGCTCAAAAGGGTATTGCTCGTAAAATGTAAACGAACGATCCTTTACCCTTGCCACATAGAGCATCTCCTTC
The DNA here is from genome assembly GCF_004376175.1 of Halalkalibacterium halodurans. Taxonomy (GTDB): domain Bacteria; phylum Bacillota; class Bacilli; order Bacillales; family Bacillaceae_D; genus Halalkalibacterium; species Halalkalibacterium halodurans. The sequence continues at coordinate 21,037 of NZ_SNUY01000044.1, read as the reverse complement.
GTTCGAATCACCACATGCCACTTGTTCCAGTGAAGGGTCGGTGAAACGAACACGTGAGTCGCTTCTGGGTAATGATTCCTTGCTTTGAGCACGATCTCATGTTTTAATTTCAGGCGCCATACATAGTAGCATGTGAGTACGAAATAAAGAAGTAGAAATGTTGGGATAGGGTTTGTTCCTAGATACCAACAAAAAATAGCCACTACATGAGCAAAAAAGATAAATGGATCAAAAATGTTAATCACTCCAAGAGCAATCCAGCGATCCGAAATGGGACGTAAGGCTTGAGTGCCATAGGCGTTAAATATATCAACAAAAACGTGCAAAAAAACGGCGATGAAAGACCATAGCCATAACGTGAAAAAGGCGGACTCTGGGAACAATAACCAAATGCCACCTGCCACGAGAAATGGCCAAATGAACAAGGCGGGCAATGAGTGGGTCAAACCGCGGTGGTTTCGTATATAAACAGCATTATTGCGAAGCTTTAAAATCGTATCAAAATCGGGGGCCTGAGAACCAATGATTGTTGCGATCATGACCGTCGACTTCATCATTGGATCATTGGTGACTGCAGGATCGATCGCAGCAAGGCCACCGAGGGCAACCCCCATGACAACATGGGTTCCTGTATCCATCTAGTGTATTCCTCCTTGAAGCCTTTATTATATTTATACCCGATTTTGCAAGGAAACAACAGAGGAGTGTCAGAAAAATGACTCAATCTTTACAAATCTTTATAGAGTACAAAATAAAAAAAGAAACAATAAATGAATACGAGCAAGTGATGAAGGAGATTTTGCAGGAGCTTCCATTATATGAAGCCTCAAACATCGAATGGTTCGTTGCGTCCGATCAACCTTATTTATATGTGGAAATGTTTGAAGTGCCAACTACATCCCATTATCATGTACTAAAAAAACTCCGTCAATCAGAAGATCATCGTCTGTTCGGAAAAATTATTCCGATGGTGGAAGGTGGAGCCTCAGCTATCCATTGTTGGGCGTTTGAACGAAAAAAACAGGGGGATCAATCGTGAGTAAGATACTACAAGATTTTGACATTTCGACATTTCAGAATGATTTAGTTACATGGTTTTCTGACCATTACCGGGAATTACCGTGGCGGGAGAATAAAGACCCATACCGCGTCTGGGTGTCAGAAATCATGCTACAACAGACGAGGGTCGACACCGTGATTCCCTATTACCAAGCCTTTATGAGACAGTTCCCGACCTTGGAAACTCTTGCGTATGCCGAGGAAGATCAAGTGCTAAAAGCATGGGAAGGGCTCGGTTACTATTCGCGAGCGCGAAATTTACAATCCGCTGTACGTGAAGTTGTGGAATCTTACGGCGGTGAAGTACCGTCCACTCGGAAGGAAATTTCGAAATTAAAGGGAGTTGGTCCTTATACAGCAGGAGCCATTTTGAGCATTGCATACGATCAACCAGAACCGGCGGTAGACGGGAACGTCATGCGTGTGTTATCCCGCGTATTATATATTGAAGAAGATATCGCGAAAGTAAAAACACGTACATTGTTCGAATCACTGTTATACGATCTCATTTCAAAAGAAAATCCGTCATTTTTCAACCAAGGGCTTATGGAGTTAGGTGCTTTAGTCTGCACACCGACATCACCGGGCTGTCTTCTCTGCCCCGTTCGTGACCATTGCCGGGCCTTTGCTGCAGGAGTACAGGAGCAGCTCCCGATAAAAGCGAAAAAGAAAAAGCCGAAAGCAAAGCAACTTATCGCCGCGGTAATTCGTAATGAAAAAGGACAAGTTCTAATTGAGCGTCGGCCTGAAAAAGGACTTTTGGCCAAGCTTTGGCAATTTCCAAACGTAGAATTGGAAAGCACAAAAAATGCACAACAAGTACTAGGAGATTACATACATGAACGATTCCATCTAGATGCTGCAGTTGGGGAATACGTACAAACAGTGGAGCACGTGTTCTCTCATTTAATTTGGAACATTCGCGTGTATGAAGCAACAGTCAAAGGAGTTCCGTCACTCAATGACAAGTTTGAGGCGGATTGGGTGGATGACAGGACGATTGAAAACTACGCGTTTCCCGTGTCTCATCAAAAAATCATTCAAGGGAACCTAAGAAAGGTGGACGATACCATTGGATTTACAGCTGAAGGATAAAGTTGTACTCGTAACAGGTGGGTCAAAGGGAATCGGAAAGGGGATCGCCCAAGCGTTTGTAGAGGAGGGAGCAAAAGTTGCGATCGTGGCTCGAGATGCGCACGGGCTTCAAGTGGCGAAACGTCAGTTAGGAAATGTTTTGACGATTCAAGCGGATGTAACTGACAAGAACGGGCGAGAAAAAGTATTTAGCCAATTGCTTGAGACATACGAAACGATTGATATCCTTGTTAACAACGCAGGGGGGAGTAACGGTGGCCTCATTTCGGAAACGGAGCTTTCCTTATTTGAGGAGGCCTTTAGCCTGAATTATTTCTCTGCTGTTCACTTCAGTCAATTAGCGTTACCTGTCATGAAAGCAAAGCAATCTGGAGCCATTATTAACATTTCATCTATTTTTGGCAGAGAATCAGGGGGAAAAGCAACCTATAACAGCGCAAAGGCAGCAATGATTTCCTTCACGAAATCGCTTGCCGACGAAGTGATTCGTGATGGCATTCGTGTAAACGGAATTGCCCCTGGCTCCATCTTACACCCAACCGGAAACTGGCAAAAACGGCTAGAAGAAAACCGAGAAAAAATGGAGCAATTTATCGATCAAAATATCCCAGCCGGACGGTTCGGAACCGTAGAAGAGATCGCCAACGTGGCCGTATTTTTAGCATCGGAGAAAGCAAGTTGGGTCGTCGGTGCTACCCTTAATGTGGATGGAGGACAATCCTACTCTAATTTTTAATGAAGGACAACGTATATGAAAAAGAAAATAATCTTTTTATTGATTTAGTCTCATAGTAGTCGCCTTTATTGCGGCCCCATTTGTTTTGATGTACATTTTGAATCACGGCAACCCGTATGAAAAATTTATCGTAACGAAAAATGTCACTACACATCTTGAAGCGATGGGCTACACAGATGACGATCTATTGAATCAATCCTATATAGAGCCAAAATATTTAATCAACGATAGTGTATATCATGGGCATTACAAGGTCGTTTTCGCGGACGAGCCTCACTTGGAATACTTATACGGAGTGACGAAAAGAGATAAGGAGGTCGTTCAATTTTGTGAAAAGGAAACGTTTATTGAAGAATCTTCCTATTGGGAGAGGACGACGGAAAAAACAAATCATAGTGAGGATGAATGTACGGACTATATGAACTAAATGCTGCACTAGATTTATCTCATGAAAAAAACCTCGCAAAAACGAGGCTTTTCATCATTGATCGTCATTTACTAAGTGAATTTCTTGAATCTGTCTTTTCGTCTCGTCAGTTCCGTATTTATAAATCGCTTCATAGACGTCATTGAGACTAGATTGAAGGTCATCTTTGTCTTGGTCCACCTTCTCATCATCAAAGTGGCGGAACGAAAACATATTGCCTAACTCCATATCATGCTTTTGCGCGCTATGAAGAAGCTGCTCCAATGCTTCCTTTTCTGTAGGGGTCACACGCACTTCATATTCGATCATTTGTCCGTCGTTAGCTGGTGTTGCACTTAACGTATCCATGCTAATCGGATTTAGATTGACGTAATAAGTCTCTTTCTCCAAATGAAACGCCTCCTTCCTCCGCTTTTATGATTAGTGTGCGAAGGAGAGGAAGGTTTTAATCCTCGTGCGACAAAATGATTCTCCCTTGATAGGTCTTGGCTTCAAGCGCGCGATGGGCATGAGCCGCTTCATCGATGGGAAAAACCTTTCCAATATAGGCGGATAGTTCCCCTTGTTCAAAGCCTTCAGCGATCTCTTTTCCTGCTTGGCGGAGAACGTTTTTAGGGGCTGTGAACACAAGGACGCCGATTAACGAAGCATGCTTCATATTAAGCTGGCGCCATAAAAGAGGCGGTGTATTATCAACAGGAGAGCCGATTGCAACAATTCGTCCACCAGTCGTAAGGATGTCAAAATCTTGGGCCATGTTTTCACTAAGAGACATATCTAAAATGAGAGGAACCCCTTGCCCATTCGTTGCTTTGCCTACTGCGTCCACTACGCTTTCCTCTTTATAGAAAATCACCTGATCAGCCCCGGCTTGTTTAGCAATTTCCCCTTTCTCACGGTCACCGGCAGTCGTAATGACGGTGGCGCCTGCTCGCTTTGCGAGTTGAATCGCAGCATGACCAACGGCTCCTGAGCCTCCATAGATGAGGACGGTTTCCCCTTTTTGTAACCGTCCGCGATCAAACAATGATAGATGGGCGGTCATAAACGTCATAGCTAACGCGGCACCTTCCTCATAGCTGACCGATTTTGGAAGCGGAAAGAGCAGATGCTCAGGAATGAGGGCATACTCGGCGGAGGCTCCCTTTATGTTTGTCGCCCACACGCGGTCACCGACCTTCCAGTTTTGTATGTCAGATCCTATTTCGACAATTTCTCCGGCTACATCAAAGTGAGGAATGTGTGGAAACTGTTCAACTTGGCGGATGCCCTTACGAAAATACGTATCGACGGGGTTTATGCCGCTTGCTTTTACGTTGATAAGGACGTCGGTAGGTCCAATCGTCGGTTTTGGCACGTCCATGACTTTCAATACACTCGGATCTCCGTATTGTTCATATACAACTGCCTTCATCAGAAACACTCCTTTGTTTAGAGAATTTGCGCTAGTTGATTTGCTGCCTTCCGTAGCTCGGTCTCTGGTTGAACGAGAGCCATTCGAACATACCCTTCTCCTTCATTTCCGAAAGCATGACCTGGCGTAACAATGACACCGGCATGCTCCATCGCTTGTTTGACAAACGACATGGCATCTCGCCCATCATCAGGAATTTTAGCCCAAATGAACATGCCGCCCCCAGGCTTAGACACTGTCCAGCCATTCAGTTGAAGCGCTTCAACAAATGTGTTCCGCCTTTTTTCATACAGTTCTCTTTGAGTTTCTAAAAACGCATCACCATGTTCTAGTGCTTCAATGGCCCCATACTGGACAGGCAGAAACACGCCATAATCAAGGTGAGATTTTAGTGCAGCCAATGGTTGGAGAATCGATTCAGCTCCGATGGCATAACCGATTCGCGCTCCTGCAATGTTGAAGCTTTTCGACAAGGAATTAAATTCTATCGCTGTTTCAAAAGCACGTGGAACAGAAAAAATACTCAAAGCTTCTCGTTGATCAAATAGTAATTCAGAATAAGCATAGTCATGAACGATCAGAATGTTATGCTCGATGCCAAAGGCAACCAGTTTTTCAAAATAGGCCGCATCTGCCATTGCCGCGGTTGGATTACCGGGATAGTTGACAATCATTAGCTTTGCTTTTTGCTTCACATAGTCTGGTAATGTCTCCACATCAAACATAAATTGATTCTCCTCATTGAGAGGATACGTATAGAGCTCGGCACCAGCAATATGAGCACTCGCAGCATAAATCGGATATCCAGGGTCAGGAGCTAGAAGCAGGTCACCGGCATCTACATATGCGAGGGCGAGATGGGCAAGGCCATCTTGAGAACCCATAAGAGAAAGAACTTGATGTGGCTTCACATTCACTTGATACCGTCGCTGATAAAACTGAGCCACCGCTTCATGAAAAGCTGCTAATCCAGTAATGGCATACCCGTATTGATTCGGGTTTGAAACATAAGCGTTCATCTTCTGCACGACAAAATCTGGAGGTGGTAGATCTGGGCTACCGATACTTAGGTCAATAAGTTCACGTCCGTCTTGCTTGTAGGCTTCCTTCATGTTTGCAAGCTCTGTAAAAACACTTGTTGCAAGCGGAGCTAGCCTCCGTGATGGTTTAATCATAAAGACACTCCTATTCTAACGGTAGCTTCTCTCCTTCATTTTAACGGATGGGGTGAGAAATGCCTATAAAAAGAAAAGAGGTCGCAACGCGAATGCGCTGCAACCTTGTGAAGTTAATCCGGATGGATTTGTGAGCCTTGAGTCCAAGTGGCATCTTGCTTCAAGCCACCCCGCCGTTCGATTTCTTCGATAATTTCACGGTGAATGGTGGCTCCCTCTGCATTTAAATACGGCATCATTTGTTGCAAACCGTGGTGGAAGTATGCAAGCTCCTTATCAGTCCATTCCGTTTTTTTCATCATCGACAATTCCGTCATATCTCTGCCAACATACATCTGTTCCGCCTCCTTTTAGTCTGTATTAGTCTGCCTGTTCACTCGTTTCGCTATACGATATAATGAAGTGATGAATTGAAAGAGGAGTGAAACAAATGGAACGAAAAGTGGCCCTCGTAACAGGAAGCAGCCGCGGAATTGGTAAAGAAATTGCTTTGCGTTTAGCTGATCGTGGCTATGATCTCGTCATTAATTATGCGAGAAGCAGAAAAGCTGCGGAAGAAACGGCAGCGGAAATCGAACAAAAAGGCGTAAAAGCATTGATTGTAAAAGCAAATGTGGGAAAGCGGGATAAAATTGAAGAGCTATTTGCCCAAATTGATGATACATATGGTCGTTTAGATGTTTTTGTAAACAATGCCGCTTCAGGAGTTCTACGCCCGCTCATGGAATTAGAGGAAAGTCATTGGGATTGGACGATGGACATCAACAGCAAAGCCCTGTTGTTCTGTGCTCAGGAAGCTGCTAAGCGAATGGAGAAAAACGGCGGTGGGAAAATTGTTAGCTTAAGCTCGTTAGGGGCGATTCGCTATTTGAAAAACTACACGACAGTCGGGGTGTCAAAAGCTGCTGTAGAGGCGCTTACCCGTTACCTCGCAGTAGAACTTGCGCCAAAAAACATTGTCGTCAATGCAGTTTCGGGTGGTGCCGTTGATACGGATGCGCTCACGCATTTCCCGAATCGTGACGAGCTATTAGAAGATGCAGCTAAACGCACACCCGCAGGCAAAATTGTTGAGCCAAGTGACTTAGCGAATGCAGTTCTTTTCCTCCTCTCAGAGGAAGCGTCCATGATTCGCGGACAAACATTAATTGTTGATGGCGGAATTTCTTTGCTCACATAAAAAATTTTTTGGATAAAACGGATATCACCTGGACACCTTAACTACCGTGGAGGTGATACCGAATGAACAACAAGCGCCAACAACAACCGCAAGCTTCTAAAACAAACGCTCAAGAAGTAAAGCGTCAAAACCAAGCTTCTGAGCAAAACGCTGGCTTTGCTACGGAATTTGCTAGCGAAACAAACGCTCAAGAAGTGAAGCAACAAAACCAGCAAGCAGAAGCGAAAAAGCAACAACAAGCTCAACAAAATCGTCAACAAAACCAATAAAGTTTCTTGTCTAGGAAGAAAAGAACACGCTCTCTACAACCGAGTAGAGAGCGTGTTTCTTTTTTACATGAAGCATGAAGTTTGTCTTTCTGCTTTCGCATCCTATAAGTAATAAGAAAACCAACAGCTTCAGCATAAACTAAAGTTGTTCAATACTTGAACAGGGAAAACCCGTTCTTTGTCATCAAAGAACGTACTATAAATGAAGTGATAAATGATCAATATGTACATAAAGATATGTAGGTGTACCGAGTGTCTAAGTTTAAATAAAAAGGGGCAAAGTGGTAAAGGGCATAGAAAGCGACTCTTAACGTTTCAAAATAAGAAAGAAACAGGTATAATAAAAAGGATAGAAAAAGTTGCTATAGTTTTTGTTGAACGGTTAAGAAAGGAGCGTAGGCTCCTGACGTCCAAAAATTGAATAGGAAGGAGTCGATCATGAATTTTCCCAAAGTTGGCAGCAAGATCCAAATACAGAGCTATAAGCATAACGGATCGATTCATCGCATTTGGGAAGAAACCATCGTGCTTAAAGGGACGTCAAAGGTTGTGATCGGAGGAAATGACCGAATTCTTGTGAAGGAATCAGATGGCCGTCATTGGCGAACACGTGAGCCTGCCATTTGTTATTTTGATTCGGAACAATGGTTTAATACGATCGGCATGATTCGAGCGGATGGCATTTACTTTTACTGTAACCTCGGAACCCCGTTTACGTGGGATGAAGAAGCGCTAAAGTATATTGACTACGACCTTGATATTAAAGTGTTTCCTGATATGACCTTTAAGCTGTTAGATGAGGATGAGTATGCGATGCACCGGAAGATGATGAAATATCCACCGGAGATCGATCGGATTTTGCAGCGTAGTGTCGATGAATTAGTATCATGGATCCATCAACGAAAAGGGCCTTTTGCGCCGCAGTTTGTGGAAAGCTGGTATGAACGATTTTTGCAATACCGTTAGGGGAAGCCTGGAAGCAGGCTTTTCTTTCATTTTACACTAGCCTATGGATGATTTTAACGTGAGTAGATGGCCGATTAAACTTGTAAGTGCGCCCTACGTGATTGTCATCATGAAGTATCGTTCTATCGTATAACCATAGGAAAGAGCTTACCTTATCATAGGCATGGTTTAGAAGAAAGTGGTGGTAACACTGGAGAGCATACGTCGATATTTATTGTTTGTCCGTCCTTATTGGAAACAGATTTTTATCACGATTATTATTGGTTTATTGAAATTTGGCATTCCGTTATTGATTCCGCTACTCGTAGCATACATCATTGATGGAATCATTTTTGCTGAACAAATGACGAACGAGGAGAAATTCTCGGCTCTATTTACAGTCATGGGCGGGATCTTTTTTATTTTCATCGTTTTGCGCCCACCGATTGAGTACTATCGCCAATATTTTGCCCAATGGATCGGCAATAAAATTCTTTATGATATTCGTGACCATTTGTTTACACACATTCAAAAGCTAAGCCTTCGCTTTTACTCAAATCGAAAAGTGGGGGAAATCATCTCCCGAGTCATCCATGATGTGGAGCAGACAAAGACCTTTGTCATGACAGGATTAATGAACATTTGGCTCGATATGTTCACAATCATTATTGCTCTAGCGATTATGTTTTCGATGAACGCGTGGCTGACGTTAGTGGCGATTGCCATGTTTCCGTTTTACGGATTTTCGATTAAGTATTTTTACGCGAAGCTTCGTCATTTAACAAGGGTAAGGTCTCAAGCGCTCGCGGATGTTCAGGGACATCTGCATGAGCGGGTCCAAGGGATGAGCGTCATTCGTAGCTTTGCCCTCGAAGATTACGAACAGACGCAATTTGCCAAGCGAAATGGCACATTTTTAAATCGGGCGATCGATCATACGAAATGGAACGCGAAAACTTTTGCTGTAGTTAACACTGTGACAGACATCGCCCCACTACTCGTGATTTTTGTAGCTGCCTGTTTTGTCATTAACGGGGAATTAGAAGTCGGGGCAATGACCGCGTTTGTCTTGTACATGGAACGTCTCTACAACCCGCTCCGCCGCTTGGTCAACTCGTCGACGACACTAACGCAATCGATCGCGTCAATGGATCGAGTCTTTGAGTTCATTGATGAAAAATACGATATTGTCGACAAAGAAGGGGCTGTGAAGCTTGAGGAAGTCCACGGAGATGTGACCTTCGACCATGTGTCCTTTTCATATGAAAAAGAAGAAGCACCTGCGCTGAAAGACGTACACTTTCACGTAAAGCGAGGAGAGACCGTCGCATTTGTCGGGATGAGTGGCGGCGGGAAAAGTACACTCATCAGCTTAATTCCTCGTTTTTACGATGTAAGCAGTGGACGAATTTTGATCGATGGTCATGACATTCGTGACTATCAAGTGCGCAGCTTACGGGATCAAATTGGGATGGTACTGCAAGAAAATATTCTTTTCAGTGATTCTGTGCGGATGAACATTTTAATGGGGAAACCTGACGCTACGGAAGAGGAAGTCATCGCGGCCGCAAAAGCAGCCAATGCTCATGACTTTATTATGAATCTGCCGAACGGCTATGATACCGAAGTGGGAGAACGGGGCGTGAAGCTGTCAGGGGGGCAGAAGCAACGGGTCGCGATCGCGCGAGTGTTCTTGAAAAACCCGCCGATTCTCATTTTTGATGAAGCAACATCGGCCCTTGATCTAGAGAGTGAACATTACATTCAGGAAGCGATGGAAAAGCTTGCGAAAAACCGTACGACCTTTATCGTCGCCCATCGGCTGTCAACGATTACCCATGCCGATCGAATTATCGTGGTTGAAAATGGTGAGATTGTCGAGAGTGGCACCCATGATGAACTTATGTCCTGTAATGGCGTGTACAAAAAGCTGTTTGAGGTCCAGAACTTAGATTAACCAAATCAAAGCGGAGGAGTCGGAATGACCCTTTCACTTTGTTGGTATGAAAAGGGGATCGGCTGAACGGGATGATTGCTTCTATCCCTACATACAGAGCAGTTGATATCTAAAAACCTCCTGCCGACAATGCAGGAGGTTTTTATGTTCATTCGTCCATTTCATTAATTTGGACTTTGTTCGCTTTTTGATGGTAATTGAAAAAGCTATCGACGAGGTGGTCTAAATGCTCAAGCTGTTCTTGATATTCAATTAGTTGAGAAATCGCTGGCAGCAAGTGGGACCAAGCGTCAGCATCCACATTGTCATCCTGATAATGTGCCATGAAAGCGTCTGTTAAAGCTGACTTCCCTTCGTTCAATTCATCGTTAATTTGATGATCACATTGTGGACTAACCTTTCCGATATAACGGAGCAAAATCCGATCATGATACGTCGTCAATAAATGGAGTTGATTTTCGATCAACGCTTGGGTTTCATCCGGTAGGTAGTGCAAGTAATCAGAGCGACGCTCAAGATTTTTTAGTACGGTGAACGCTTTTTTCGTTGTCGCCACCATTTGTCTGAACAGCACGATCTTTCTCGCTTTCGCATAGCGGGTGCGGATGAAATAATTCCGCTCTTCCTTATAAAAAAGGTAAAGCTGATCAATTTTTATTAAATTTTCATTCAAACGCGATAAATCCTTTTTTAGTGATTGTGGATTTGCATCACGGCGAATGAAAAGCATCAACCATTGGATAATATCCTCCGTATTTTTTACGATTTTATGATACAGCTTCGTCTCATACCGCGGAGGGATAAACACAAGGTTTACGAGAAAGGCGGAAACGACCCCAAGCATTATCAGTAGAAAGCGATCGGTGGCAAAATCAACAAAATTCTCGACCGGGCTTTCCATAATAACAATGATCGTCACAAGTGCAATTGAGATTGTCGATGTATCTAATTTAAGCTTTAAGATTAGGGCGATGGTGATGACAATGACGACGGCGATGACAAACGGTTCGTGCCCAAAAGTCACAGCAAAAATGACAGCAATAATCGCGCCAATGACATTTGCTTGAACTTGATCCAAAATCGTCTGGAATGTCCGATAGATGGACGGTTGGACAGCAAATGCCGCGGTTAGTGCAGCAAAGACCGGTGAATCGAACTGTAGCCAAATCGCCAAGTAAAGGGATAACATAACAGCAAGACCCGTCTTAAAAATACGAGCTCCGAGTTTCATTTTTATTCAAATATCCTCGCTTTCGAAGAGAAAACTTAGTTGTGGTTCACCTATATTCACAGGTGAGGAATTGGTAACGAACGTACTATACACTGTATGAGAAAGAGAATCAAGGGGGTATTGACGATTTTCTTGTGAAGAAAAGTAAAATTTTCCCGAGAAGTAGTGGTGAGAGGTGCATGTTACGAAAAAATAATCCCCTCTGTGCGTTTACAAAGGGGATTCACCTTTTTAATGATAGCCTTTGGCAGCCATCACTGAAAAGGCATGATCAACTGCCTGAAGGGTCTTTTTAATATCCTCATCAGTATGAGCAATCGTTAAAAACCATGCTTCATACTTTGAAGGAGCTAGGTTTATTCCTTGATTTAACATCTCTTTGAAAAAGAGTGAGAATTTTTCTCCGTCTGATCGTTCTGCTTGCTCGTAGCAAGTGACTGTCTCATCGGTAAAATAAACCGTGAGCGCTCCTTTAAGCCGGTTGATGGAAATCGTGATGCCGTGGGCTTCCGCATGGGCTTTAATCCCTTTTTCAAGAATTGCCCCTTTCCGGTCCAACTCATCATATAAGCCTTCTTCTTGAAGAACTTCCAGGCATGCGATTCCGGCGCTCATTGAAGCTGGATTTCCTGCCATCGTTCCTGCTTGGTATGCTGGTCCAAGGGGAGCCACTTTCTCCATAATATCGATGCGCCCGCCATAGGCACCAATCGGCAAGCCGCCACCGATAATTTTTCCTAAGGCTGTCATGTCAGGCTCGACCCCAACATAGTTTTGCGCGCCTCCATACATGAAACGAAAAGCAGTGATCACCTCATCATATATGACCAAAGCACCAGCATTGTGAGCAAGCTCATTCACACCTTCGAGGAACCCTTCATGAGGTTCAACAATCCCAAAATTGCCGACGATTGGTTCAACTAAAACGGCTGCCACTTCTTCACCCCAATGATCGAGCGCCTCCTTTAAGGAATCAAGCTGATTAAAAGGAACGGTGATAACTTCTTCGGCAATGTTTTTCGTGACACCAGCAGAATCGGGTGTTCCTAACGTAGAAGGTCCAGACCCTGCAGCAACGAGAACCAAATCGGAATGGCCGTGGTAACAGCCAGCAAATTTAATGATTTTATCGCGGCCTGTATATGCTCTTGCTACACGGATGGTCGTCATAACAGCCTCTGTTCCAGAGTTCACAAAACGAACTTTTTCTAAGGAAGGAATCGCTTGTTGGAGCATGCTAGCAAACTGGTTTTCTAGCTTTGTCGGTGTTCCATAGAGCACGCCGTTTTCCGCTGCTCGCTGAATCGCGTTCGTAATATGGGGATGAGCGTGCCCTGTAATAATTGGGCCATAAGCGGCCAAGTAGTCAATATATTGATTTCCGTCTACATCCCAAAAGTAAGCGCCTTTTGCCTTTTCCATAAAAACAGGCGCTCCACCGCCTACTGCTTTGAACGAACGGGAGGGGCTGTTCACACCCCCGACAATCAAGGATTGTGCTTTTTGAAACAATGATTCTGATCGAGAACGATTCATGTTCTGACCTCCAAATTTATAATGTCTGTCTGTATCTAACCATAAGTAAAGGAAGGAAAGCAATAACATTGACAAGCTATCAAAATATTCATTATTAATTGTAAAATTAGTGTTATTCAGTTATAATGGAAAAAATTAATATTTTTGGGAGTTGACGTAGGCATGAGTACGCTCCAGTATATTGGTTCACAAATCCGTAGTCTTCGGAAAGGAAACAAATGGACGTTAAGTGAATTGTCGAAGCGTAGTGGTGTAACATTAAATTATTTAGCCCAATTGGAGCGAGGTGAAGTCAATGTAAGCGTAAATAAGTTGGACAAGGTATTACAGGCTTTGAATGTGGAATGGTCTTTGGTTGTACCCTCTCCTTATGATACAACGCCTTTGAAAGCAGCACTTATAAAAGAATGCATGGAATTAGAAGATGAAAAACACCTGCACATAGCTTTATCTTTAGTAAAAGAGCTTAGAAGGTTTGAAAGCTAAGCGTTGACGGCGGGTGAGGAATGAAACAGGAACAGACGAATCGTATTATTTGGACGCATAGACCCTTTTTCCTCAGTCAAGCAGGAAGTGTTCAACTCCTTCTACTTCGTTCATCCCTCACTTTTTTCTTCCAACAGTGAGTGCAACTCTTTAAAATGATTTCTTTTAATAATTATTTTTTAAAAAAGGTTCACAATCTAAGGAAATTTGTGTATCCTTTATTTAAGTAATTGCTTAAATAATTAAATGAGAGGGTGGAATCGTGAATCCTTCTATTTACAAAGCGCTGGCCGACATGAATCGGCGAAAAATATTGGATCTGTTAAATGAGGGTGACAAAACAGCGGGCGAAATTGCTGATCAATTTGATATGAGCAAACCTGCTATTTCTCAGCATCTAACCGTGTTGAAAAACGCTGAGCTCGTTCATGCCGAAAAAAAAGGCCAGTACGTTTACTACTCATTAAATACATCCGTGCTTCAGGAAATGGTGAAATGGCTGATGCGATTTACAGAAAAAGAAGGTCGTCAACCTACTGGGATAGAACCGAAAAAAACATAAATGAAAGGCGGAGAAAAGGTGAGACAACAATTAATGGCTATACTAATTGGAGCATCGTTCATTTGGGGAGTGTACGTATATTTATTTCAACTAGCCGGAACAGAGGCCGGGTTTTATGGTGTGGTGACAGCGTTTCTTCATCCGTTCATCATGGTGCTGTTATGGATCAATGTGCTCATTTTACCAAGGATAGAAACATTGAAGCCTTTTTACGAACGGTATAAAAAAGGAATGGAGAATATCTTTTTGTGCGTATTGTCCGTTGTTTTTTCGATACACGGTGTGATCCTTTTAAACGTTTCCGGGTATGATTTAAACCTTTTGCTACTTGTTCCGCTCAGTGTAGGCATTGTTACAATGACAGCTGCAAATACATTGCCGAAGTTTGTCGTGCCAATAACCGATGAAAGCTCCCTATCGTCTCTTTCATCCAAACGTTGGAATCAATTGATTCGACCGGTGGCAGCTAAGATGTTTATCGGTGGACTGATGATGATCGCAACCGTCTTCCTTCCAGAATCGATGATGCTAACTTGTTTCTTTGGGGTTTTAGCCTTTGTGATTGTAACGATCATTTTCCGTTCACACAAAGTGTTAAAACATGGCGCGTAACTTCATGGAAGGATAACGCTACCCCTGTTTCCTTGCAGACATAAATCCAAAAGGCAATTGTCTAAAAAGTTGCCCAAGTCCATATATATGACTGAGGTGTTTTTTATGGAGCAATTGCTGTTAGCTGGAGCTATGATTATGGCAGGGGTGGCGATCTTTTTAAGTGTTGTCCTCCTCGTTCGTTATTTCTCCCAATCGGGGATTTATCGCTTTTCGATCAATCATTTAACCATGCTTATTTTCGTTTACACGACGGTCATTCTCGCCTTTGCTGTCGTTTATTTATCGTTATCGCTTCAAGGTTTTCAAGTCATTCAAGCTGTAGATTTCCGTTCGATGGCATCGGTTTGGGACATTATCGAGACAACGGTTTATTTTAGCGGAGTCACTTTGCTAACGGTTGGTTACGGGGATTATGTTCCGATAGGGATTGGACGCTACGTTGCTTTGCTGCAAGCATTGCTCGGGTACTTACTCCCAGCTGCTTTTGTTGTGTCGACGGTCATGATGCGAGAAAAGCACTCACAATAGTTGTCAGAAGGAGCAAGTTTCGTTACGCTTAAATTGGAGACTATAGAAGCAAAACGATACTCTAGGAGGAATGATTTCATGTTAGAAGGAAAACAAGCACCTGATTTTTCACTTCCAGCTAGTAACGGAGAAACAGTATCATTATCCGATTTTAAAGGTAAGAACATTGTGCTCTATTTCTACCCAAAAGATATGACACCAGGATGCACAACAGAGGCGTGTGATTTTCGCGATCGGGTTGAAGATTTTAAGGGGCTAAATACCGTAATTCTAGGCGTAAGTCCAGATCCAGTGGAAAGACATAAAAAGTTTATCGAAAAATACAGCTTGCCCTTTTTGCTTTTGGCTGATGAAGATACGAAGGTGGCGCAGCAATATGATGTTTGGAAGCTAAAGAAAAACTTCGGCAAAGAGTATATGGGCATTGAGCGCTCAACCTTTGTGATCGACAAAGATGGAACAGTAGTGAAGGAATGGCGAAAAGTGCGTGTGAAAGACCACGTGGAAGAGGCGCTTGCCTTTATTAAAGAAAACCTTGAATAATCGATAGGAACGGTGAAGCGAATGAACGTTGTATCTTCAGCTCGTGTTAGGCCCGAAATCCAGCAGGAGTTACTAGACGATTATCCAAATGTTCATTTTCATTTTTTTGAGCGGATGGAGATCGTTGGCTCTGCTTTGGAAGAAGCTGATGTTCTCATTACCTATGGTGAGGATGTTACAGAGGAGCATTTGCAGGCTGCGAAAAAGCTCAAATGGATTATGGTTATCTCAGCAGGGGTTGAACAGCTTCCGTTCCAAGCCATCAAAGAGAAAGGGATCATCGTGACAAATGCGAAGGGGATCCATGCAATACCGATGGCTGAATATACGTTGTCGATGATGCTGCAAGTCGCGCGAAATGCGAAGCGTCTCATTTCTTTAGAGCAAGAGCAGACGTGGGATAGACGCGTGCCGATGATTGAACTTAATGGACAAACGGTGGGAGTTCTCGGTGCTGGTGCGATCGGACAAGAAATCGCTAGACTTGCGAAGGCATTTCGAATGAAAACGATCGGTATGAATTCTACGGGGCGCACGGTTTCATCATTCGATCAAATCGTTCCACCTGCTTCTGTTGATACGCTTTTAAAGAATTCCGATTTTGTCGTTTCCGTTCTACCTTTTACGAAAAAGACAGAGGGCTTCATGACATATGAACGTTTTCAGCTAATGAAGCCTTCTGCTGTTTTCATTAACATAGGTAGAGGAAAAACGGTCAAACAAACAGAATTACTAAAAGCATTAGAGGAAAAGGCGATTTCCCATGCTGTTCTCGACGTTTTCGAAGAGGAACCGCTTGAAGAAAACCACCCATTTTGGACGATGGATTCTGTAACGGTAACGCCGCACTTGTCGGGGATCTCTCGTCAATACCAGCCGCGCGCATTCGCTATTTTTCGGGAAAATTTCGATTCGTTCTTAGCAGGGAACCCTCCTCTCATCAACCGAATAAACTTAGATGAAGGGTATTAAACTAGAGGTGAGGTGCATATATAATGAAACTGCTCATTTGTATCATTGATAATTTTTATGCAGATGAGGTTGAAAAACAGCTTCGAGACAAGGGGTATCGTATGACTGAACTCGCGAGCTCCGGAGGCTTCATGAAAAAAGGGAATACTACGTTTCTCTTCGGTTTAGAAGAAGATGACCTCCCCGCTCTTCGCTCTGCTTTGAAGGAAGCGTGCGCCGTTGTGGAAGAAAGAAAACAACGGAAAAACAAGCAAGCGCATCGATACACATCCTTTTTACTAGATGTAAAAGATACAGCACCGCTCTTTTTAACGACTTAATTGACAATAATATCGGCTTCATACTATACTATTTATAAAGATTATAATGTAAGAATGTTTTTTTCTTGAAAGTGAGGTGCATGACGATGTCTAATCACCGTTTACAAGGTGCAATTGAAGCATTGAAAACAACGCGGGTTCGCATGACCCCTCAACGTCATGCCATTTTGGAATATTTATTTGAATCGCTGACTCATCCAACAGCGGATGAGATTTATAAAGCATTGGAAGGTCGATTTCCAAACATGAGTGTTGCGACCGTTTACAACAACCTCCGTGTTTTCAAGGAAGCTGGAATCGTTAAGGAATTAACATACGGTGATTCGTCAAGCCGATTTGATTGTGTCACATCAGATCATTATCACGTTATCTGTGAAGAGTGCGGCAAAATTGTTGACTTCCATTATCCAGGACTTGATGAAGTGGAGACTCTGGCTGAACATGTGACAGGTTTCAAAGTGAGTAGTCACAGAATGGAGATCTACGGGATTTGTCCTGACTGTCAAAAGAAAAGCCAGCATTAATCGGATTTCTTTCGATTCTCATTTAAAAAGAGTTGATGATATTAGCCATCAACTCTTTTTTTGCCTTTTAGATTGTATTTTTCGTCAAATTCCTTGCCTTCTAAGCTTCGATCGAGTGTGAGCGGCTGGTCACAATGCATGCAAGCATCAACCCGACCAAGTACTTTTGTTGGTTTCCTGCATTCAGGGCATACAACGGGAATAGCGCGTGTGGAGATCATTCCGATCCAGAAGTAAACAGCAGTGCTTGCAATAATACAGAGAAAGCCTAAGATCATGGCTAACACCATGATGACCTCATGGGTGCGGAAGAAAATCCCAATGTACATGACAAGGATCCCGAGAAACACTAACGATAAAGCAAATGTTCGTATTTTATTTATTTTATTTGAATATTTAATTCCCATAGACATGTCCCTCCTAGATGACAGTATAGCATAGTAAAGAAAGGCTATGCATAAGTTAGATGCGTCTGTCTGATGAAAAAAGACAAAAAAGAAAGGATTTTTGCTGTTTTTGTCGAACTAAAGTGTTGAAGTATAGAGAGAAGGGGGAAGGGTAATGGATGATTTGGTAAGGGCACTTTATCAAGATCGAGCTGCTGAAAGTGATACATTAGCCATTCTTGTTATGGAGAGTGAACCTTCGAAAATACACGTAACTGATCGATTCAACATAACGATCCTCGTCATTAAAGATCACTATACATATAATTGGAATGTGAAGCATTATCATCTACAGGACAAAACGTGTGCTCTTTATATAATAGATGCTTATACTTTACAGCGAGCTCTATTAACAGGGAATCACCGTAGGCTTGTGGAATGGCTTGTCCATGGAAAAACAGTATTTGACCGAAATGAATTTCTCCATTCATTTAAACAAAGAATGGAGACATTTCCTATAGAAGAAAGATCAAAAAAACTTGTCCTTCACTATGCTAAGCTGTTAAGACGTTTTGAAGAGGGCAAGGTGTTATATCAGGAAGGTCATTACTTAGATGCTTACAATTTTATGATGCACGCCTTACATCATCTAGCCAGACTATCCGTAACAGAACATGGTTTTTATCCTGAAGTGACGGTATGGGAGCAAGTTCGTCAGATTGAACCTGAGACGTACAAGCTTCTTCATGAGTTAATTGTCGGTGAAGATTCGGTGGAAAAACGGGTGGAGCTCTTGTTAATTGCTTTGGAATTTGCGATCTCAGAAAAGACAGAGGTCGGTTCTTATGAATTATTAAAATTAATTGAAGAACAATCAGAGCCGATCATGATTCAAAGTTTATTAAATGATCCACGAGTGGAAGATTACCGCATCGATCTTGAACTGCTCGTCAATCATTTAGTCAACAAAAAATTAGTAACCGTCTCATTAAAACAATCAAAGGTAGCGGGGATTTATCATCGTCAATACTCAGTTAAAAGAAATGTGGAAAAAAATTGACATCAATTTAGTAATGTGATATATTATTAGACGTCGCAACGAGATGGAGTATTTATGGATCAGGAAAGCGAAAAAAGTTGTTGACATTGTTTGAAGTTAAGTGTTATTATTTGAAGGTCGCTGTTAAACGACTACAGTTCTTTGAAAACTGAACAAAAGCCAAGCGAAATAAAGAGATACAAGGTATCTCGTCAATTTACTTCATTATATGAAGTGTCGCAGGAAACAACATCCTGTGAAACATGAGCTTTATCAAACTTTTATGGAGAGTTTGATCCTGGCTCAGGACGAACGCTGGCGGCGTGCCTAATACATGCAAGTCGAGCGGACCAAAGGGAGCTTGCTCCTGGAGGTTAGCGGCGAACGGGTGAGTAACACGTGGGCAACCTGCCTGTAAGACTGGGATAACATCGAGAAATCGGTGCTAATACCGGATAATAAAAAGAACTGCATGGTTCTTTTTTGAAAGATGGTTTCGGCTATCACTTACAGATGGGCCCGCGGCGCATTAGCTAGTTGGTGGGGTAACGGCTCACCAAGGCGACGATGCGTAGCCGACCTGAGAGGGTGATCGGCCACACTGGGACTGAGACACGGCCCAGACTCCTACGGGAGGCAGCAGTAGGGAATCTTCCGCAATGGACGAAAGTCTGACGGAGCAACGCCGCGTGAGTGATGAAGGTTTTCGGATCGTAAAACTCTGTTGTTAGGGAAGAACAAGTGCCGTTCGAAAGGGCGGCACCTTGACGGTACCTAACGAGAAAGCCACGGCTAACTACGTGCCAGCAGCCGCGGTAATACGTAGGTGGCAAGCGTTGTCCGGAATTATTGGGCGTAAAGCGCGCGCAGGCGGTCTCTTAAGTCTGATGTGAAAGCCCCCGGCTCAACCGGGGAGGGTCATTGGAAACTGGGAGACTTGAGTACAGAAGAGGAGAGTGGAATTCCACGTGTAGCGGTGAAATGCGTAGAGATGTGGAGGAACACCAGTGGCGAAGGCGACTCTCTGGTCTGTAACTGACGCTGAGGCGCGAAAGCGTGGGGAGCAAACAGGATTAGATACCCTGGTAGTCCACGCCGTAAACGATGAGTGCTAGGTGTTAGGGGTTTCGACGCCCTTAGTGCCGAAGTTAACACATTAAGCACTCCGCCTGGGGAGTACGACCGCAAGGTTGAAACTCAAAGGAATTGACGGGGGCCCGCACAAGCAGTGGAGCATGTGGTTTAATTCGAAGCAACGCGAAGAACCTTACCAGGTCTTGACATCCTTTGACCACCCTAGAGATAGGGCTTTCCCCTTCGGGGGACAAAGTGACAGGTGGTGCATGGTTGTCGTCAGCTCGTGTCGTGAGATGTTGGGTTAAGTCCCGCAACGAGCGCAACCCTTGACCTTAGTTGCCAGCATTCAGTTGGGCACTCTAAGGTGACTGCCGGTGACAAACCGGAGGAAGGTGGGGATGACGTCAAATCATCATGCCCCTTATGACCTGGGCTACACACGTGCTACAATGGATGGTACAAAGGGTTGCGAAGCCGCGAGGTGAAGCCAATCCCAGAAAGCCATTCTCAGTTCGGATTGCAGGCTGCAACTCGCCTGCATGAAGCCGGAATTGCTAGTAATCGCGGATCAGCATGCCGCGGTGAATACGTTCCCGGGCCTTGTACACACCGCCCGTCACACCACGAGAGTTTGTAACACCCGAAGTCGGTGGGGTAACCTTTTGGAGCCAGCCGCCTAAGGTGGGACAGATGATTGGGGTGAAGTCGTAACAAGGTAGCCGTATCGGAAGGTGCGGCTGGATCACCTCCTTTCTACGGAGTTTTTAACTCTAGTCGACCATTCGCAGATTCATCTGCGGAGGGACGCTTCGGACTTTTGTTCAGTTTTGAGAGAACTCAAAGCTCTCAATTGAAATTTGACAACACGTCAAAATGGTTCTTTGAAAACTAGATAATGATAAATTGTAAGTGAAGATGAGCGCGATGCTCATTGGAAGCTTATATGACGCAAATCGAGTTC
>NZ_SNUY01000043.1:27547-35419 GCF_004376175.1 Halalkalibacterium halodurans | reverse complement strand
CGCCCTTGATTGACCTCTGAATAAACCATTGGTGTGTTTGTCAAGAGCGATAGCGCGGCCTTTCCACCTAATAAATGGTAGTAGTGTTAGATCCAAATAAGGTTTTCATAGAAGTTTTGACACTACCCAAATTTGACTAGATGGACTATGCAATCAACCTTCTCATCATTGACCCTAGGCCATCCCCCCTTTGTTCGATTGCCTCACCTTGAGTAATCGCTTACATTTTCATATGATTCAAATTACCAGTAGAAAGAAAAATAACGACAAAGACATTCTAATCATACTAGTATGGTAGTTGATTCGAATTATAACACAAAATTCTGAAACATACAATAATTCAAATGGTTATTTGGCTCGGCAAGTCGTGCATACGTTGTCCATTCTGGACAGAATCCCATATCCCCCATAAATACATAATGCCTAACGCTCGGTCATAAAGACCGTACCCCGGCCGGCACTGTTCATCCCAAATATGTCGTCCGTGGTCGGGTCGGACATAACCTGTAAAACCAACTTCATGATAAGCTTTAACAATACTGACAATGTCAATTGATCCGTCTTGCTCCCGATGTGATGTTTCAACAAAGTCTCCGTTGTCAAACCGTTTAATATTGCGAATATGAGCAAACGGAATCCGGTCTGCAAATTCTCTTATCATCTCGGGAACTTGATTGTTCAGATCTGCTCCAAGGGCTCCACTGCACAACGTAATCCCATTCGCCGGATGATCAACAAGTTTTAACAACCTTCGAATGTTATCATGATTGGTCACGATTCTCGGCAATCCAAAAATCGGCCATGGTGGATCATCTGGATGGATCGCCATTTTAATATCACACGCCTCGGCGACAGGGATGACCTCTTGTAGAAAATAGTGCAAATGATCCCAAAGATCTTCCGTTGATACATGCTCATACGCTTCAAACAGAGTTTTTAAAGAGGCTAATCGCTCCGGCTCCCACCCTGGCATCGTAAACGTTTTGTTACTTGCAATCGTTTCGACTAACCCTTTCGGATTCATTTCATCTACCACTTTTTTTTCGTAAAAAAGGGCAGTGGATCCGTCCTCTAGTTTTTTATACAAATCGGTTCGTACCCAATCAAAGACAGGCATAAAGTTATAACAAATGACCTTCACACCTGCCTTCGCCAAATGCTTGATCGTCTGCTTATATGCTTCAATGTATCGATCTCTCGTCGGTAACCCTAATTTAATATCTTCATGAACATTGACACTTTCTACGACATCGATATGAAACTGATGTTGTTCGGCCTGCTCTTTTACCTCCATAATCCGTGACAAAGGCCAAACTTCTCCTGGCGGTATGTCGTGTAGAGCCCAGACGATTCCTTCCACGCCTGGAATCTGTCTTATATGTGCTAACGAAACACTATCGTTTCCCGCACCAAACCAGCGAAAAACCATCCTCATCTTTATTCCTCCCTATCTCGCACAATAACCATACTAGTATACATACTTAGTTATTTTTTACCCGCCATTGGTTCAACAGTTGACAATAGCGAGTAAAGTTTCCTTAAGAGTTCCCACCCTAAGTGACAGCAAAGCCATAGCTACTGCTCTCTCCCATGAATAGGTTCACATACTTAATGTGAAAAAAATTCCGGATATCGCTCTCTAAGCTGATCTTTTTCGACAATGACGAGGGACATGTGGGTCGCCATCGTCTCTTCTGCAAGCTCTTCGTTTCGGCTCGAAATCGCCTCAAAAATTTTTTGGTGGTGTTCAACAACGATCGTCCAATCTTGGTTAATGGCGAGTCTCAACATTCGGAGTCTGTCAAGGTGACTATTCATCTGACGGATGATTTTCCACGTTCGCTTCTTTTGACAAATGTCGAATAGAAGTTCATGAAATTCTTCATCTAATTCAAACAACCTCTGATGTGTCCCTTTTTTCAAACAAAACTCTTGCATCGTCAAGTTGGTTTCGATGCGGAGTAATTGATCTTGGTTCGCCTTTTTGCACACTTCACGCACTATCGCCTTTTCAATGTGCTCCCGTAAAAATCGCCCCTCTTCTACAAGGTCTAGATCAATTTTGGACACAATCGTTCCACTTTGCGGAATGATGACGAGCAAGTCTTCTTGGGCCAACTTAAAAAACGCCTCCCGTACAGGAGTACGGCTCACCTCTAATTTGCCGGCCATTTCTTGTTCAGAGATTTTCGTCCCTGGTGTCAATTCTAAGTTTATGATCTGCTCTTTAATTCGCTGATAGACAAAGTCTCTCGTTGACCCCGTCATTTCCGCTTTGCTTCTAAACATACTAACACCTCTCAATCTTAGAAAAACCGCAGGCTAAAGCCACACTATTTAACGTTCCCTTCGTCTTCCTTGTTGACTTTAAATCCTGCTTAGCCGAATTATATCGGATAAATGGTTCGTTTTTTTTCATCTGGGATCCCTGACTTCCGGTAAAAATACGTATTGATCACATCACGCCACTCTTTTGCGTGCTCGGCTTGGTGTTCGAGTCGTTCGAGAACTTGCTGAAAGCGTTCCGAGTCCACTTTCCCTTCTAATGATCGCCAGCTTTCCAATAATTGCTCAGCCTGCTCTGCTCCAGAAAAATGAGTGTCGTAAATATGTTGAATGACCGTCACGCCAGACTTTAGCTTATGCGTGTATGGAACATGATGGAAAAATAAGAGCAACGAATCGGGACATGTTTCTAGATGTTCGTACAACTCGTAGTTTTCTGCAAAGTATTGCGCTGTATAACCAGTTCCAGTTGCAACTGTCCGATCAACACCAATCCCGTGACAATCCGCATAATGGTATGTCCCCCAAACAGAATACTCATAACCGTCCACATTAGGGCCGTAATGGTGACCTGGCTCTACCATCCAGCCAACACCTAATGGAGCCGTGTAGCTTTCGTAAATCGGCCATGATTGTAAAAGCATCTCGTGAATCGTCTGAATCACTTCTTCATTGTCACCAAAAGTGGCCCGAGTCCATTCAGCGGTTACCTCTTCAGTTGAAAGATTAGGATTCCACGTAAGCCTCCCATATCCGTAAAGGTTTGCTTGTGCTAATAAATGACCGGTCCAATTTTCGTCATTTCCCACATTCGACACAGCCGTGATCCCACTAACCTTGTAGTCAAATTGACTGCCATCCACGATCGACTTTACTGGGCTCTCTTTACCATTTGCAAACGTATCAAAGTCCAAAATTTCTTTCCACTGTGGAACTAAATAGCATAGATGCTTCTGCTGTCCTGTATATTCTTGGGTGATCTGAAATTCGAGCATTTGGTTCGTCTTAGGCATGGCACCAAAAAGTGGGGAAACCGGCTCACGCACTTGAAAATCCATTGGCCCGTTTTTAATTTGCAGCACGACATTGTCATGGAATAGACCATCGAGTGGTTTAAAATGGTCATAAGCAGCTCTCGCTCGATCTGTTTTTCGGTCACGCCAATCTTGAAGACAATTGTACACAAAGCAGCGCCAAAGGACGATACCGCCAAACGGAGCCAACGCCTCCGCTAACATGTTTGCCCCCTCTGCATGATTACGTCCATAAGTAAACGGACCCGGTCTATGCTCAGAATCCGCTTTTACAAGAAAGCCACCAAAGTCGGGTATGTAGCGATAAATGTCTGCCACTGTTTCTTTCCACCAGGCCCGAACCTTCTCATCAAGGGGATCTGCCGTCTCTAGCTTCCCTAGCTGAATAGGGCTAGCATAATTAATACTTAAAAATGTCTTAATTCCATACTGCCGAAAAATATTTGCAACTTTCGCGACGTCCGGCAAAAATTTGCGGGTAATCAGCTTCGTTTCCTCTTCGTGTACGTTGACATTATTAAAAGCAATGGCATTTATTCCGATTGAGGAGAGGATTCGCGCATAATCCCTAATCCGTTGTAAGTTGTTTGTCACCTTATTATGTTCAAAGAAAATTGAGCCTCCTGCATAGCCCCGCTCTATACTACCGTCCATATTATCCCACTCATTGATCATACGCAATTGATTTCGCGGATTTTCAACAATGCGAAGGTCGTGCAAGTGATTCCGCATTTGCAAAAGCCTCAGCAAGTGAAAGGTACCGTATAAAACGCCCGTTTCTGTTTTACCTACGAGAACGAGGCGCCCTTTTTCGGAATAAATGGCATACCCTTCTTCGCGTAGTCGTTCTTTTATTGCCTGAGACACTTCGGCCACATCGGCAATCGTTCCTATAAGACAGGAAGCCTGCTCTCCAGTAGCAGATAAATAATTCGGTGTGACACCAAGTAATGATCTCAGGCCATGCGTTAATTCTTCTTTTGCGGATTCGATAATCGGCGAATTCCCCTTGATTTCAATTGTTTGAAAATAGGCTCGATACTGGGTATGTAGTGCTGAATCTGTTATTTCCTCATACCGAAGCCATGTTTCATAACCAGTTTCTCCTCGATTCATGACATCTCCTCCCTACGCGTGAAAATGGTAATCAAAATTCATTCATGATAGAGTAAGGGACTCCAATCCCTTCTGACATTTTAGTATAACTAGAATGGTAGTTCAGTTACATTATAAACGTATTGCGTTTATTTTTCAAATTTACTGTAAATTTATTTGTTCGTACGAATAAAGAAGAGAACCTATCCACAATCGATAGGTTCATCCTCGCTTATTAGAGAAAACATCAAGTTTTCCCACTCGCCCCATCGCCTCCTCAAGCTTAGCAATATCAGCTAACAAAGCAACTCGAACATAGCCTTCCCCATGCTCCCCGAATCCTTTCCCAGGAGCAACAACGACGCGGGCCTTTTTTAGCAAATAAGTAGCAAACTCCTCTGATGTAAAGCCTGATGGTACTGGAAACCAAGCAAAAAATGATCCTTTCGGTGCCTCAACATCCCAGCCAATCGCTCGAGCTGCTTTCACGAGGGCATTTCGCCGCTCCTCGTAAGTTTGAACGAGGGTCGTGACGCTCGATTGATCGCTCAATAGCGCATGGGCAGCTGCGGCTTGAATGCCGCCAAATAAACTGCAAAAATAGTGATCCTGCAATGTCTCAATCGCTTTAATAACACTCGGATTTCCAACCGCAAAACCGATTCGCCAGCCTGCCATGTTGTAATTTTTCGACAAGGTGATCATTTCTACCCCGACGTTCTTCGCTCCCTCTACTTGTAAAAAACTAAGCGGCTTTTGCCCATCGAAACCGATGGCAGAGTAAGCAAAATCGTGAACGACACAAATATCATATTCCTCTGCTAACTCAATTGCATCAGCAAACAGCTCCTCTGTAGCGACTGCACCAGTCGGATTGTTCGGGTAGTTTAAAAACATGAGCTTCGCTTCATATAGTACAGGTGCAGGAATCCCTCTTAGGTCTGGATGGAAGCCTAGCTCCTTTTTTAACGGCATTCCGTACATGCTTCCCCCTGCGATAGCGATCCCCGACCAATAATCGGGATAGCCGGGGTCTGGAACGAGAGCAATGTCACCTGGGTTTAAAAAGCATTGACTCACTTCTACAAGACCCGTCTTCGCCCCACCTAATACGGCCACTTCTGTTTTTGGATCGACCGATACACCATATTCTCGTTCATAATACTTAGACACCGCTTCTTTTAGAAACGGATAACCTGAAAAAGGTGCATAGCGATGGTACAAAGGATTTTCCGCTGCCTCCTGCAGCTTCTCCACAATATGCTCCGGTGTCGGTAAATCTGGACTTCCTTGACCAAGATTAATAATATCATCGTGATCTTTTTTTACTTCTTGTACTTGCTCGACCAATTTAGCAAAAAATTGCTCCGGCAACCTTTTCATCATATTCGCTTGCTCAAACGTCTTCATGTCTCTCCCACCTGTTTTTTCTTTTCTGGGGATAAATTCCCTACTTTATTGCTTTGAGTACGTCTTATCCCATGGTCACATCTATGTATCCTACAACGTGTGGGTCTCTCCTTAAAAAAGCTCCCCACTAAATAAAGTACACCTTATTTCACGTATTTTAACAGAATACTCTGACATAGTAAAATTCTTACCTACCTAGCTCATACATTTAAAAGGTAATGTCAAAAGTTCTATGAAAACTCACTAGGCATTCAGTTCTTTTCTCTTTTGTGGGTGGAGGAGCCCCGCAATCGCTCTTGACAAACACGCCAATGGTTTTGACTAAGGCTAAACAAGGGCGAAGGGGACAAAAGAAGGCATACCAAATAGCCCTTGGTTATTTCCATTTTAAACCATTGGCAAGTTCGGTTTGTCAAGAGTTCGCTACGCCGATTGCTGATGTTAGGGCTCAGCTAAACAAAAGCTAGGCAGTCTGATCAATCAACCATTGTTGAGCTAAGTCAATCAGCTTGGTCCAGCGTGCTGGCATGTTTGGAAGTTGTTCTAACTCTGGAATGAGAACAGGAACTTTACCTTCCAAGGCTGAATGCGGTCTTAGAAAGTTGAAGTAAGCCACAAATAAGGTCACAAATGATACGGATCCTTGTTCTGACCCGAATCCGTGAGTGGATCGGTAGTTGCCTTTAAAGGTTCGATTCAGTCTCTCAATAATCTGTTTTAGCGGTCTATATTCCTTGGAGACTTCATCTTCATTGGTTAAGCCGATGACTTGTATTACGTCAAATGGAATCTCATGTTGGGAAAAGAAATGCTGTGCTAACAAGTAGATTGGGTTTCCATCGACAACGAATGTAAGGTTCTCAGGAATCTCTTTCAGCTTAAGTAATACTTCGTCAATCGCTCGAATGGCGGTCGCTGTGTCTCGATTTGGTGAGACAGGGTATGAGAGAATCACCTTTTTCACCGCATCAAAAAAGAAAAACAGATAGTGCCAACGACCATTCACACGGATATACGTTTCGTCACCACAGAATTGATCTGAAAGCTCATAAGGGTAGTGGTCGACGTAAGGCTTAAGCGTAAGTGCTACACTGTTTTCGTAGTTTAAAATGCTTTGGTGAGAAATGGATACACCATGAATATCTTTCATCAGTGCAGCTGTTTTACGAGCGGATAGCCCGTAATTCACGTGATACGTCAGAATGAGTCCAAGTGTATGTGGAGACACATAAAGCCTTGATAAATCGACTTTTGGCTTCTTGGGTGAATGTTTCGCTAACGGTTGATAGTCAATGTGAAACTGGCGGTAAATATACCGCATTTTAAAGGCTTGAGGGTCTTCTTTGAACCGTTTTTTCTCTTTTTGTGACATTCTACTCAATTTCTTTTGGTAGTAGGAACAGTCATTGTTTTTACACTTAAACACATTAAAGTCTTTTCTTTCCTTGATTTTTTCAAGAGTCTTGGCACAGTGAGGGCACTTAAGGATGGCCTCTTTGAGATAGCGGCTTTTTTGATTAAAAAGACAGGAACACACCTTACATTGAAACTGTCCTTTCCCTCCATTATTGGCATACAAATACTCGGATGGAGCACCACACTTTGGACATTTCATTGACGCAGGAACAGGTGTTGAATTAGAACGTCTCTGTACCGGTTTAAGAGGCTTTCCATTCGCCGCCAGATGCTCAGTTAATAACTGTTTAAAATCAAGTTTTTCTGGTACTTCAATGATCGGCAGATCGTCGACTTGAAGTTTCCGATAAGGTTTGTTCACTGGCGCTTCTATTGGCTTATCAAACATGCTTTTCCCAATCAGTAGGGTAAGCAACGTTCGAATCATTTGTTCTTGATAGTTTATTAACATAAGTAAATAGGTTATAATTTGAGGTAACAACTTGTCACATCCTTTTTTCTTAAGGGGATTGATGTCGTGTGGTTACCTCATCAATACCTTAGAATTCAGGGGGGTGGCAAGTTTTTTGCTTATAAAGCCCTCTAATATAGGATTTATTAACCTATTTCTATATAAAGTTTTGACAATACG
>NZ_SNUY01000043.1:18766-27537 GCF_004376175.1 Halalkalibacterium halodurans | reverse complement strand
TTTTTTCTTAAGGGGATTGATGTCGTGTGGTTACCTCATCAATACCTTAGAATTCAGGGGGGTGGCAAGTTTTTTGCTTATAAAGCCCTCTAATATAGGATTTATTAACCTATTTCTATATAAAGTTTTGACAATACGATTTAAAAGAAGGGGGGAAAGAAATGGAACAATTACAGAAGGTAATGCAAACGATTGATGAGCAATGGGAAGAGCAGGTTGCCTTTCTGCAAACACTCGGTCGTTTTCCTAGCACACTTGGCAACGAAGGGGCTATTCAAGCGTATCTCGCCCACTATTTTAAGCACGAAATGGGACTTGATGTGGATGAGTTCGTTCCGAATCCGAGCAAGCTTATACGTCATCCATCTTATATTGATGTTGATTGGGGATACGATCAGCGTCCGATTGTCGTCGGGACGGCGCAGTCGAGTAAGCCTACGGTTGGGAAAAGCTTAATTTTACAAAGTCATGTGGATGTCGTCAGTCCTGAACCTGTTGAGCATTGGACGTATGATCCATGGGGCGCAACGATCGTGGAAAATCGCATGTACGGGCGAGGAATTCAAGATATGAAGTCCGGGTTGGCGGCGATGATTTTTGCCTATCGTGCCTTGCAACAAGTGGGCGTTGAACTCGGGGCTGACGTCATCTTTCAATCAGTCATTGAAGAGGAGTGTACCGGTAACGGAGCTCTTGCTGCACTTATGAGAGGTCATGCGGCAGACGGGGCCCTGATCCCAGAGCCTTTTGGCTTACAGGCGGTCATCACTCAAGTTGGCGTACTCTGGGTTCGTTTAAAAGTCATAGGGGCGGGGGCCCATACAGAACGGGCAGATCGTGCGGTGAACCCAATCGAAAAGGCCTACCTGCTCATAAAAGCCTTGCAATCGTATCGGCAGTATTTAAATCAAGAGAAAAAGCATCCAGCATATTCCGACCACCCCCATCCACTCAATGTGAATATTGGAACGATCCATAGTGGAGACTGGCCATCCAGTGTCCCAACAGAATGTACGATCGACGTGCGGGTTGGCTTTTACCCTGGCGTGGACCCTGATGACGTAAAAAGTCAAATCAAAGACTGGATAAATCAGGCCTCCTTGCAGGATGAGTGGCTGTCCCATACACCGCCTGAGCTCACGTTTTACGGTTTTTCTGCCCCCGGTGCTGAAATTTCGAGCGAGGAGCCGTTGGTGCAAGCTCTTGCTCGGACGCACAAGCTCGTTCATGGGACGAAAATGAAAACAACTGCCATTACCGCAACTACGGATATTCGCACATTTATTAATGATTTTAACATTCCGGCCACATGCTATGGCCCTGTAGGGGACGGAATGCACGGAATAGATGAATGGGTTGATTTGACAAGCGTAAAAGATGTGACGAAAACCTATGCAGCCTTTATGATGAACTGGTGCGGCGTCCGTAAATGATCAGCACTAGAAAACTCCCGTATCACGCTGAAATCGGGGTACGGGAGTTCTCGTTTTCGCTCTAAGAAGACGCTAGCGTTCCTGCAGGTCCAAAAAACTCATAATGAACCTGCTGTTCGGGAACGTCCCAGTCTTTTAAAATTTGAGCGATCGTTTTCATAAATGGGACTGGCCCGCAAAAATAAAAGTCTGCCTCTCGATCGTGGAGGATAGAACGAAGGAATGATTCATCGATAAATCCTTCCTTTTTCATAAAAGGATTCATCCGATCCCCTGGTGTTGGCCGTTCGTAGCATACAGCATAGTGGACATTTTCTTGCTGGCTAGCGGTTTTAGCTAAATGATCATGCATGGCATGATAAAAACCATTGATTGCTGCATGAATAAATATCACTTCACGTTTTACTCCTCTTTGCATTAAAGTGTTAAACATACTCATAAGAGGCGTTACCCCTACGCCACCGCTTATGAACACAATTGGACGCTCCCCTTCCTCCTGTAACGTAAAATCTCCTGCTGGTGCTGTGATCTCTAACACATCCCCCTCATGGATATGTTGATGCAAATAATTCGAGACGATCCCTGGGGGCAAATCGCCATCCCCCTCCTCACGCTTAACAGTGATCCGGTAATAGCCTTTTTCTGGGGCATCTGATAAACTATATTGCCGCATATGAGTATGCTCCTGTCCTGGAATCGTTACTTTTACGGTAATATATTGCCCTGGTTTGTAGGAGGCAAGTGCTTTCCCGTCTTCAGGCTTTAAATAAAATGATGTAATTGTCGCACTTTCCCTTTGCTTTTTTTCAACAACAAAGGAACGGAACTCGCGCCAACCACCCGGAGCCTGACTAGCCTCTTCGTACATTTTTTTCTCAACTTGAATGAACACGTCTGCGATCAGTTCATACGCTTCCCGCCACGCCTCCAATACGTCATCAGATGCAGCATCTCCTAGTACTTCTCTCATCGCAGCAAGCAAATTCTCCCCGACGATCGGATACTGTTCTGGTTTAATGTTTAAGCTGCGATGCTTGTGGGCGATACGGCTGACAACAGGTAAAATTGCTTCCAAATTGTCGATATGCTCAGCGGCCGCATAGATGGAATTTGCTAGTGCTTGCGGTTGTCTTCCTTGTTTTTGATGCGTCTGATTAAAGATGTTTAACAATTCCGGATGATGACTAAACATTCGTTTGTAAAAGTGCTTCGTTATCGCTTCCCCGTGTTCGGCTAAAATCGGTACGGTGGCTTTAACGATTTGTTTCGTTTCTTGGCTTAACGTCGCAGTACTCATGGATGGATCGCCTCACTTTTATAAATAAGTATTTTGTATACATATTTAAAGTACACCACCTATGTTCATTAATCAATATTTAAAATACACATTTAAACCATTGTTAAATTTTCGCCACAAATGAGTCCTCGTCTTCCTTTTTTCTGTTTACCTGACGCTAAAGCTTGCACCCCCATACGTTAACGTATCCATTGAATGGAAATAGGATAAAATCCCCATGCCGTATAGACTTCATCTCCTTTTAGTG
The DNA here is from genome assembly GCF_004376175.1 of Halalkalibacterium halodurans. Taxonomy (GTDB): domain Bacteria; phylum Bacillota; class Bacilli; order Bacillales; family Bacillaceae_D; genus Halalkalibacterium; species Halalkalibacterium halodurans. The sequence continues at coordinate 24,560 of NZ_SNUY01000043.1, read as the reverse complement.
GAGACGCTAAAAAATCCCCCCACTGAATGAAGTTTCACTTTATGGTATGCTGTTATCGACATGATCATTTGGAGTGAATGAAATGCAATTAACTTCTTATACTGATTACTCGCTTCGCTTGCTTTTATATTTAGCTTTACAGCCTAAAGACAAACTCTCTAGCGTCAAGCAAGTGGCAACGATTTATAACATTTCCTACAATCATTTAACAAAGGTTACGTATGAACTAGGTAAGCTCGGCCTCATTGAAACAATAAAGGGACGAAACGGTGGCATTCGCTTGGCAAAAGCGCCGGAAGAGATCAATATCGGTGCTGTCGTCAAACAAACGGAAGATAACCTTGAACTCGTCGAATGCTTCAACCACGAAACGAACACATGTATTTTAAACCCGGTTTGTCGCTTAAAAGGTGTCTTACATGAGGCGCTTACAGCTTATTTACGTGTACTTGAGCAGTATACACTAAAAGATTTATTGACCAATGAAGATGAATTGCAAGCATTGCTCAAGCTCAAACCATAAAAAAAATCAGCTCACCGGTTGGGTAAGCTGATTTTTCATATTATTATGAACTTGCTTTCCGCTCCATAACATTTAAACCAATTCCCATAAAGAGGACCCCCATCAAAAACAAGACAGCCGCGTGAAACAGAACATCATGGATTGGTGCTTGATTGATCGTGACTCCTTTCAGCAATTCCATTCCGTAAGTAATCGGAGCAAATTTAGATACGAATAGCATGGCACTCGACTGAACTATTTCTAGTGGCCAAAAGGCACCACCGACCATGGCCATGCTTGTGGATACGAGTGGGATCACTGCATCAAGCTGCCGAGCGTTTGTCACAAAACTACTCAATAACACTCCGAGCGACACAATCGCAAACACATATGGAGCGAGGGCTAAAAGCGCCATGGGAAATCCGCCGTAAAAGTTTACGCCCAGCAGATAATGAAAGAAACTAAATAGCAGCGCCAGTTGACCATAGCCGAGTAAAAAGCTATACGACAAATGACCGAGATAAATTTGTGTTTTTCGTAAAGGCGATAGCATCACTCGATCCCATAGGCCGTTTTGTTTTTCTTGAACGATCATACTAACCGTAAAACTAATCGTCATGATCGCAAAGTATAAGCTGAATCCAAATAACGACTGTAATCCTTGATCATACTTGAAATCCTTTTCCTCTTGCGCTTGTTGTTTCTCCAATTTATAAGCCGGATTTGCTAGCCGCCTGTCCACTTCTGTTCGGATGTCGCTCGCAGATATGGACAGGTGGTCAGCGGCTTGATCATAGATTTGCTGTTCTTGGTAAATCATCATAAGGTGGGTAAAAACTGCATTGACGTCCACCGTTTCTGCAGAGGATAGCATACGAAAGTCATCCTGCTTCAGCGCAATGGCGAAGTCCATTTCATGTTGACGTAACCCTGTTTCGATCTCCTCTTGATCCATTAATTGAAAATCAAACCGTTTATGCTCATTCAAATAACCTAACATCTTAGCCGTTTCTTCAGACGACATTCCTTCCACATAGACTGGTACTTCTACCTTTGAAAAAGAAGACTGGCCCGTCACAAAGGCGAAGGTCGCCGTCAAGATAAAAAAACCGACGACGTACCACGGACGGTAAATCAAATGCCGCCAATAGTTCCACAAAATCGCTCTCATTGAGCTTCCCCCCTTTTCGGAAAGACGAGCCATGCACAACCGATGAACAATGCGCTCATGAACGCTAGTCGATAAAATGTCGCCTTCAACCCTGACAGTTCTCCTCCACTTAACAAGTATAAATACGAGTTCAAAGCTGCTCCATTTGGTGTCCATTGTCCCAGTCGATAAAGCGATTCAGACAACTCCCCTATATCGAAAAAGCTACCGCCAACAAACGCCAATATGGAGACAATCCCGCTAGAGAAAACGGTAATTAAGCTCGTTATCTGGAAGTGATAATTGAATGATGTCATCAATACAGCTAGAGCACCAACTGTTATTGAAAACATAATCGTTATCACGACAAATGGAAGAACCGTAGGAAGTGTCGTTTGATAAACAAGGGACGAAAGAGTAAAAACGATGATCAACTGAACGAAGGAAATAAGCGTACCTGACACCCATTTGCTAATCATGTATACCCATGGCGAGACGTTGGCAAGCATAACACGTTGAAACACTTGTTGTTGTTTCTCTAATTGTCCATAACTAGCGATGAATGCCACCACAAACAAAGCAAACATGACACACATCCCGACCGTATAATAATCAAACGAAGAGATCGGCTCACGCTCGTCAAAAAACTCCCACGAACCGACAGAATCAGGCACAAACCAATTTGGTTCAAGTGGAATCCTCTGCTGGGCCGACGCGATTTCATTTAAGCTCATTTGAATATTCCAATATCGGTACAGTTGGTCAACGATTTGGTCAACAATTGAAGCTCGTAACGGTGCCTTTTCATTCAAATAAACTTGGGCGGCTGGTACCTGGTCCTCTCCTAGAAACACCTGCTTCCAAGTAGCGATCCGATAGCCTTCCGGAAAATAGATGACTCCGTCGTAATCAGCTCGCTGAACTTCATCTAGAGCATCCACATGTGTTCAATAAAAGAAAGCTGCTCATTATCTAGTATTTGGTCGATCAAAAGGTCAGGCAGCGACACATGGGGAAGGACCCTTGAAAATGCTTGTACTTGTTCTTTTGACAGCCCCCTCTCATGTAAAACCGTTTGAAAGTGCCCAGCTTCCGTGACATGACTCCCCTCATCAACAATGACCATCGTCACTGACAAATCGCCACCATCACCACCCATGACGTTTTTCAACGAAAAGCCAAGAATGGAAATTAACACAAATGGCATAAGTAAGAGAATCGCTAACTCTTTACGATCTCTTATAAAATGGAGGAGGTCTTTTTTTATAAACGGCCCAATCATCATTCTGCCCCTCCTTTAATCTCGCAACTTTCGTCCAGTCAAGTGTAAGAACACATCTTCGAGCGTCGGTGCTTGAATGTCAATCGACTTCAAGGTTGTTCCTGTTTCTTTTGCGAGCATAAACAGATCATCAAGGATGTTTTCTCGTTTTGGGACGATGATGGTAAAGGTCTGCTCCATAACTTTTACCGAGGAAATGACTGGATGATCTTGCAGAGCTGTTAAAAAACGAGGGGGAATACATCTCCGTCGTTAGCTTGATCGACTGATTCGATGAAAGGATACCCTTCACTTCATCTTTCGTCCCTGATGCAATCACTTCCCCTCGATCCATAATATAAAGACGATCGCACAAATACTCGACTTCCTCCATGTAATGAGACGTATAAATGACGGTCATTTCCCGCTCTTGATTCAACGTTTTGACGGTTTCTAAAATGTGACTCCGTGACTGAGGATCGATGCCGACGGTGGGTTCATCCATAATGATAAGTTCCGGTTCGTGGAGCAAGGCAACAGCGATGTTGAGCCTTCTCTTCATCCCCCCAGAAAACGTATGAACTCGATCATTTTGTCGTTCCTCCAATCCTACAAGCTGTAAGGTGCTCTCCATACGATGTTTTAGTTCCTCACCTTTTAACCCGTAAATTTTTCCGAAGAACGCCAGGTTTTCACGGGCGGTCAAATCGTGATAAACAGCTATTTCTTGTGGGACGACTCCAAGAATCGAACGAATGGCTTTCGATTGCTTGTGAAAGCTTCCTCCTTTTATTAAAACATCTCCTGACGTGGGCTGAATTAAAGATGAAATCATCGAAATCGTTGTGGATTTCCCGGCTCCATTCGGGCCAAGCAACCCAACCATTTCTCCTTTTTCGATAAACATATTGATGCCTTTTACGACTTGACGGTTTTGATAAGTCTTTGATAGATCAATCACTTCAATCATGTTCTCTCCTCCTTCCCTCCTAAGCTTATCGAACAAGGCAAAGGATACATACTGCTTTCCGTCACTTCTTATGAAAAAGGGGCTGTATCAAAAGCCTTTAGCGGGAAATACCATGGACGCCATCCATAGAGAGGGTGACCATGGTATTTTTTGCCTCTGTTTATGCTGCTTGTTTCTTTTGGTGGCGTTTTCTCGCCGCCACCTTTCGTATGTTGTGAGCCAGAGCCACCCAGCCGAACTCAACGTGGACTTTTTTCAGCCCCCGCAGGTGGAATCGTTGGAAGCCTAGGTTTTGTTTGACATGACCAAATACACTCTCCACGTCCGTTTTTCGACGCGAGTAGAGTGTTCGTCCGTCGTTACTTTTCAGTTTGATCGCTTCTTTCGCCTTTAACTCTTCATACACCGGATTGTAATAGATTTTTCGGTTGCCTTTGGCGGTGGTACAGTCCGCTTTAAACGGGCATCCTTCACAGGACTCACATTCATAGATTTTAAAGTCTCGGGTGTAGCCATGTTTATCTGTGCGGCGACTATAGTGGCGAAACGTCACTTTCCGCTGATTCGGGCACCAGTATAGATCGTCTTTCTCATCGTACATCCAGTTGTGCGGATGATACGCTTTTTTCGAAAACGATCGTTTCTGTTCCTGTTCATAGGTGTTGTAAGGGATCAACGTGTGCAGGTCTTCCTGTTCGGTGAGATACATATAATTCGGTTCACTTCCATAGCCGGCGTCCGCAATCAGGTTTTCCGGTAGATGCCGTCCGGTTTCTTTCAAACTCTCCCAATGAGGCTTAAGCAACCGGGCATCCGTTGGACTCTGATGAATGGAATAATGGAGAATAAACTGGTCCTGTGTGCCGGCTTGGATATTGTACCCGGCTTTGAGCTGACCGTTCATCATGTGATCGTCTTTCATGCGCATAAACGTGGCATCCACGTCCGTCTTTGAATAACTATTGCGATCCCCAAATAAATCCATTTGGGTTTCGTATTTCTCTAGACGCGGGAGATAATCCTTTGTTAACGCTTTATGAAACTGGCGCAGCGATTTGACAGCTTGTTTCTTCCCCTGTTTTTCATCGACCGTATCGAGAGCTTCGATGGCGTCTTCCTGCGCCTTGAGCTCCTGTTCGACTTGTTGAGCGACTTCTTCCAGGGCTTCTCGGGAGATACGTTCGCGTGGAAATGTGTCATCTTTTCGTTTCAGGGAGTCGATATCGAACGCAATGGCGTCTTCAATCGCCTGAAGATTGTCCTCGATTTTCGATTGCAGTTTTTCTTCGTATCCCTCAGTCTTTTTGCGCCAGACAAACGTGTACTTGTTGGCATTAGCCTCGATCTTGGTGCCGTCGAGAAAATAGTCCTTTCCATCGACATACCCTTCTTCTATCAGTAGCTGGACCATCTCCGCATATAAGGCATCCATCACCGGCTTTCAGCGTTCTGAACGAAACCGGTTAATCGTGTTAAAATCGGGCGCTTGGCTGGCGGAAAGCCACATCATAGGCAAGTGTTCTTTCAGAGCGCCTTCGATGGCACGGGCGGAAAACAGCCCCTGTGTATATCCGTACAAGACGATTTTCGCCATCATTTTCGGGTGGTAGGCGGGGCGACCGCCTCCTTTATACACATCAACAAACAGCTGATCGTCCAGGGCATCGATCATGTCGCTCACGATCCGAGCAACGTGATCCTCAGGAATTAAATCGGAAAAATCCATAGGAAGATACAGCTGATTCATGGTATAATCTTGGAAAGTGACCGTTTGGTTACTCATAAAAAATCGCCTTCTTTCGTTAATGTGGTGTGGTAACTTCATTATACCGAAAGAGGCGATTTTTTTGTATGTTTGGCATGAAAAAGGAGCTGTCAAAAGGTCATTTTTTATGACCTTTTGATACAGCC
>NZ_SNUY01000043.1:0-18756 GCF_004376175.1 Halalkalibacterium halodurans | reverse complement strand
GGTTACTCATAAAAAATCGCCTTCTTTCGTTAATGTGGTGTGGTAACTTCATTATACCGAAAGAGGCGATTTTTTTGTATGTTTGGCATGAAAAAGGAGCTGTCAAAAGGTCATTTTTTATGACCTTTTGATACAGCCCCTTAGGACGAAAGAGCAGGTAAAGTAACCACTCTTCTCGAATTCTTAATGAGGTGGACACAATTGGATCTGAAAGTTGTCGTTGGTGCAGGACCTTATAACAATAACCCTGGTTGGATTCATACACAAGAGGAGGAGCTAAGCTTGCCGGACCAGAGCATGTGGGAGAAACGCTTTACTCCCGAATCGATTTCAGCTATTTTAGCAGAGCACGTTTGGGAGCATCTCACGTTTAGAGAAGGAGTCGAGGCAGCCAACATTTGCTATGATTTTCTCAAGCCGTCTGGATATATACGCTGTGCAGTGCCCGACGGTTTTTTCCGAGATGAAACGTATCAAGCCGTGGTACAAGTTGGTGGCCCTGGACCGAAAGACCATCCGGCTGCAAGTCATAAAATCGTTCATACATATGAAACGATATCAAACATGTTCAAAGAAGCTGGATTCACCGTAAAGTTGCTAGAATACTTTGACGAGAACGGAGCTTTCCTTTGTGAGGATTGGAACGGAGAGGATGGTGTAATTTTTCGTTCAAAGACATTTGACCCACGTAACCAAGGAGAGCAGATCGTCTTCCCTTCCTTAATCGTAGACGCAATTAAACCGCTCTAAGGAAACTCGTCCCTAGAGCGTTATGGAGTAGTTGTCTGCTTATTTCGAGGAACTGGATGTCCTCCCGTTCCGTTCATCATCGCAACAATGAGTTCGATAATGGCCACAAGAAGCAAGACAATCCCGATCGAGAAGATTGTCGGCAGCACGACAAATAAGTGAATAGCTGCTGCTGTCATTTGTCCTGGGACGTATTTTTTATAAAGGGACATCCCTTCGATTATGAAGCCGAGCATAATAAGAAACCAATAAACAAAAGGAGGAATGGTCGTAATCGTCACAAATCCAGCCATGTAAACGAGCAAAAAGAAAGTGAACGCTACAAACAACAAGCCATTGAGTCCAAGCATAGAAAAGGAGATCCAGCTTTTTTTGTATCGTCTTTCCTTGACAAGTAGATGGATATTAAACCCTAAAAGTAGGATTGCTAGTACAGGGATAACGCCTAAAAGCATACTATTCCCTCCTGAAAACAGACATCCATTTCTTATAAATAATACCATATCTATGTTCAAGAAAAAAATTTGCTCATCGTATTCGTCTATTTTTAAGATAATTGTTGTTTTACAGCATAGATCGCTAACTGGGTTCGATCTCGTAACTCCAATTTATCTAGGGCCTGGCTAATGTAGTTTTTCACGGTCCCGACACTTAAAAATAGGGCATCGGCAATTTCCTGATTGCTCTTCCCTTCCCCAACTAGTTTGACGACAGCTAGCTCTCGCTTCGTTAGCCTCGCGGTTCTTTCTTCTACTTCACCCGTTTGCTGGTGCAAAAGGCGCGGTAACACTTTTGCTGCGACCGTATCATCTAGGCTCATCCCGCCGTTTAGTGCACTTTTAATCGAGTGAATCAATCGATCCGCATCAGCATCTTTTAGCAAGTAACCGCAAGCCCCATATTTGAGTGCTTCCAATGCATACTCATCATCAGCAAAGGTCGTAAGAATTAAAATCTTTGCTTCTGGATGACGAGCGCGAATCTCTTTGGTAGCCTCTAATCCGGTTTTACCCGGCATTCGCACATCCATGAGCACAAGGTCGATAAGATATCGTTCATAGGCTTCCACCGCTTCTTGGCCGTTGCTAGCTTCAGCAATGACATGTAACGTTTCATCTTGTTCAATCATCATTTTCAGACCCTGTCTCACGAGGTGCTGATCTTCAGCAAGTAGTAAGTTTGCCATCCTATCCCTCCTTTATTGGAAAAACCCCAGTTGTGCGAAAAAGGTTCTCTGTTTGTAAGACGTCTAATCGTCCGTTCAACGCTTCTAATCGATCTGTGAGATTCGACAAACCAAACCCTTTCTCAAATGGAGCCGACGAATAAATGCGATTCTCAACACTCATCTGATAGCTGTTCCCTCCAATGACTTCAAGAGTAATGGCCACTTCCCGAGAATGCCCGTGGCGCATCGCATTCGTAATACCTTCTTGGACAAACCGGTACACGGTCACATATTGGTCATTCGTCAACGGTGCAGATAAAACCCCTTCTTTCGTTGTCAGTTGAACACGAACATGGCTCTCCGCTTCAAGTTTACGAATGAGCTGAAGCACCGATGCCATTCCATAGGTTTTTTGACTCAGCGCGCGGACAGCTTGTCTTGTTTCATTTAGGCTTTCTCTTGCCATTTGCTTTGCCTGTGAGACGAGCGATTTGATCTCTCCTGTGGCCGTCCGTTCGGTGATTTCAAGCTGCATCATGAGCGTCGTTAACTGATGGCCAACAGAGTCGTGCATATCTCGGGCAATGCGTGTTCTTTCCTCTGCCCGTGCATTTTGCTCCGACTGATAAGCGTGCCGTTTGAGTGCTCGATATTCCACCAAAAATGAAGTCCACTTGCTTTCTAGCTCGTCATATGTTTTTTTGAGCTTTGACATCGAAAGAGCGAAGGTCGTCATCCCTGTGAGGACAATCAGATGGAACAGCATTGGATAGGAATACGTATGAAACAAGTATGGAATGAGCGATAACGTAATAATGGCGACATATTCAAATTTGTGTGAGGGTTTTACCCTTTTGTCGCCCCACGCTAAATCGAGGATAAAAAAATAATACATTCCCCACGGATAAAATGAATCTGGTGAGAGAAAGACTAAATGAATCATCAGAAATGAAAGGACGAGCACGAACTGCCATAATCTCCGCATCTGGATGAGTGGACGGAGAAAATAGATGGCAAGCCAACTAGCGACGACAAAAAGAAACGTCGCACGGCCCTCTGCCATTGGAAGTTCATTCATTACGATAAGCGCCCATAGGAGGACGAGAAAACCTGATGTTAGGACAAAGGAAATCATTCGTTTCCTCCTTCTTTTATTCTATACAATGAAGCTATACTTTCATTCTATGACTTTGACGAAAATCCCTCAATCTTTTAAAAAATTATGAAACCAGCTCTAATGGCAAGGAAGCTCGTCATTTTCGTTTTCCCTCACCACTTACATAAAGTGAAAAAACAAAAACTCTAACAGCGGTTCCGTATGCTGTTAGAGTTTTATGATCAGGTTAAATCGATTCCTTGTTTTTTAATAAACGTCGTCACATGAGGGCGCTTTCGGGTAGAGAAGTGTTTCGCCATCATTTCACTCCAACTGTCTGTGCGTTTCCCATTTGTTCGTTTCGTATAGTACGCTTTCGTAATCTCATCATATCGCTCGAGATCAGCCTCATTAAAGGAGTAACGTTCCTCATGGACGACGGCGTTTTTTGAGAAGCGAGGCTTTTGTTCCGGTTGTTGGTCAGGATAGCCAACGCATAGACCCATAATCGGGATGACGAGTTCTGGCAGTTCCAGTTGTGCAGCCACTTGATCTGGATTGTTGCGAATACCGCCGATCATCACTCCCCCTAATCCGTAAGAGCGAGCAGCTAGCAGCATGTTTTGCGCCACCAACGCAGCATCTACGGCTCCGACTAATACATTTTCAACTTCATTTATTTCAAACGGCATTCCATGCTTGTCACTTGCCTGCTTCAAACGATAAAAATCAGCACAAATCACAAAAAAGACAGGGCACTCGGCAACATACGATTGATTGCCAGTTAATTCGGCCAGCTTGTTCTTTGACTCCTGATTTTTTACGACTACGATACTGTACGCCTGGACGTGATGGGATGACGGCGCCCACTGACCGGACGTTACAATGTCATCAATCACTTGATTTGAAATCGGTTCAGCGGTAAATTTCCGAATCGAACGATGCTGCTGAATGAGCGTTGTCATTTCATTGGTCACGTGACATCCTCCTTATGTAACGGTTTGTATTTTGTTGGTACCCGGCTTTGAAAAATAGGGACAGCTTCTCGCACTTCTGAAACCTTGTCTGGATTCAGCTTCGTGGTCAAGGTCTCCTCTTGATCACAACTGCCTTGGACTAAAACGTCCCCCCACGGATCAATGACCATCGATCGCCCTGCGAATGTGACGCCAGCATAGGCACCTACTCGGTTGCAGGAAATGACATAAGATTGATTCTCAATCGCCCGTGCACGTTGTAGGATTTCCCAGTGGACAGCTCTTGCTTCTGGCCATTCTGCCACAATATAAACAATTTCCGCCCCTTCTAGCGCAAGGGAACGCATCAACTCAGGGAAGCGAAGGTCATAGCAAATGACGAGACCCATTTTCGTTCCATCTAGCTCAAACACAGAGGCCGCAGCATCGCCCCCAGTTAAATAATCTGGTTCACTCAACATCGGGACTAGATGAATCTTATCATATTGATAAACAGTATGACCACGACGATCAAACACGAGGGCACGGTTGTACAGCTTCCCTTTTTCTTTCTTGGCGATAGAACCTGCAACGATGTTCACATTGTGCTCTCGTGCTAGCTCCTTTAAAAATAGCTCTGTATAACGCTCTTCCCCTTCCGCAAGATGCTCCAGTTGATCAAGAGTGTAAGCCGTCGTCCACATTTCCGGCAGTACGAGAAGATCAGGAACGTCCTCTTGCTGCATGACGTCCTCAATCCATTCTTTCACTTTGCGTTCATTCCCGCGAGGATCGCCTGGAAGAATATCCATTTGGTATAATGCCACCTTCATCGTCTCGCATCCTTCCTCAAACCGTATAGTCTAAAGACAAAACCTTCAACATATTTCATTTAATAGTAGAATAAAACCATTTTTTTCGTTACACTGATCTATGAAAATCTTAACAAGGAGCAACGAAAATGACAACGAAAGTACAAGTAACACCTACGTTAGAATCAAACCGAATTGAAGCGCTCGATATGATGCGAGGCTTTGCGTTACTTGGCATTTTACTCGTGAACATGCGCCATTTTCAATATGGCTTATTTCCGGAATACACAATGCCAGCACCTACTAGTTTCCTTGATTCGGGGGCTGATGCGCTCATTAGCATTTTAGCTCAAGGAAGCTTTTATACGTTATTCTCTTTCCTATTCGGGTACGGGATGGCGCTCATGAAAGATCGCTTCACCGAGCAAAAGCAAGGATTCGTAGCGGTATACTGGCGGCGGACGCTCATTCTTCTCCTTCTCGGCTATGTACACGGCCTGTTCATTTGGGACGGAGACATTTTGTTCATGTATGCGATTTGCAGTTTTTTGCTCTTTTTCTTTTTAAAGTTAACAGAGCGCGGTTTGTTGATTTGGGCGCTCATTTTACTTGGAATAATGGCCACCTCCGCATTAGGAGAATTATCGATGGAGGAAGATCCGTATACCGAGGCGGTTTTCCAGTCCATCGCCGCTTATAGTGAGGATGAGGATGCTGTTCTTTCGAGCGGCACTTATGGCGAGGTTGTTGAATTTCGGCGAACGGCTGATCCTACTGGCCTTGGTGTACTCGGAGACATTCTTATTTTCGTCAATAATATGATTTCCGTTATCGGCATGTTCTTGCTAGGCGCCTTCGTTCATCGAAAAGGCTGGATCGCCAACGCGGCTGAGCATAAAGCTATTTTTAAGCGAATGCTATGGATCGGCTTGCTCATAGGTTTTCCAATTAAAATCGCAACGGTCCTATCACCTGCTAACCTTGAAACGATCCAAATTATCATTGGTGGCCCACTAGTTGCTCTCTTTTATATTTCATGCATCGCCTTGTTTTCACAAACGGCTCAAGGGAAGAAGTTGCTTAAACCGTTTACTTATGTTGGTCGCCTGTCGTTAACCAACTATCTTTTACAGTCACTTGTGTTTACGACTGTTTTCTACGGATATGGACTCGGCTTATATGGCAGTCTTGGTCTTTTTGTTGGCTTGCTTCTGAGCATCGGCTTCTTTGCTTTACAAATCGTTTGCAGCCATTTCTGGTTACGTCACTTCCGAATCGGACCGATGGAATGGGTCTGGCGTGCAGGCACTTATCTTTCGATTCCGAAATGGCGGCGGTAATATTTCAATTAACATCTACTTTTAATAATGGTAGCATTCGATTTGCAAATACGGACGAGGGAGTTTCACCGATTCGGTGCGCTCCCATTTTTTTATAAAAAGGCTCGGCGTTCGGATCACTTTCGATGAGGAAAGACGAGATGTTTTCCTTTTTTGCACACGCGATCATCTCATGCCACATCTTTCTTCCATAACCGTTGCCAATCGTACTCACATCAATATAAAAAAAGTCGAGATACCATGAAGCTTGTTTTAAAAAACTAAATACACCGACGGGCTTTCCCTCTTGCTCATATACGTATACAATGGCCGGATCATCCTTTGTCATCGTTAACTCATTCCGGCAAGCTTTGATAAAGTGAAACTTGATTCAGTGGGGTTTTTAATCCCCGCTGAATGTTAGTTGAACCAATCGGGTTGTTACTGGCGCTTATCTCTCACTTAATCTTTCTTGTTAATCAAAGCGTTGAGGTGGGAGTCTTAGCGCCAGTTAAACGGGATAAAGCTAGGGTCATAGCCCCAATACGCTTTCGATTTCAACGCCAACTCCGAGAGCAGTGGGTATTCACTCTCATAAGGCTTACGAACACTCATCAATCGCTTGTCTCCTTTCGCTCACTCGTATCCACCTTTACCGGTTTTCCTAATTCAATCCCTTCAAGCGTCACTTTACTCGTGTGGCCTAAAAGACGCACACCACATTTCTCTGCTTCCTGCAACGCGGCCGAGAAATGAGGATCAATATGATAGGCAGGCCTGATTTCCGTTACATCCTCACGCTGTGCTAACAGAAGAATGGCGGTTTCATAGTCACCTGATTGCTGAATCGCTGTCAGCTCCTTTACATGTTTCGTCCCACGCGCCGTAACGGCGTCAGGAAAATAGGCGACCCCCGCTTCGGATAGCGTGACGCTTTTTATTTCGAGAAGCAACTGTTTTTCTCCTTCCCTAAGCAACACATCCCAGCGTGATCCTCCATACGTAAACTCTTGTCTTACATAAGCCCACTGACACAAAGGGAGGAATTCTTGCTGTTGCAACGCTTTCGTCACAAGTTGATTCGGCAATGTCGTATCGAGGGAAACGAGAACATCTCCTTCTGGAGCTTGGCTGCAAACGACGGACCACTGCGTTTTCCGGCTCGGGTTATCTACATGCCGAAGCCATATGGATGCTTCCGGTAGTAATAGCTCCTTTAATCTCCCTGGATCGGGCAGATGTGCCACCACCTCCTCGCCTGTATCGAGGCGGGCTTCTACGATAAAACGATTCGGTCGCCTTAAAAACGTTGCGTGGTGTAACCTTGTATTAAACGGTAAAAACATTAGTGTCGCTCCTTTTCTTCCATTCAAACGTACATAGCGTGAGCCATGGATCTATCACGATGCGAAACTTTTCGCAAAATCCGATTGATATAAACGAATTGCCGGTTCATTCCGTTCAGTTGTGGACACATATAAGGTGTTATATCTTGTTTTGACAAAAGTGACAAGGGAGCACCCAATTCCTTTTCTTCCTTCGTTTTCGGCTACAAACAGTTTCGCAATGGTTGCTACTGTTGCTTCCTTAGCTGGTTCAACGAAGATAACACCTAAAAGCGCGTCTTTGCGCTGAACACCGTAGACTACTCCGTGAAAGTTGGCCACCTCTTCGAAAGATTCTCGTAACGGCGGGAGATGAGGATATTCAATGAGGCTCGCTTCTCGTTGATAGCTCTCAAGCTGCAATTTGTGTATCCCTTTTGCGACGGGCGGCTCCGCCACTTGTAACCTCGTAATCTCCATCATTCATCCCCCTTTCTTTTAATACAACAAAAAATGCTACAGGCATCCTCCTATAGCATCTATCATCCGCCTTTATTTTTCAAGTGTTCTACGGTTTGCGAGGGCACGTCCCGCAATAGGTAGGCGGCTCCCCACACCGGTAACTAAAGCAGCACGTTTGCCTAAGCGGCGGAGTATCCTTCTCCTTAACGGCCTCTCTTCGTTCAGCCATTCGTGTGAACGGATGTTTACGCCCATGGCCAAACAGTTGAACGTCGGCTTCATAAAACAAAAAGTGACGATCCGCTTCGACTTGCCTTTTCACCGCCTCGTTTGTCCATTCCTCGCTTTGCTGTACTAAGGAATCATACAACCAATACAGATAGCTAAAGGTATTCTCCCATAAAATTTCTTTCGGAATCGATGTTGCCTTGCAAAGCACATCCCACATTTTATCTAAATGGTTGGCAAATAGAGTGAAGAACAGCGCTTCTCTTTCTTTTTCGCGTAATTCTAATGAAATAGGATGGATGCGCTCCTCATGAAAATAAAACGTCGGAAGCCAATAAGGATCTGTCTCCTTTTCACGATACACGACGTTTTCCATAGTGGGTTGAAAGCGCACATTCCATAGGGAAAATGCATAGAGCACTGGAACCGTCATTAAATAAGCATAACGTTTGGAAAACATAGACGCTGTTACGAGGAGGTCCGGAGCCTCTAATACATCCTTCACCTCGTGCAACAACGGGACAAGACATCCTTCATCTAGCAGCTCTGTCGCCTCATACTCTTTTTTTCCATCGTTTTCAAGTTCAGCCTTAAAAGATAGGCGCAGCTTTTTCAATGCTTCTTTTTCCCCGGACGATAACAGACGAGCATCATTCATAACAGGTGGCTCGATCATGTCGCGACACCTACATCTTTCACGATACAACGCCCTTTGCCATAAGGGATACAAAGAGGTGTTCCAAACAATGGATCAGACGTAACCTGACACTCCATCTCAAATACGTGTCTTACAAGCTCACACGAGATCACTTCTTCCGGTTTTCCTTGAGCGTACACCGTCCGATCTTTTACAGCGATCAAATGGTGGGCGTAGCGACAAGCTAAATTAAGGTCATGAAGAACCATCACGATCGTACGTTTCTCTCGTTCATTTAATTCAAAAAGCAAATCCAAGATTTCAATTTGATGAGTTAAATCTAAGTATGTTGTCGGTTCATCTAATAAGATGATTTCTGTATCTTGCGCAAGGGTCATCGCAATCCACGCCCGCTGCCGCTGGCCCCCAGACAACGCATCCACCGGACGATCTGCAAGCTCTGTTAGCCTTGTCGCTTCCAACGCCTGCATCACCTTTTCCTCATCCTTAGATGTCCATTTTTTGAACAAGCCTTGATGAGGGTACCGCCCTTGTTTAATGAGCTGATATACCGTCAACCCTTCTGGCGCCTCTGGACCTTGTGGCAAAATTGCAAGTTTCGTAGCCACTTCCTTCGTGGCCAATTGCTGAATCGAAGAACCTTCTAAAAGCACTGCGCCACTTTGAGGTTTTAATAGACGAGCAAGAGAACGGAGGAGCGTTGATTTCCCACAGCCATTCCCACCAATAAGGACGGTAATTTCCCCTTTAGGAATATTGAGGTCAAGCTCCTCAATAATAATCGTATCATCGTACCCGAGGGTTAGGTTCTTCGTTTCAATCGAAAACATTGCGATCATCCTCCATGTTTCAATGGTTTAAGTTTTCCGTAATAAATACAAAATGTATGGAGTTCCAAGGACAGCCACGACTAGACCGGCTGGAATTTCCTTAGGTGCAAGCAACAAGCGACCAACAAAATCAGCAGCAACGAGCATGATCCCACCTACTAGCAAACTTAGAGGAATCATGGCTTTATGTTCAACCCCCACAATCCGTCGAACAGCATGTGGTGCTAACAACCCAATAAAGCCAATGGTTCCAACAACGGAGACACTAGCAGCTCCGGCACTGACTCCTAGCAATATCGCAATCAATCGCGTCTGCGTAACGTCGAGTCCGAGTCCCGTTGCCACGTCATCTCCATAGGCGAGCAAATCCATTTTCCGTGACAACAGATAGCCGATCGGAATCGCGATTATCGCAAACAAGGTGACAAGTTGAACATCTGTCCAACTTTTTGCATACGTACTTCCTGCTAACCACGCAAGCGCAGGTGCTACCCCTAATTGGGCTTTGACGACCATTATTTGAATGATCGCTGAACCAACGGCCGAAACGGCCACTCCCATAAGCGCTAACAAAATGGGTTCCCAATTTGAACGCCACGTGACGAGCAAAATAATCGCAATGGAAATACTGGCACCAATGATCGCAGCAAACGGTAAAAATTGAAACGAAGCAGTTGGGAACAGGACGAGGAAGATCATCGCCCCTGCTCCCCCTCCCGAAGTAATCCCGAGAACGGTCGGATCTGCTAATGGATTACGGAGCACCCCTTGCAAGAGGACACCACACAAAGCAAGAAGCATTCCGACTAGAAACGCCGTAATGATTCGCGGGACACGAAGCTGCCAAACGAACGGTGAGAAAATCTGTTTGTCGAGCCAATCTTGCAATGAAAAGAAGTTTGTTCCACCGAATGATAGAGAGACAACCAAAATGGCCACGCTAATACCAACCATGATCGAAGCAACGAGCCAATAAGGAGTCGCTACGACATGACCACCTAATCGGTTGCGACGCTGCGAATGCTTTTTTCCCGTACGATAGGCAAGATACATAAGCCACGGACCACCAATGATCGCTGTCATCGCTCCGACAGGAATCTCTCTCCCTGGCTCAATCCAGCGTGCAAGTACGTCCGCACCAACAAGGAGGACAGCGCCCCATAAAAACGAATGGAGAAACAAAGGTGTATGATTCCGAACCCCCATCATTCGCACTAAATGGGGAGCGATCAAGCCAATAAAGCCAATTGGCCCAACTACACTAACGGTCGCTGCCGCAAGAAAGATCGCCACGAGCCAGCCTAACCACTTCGTACGAGCGACCGATTGACCGAGGGACGTAGCGACATCGTCTCCTAGGGCGTAAAGATCCATCGACTTTCCGAGTAACAACGCTCCAATCCATCCAGCAAAAATGAAGCCAACGGAAAATTTCACACCCGTCCAATCTAACTGAACGAGGGTACCTGATCCCCAGAGAAATAACCCGTTTGTCTCATTTTCATAAATGAGCTGCAAGCTTCCAGTAATCGATGAAAATAACATTGTGACGATCATCCCTGTCAACGCGACACGAACGGGCTCCATCGCCTTACCAACGAGAGCTAGGACGAGCAGTGCGGAGACTGCCGCTCCCATAAATGAAACGATCAGCGGGAATTGTCCAAGAACGTTCGGAACAAAAATCATCGCTGCCACGACAAACAAGTAAGCCCCGGCATTAATGCCGAGAATTCCTGCTGAGGCTAACGGGTTTTTCGTTAGCGTTTGCAACATGGCACCCGCAACGGCTAGTGCACCACCGGCGAGAATCCCCATTAACACCCTCGGAAGCCTGAGCGTGACGACGATATCTTGTACGCGACCTTCTGTCCAGACGTCGTTTACAATTTCGGAAAGCGTCAAATTCGCTTGGCCTTGAGTCACATGAATCGCACTTAACAGTAAAAGTAGGAGAAAGCCTCCTGCAAAAAGCAAGGTAGGCTTTCGTTGTTTTAAGCTACTCATGACTATTGTGTAAGGGAATCAACGAGGCGATCAACGAGTGTTTTCGCTGAAAGTGGACCGCCATATAGCCAAGCATCTCCGCCAAGAGAATATGTCCGCTCTTCCTGGACGAAATTCAGATTGGTCCAAACAGGGTTATCTGCAAGTTGATCCTCAAACACATTGTCATCTTCCTGCACAACGTAAATGAAGTTAGCATCCTCGTACTCTGGAAGAGCTTCAACATTTACTTCAGAATACCCGTACATTTCAAACGCATCTGGCTCATGGACATTTTCAAGCCCTAAGTTTTCGAGAATGATCGTTGCCATTCCATTTGGCGCAAAAATTCGAATCGCTGGCGCTTGTGGACCAGAGTAAGCCATCGCTAAAATGAATTCGTTCGATTCAAGATCAGCCTCTGCAATCGCTTCTTTTGCTTCTTCAAATTTTTGCTCCATTTCAGCTAATACGGTTGCAGCTTCATCTTCACGTTGTACGACCTTTGCGATCGTTTCAAACGTTGTCACCATTTCGTCGTATTGATTAATCGATTCATCCTCTGGATATGGTTCAAAGAATAACGTCGGAGCAATTAGGTCAAGCTCATCTTTAATCGCTTCGTGACGGAACTTTGCAGTAATGATTAAATCTGGCTCAAGAGCTGCAATTTCTTCTAAATTTGGCTCTTGACGCGTACCTACATCCACGACCTCGTCTGAGAGTTCAGCCTCAATATCAACCCACGCCTCAAAACCTTCAATATCAGCCATACCGACAGGCTGGACTCCTAAAGCTAGCAAATCTTCTGCATATGTCCACTCTAGAACAACAATTCGTTCAGGAACGTCCTCAAATTCGACCGTACCAAAGACATCCTCAACAGAGTATGGACCTGACGCTTCCGCTCCTTCATCCCCTGTCTCTTCGACTTGTTCTTGATCTCCTGCTTCTGGTTCTTCACCTTCGCTTGGTTCATTTCCTCCGCATGCAGCTAGTAGGACAAAAACGAAAGACATTGCCAATGTAAAAAGCCAACGGTTTCTCATCAATGTACTCCTCCAACTATTATATTTCTAATGTCCTGATAATGATTATCACTTACCTGATTATAAAACGAGTGAGAACAATTTTCAACAAACAAGTGAGAATCAATCTCATATTTTCTTCTTTTACCTGCGGTGAAAAATGTCATGTTTAATGAACATAGAATGGTTCCTTCTTAATCAAACGCCCTTCTCACGATTAGAAAGTTCCCTTTTCCCCCTTACCGCCTCCATGTTTTTGTTCAATTTTGTGTGAAGGTGGAAAACCCTCCCCCAATTGTGCATAGACATTTACAAAAGGGGGAGTCAACATGAGACCGAGACCATTAAAAAGGGTAAAACCCCGAAAAAGGCGCGGGCCCCTTCCATTGCGCTACGTCTTTTTATTTTCCTTTTTAATCTTTACATTTTTAACGGTGATTGGCTTTTGGCTCGTGGAACAATCGATAAGACCGACGCTTATTAGCATTGCTTCTAATGAGACAAAACTCATTGCCACATCCGTCATCAATGATGCCGTCTCGCGAAACATTGTCGATCAGCTCGACCAAGATGAGCTTTTCATCGAAAAAGGCGACAATCAAGTGCAGTTTAACACACAAATTTACAACCGACTCGTTTCCGAAGCAACGGTCAGGGTTCAGAACCACTTAAAAGCGATTGAACAAGGACTTGTCACAGACTTAAACTTGCATTCGATCTTAAATGATCAAGATGTGAAAATTACGGATGGTGGGATCATGTACACGATTCCGCTCGGGCAAGCAACCAACAATGCCCTTTTAGCCCATTTCGGTCCCCACGTGCCTGTTCGCTTCTCAACGATCGGGGAAATAAGCACCGACCTCAATTTAGAAGTCATCGATACGGGGATCAACAATACGACCCTCGCTGTTAGCTTTGATGTCATGGTTGATGCGCAAATCGTCATCCCTTTTGCGACCGCAACCGAAGCCTACGAAACGACGGTACCAATTGGCATTTTGAACATTCAAGGAGAGGTTCCTGAAATCTATTCCGAAGGGGGCGGAATGGTGTTACCAGCTGTCCCACCAAGCTCTGAAACAGGTGAAGAAGAAAGTGAATAACTGAAATAGCTCTTCTCCTAAGCGAGAAGGGCTATGTACATTTCGGGTAAGAGTCTGGAAACAAGCCAAGTTTTTCTAATGAATCATTCTTGTTTCGCATATTGTGAACATAAAGGCGGTGATACAAATGAAGAAAAACGATGAAACTTCTCGTAACCTCATTGGGCTTGATCAACAGCACTTTATCCATCCCACCTCTTCCATGCAACAACAGCAGCAGCACGGGCCTGCCCATATTTTTGTACGTGGGAAAGGTGTTTACTTGTATGACCATGATGGAAAAGCATACCTTGATGGCATGTCATCATTATGGAACGTCAATGTAGGGCACGGACGGAGAGAACTTGGAGAGGTCGCTAAAAAACAAATGGACACGCTCGCGTTCTCATCCTGCTTTGCCACCTTTAGCAATAAGCCTGCAATTGAATTAGCAGCAAAGCTGGCTCGCGTGTCGCCTCCTTCCTTGCGCGCCACCTTTTTTACGTCGGGCGGATCAGAAGCAAACGATACGGCGTTCAAGTTAGCTAGACACTATTGGAAAGTAAAAGACCAGCCGAAAAAAAGAAAAATCATTGCCCGCATGAAGTCCTATCACGGGGTCGCCATGGGAGCCACGAGCGCTACCGGGTTGAAACCGTTTCGCGATTTTGCTCCCTCGCTTGCTCCGGACTTCCTACATGTCGACCATATGTCAATAGAAGCGTTGCGAGCAATGATTGATCGAGAGGGACCTGAGACGATCGCGGCCTTTGTTTGTGAACCGATTCAAGGAGCGGGCGGTGTTCATGTGGCGCCCGATTCGTACTTGTGTGACATTCGTAGCATTTGCGATGAATACGAACTGCTGTTCATTGCAGATGAAGTCATTACCGGCTTCGGACGAACGGGAGCCTATTTTGGTTGCGATCATGCCAACATTAGCCCTGATATGATGTGCATCGCCAAAGGGATTACGAGCGGATATGCACCGCTCGGTGGTGTGATGCTGTCAAAATCATTGCACGAACAGCTAACGGTACATTCCCACGGTACGCTTTTACATGGCTATACGTATAGCGGCCATCCAACGTCTTGTGCTGTTGCCCTTAAGAACATTCAGATAATCGAGGAAGAGAACTTGATCGACCATGCAGCAACCATGGGGGAAAAGCTGCTTCTCGGCTTCCGTACCATTCAAGAGCAATATTCCGAGATTCATGACGCTCGAGGTAGAGGATTGATGGCCGCACTCGCGTTTTCTCATAACGGAAAAAACGAACCCCTCGCACCAAAGGTTGTGCAAGCGGCTGATCAGCGTGGTCTGATTTTGCGCGCCGTTACCTTTGATCAACAAGACGTGCTCGTCTGTGCCCCACCTCTAATCATCAATGAAGAAGAACTGAATCAATTGCTATCCATTCTCGAGTCCTCCGTGCAGGCTGTCGTCTCATGATTCCGTGATCATGTATAGTGACAAGTTGTTCAATCATACACTTTAACAAATGCGATAACACTATCGGAGAGCAAAGGAGGGGTTTCTTGTATTATCCATACTGGCAATTAGGGGGCACTCCGTGGTACCAGCCTCCTGTTCAGCAGCAGGCACCTCCTTATTTTCAGTTACCGCCATTGTACACTGGACCATACTCTAGCCCGTATCAGACGTCGCTTGTTCCTTACTTAACGAGACCACTACGTACACCAGAGACTCCCCAGGATCGTACTCGCACCATCATGCGAGATTTAATGACTGCTATTGATGGAGAACACCGTGCCATTCAATGCTATCAGCAAATGGCGCAACACGCCCCAACGAAAAAAGAGCAGCAGCAAATAGAGGAAATCATAACGGATGAACAGCGACACTTACGGACTTTTTCAGCACTCTATCAACAAATAACCGAAAAACAGCATGAACCGACCACCGATCAAAAAATCTCACACAACTACGAAAAAGCATTAGCGTTTGCTGTTGAAGAAGAGCAAAAGACCGTTGATTTTTATTTAGAAGTGGCCGATCATGCCCCTAATTTACAAATTCGTGAAGCATTTCAACGGGCCGCCAAAGATGAACAAAACCATGCGGTGTGGTTTCTCTATTTTTTAACGAAGCGCCTGACCTCAAAGCTCTAAAGATGAGCCTGAGGTCATTTTAATTTATTTCTCCTAAATAACCGGCGCAGAATTCTTATATGCTTTTAGGCGGGGTAGTGCGCTATTCGTGCGTCCACTCCCTATAGCTATGAGGATTCGGTTTTTCCAGCTTTTAAAAGATCATTCCATTTGCCATCGGAAAACGAAAGACAGATAATAGACATAACGATTAAAATCTAGGAGTCTATTATTATGGATACGGTTACCCATGGATTACTAGGATATGGTGTATATGCTGCCTTCAAAAAGCCCTTCATGGAAACACATAAAAAGTGGTATGCTTTGGCAAGCATTGTCGCCGCTGAAATTCCAGACATTGACGGGTTACTCTTTAACGATGGTGAGGCGTATTTGCGCATTCACCGTGGGCTTACTCATTCACTTTTGATTTCCCCACTGATGGCCGCCTTAGCTGTTGGGATCATCTATCTTGTTGCCTTTAAAAAACGAAAAGAACTTTCATGGAAATGGATTTATTTCCTTTCACTTTTTTCGGTGCTCTCCCATTTAGGAGCCGATTGGCTAACCACATGGGGGACAGGGTTGCTTGAACCGTTTGTTGACTCTCGTTATTCGTTAGGCTTTTTACCGATTGTCGATCTTCCCATTCTTCTATTCTTCATTACTGGTTTTATTCTACGTAAAAAACTAGGAACGAAAAAGGCGTTTCGCATCGTTTGGATTGCCATCTTCATGTATGTTGGCTCCCAAGGAATGCAGAATCTATGGATCAAACAACAAGTCTCCGAACAGTATGAGGAAACGGTAGTCTCTGCTAGCTTTATTCCAACTCAATTCACGGTGTTCGGCAAGAATGGAAACGTGATCGAAATTTATTCTAAAAGCTTATGGAGTGAAGGAGAAAAAACGATCATCGAGACTGTTGATGATCCGTTGATTGTGGAAAAGGTCCTGGAAGACCCTTATGCAGAAACGATCGCCTGGTTTGCTCCTTTTTATGGAATTACGTTAGATGAGAACGAACATCATGCCGTCATTTTCGATCCGCGATTTTACAATCGTGGCACCTCGATCCTTGAAACCGAAGTTCTCGTTGGTGAGAATGACTAGGCGTTTTCAAAGTAAGGGGGGATTCAAACCAATGAAAACCTTACTCCTTTAACTCCCCGTGCTGACACGTGGAGTTAATCACAGTCGCTTTTTTTGTTGCCTTGTTATCACACTTTTCTTTTATGGCGTCACGGATGGATGATCATCACTGTCATTCGTTTGGGATCTTTCAAATCATAACCTCCTTTCGAAACGAAAAAGAGGCTGGGACAAAACTAGCCAAAAATAGTAAGTAAAAAGGTTCCAAGCAAATAATAAGTGCTTGGAACCTTTTTTGTGGAGTTTTTCTTATTTCCTGGCCCTATGTCACCGTTCGTGGCCGTGTACTTTCTCAAGTTCACGGCCATAAATGCAAACCCCAATTCATTTTTCACTTTATCTTTGCCTCTGACGGACATTCGAGTGAAACCCAAATTAGCCTTCAGAAAACCGAACACTGGTTCTACTTCAACTTTTCGTTTCCTGTAAATTTCACCAGTTTTCTCGTCTGAAAGCTTCATACGTATATTTTCTTTTTGAGATTCCCACTTTTCATTAATGTAGACTTTTCGATTGTTGCCTTCTTTTGCTTTCGTGCACAGTTCGCGGAATGGACAGCCTGAACAATCTTCACATTCGTACACTTTAAATTCCCGTGTGAATCCGTACCTGTCTGTTCGTTTGGACTGATGGCTAAACCATACTTTTTGACCATTTGGACATCGGAAAGCGTCCTCTTCCTCATTATAATCCCAATTGTCTACATGAAAAGCATTGTCTTTGTGTTTCCTTTTCTTTTCCTTTCGATACTGATTGTATGTAATAAGTGGCGTTCGATTTCGATTCTCAATGATTTCTTCATAGTTCTGTTCGCTTCCGTATCCTGCATCTGCAACGATATATTCTGGTAATTCGAAGAAATCTTCTATCGTTTGAAGAAATGGAATCAAGGTGCGTGTATCTGTTGGATTTGGAAAAACATCGTAAGCGAGTGCGTATTGACCTTCTGTCGCAAGTTGTACATTATAACCAGCTTTCAATTGACCGTTCTTCATGTAATCGTCCTTCATCCGCATAAACGTCGCATCAGGATCAGTTTTTGAATAGCTATTGCGTTCGCCGAAAGTCTCCATATCTTTTTGATACTTTTGTTTACGAGCAATGAAATCCATGAACTGCTTACGAGCTTGTTTTGGTGCTTTACGTTCAGCGCGAATGTTCTTCCGTTCACTGCCGACCTCACAAGCTTCAATTTTTTTATCATATTCGCTGACTGTTTCGTCTAACTTTTTGACCACTTCTTCCATTTCTTTAACGGTTAGTTCTTCTTTACTTTCTCGTTCTATCGCTGGGATAATTTCCTTTTCCAATAATTCATCATACAGTTGGTTGGACTTTTCTATTAATTTTTCACTATATTGTTCGACGGATTTTCTCCATACAAAGGTAAATTTGTTTGCGTTCGCTTCAATCTTCGTACCATCAATAAAAATTGCTTCTTCTTCAATCAACTCCTTTTCCACGAGTTGATTACGGAATTGGACAAAACATTCGCGCAGTAATTTTTCAATAAGTGGATTGGAACGGAAACGATTAATCGTCCGATAGCTCGGCTCATTTCCTTGGGCTAACCACATCATCCGAATACTGTCTTGGAGCAACGCTTCTATCTTACGACCAGAAAACACAGATTGTGTATACCCACACAAAATAACTTTTAACATCATACGAGGATGATAGGCAGGACGTCCAGTTTGGCGTAAGAAATCTTTGAATGCTTCCTCTGGTATGCTCTCTACAAGGTCATTAATCGCAAAAGCAATATCATTTTCTTGTAATTTTATTTCTA
>NZ_SNUY01000042.1:4091-35538 GCF_004376175.1 Halalkalibacterium halodurans | reverse complement strand
TTTTTATTGAAAACACACGCACACACCTTACATTGATATTGTCCTTTTCCTCCGTTGTTTGCGTACAAATACGCAGAAGGAGCACCACACTTAGGACAACACAATGCAGAAGGTACGGGCGTAGAATTGGCTCGACGGCGTACTGGTTTTAACGGTTTTCCTTTTGATTGAAGATATTCCGTTAATAAAAGCTGATAATCGAGCTTTTCTACCTTTTCAATGATAGGTAAATCATCAATTTGAAGCTTTCGATAAGGCTGATTAACAGGAGCTTCTTTGGGTTTATCGAACATGCTTTTTCCAATCAATAGAGTAAGCAAAGTTCGAATAATTTGTTCTTGATAGTTTATAAAAGTTAATAAATAGGTTATAATTTGAGGGTACAAATTGTCACTTCCTTTTCTGGAATTGGGTCTATGGTAACCTCAATTATCTACAGAAATCAGGGGGTGGCAATTTTTTTGCTTATAAAGCCCTCTAACATAGGATTTAATAACCTATTTTTATATAAAGTTTTGACAATACGTTATCTAGACGGGGGAGCGGAAAATGGAGAATAACGTTTTTGAACAGATGGCCAAACGATATGATATAGAGGATAGAATTGAATTAGCTAAAGTGATCGTTAAGGAAGTTCGATCCGAATTACGAAATAGTCAATCAAAATCTTTACTAACGGTTTTTCCCATGAGGAACTGAAAAAAAGCTTATCCGAAGTTGGATTTAAATCAATTGAAATGAGAACGTTCTATCATGGTCAGCGGATTTTTATGAATCAAGACGCCTCCATGTTTATATCAAGTAGTATCAAGTGATTTCTTCGTACATTAACGTTGGTTAGCGCAAATTCACTCCCATTGAAAAGCACCCCAGACATTCATTTGGGGCGCAAGACTTTTGCTATACTTTCACCTTTTTTACTAGTGGCATATCGAGACGCACTAAGTCTTCGTATCGCTCTCGCTGAATAACAAGCTGGGCGTCGCCATCCTCAACGAAAACGACAGGTGGGCGCGGAATCCGGTTGTAATTGTTCGCCATGGAGTAGCCGTAGGCTCCTGTACAAAAGACGGCTAAAATGTCTTCGTGGTTTGCCTCTGGTAATGGTAAATCCCAAATGAGCATATCGCCACTTTCACAGCACTTCCCAGCAACCGAAAACATCCCTACCGGCTGCTCGTTCACACGGTTGGCGAGCGCCCCTTCATATTCAGCTTGATAGAGGGCTGGGCGCAAATTGTCGCTCATGCCGCCATCGACGGACAAGTAATGGCGAACATTCGGAATTTCTTTTCTTGACCCGATCGTGTACAGCGTCGTCCCTGCATCGCCGACAAGCGAACGACCAGGCTCGATCCAAATTTCCGGCATCGACATTTCATGTTCTGCAATTTGCTGCTTTACCGCGCGGATCATTTCTTTAACATAATCACCGACTGGACGCGGGGTATCACCTTCAATGTAACGGATGCCGAACCCGCCTCCCAAGTTTAACACCGATGGTTCGAATCCATGGTCTTCTCGCCATGAAACTAAATGTTCAAATATTTTTTCGACAGCCATGACAAATCCAGTTGTTTCAAAGATTTGCGATCCAATGTGGCTATGAACACCGAGCAAACGAATGGAGTCGACAGCTAACGCTTTTTTAACCGCAAGCGTGGCTTGGCCGCTCACAAGATCAAAACCAAACTTTGAATCCTCTTGACCAGTTGAGATGTAGTCATGAGTATGAGCTTCAACCCCCGGCGTAATCCGCAATAAAATATTTGCAGTCGCCCGCTTTTGCTCACAAATGTCTGCTAACAGGTCAAGTTCATAAAAATTATCAACGACAAAGCAGCCAATTCCCGCTTCTACCGCCATCTCAATCTCTGCACGGCTTTTATTGTTCCCGTGAAAATGAATTCGTTCCATCGATACTCCAGCTTGCTGCGCGGTGTACAGCTCACCGCCAGAAACGACATCAAGACTTAGGCCTAGCTCTTCAGCAAGCTGAAACATAGCAATACAGCTAAACGCCTTGCTCGCATACGCCACTTGAGCCTGAACTCCTTCATCTGCAAAGGCTTGTTTGAAATCTTTTGCTCGTTCACGAATGAGTGCCACATCGTAAACAAACAATGGGGTTCCATACAGATTGGCCAATTCGACCGTGTCCACACCTCCGATTTCTAGATGACCCTTTCCATTGACACGACTCGTTCCGTGAAAAAACATAGATGGTTTCTCTCCCTTATAGGTAAACTCAATGAGTGACGTTTTAACCGACTGCAACCATCGTAAAAAAACGCAGCTAATGTGTTACACTAGCTACGTTGAATGCTGCAAGGTAACCTCATTGGCAGATAGCTCTCCGCTAACAGTCAGCGGCAGTTCGTTTTTTATTCAAAAACGACCCAGCAAACGTATGGGATGGACATACATTCACTTCGGCAAATTGACCTTTCCCCACTCTTCCTAGTTCCATCAAACTCCAAGTGGGTACTGATTCGCATTGCACCTCTACCTCATCCTTGATGAGGGGAATTAAATTGTTGTGTTTTACTTTAACACAAACCCCTCTACCTGACAACCGCCTTGATTAACTTTCTTCTTGACGAATAGGGTCTTGCGGATGAACGATACTCGGTCGCCATCGAATCGTTGGAACACTGGAACGTATAATAATTTGCCACATCGCAGGCGGATCGAACGGAAGAAATGGCCATAAATACGGCTTATTTAAGGTTTTAATTCGTGCAAGCATGAAAATAAAAAGTGTCGTGGCAATAATAAAGCCGGGTGCTTTAAATAGAGCCACAATCGTAAGCAGTATCAGTCTTGCTACACGTAAAGCGACACTTAGCTCATAGCTCGGAGTAGCGAACATTCCGACCGCACCAATGGCTACATACAAAATAACTTCTGGTGAAAACAGGCCGACCTCAATCGCAATTTCTCCTATCAAGAGGGCAGCGACGAGACCAAGCGCTGTAGCCAGCGGAGATGGAGTATGGATCGCTGCCATCCTAAGCAGTTCAATTCCTAGTTCAGCAAACATGATTTGGGCAAAAATGGGCACTTCTTTTGTTTCATTCGGCCCTACATATTGTAACCCTTCTGGTAGTAAGCTTGGCTGCATGACCAATAATAGCCAAAACGGCAAAATAAAGAGGGAAAATAAGATGCCAGCAAAGCGAACCCACCGCAAAAACGTTCCGATGGCGGCTGATTGTCTATATTCCTCTGCATGTTGTACGTGATGAAAAAACGTTGTCGGTGCGATAATAACACTTGGGGACGTATCAACCATAATAACCAAATGGCCTTCAAGCAGGTGGGTTGCTGCCACATCAGGGCGCTCCGTATATCTTACAAGTGGAAACGGATTCATTCCTTGTTTAACAATATATTCTTCAATGATTTTATCGGTCATAGTTATACCGTCAATCTTTATGTTTTCCAGCTCTTCCCTAACGATTTTCACCATTTCAGGATCGACAATTCCATCGATATAGGCGATGCAAATATCGGTTTTCGAACGAACGCCCACTTTTAAAATTTCATGGCGCAGACGTTCGTCTCGAATACGACGTCTTGTTAAAGCCGTATTAATGATGATGTTTTCCGTATAACCATCCCGTGATCCTCGAACGACCCGCTCGGTATCTGGCTCTTCAGGTCCTCGTGTCGGATAGGAACGAACATCGACAACAAACGCTTCGGTCTCTCCATCAATTAAAATGAAAATGAGCCCTGACAACATTTGTGTTACCGCTTCATTCATGCTGTCGGTCTCTTCCACTTGGTAATGGGTTAAGTGATTTTTAACGGCCTTTTTCACATCGGTTATTTTCCGATTTCGCGCATCTAGATCCATCAGTTCTTTCAACAACTCAATAATGTTTTGCGTATCTACCAAGCCGTTGACGTAATATAGTTGAATTTCTCGGTCAAACACGGGGAGCTTACGAATGCCCACGTCAAACGAGACATCCATTCCTAATCGTTCTTTCAAACATTCTTCATTTACATGAATGTCCGGTGAGATAATATCCTCTCGCTCTTTAACGCTTTCACTCATGGTATCCACTCCGTTCTAAAATGTATTCCACCGCTCTTCGCGTGATCGGCGCCCCTATTTCCACCGCATCCGCTCCACCCATCTTTCCAATGTCGCCGATCCCGACAACGATCGGCAAATCCAACTCATCGAGTATGTATACCGTATCGCCATTCATCCGCCCAATCTCAAGGTCGGCCACACCATATTTATCCACCCCATATTCCGTAAGCTCTCCGAAGCGGTCAATGCTTACATCCACCTTCGTCCATTCGTGATAATGGCTTGAAGAAGCAACCGCAATCACACCTAAAACATCAATCGCAGGATCATTTGCCACATGGCGCATTGCCGCTTCTCCAGGTCCCTCTAAACGGAATCCACAATCGTCAAACATGACAAGCACCGGATCATAGGGGGTTTTCAAAATGAGCTTAACGATCTCTTCTCCTGTCAAATGGCTAGGATTGCCCCATGATTGACTGATGCAACGCCCTCCTAATTCTCTAGCAACATGTTCTATAGCTTTTAGTGCCGACTCATCTCCGTCTGTGATCAAGATTACTTTCCGACGGCTCATGAGCTTCACCCCCTTGGCTTAAATACAACAGCCACGAGAAAACTAAAAAGAATAGCTGAAGATATGCCAGCAGAAGTAATCTCAAAAATCCCCATTCCTACCCCTAAAAAACCTGATCGCTCTCCTTCGGCCATCGCCCCGTGGACAAGGGAATGACCGAAGCTCGTGATCGGAATGGTCGCACCAGCGCCTGCAAAATCAATCAGTCTGTCGTATAAATGAAATCCATCCAGCACCGCACCTGCAACCACAAGAGTGCTTAATACTTGGGTAGGAGTCATTTTCGCTACATCAAGCAACACTTGTCCCACAATACAGATTAAGCCACCAACGGTAAATGCGATAATATAGTTCACGATTTACACCTCCGCACGCAACGAAACCGCATGAGCGATGCACGGAATCGTCTCTTTTTGCTGGATCATCATCGGATTGAGCAGTGCACCTGTCGCTACAATTAACACTTTCTTTAACTTGCCTTTTTTCATTTGTTCGAAAATATAACCGTAACTGACGACCGCAGAACATGCTGCTCCACTTCCACCAGCAAATACAGGCTGATCCATGCTGTAAATCATCACCCCGCAATCATCATAGTTGCGCTTAAACATCACTCGTTTTTCCTCTAGTAACTTGCGTAAAATTCCACTCCCTATCCGAGAAAGATCACCGGTTACAATCAAGTCATAGTCATCTACCTGCTGATCGGTTTCCTCCAAGTGGGTCACAATCGTATGCGCAGCCGCTGGGGCCATCGCCGATCCAAGATCAAGGGGGTTTTTCAAACCATAATCGACCACATGACCGATTGTCGCGCTCTCGATGCGAACCTTGCTCGGTCGATTACTAACCAATGCAGCTCCAGCACCTGTTACTGTATATGTGGCTGAGTCCGGCTTTTGTTTGGCAAATTCAGTCGGCTGACGAAACTGCCTTTCAGCGGTAGCATAGTGACTGCTCGCAGCTGTAATCACCCTTTGCGCAAAGCCACCATGGACGATGATCGAGCCTACCGCCAGAGTTTCCATTGATGTGGCACACGCAGAAAATGTGCCTAAAAAAGGAATTCCCAGTGCTCTAGCAACGTAGTTTGCCGTAATGTTTTGATTCAATAAATCCCCAGCGATCATAAATGAAACTCTCTCCGTCTCAACATGAACCTTTTTTAGGCAATGCTCGATCGCATCCTGCATGAGTCGTCGTTCTGCTAATTCCCATGAATCCTCTCCACAATAAAGATTGTCATATGCTTGATCAAACGTATGCCTGAGGGGTCCTGCGCCTTCCATAGGTCCAACCGCAGTACCTGTTGACTCAATGTAGACAGGCTTATCAAACTTCAACGTTTGCTTTCGCGGTGACATCATTGACGTATTCTCCTTCAATTCGTTAACTAATGAGCATTTGTACGAGCAACCTGGTCAGTCCAACGAGATATGAGGCGACAACCCCAAAAACAATCACGGCTCCAACCATTTTAAACATGTTGGTCGCAACTCCGTGAACAAGCCCCTCGCTGCGATGCTCAAGGGCTGCACTCGCCATAGCATTTGTAAAACCCGTGACAGGGACTAGTGCACCTGCACCGCCAAACTGTCCGAGCTTGTCATATAGACCAACCCCTGTAAAGAGGGCAGCGAGCAAGATCATCGTAGCCATCATTGGCGCTGTGACCGTACGTTCACTTAAAGGAAACCACATGAGATACAGATCGCTAATGGCTTCACCTAGTAGACAAATGAAGCCACCAATGAGAAATGCACGCACTGCATTTTTTCCGTAGTTTGGCTTTGGTTGATACAGTTTAATGTTAGCTTGATATTGCTTTTTCACATCAGTGGTCATCCATCTGCCTCCTTTCTTGACAATCCTTTGCTTTCAAGTAGTATGTGTCTTGTAAAAATCTTTCATTCGGAGGAAACGAAAAAGACACTTATCTCCGTTGATTTTCTTGTCCTTTTAGTCCTTTATAACGTTAGACTTTCCTAAAATGAAAAAAGCCCTACCGCTTCGGCAGGGCAAAAAAGGAGGACAACCTATTCAGCTATATTCGCTTTCATCGTTTCAAGGATTTTCTTTTCAAGTCTCGATACTTGTACTTGGGAGATTCCGAGTCTTTGCGCGACCTCGGATTGGGTTTGATCTTTATAATAACGTAAATAAACGATCAACCGCTCTCGTTCCTCTAAGTTATGAATCGCTTCTTTTAAGGCGATCTTATCAAACCATCTCGTCTCGCTTTGATCTTCCAATTGATCCAAAAGGGTAATGGGATCGCCGTCATTTTCATAGACAGTCTCATGGATGGAACTTAGCGAGCGACTTGCATCCCCGGCAAAGACGACTTCTTCTGGCGTAATTTCTAACTGCTCCGCAATTTCATTCACCGTCGGCGTCCGACCGAGCGTCTTCGTCATATCATCCTTGAGCTTCCGAATTTTATTGCCAAGCTCCTTAATGGAGCGACTTACCTTTACCGTACCATCATCGCGAAGGAATCGTTGGATTTCACCGATGATCATTGGCACCGCATAGGTGGAAAACTTGACATCGTACGACAAATCGAATTTATCCACTGATTTAATCAAGCCAATGCAACCAATTTGAAACAGGTCGTCTGCTTCATACCCGCGATTTAAGAATCGTTGCACGACAGACCATACGAGGCGAGTGTTACGACTGACGATTTGATCTCTCGCCTCTTGGTCTCCTGCTTGACTTTGCGCAATGAGCTGCTTAATTTCCTCGTCTGTAAACGGCTGCTCTTTTTCGTTCTGTTTTACCTCTACATCCATTAGGCAAAACCCCTTAATTGCAAATCGCTTTGCTTTTGGTTAAATGCTTTTTCAAAAAAACCGTTGTGCCTATCATCGGTTCTGAGACTACTTTCACTTCATCCATGAAGTTTTCCATGATCGTAAATCCCATCCCAGATCGTTCTAATTCAGGTTTTGTCGTGTAAAGCGGTTGACGCGCTTCTTCCACATCTGAAATCCCCATTCCCTCGTCGCGAATCGTTAACTCAAACACACCTTGGTCAATGGAGGCATGAATGTAGACAACACCGTCTGGCTGTCCTTGGTAGCCATGGATAATCGCATTGGTTACTGCCTCTGAGACAACCGTTTTGATCTCCGTCATTTCATCCATCGTCGGATCAAGCTGAGCAATAAAGGCGCCGACCGTCACTCTGGCAAACGATTCATTTTGACTTTGTGCTGAAAAAGACAAATTCATTTCATTCCGCATGTTAAGCCACCCCCAGCGTTTGTAATGCGAATTGCTCATTTTCTTCAAGACGAATGATTTTAAACAAACCTGACATTTCAAACAACCGTTTTACTGTGGGAGAAATGGCGCAAACCACCATTTCACCTCCGCTGTTTTTCACTTGTTTGTATCGTCCTAAAATGACCCCAAGCCCTGAGCTATCCATAAACTCCAGTTGCTGTAGGTTTAGCACAATATGCTTTACTACGCCTTGACTTAACACCTCTTCGACCTGTCTTTTTAATTGCTCCGCCGTATGGTGATCCAACTCCCCGATCAAGCGTACGAGTAGAACCGTATCCTTTTGCTCTAACTTTACGTCCAAACTCATTCGATTCACTCCTTCTAGCATTCATCATCGGCGAAGAGCTCCTCTCTCCCCGATTCGACTACAAAGAGTTTCGGTTTATGGACGCATGATCCCTGCTAGGTGACAAAACTAGTGGCAAATCGAAAAAACGTCTCATCATTCGTTAGGAAGTGCCGCCAAATTTCCCAACGATTCGTTTGAACATTTGCCAGAAAGAAGCAGATGCTACATCATCGCCTGCGATCAGTGGGGTTTCCGACAAGATTTCCCCATCTCGTTCAAGGTACAGCGTTCCGACCACATCCCCTTTGTGTACCGGAGCTAGCAATGATTCCTTCCATTCCACTCGCTCGGTCACATTGTCGATTGACTCTCCTTTTTTCGTCACAAGGGAAACGGATTCGGAAGTAAAAATCGGAACGGACTTTTTATTCCCTTTTCTCACATTCAAATCCATCATGTACGTATCGCGCTCATACACTTGATGAGTTTGATACTGACTAAACGCAAAATCGAGCATTTCAGTAATCTGACTATTTCTTTCCTTTGGCGTCGGAGCTCCCATAACAACGGTAATGACCCTCATCCCGTTTTTGACAGCTGTTGCTGTCAAACAATATTTCGCCTCTTTTGTAAAGCCTGTCTTTAAGCCATCCACACCTGGATAAAACTTCACGAGACGGTTCGTATTCACGAGCCAAAATTCTTTATCTGTTCCTTTGCGAAGATAGTCTTCGTAAACGCTTGTGAACTCGGTTATGTCTTCATACTTTAACAACTCTTTTGAGATCATCGCCAAATCATAGGCACTCGTATAATGATCTTTTTCAGGAAGCCCATTCGTATTGACGAAATTCGTATTTTTCAATCCTAGCTGTCTTGCTTTTTCGTTCATCATCCCGACGAATTCTTCTTCGGTTCCTGCTAAATGTTCAGCCATTGCCACGGACGCATCATTTCCCGAAGCGATCGCAATCGCCTTGATCATATCGCGGACACTCATCTCTTCCCCCGGCTCTAAAAAGACTTGCGAGCCTCCCATCGATGCAGCGTTTTCGCTCGTACGAACCATATCATCGTATGTAATTTTGCCGCTGTCGATCGCCTCCATAATGAGGAGAAGCGTCATAATTTTCGTCATGCTTGCGGGAGGTAGTTTTTCGTCGCTATTTTTCTCAAACAAAACTTGACCGGTATCGCGTTCAATGACAATGGCGGACGAAGCCTCCTTCGCTAAATTAGGCTGTTTCTCTGCCGCCAGCCCAACTGGTGCTATCATCCCAACCACGAGACATACACTTACGATACTGGATAGAATCACTCTCATTCCCATCCGCCTCCATCTTGATCATAATAGAAAGAAGTCAGCTTTGATTTTATAAATCAAACAATACGACTCCTAGGTTGCATAGTTCCCATTTTTTCCTATCATGAACTTTTTATACATGGCGGAAGCGTGTATTTTAGGTACAAAAAAATAGCAGGAACTTTTTATCCTGCTACTTTTGTATGCCTTCTATTTATTCAACGATTTGCCGAAGTCTTTCGTTCACGAGGTCGTGCCAGCCACGATCCATCCGTTCATGAACGACAGCGCTTTCCGCTCCTGCTTTTTCAACCTTCGTATCCCCTTGCTTCCATCCACTATGGACGAGGGTGAAGATTGTCCCATTCTCTTCTTCTTTTAAATGGAACGTGACCGACCACCCATCGGTATCCCACGTAAATGATAGTTTAATCGGTCGCTCAACGTCTGTCACTTGACACGGAGAAGGACCAAAAGGAGATTGGAGGTGAAAATGATGCCCAGTCTCTGCTTTCAAATCATTTTCCATGAACCAAGAGGCTAATCCTTCCGATGTACTAACCGCTTCCCACACTTTTTCGATCGGGGCGTTGAAGCGCACCTCTTTTTTAATGTCAGGTAATCGTGTCATGTTAATGAATCTCCTCGTAAATGAGCGTTGGCTTTGCGACAGGATCAGGAGAGATGTGATAGGCTTTAATCACCCTATCGATCACTTCTTGGACATCCTCTTTGTTTGCATGAAGAATCGCAAGCGTTTCACCTGCTTGCACCGACTCACCCATTTTCTTCTTCAGAACGATTCCAACAGACAAATCAATGTCCGATTCCTTCGTTGCTCGTCCAGCTCCGAGAACCATCGCTGCAGTACCAATACGGTCAGCAACAATCGACGCTACATGTCCATTTTCCTCTGCCTTTACTTCTATTTGGAATTGGGCAGTTGGAAGAAGCTGCGGATTGTCTACTACAGATGGATCACCGTTTTGCGCACTAATGAACGTTTTTAGTGTGTCCAGTGCTTTACCAGAGGAAATCGCTTCCTCTAGCTTTTGACGGGCGTCTGCCACGGAAGTAGCTTGTTTCGCTAAAAAGACCATATGGCTACCAAGGGTTAAACAAAGCTCGCGCAAATCATCTGGTCCCTCGCCCCGAAGCATATCAATTGCTTCCTTCACTTCAAGGGCATTTCCAACAGCCCATCCAAGCGGCTGATTCATATCAGAAATAACCGCCATTGTTTGCCTTCCAAGGTTGTTGCCGATTTCCACCATCGCTTCGGCAAGCTCTTTTGATTGCTCAAGCTCTTTCATAAACGCCCCTGACCCTGTTTTTACATCGAGAACGATGGCGTTAGCGCCTGAAGCTATTTTTTTGCTCATGATCGAGCTGGCAATGAGCGGAATCGAATTCACCGTTGCGGTCACATCGCGAAGGCCGTACAACTTTTTATCGGCAGGGGTTAAATTCGCTGTTTGCCCAACGACGGCAAGCTTGTTTTTGTTCACAAGCTCAAGAAAGCGCTCCGTCGGAATTTCCACGTTAAAACCTGCGATCGACTCTAGCTTGTCAATCGTTCCACCTGTATGCCCGAGCCCCCTTCCAGACATTTTGGCAACAGGAACACCAACCGATGCCACGAGGGGAGCAAGGGCAATCGTCGTCTTATCGCCAACGCCTCCTGTGGAATGTTTATCAACCTTAACACCTTCAATGCCAGAGAGGTCGATTTGATCGCCTGATTCAGCCATTGCCATCGTCAAATACGCTCGTTCATCTGCTGTCATATCTTGAAAGAAAATCGCCATCGCAAACGCCGACATTTGATAGTCGGGAATATCACCGTTCGTATAGCCTGAAATGATAAAATCAATCTCTTCTTTCGTTAATGCGAGACCGTCACGCTTTTTTTCGATTAAGTCAACCATGCGCATCTTTGATCACATCCTTTTATCCCGTTTAACTGGTCCTACTACTCACTCCCAGGGCTTGAGGCGCTAAAGTAAACGATGATGGCTACAAATTAGATCACCTGTTGCTTGACCTCACAACGTTTTTGGGACTAACTAGATTATCATTCAGCAACCACTGAATGATGCTTTACTTTATACGTTGACGTTTGCGACGATTTCTTTCACAAGCTTAATGAACTTCGGTTTTGTCTTATTGGCAACAGCCACAACTTCTTCGTGGGTAATCCCTGCAATTTCTTCCCCAATCGCCATATCGGTAATGCATGAAATTCCAATGACTTTCATGCCAGCATGACGAGCAACGATCACTTCCGGCACGGTTGACATACCGATAACATCTCCGCCAAGATTGCGGAGCATGATGAGCTCTGCACCTGTCATATACGTTGGCCCAGTAATTCCAGCATACACCCCTTTTTGCACCTTAATGTCCAAACGGTTCGCCGTCTCTTCTACAAACTCGACAAGCTCTGGGGTATACGCATGGCTCATATCAGGGAAGCGCGGCCCCCACTCTTCTACATTTGGACCAATCAGTGGATTATCCCCTGTCATATTTAAATGGTCGGTAATAATCATTAAGTCACCAGGCGCGAAATTTTTGTTCATGCCACCGCATGCGTTTGTCACGACAATCAGTTCAACGCCAATTTCTTTCATCACACGGACAGGGAACGTGACTTCCTGCATCGTATAACCTTCATAATAATGGAACCGTCCTTGCATCGCGACAACGTTTTTTCCGTGCAATGTCCCAATGACAAGCTGCCCTGCATGCCCTTCTACCGTGGAGACAGGAAAGTTTGGAATCTGTTCATACGGAATGTGAACCGCTTCTTCAATTTCATTGGCAAGTTCCCCGAGCCCTGACCCTAAAATAAGGCCAATTGCTGGCTTATTTTTAATTTTCCCAAGTAAATATTCAGCTGATTGCTTTACCTTTTCACGAATGTTTTCCATCGTAGTCCTCTCCTTTGATTACATGTCTTTGACGATTGCTTTGACAAGATTAAGAAAGTCTTGCCTCACTCGTTCCGTTGTTTCAATGACTTCATCATGTGATAAAGGCTGTGGTAAAATTCCTGCCGCCATGTTAGAAATACATGAAATTCCAAGAACCTCAAGTCCTGCATGACGAGCGACAATGACTTCTGGTACGGTTGACATACCTACAGCATCTCCGCCAAGTTTTCGAATCATCCGCACTTCAGCAGGGGTTTCATAAACAGGACCTGTGTTCGCAACATAGACCCCTTCCTGTAGCTTGAGATTCAACGTGTTTCCCTTTTCCTTCGCTAACGTTCGTAAGCGCTCAGAGTAGGCATTTGACATATCCGGAAAACGTACGCCGAACGCCTCATCATTCGGTCCAATTAGTGGGTTTTGTGCCATGTTGTTAATATGGTCGCGAATGATCATTAGATCACCCGCTTCGAACGATTCGTTCACACCGCCCGCTGCATTTGTGACAATGATTTGTTCTACACCTAGAGCTTTCATGACGCGGACAGGGAATGTGACAACCTCAAGGCTGTAGCCTTCATAAAAATGAAATCGCCCTTGCATCGCAATCACTTGCTTTCCTTCAAGCATGCCGATCACAAGCTGTCCCGCATGTCCTTGGACGGTAGAGACAGGAAAATAAGGAATGTCACTGTAAGGAACTTTCACCGGCTGTTCGATCTCATCAGCTAAAATCCCTAAACCAGAACCTAAAATTAAACCGATCGTTGGTTTTGTTTCTATTTGCTGTTGAATAAATGTAGTCGCTTCTTGCAATTTAGTTACGTTAAGCATAATGGCAGTTCCCCCTTAAAGTTCATGTAAAAAGCTTGTGCCGATAGATGGCGCCTCTACTTGAAAATTATCCGCAATCGTTGCACCGACATCGGCGAACGTCTTACGCAATCCTAAATCTTTTCCTTCTTTAATTCCTCTCGTATACACGAGAAGCGGAACAAACTCCCGTGTATGATCCGTTCCGTGATGAACTGGATCATTTCCGTGATCAGCTGTAATGATCAGCACATCCTCTTCCCCTATTTTATCAACAACATCAGCAAGCTGTTGATCAAATTGTTCAAGCGCTTGGCCATAACCGATTGGATCACGACGATGACCGTATTTGGCATCGAAATCAACAAGGTTTATGAAGCTTAAACCTGTAAATGATTGATCCATCGACCGGACAAGCTTTTCCATCCCATCATCGTTAGAAATCGTACGAATCGATTCGGTTACCCCTTCGCCATCATAAATATCCGAGATCTTTCCGATTGCAATCGAATCAAAGCCCGCATCTTTTAACTCATTCATGACCGTGCGACCAAATGGCTTTAGGGCATAGTCATGCCGGTTCGATGTGCGTTCCCAGTTTCCATCAGCACCGATAAATGGACGGGCAATAATTCGGCCAACCATATATTTAGGATCAAGGGTGAGCGCTCTTACCTTTTTACAAATGTCATATAACTCCTCAAGAGGAACGACCTCTTCATGTGCAGCAATTTGCAGTACAGAGTCAGCTGATGTATAGACGATAAGCGCTCCCGTTTTTACATGTTCATCGCCAAGCTCTTTGATGATCTCCGTTCCTGACGCTACTTTATTCCCCAAGATCTCTCGTCCTGTCAGCTCACGAATTTCGTTTAACAGCTCTTCCGGAAAACCGTTTGGAAACACACGAAATGGCTCACGGATGTGGAGCCCCATGATCTCCCAATGACCAGTCATCGTATCTTTCCCGCTAGAAATTTCTTGCATAATCCCGTAATGAGCTTTTGGCTTGTCTACTTTTTCGATTCCTTGGATCGGGCGGATATGGCTTAAGCCAAGCGCCGCCATGTTTGGCATATGTAGTCCATTCATTCGCTCTGCAATATGACCTAAAGTATGGGCTCCCTGATCACCAAATGCTTTAGCATCTGGCGCTTCGCCAATTCCAACCGAATCCATCACAATTAAAAATACTCGTTTAAATCGCTTTACGTCCACGATTTGTCGCCTCCTAGAAACACATTCACTATACTTTTCCCTTATTTCACTAAAATGAGCTTTTTTCAGAGATGTCAGAAGTCTGACCTCTTTACAGAACAAAGATGCTACGCCCTTGGATGAAAATGAGCGTACACATCACGCATTCTCGTTTTTGTTACATGGGTATAAATCTGGGTTGTTGAAATATCAGCATGACCAAGCATTTCTTGAACCGCTCGTAAATCGGCACCATTTTCAAGCAAGTGGGTCGCGAATGAGTGACGCAATGTATGAGGCGTCAGCGGCTTATCAATGTTCACGTTCTTTGCTAGCTGCTTTAACATTTTCCAAAACCCTTGCCGACTGAGAGGGCGACCATGATGATTAACAAACACATGATCGTGCGATTGTTTTTTCATTAATTTACCGCGCCCGTTGGCTAAATACGACTCCACGGCTTCAGTAGCCACTTGTCCAATCGGAATGATTCGTTCCTTGTTGCCTTTCCCGAGGCAGCGAACAAACCCCATCGATAAATGAATATCACTTAACGTCAAACCAATTAACTCCGATACACGCATTCCTGTTGCGTACAGTAACTCCAACATCGCTTTGTTTCTCAGGGCGAACGGATCACGGCCTTGAGGGGAATTTAAAAGAGCCTCCACTTCTTCAATTGTTAACGCTTTCGGTAGACGTTTCGTCGCTTTTGGGATCTCCACGTGAACGGTCGGATCTGAGTCTGACAATTTTTCCCGCAACAAAAACTGATGGAATGAACGGATCGCCGCAACCGCACGGGCAATTGACGTTTCTGCCCTCCCTTGCTCGCGTAAATGATAAAGGTAGTGTAGAATGGTCTCCCTCGTAATGTTACGGACTGAACGGATTTCTTCCACACGCTCTACATACTGTATGTACTGCTTTAAATCCCGGCCATAAGACTGAATCGTGTTATTGGACAATCCTCTTTCAACTTTTTGAAAGTGAAGAAATTGTTGTATGTTGTTGTTGACGGTTTCCATCAACCTCTCCCCTTTATGTAAGGAAGTTCAATTCGTGCGGGTGCAATGGACGGCGAATCTCGGCGTCAGCTCGCTCTTCCGCTCCTCACGTACCCTCTTCCGCTCCTCACGTACCCCTCCGGTGCTCCTCACTTCGCTTCCTTGTCCTTCTTGCCCCTTGCTGTCCTCCTCATTGAACCTCGAGGATTTTTGCTGTTCTATTCACGCGGGTGCAATGGACGGCGAATCTCGGCGTCAGCTCGCTCTTCCGCTCCGAAAGAGCTGGCTCTGAACAAGTTATTCACCGAAACGGTAAAAAAACAATAAACGCTCTAGCCAGCTCGCGGACTCATCCTCTTTCATGCTAATGACCTTGATTGCATTTCCCTTTGGCTCATCATAGCGATGATAACTTTCATATTCTTCCGTTATCCATAGGATACCATAATAAAAGAGGAGTGTGCATCCCATAAATAGCAAAAAAACCTTCACTGTTTGTCCAATGAGAGAAAGCCAGTCTCTCATGTTTCAACACTCCTTTTGGAACCCAGTCCTTCTTTCTAGTACAAGATATGCCAAAAAGAGTCTATTTTATACCTCGCATTTACAAGGAGCTACCTTATCCCATCGATTAAAATAGTTGCGCTGAGAGCCATCCAATGAACATTCGTAAAGAAGCTTAAAAACCTTTTCAATTTGTTCCAATTGAAAAGGTTTTTCATTACTCCTTCGATTCATCTCCTTGGCACCGATGACAAATGCCGTGAAAGGTTAAGCGGTGGTCTTTAATTTTAAAATTCCACTCTGATTCTACAATTTCTTCCACATCACCGAGCAAATCCTCTTGAATTTCATCCACGGCTCCGCATTCTATACAAACGAGATGGTGATGAAAATGATCTGCCCCTTCTTGGCGAAGATCGTATCGGGATACACCATCACCGAAGTTGATTTTGTCCACAACTTTCAATTCCGTTAATAGCTCAAGCGTACGGTAAACAGTGGCTAAGCCGATCTCGGGTGCCTTTTCTTTCACAAGGAGGTAAACATCTTCTGCACTTAAATGATCTTCTTCGTGCTCTAGCAATACCTTTACCGTTGCCTCTCGTTGAGGAGTGAGCTTGTAGCTTTGAGAGTGCAGCTGTTTTTTAATTCGATCAAGTCGTTTTTCCATTGTGACCCTCCTTCAACTAATGCCTCTTCTCAATTATAAGGCTGTCGAAAAAAGGTGTCAATTAATAATGATTATTATTTACCAACAGATAATTATTATTATTTAATATTTATTATAAAATAGAGCCGATGACCATTCTCATTAATAAAGGTGACATATACGCCTCGATTCCTGAAGCGATGAGCGAGCTTACTCCAACGCATAAGATGAGCAATGAATATTGTAAAAACTGTGGAAAAAACGGTTCGTTAATCCCCTTTACAAACTGATTACGGATCATCTTTAAACAAAAAGAGACACTAGCGGTACCTATGATGATAAAAGCGGGTACAAGAATTAAGTTTTGCGGTAAAACAGAAACGAATGATAGAAAAAAGCCGTTCATCCCCATTTGACTTACGAGGAAACCAACTGTAAAGCCAATGACAACTCCCTTTAAAAACAAAAGCACTAAGATGACAGGAAGTCCAATAATCGATAAGCCTAAAATCCACATAAGCCCAAAGTATTTTGCATAATGGCTAAAGCTCTGCTTAAACATCTCCGTTGAAGTCGCCATATGTCCATCCGATACTTGTCCAAAAAATTGCTGCAAATACATATACAGATCGTGCTTTTGCGTAATGCTTAAACTATTCACGACAATCGCCCCAAATACAATGCCGACAAGAAAAAGAACGATCGTGAACAAGTAAATTGCTTGATTATCATAGAGATGGCGATGCATGCTTTCCTTCAAGCCATATTTTTTGCCGTACTTCCTCATGACATAGACCTCCTATCAGCTCTTAATTCACTCTATGTGCTGATCGGTAAATCTATGACTAGCATTCGTTATCCTGTTCCTATCATTTTACCGTAATGGCCGCCTCCACCTCTTTTAATGGTGGCTTTCCCTTCCCTAGCGATCACGATTGCCTCCGCTATATGGTTCGGGATTACGTCACACAGCTGTTCAAAGGTTGCTTGATGGAGAATGTCCATATCAGTACCAAACGCTTCTCTTAATCGCACCAATGTTCGTTTACCTACTTTCGGGATAAACTCAAGGGGAATTTGATGAACATATG
The DNA here is from genome assembly GCF_004376175.1 of Halalkalibacterium halodurans. Lineage (GTDB taxonomy): Bacteria > Bacillota > Bacilli > Bacillales > Bacillaceae_D > Halalkalibacterium > Halalkalibacterium halodurans. The sequence continues at coordinate 17,830 of NZ_SNUY01000042.1, read as the reverse complement.
GCGGTCGCTGTTTTCCATTGTTTTCACTTGCAGTAGCAAGCTCTGTAAGACGTTCAGATACCCCTTTGACCACTTTTGAAGATCCACACGTCTCACATGCACTTCCTTTCATCGGCGTCCGGCATTGGGCGCAAGTCGTTTCATAATATTTTCCTAAATAAGGATTTAAGCCATAATTGGCGACAATGGAACATTCATCTTTATCTCTAAGTGCCGATTGAAAAGCCTGAAAGGACGGCTCATACAGATGAAGAATCTGATATTCTCTCGCCAGCTTTTCAAGGGAGTGGGCATCGGAATTTGATAGAAATGGAAAACGATGTAACTCTTCCACTTGGTCGGCCATCGACGTGTCGGCACTTAACCCTAATTCGATCCCATCAATAAGTGCTAGGTCAAAAATCTCACCCATACTTTGCTTCACTCCCTTTCCGTAAACCCCTTTAAACGGAGTAAAAGCATGGGCCGGAATAAACAGTCCTCCGAGCTCCTTTACTTTTTGCTGTAGCACTATGCTCGTTTCATAAAGACGTTGGGAGGACAGCGTGGGATTTTTCATTCGCGAGCCCATCCAGCTGCTTAACTCCATCATCGCGTTCCAAGTCGGGGTGTAAGCAAGAACATGGACCGGACCGAGACTTTCTTCATCATACACCTCGATCTCTGTCCCTAAAATGAGAGTCACATCAGGGAAACGAATGCCGCCCCCTTTCAACTCATAAGCTTCGCCACTCTCTATCGAATGCTTTAACCCTTCTAGCACTTCTGGAACGTGACAGTCAATGACCCCGATGATGTCAATCCCCTTTACTGTTCCTGCATAGTCGATTATGTTTTCGAGCGTCAACGTACGGGCGGCCGTAATTTTAACTGGACGGTTGGAGTCAGTTCGGCCGAGATGAATGTGCAAATCTGCTACATATTGATGGTCATTAATCATGTGTCAACAGCTTTCTAAGTTGCAAATATTGCACCGCAAAAACTGTTTTTGCATCATGAATCCGTTCATTCTCTATATATTGAAGCGCCTCATCAAGCGTCACTTCTACCACCTCGACAAATTCATCCTCATCTGTATGCGCCACGCCTTCGATTAACTGTTCCGCTAAGTAGAGGTAAATGATTTCGTCAGCAAAGCCAGGCGAAGTATAAAAGGAGCGGAGAAACGTAAGCTGTTTAGCCGCATATCCTGTCTCCTCTTCTAGCTCGCGCTCAGCACACACAAGGGGATCTTCCCCTTTTTCTAGCTTGCCTGCTGGGATTTCAAGAATCTCTTTTTCTAACGCCTTACGAAATTGACGAACGAGAACGAGCTTCCCGTCTTCCGTCACCGGAATGACCGCTACTGCACCAGGATGTTTGACGAGCTCCCGCGTGCTTGTTTTTCCGTTCGGTAATTCGACTTCATCCACCTGTAGATCAATGATTCTTCCCGAAAAAACCGGTGTTGTTTTAATTGTTTTTTCTTCAAACGATTGTGACATGTCTCTCTTCCTCTCCAGTACTATTTCCTTGTTCCTTTACATAAAAGTGTATCACATTAGGCAAGCTTACAGAGAGTTTGAGGAAGGAGAGAAAGGGATGAATATTGTTGTTAGGCAAACAAGCATCGCGTTATCAGGGAAAGCATGGGAAATTCGTGCAAAATTAAAACAAATGGGCAAGCAATATGACACCGTAAAAGAATGGTGTGACTCTGTCCATCAACACACGACGCGGGTGACCGCCTCAGCAACTGCTAAAAAGAAAGCGGTATCTTCTGAAAAGGCTCTTCCCATCGTTTTAATTTCCGATCGTGACAGGCGTAGTGCAGCTTCTACGAGATCCTCTCTGGATTGATCGGCAAACACGATCTCATGGTTAACTGGAAGTTTTCGTTCGCTGGCGAGTTGTTCTTGAATGAATTGGCGCCCCTCTTCAGCTAAGTGAGGAATCGGCAATAAACTTTTAGCATATGTAAATGTAAATAAGGCTGTTCTCGTATGATGACTTAAACCGTAATGTCGCTCCCTCTGATCTTGAAACGAAAGACGAGGAATCCAAACAGGTGTCCCTCCAAGCGCACCTATCGTATTCGCCCAATCAGCCATACAAAGTCCGCTAAAACCAAACTTCGTCCCTGTCCCAACGACACCTGGCCCTAAAGACACCATCACCACATCTGCCTTTAGCTTCGAAACAGCAAACTGCAAAGCTGTCGGCAAACTTACCGCTTCATATTCTCCTCCAAATGCCTGTCCGATCGTAATAGAATGGAAGGACGACTGTTTCGATAATTCTCGTAGCTGGTTGCTTAACGTAAGTGGCAATGACGCCTTATCGTCAAAAATGGCAACGAATGTTTGATTTGATTGAAGCACTTGACTGACATAATAGGCGAGTGGCACCATACTATGGAGCTCACCGAGTAAAACAGGCTGACCATGAAGATGAAAGGTTTCACTAAATAAGTCATGATAAGGACTTTTCTCTTCTTCCACAGACAAGATGCTGTGTTGAATCGGAGTATATCGCGCTTTCATAATGTGACCATTATGATCGTTCAGTTGCACTGGCTTTTCTGACAGCACCGCTTTCACAATATCCATTCCTCCTGTTCCAAGGGCAAGAACTGTAGCCGTTTCATTGACGAGAATTTCGTCACCCGGCTTCGCAGAATGGGTGAAAGCTTTGTATAAAATTGCTTTTTTTGCCATGCTTGTCGTCTCTAGAAGTTGAATGGTCTCATCATCGTGTAAAACGGAAACGACGCTGGCAATGCGTTCGTGATACATTTTCCCACCGCCCATGCATTCTCTACGTTTAGTCTGTCCAACACTTCCCTTCTCCATAATCAGACCTTTTTCCGTTGCTAAAGTTACTTGTAAAGCCTTCGTTTCTACATACAAAAAAAGCCCCCTACTTCATTTTTAAGTAGAGAGCATACGCTTATGATGCTTTTTCAAGTAATGGGACAATGAGTTGTTCGAGTTGTTCGTACGTCACTTCCCCTAGAATCACTTCATGGATAATACCTTCTCGATCTAATACATACGTCATCGGCAAATGCTGCACTTGGTAAGCATCAGCAAATTCCCCCTCCTCGTCGAGAAAAACCGGTAAGGTAATCCCTAATTCTTCAATAAATTCTCCTGCATCGTTCACCGTTCGTTCAAATGTTTGCATATTAACGGTTACGATCGACACATCCTCCGATTCATAATCTGATTGTAATTCCATCAAGGCAGGCATTTCTTTACGGCAAGGTTCACACCATGACGCCCAAACATTCAATATGACCACATCGCCGCGGTAATCGGATAGGGACCGAGACTGTGATTCTTCATACAGTGGGAGCGTAAAATCTTCGGCAAGCATCCCTTTTCCGTTTCCTACTTCTAAATTATTTTGCGTTAATATGATGATCACACTAGCCACTACTGCTATTAAGACAACGATGGTCGTTAATCGTTTTTTATTCACCGCGTTCCCTCATTTCACTCCACTCAAATGTCACCCACATTATAATCGCATCCTTATTACAGTTCAATGACAAAGACATGAAAGTTTTTCTAGCTACTTTTAGGATTAGTAAAAGTTTGCTAGAATAAGACCGTCTCTACTAAAGGATTAAAAGGATGATACATATGTCGATTATTGAAGCGATTATTATCGGGATTGTTCAAGGAATCACAGAATTTTTGCCTATTTCAAGTACAGCCCATATTGTGATTACTCAGTTTTTGTTTGACTATACGTTCCCTGGCTTTGGCTTTGAAATTTTCTTGCACATCGCCTCGATTTTAGCCGTAATTCTTTATTTTCGTAAAGATTTACTACAGGTGATTGTAGGGTTTTTCAGCTATTTTAAAGACAAATCAGAAGAGAACCGTATTCAATTTATGTTTGCGATTTACATCATCGTGGCTACAGGGATTACGGGTGTGCTTGGCTTATTGCTTGAAGACCTTGTCGGAGCCCAAATGAAGACACCTCCGTTCATCGCTGGTGCCCTAATCATTACAGGAACGTTTCTCATTATTATTGAGCGCTTCTTCGTTTACAAAGATCGAACAGTAAAAGATATGACGTTAAAAGATTCGATCATTGTCGGTCTTGGCCAAACGCTTGCTGTTTTCCCGGGAATTTCCCGTTCTGGAGCGACCCTCATCACCGCTTTATTTTCCGGGTTAAACAAGGAAACGGCTGTCCGTTACTCGTTTTTGTTGTCCATTCCAGTCATATTAGGAACATCGGTGTTAGCGATTGGGGATTTACTCGACGGAACATTGGTTGAGCAAGTGGGAGGATTACCCCTTATCATCTCGTTTATTGTCACGTTCTTCTTTTCATGGCTCGGAATTATTTGGTTGATTGACTTTTTAAAACGTAGCAAGCTCATTTACTTTGCTTTTTATTGCTTTGCCCTTGCTATCTTTGTTTTCTTCTACTTTGACCACAACATGATCATTGATCTTGAATAGGAAAAGGAAACAGCCCTTCATTACGTAGGGCTGTTTTTTGTCTTACAGCTGTTCGACTACTTTGGCGATCGGCGTGTCCCCGTTCAACACCTCAAACGTTTTCCCGATCGTATGTTGCTGATCCACTAGCTCTGCGATCACTTTCGCCACGTCATGACGTGTAATTGAACGTGTGATTTCCGAAAAGTGAGGAGAGACTGTTACCTTTCCTGTGGATTCTTCATTCGAAAGAGGTCCTGGTCGCACGATTGTGTAATCAAGAGAGGAACGTTTGAGCTCATCATCTGCAAGCCGTTTAGCGACAAGATAATGGCGCATGTTCATCGGCCCTTGATCAGGATCGACTGTGCCGACAGAGCTGACCATGATGAAGCGTTTGATTCCTCGTTTTTCCGCTTCTTGAATCGTCTTGATCGCTCCCCACAAATCAATAAGTATTGTTTTATCCGCGCCTGTATGAGGTCCTGAACCAGCGGCAAATACAACAGCATCGATTGAAGCAAACGCATGACTAAAATCCTCTTCCAAATTAGCAACGACAATGTCAGAGGCCCCCCGTTCTCGTAATTCAGGCCCTTGCTCCTCATTTCGCACCATCGCCACTGGCTCATGACCTTTATTTTTCAGCTCTGATAACAGATAACGAGCTACTTTTCCGTTTGCACCAACGACAAGTACTCTCATGACATATAACACCCTTTCGATTAACATGCTCGTTCCCACTTTCTTGATTCCCTATCAAGTAAAAGGTTAAACGTTCGTTACAGTATGCAACGATTTAGCCAAAGTTTCTCGATTTAAATCAACACCAATTAGGATTAAGCACGGAGGTACTTCTTCCTTGCTCTTGCGGACGGAAAGCTGCTTTGACGCATATTGAAAATGGACGAGTAGGTCGTTCCCTTGCAGGCGAACATACCCTTTTGCGCGAATGAGCTGATCCCCTTGGTCAATTAACCATCGTTGAAGCTCTTTTTCGGTTACTGGTTGTTCAAGATCAAGCTTAATTGCTTGAATATCATGATGATGGTGGTGGTGCGAATGACTAGCATGGGAAGAGGCTGCAACGGAATAAGCATGATCCTTCCCAGTATCCACTTTGATTCGTGGCTTTAATAACTCCTCCGTCGGTACTTTCCCGTATGAGCAAAACAAGATGGTGGCTCCCGGTTTCTTATCCTTTTTCAATTTCTCTTCAACCTTGTGTAAGGTCCGACCGTCCACTAAATCTTGTTTATTTAGAAGTAGTAAAGTGCTTTCAGCCACTTGCTCTTTTAAGACAGCTCGAATTTCTTTTGAGCTTGAAAATAAACTGCGATATTCCAAATAGCGACTAGCATCAATGATTCCGATCACTGATTGGAGTGCAAGTTGTTCGATAAATGGTGGATCTGTTAGTACCTCTATGATTTCCCGAGGATTGGCGATACCCGTTCCTTCGATAAGTAGAACATCGACACTGCGATCATTAATGGTTAAAAATCGTTGGAGCTCTGCCTTCAAATCATCTTGGATCGTACAACAAATGCAACCATTTAGGAGTTCCACTACAGTTTCATTTGCAAAAAGCTCTTTCTCCACATTCATTTCGCCTGCTTCATTTAACACGATCGCTGGCCTAAGCCCATCTTCTTTTAGTTGGTTCAATACGTTTAGTAAAACCGTCGTTTTCCCACTTCCTAAAAAGCCAGAAAACAAATAGACTGGAATCATAGCTTCTCTCCTCTCTCCTTTCTGTTTGCTCCTCTATTCATAATCTATCATAAGTGAGCAATTTCTTCACAAATCAGAACGATTCTGATTCTAACGAACTACCTTTTTTATGATAGAATGATAAAGCGAATATTTTCATAAGGTAGGAGCATACAAACATATGAAAAGGTTGTCTAATCTCGGAAAAGATTTGTTTGGTTTCGCTTTGCTTGCCATCTTTCTCTTCCTCTTTTTTCAAATTGATACGTTTAAACAAGGGGAAGGCGTCGTTCCCGATCCATGGATGAATGTGAACACGATTTTCCTTGGCATCGTGATTGAAGCGGTCCCGTTCATTTTACTCGGCGTGTTCGTATCAGCTCTCATTCAAATTTACGTAAAGGAAGATACGATTCAACGCTACTTACCTAAAAACGCCTATGCGGCTCTTTTGCCTGCCGCTGTACTCGGTGCGATCTTTCCTATATGTGAATGCGCTATTGTTCCGATCGTTAGGCGATTAATCAAAAAGGGTATGCCACTCCACGTCGGTGTTGTCTTCCTTGTTGCCGCCCCGATTTTAAACCCGATCGTGGCAGCCTCTACTTACTTTGCCTTTCGCACCGATTTAACTGTCCTTTATGCGCGGATGGGGCTTGCGTTTATCCTATCCATTGTGATCGGTGGTTTACTATATGTCATGTTTAAAAATAGCGACCAATTAAAGTGGACCAAGGAAGAGCTTGTCGGTCGTGTTCCTGTACAATCTGATATGGAGCTGAAGCCGAAAATGAATCGGTTGAAACAAACGCTTTATCATGCGTCAGATGAATTTTTCCTTATGGGAAAATATTTAATTGCAGGTGCGTTTATTGCGGCATTGTTTCAAACCTTCCTTGATCGAAACATCCTTGTGACCATCGGTTCAAATGAATGGTCATCCACCGGTGTGATGATGGCGTTCGCTTTTATCTTGTCTCTATGTTCAGAAGCCGATGCGTTTGTTGCCGCATCCTTTGGAAGTACGTTTACGATTGGATCATTGATCGCCTTCCTAGTGTACGGACCGATGCTGGACTTGAAAAACACGATCATGCTGTTCGCTTTTTTCAAATCCAAATTTGTACTAGCGTTTATGATCACCGTTACAGTTGTTGTTTTCCTCGCCGTTATGGTGCTACAGTTTACTCTATAAGATGTTTGGAGGGAGTTTTATGGACAACGAACAAACGACACAAGATCTCGGATTCCATGCGTACCTACGTGGGATCATCCTAATCGGATTTTCCCTTTTATTGATCGCCTTTATTTTGACTGGTGCGATCCGCTATTACATAGCACCTTCAATGATGCCATTTGTCTATTTCGCGACGGTTGTCTTTCTCCTCCTTGGTGTCATCCAAATCATACGCAGTACGGCCAAAGGCCAAGAGGAAGAGCTTCTATGTGATTGCGGGACCGACCATTCCATGAGCGGCTCTCCCATGACAAAAGTGTTAATATACGCCATTTTCGTTGTTCCGATTATTTCTGGCTTTGTCGTTCCTGATAAAGTGCTTGATAGCTCGGTTGCTGCTAACCGAGGCGTCCAATTTAGCACAGGTATGAATCAATCAATCGCACCAGGTGATTCCACAGGATCTTTAGAGGGCGAATCAGGCACGTCACGTGCAGAGTTGTTTTTAGAAGACCCTGATGAATATTACAGACAATTAGAGGAACAAAATTCTAACACCGCTCCTGAAGATTTTTATACAGAAGAAGGCTTTAATTCTTATTATCGGGAAATGGCTGACGAAATGTTAGCCGAGGATCGATTAGTCGTAACAGACGAAAATTATTTAGATGTGATGACGATGCTGGAGCATCATCTGCCTGAATTTGCAGGGAAAGAGATCGAGTTAATCGGTTTTGTTTTTCGCGATAAAAGCTTTCCGAACAACCAATTGGCGGTTGCCCGATTCGGCATGACGTGCTGCGTAGCAGATGCTACAGTCTACGCAACAATGATTGAAGCTGACGATTTAGACGAATTGACAAATGATATGTGGGTCCGCGTGGAAGGAACGTTATCACAGACAGAATTTGACGATGCTCAAATCCCGCTCATTCATGTTGATCAGTTAGAAGTTATTGACGAACCTGACTCCCCTTATGTTTTTCCTTCCTTTCGCTTTTAATGAAACAAGAGTATGAAAAAGAAGATGATCTTTGTCCTACAGGCAGATCATCTTCTTTTTCATATGGTCAAGATGGGGCAAACGTTCATGTCCCACTCCTATTCTTGACGACCGATTGTCTTCACTCTATAATCGAATCACAGAAAACGTTTTCGTTTAAGGAATGAGACATTTGAACAGACCAACCATTAAAGACGTTGCCCGCGAAGCGAACGTATCCATTGCTACCGTATCTCGCATCCTCAATAAAGGTGTAGGCTATTCAGAAAAAACAAAGCAGCACGTACTTGAAACGATTGAAAAAATGGGCTATCACCCAAACGCTGTTGCCCGGGGTCTTATCAATAAAAAGACCGATTCAATTGGCGTCTTGTTTCCTAATGTATCAGGACTTATTAGTGCGCAAATTTTGCAAGGAATTGAAGAGGTAGCTCAATCCCATGGGATAAGCGTGATCGTTTGTAATACAGCTTCGGACCACAAAAAAACAATGGACTATTTAACCTTTTTGCAAGAGAAACAAGTGGACGGCCTTCTTTTTATAAGTCAACTCCTTACGAAGGACTATAGAGAGTTTATAAAAAAAATGGGTGTACCGATCATTACGATTTCCGCCTTTTCCGAAACAAACGACGTCCCGTATGTAAAGGTAGATGATGAAGCTGCTTCCTATGATGCAGTTCGTTATTTAATAGAGAAAGGGCACACAGACATTGGCATGATTAGCGGGCCCCCGACAGACCCATTGGCCGGTCATCCCCGTATTCAAGGCTACAAACGAGCCTTACGAGAAGCGGATCTTCCTTTTATTGAAACAAAAATGACTTGGCACAAAGGGTTTTATTTTGAAGATGGACAAGTTGCATTTCAAAAACTGTTAAAAAGCCATCCATCCATAACAGCTCTTTTTGCTGCAAGTGATGAATTAGCTATTAGTGCGGTATCAAGTGCCTATCACCTAGGAATCCGTGTCCCACATCAACTATCGGTCATTGGTTATGACGATACGAAGCTTGCGAAAATGTCGATTCCTCCATTAACGACCGTTTCCCAACCTTTCGAAGAAATGGGAGCACAGGCAACTAAAAAGTTGATTGACTCGATTCAATCAAGAGAACCGAACACATCGCTCACCATGCCCCATCGCATTGCTGAAAGGGAGTCTGTAAAAAACAGAATGGCTGCCCCCAACGGTCATGTCTAGTAAACCGTCTTTTCGGGCAGCCGCTCGCTTAAATACTTTCCTGCTTGATGGTCTCAATCATGTTTTGGTCTTTTAGTTTCGATAAGGAATACAGCATAGCTGAACCGACGATGACAAAGACAGCGGCCACTACATAGATGATGCTAAGCCATGGGTTATGGATTCCAATAAGGTGCTTGTAAATAAGAAAACTTGCTGACCATCTCCTAATGGTAGCATCGTGGACGGAAAAAACATTCTCGCTTGCAACAAAACAAAAAGAGCACCTCCCTTTTAAAGGACGTGCTCCCGAATCTTATCCTTGAACTTTTATTGTAACAAGCGACGTTTCTCCTGCTTTCGTTTCAGTTGCCGCTTGTTTTTCGAAAACGGCAAGCTGATCGATATTAGTCACGACCACTGGAGTAACTGTACTCTCAGCTTTTTCCTTCACTAATTCAAGATCAAAGTCAACGAGGGCGTCTCCTACGTTCACTTTATCTCCTTCCTTCACATGAGCGGTAAAGCCTTCTCCTTTCATATTTACGGTTTCAAGTCCAATATGAATTAACAATTCTGCTCCACCTGGCGTTTTAATCCCGACCGCATGCTTCGTTGGAAAGACTTGTACGATTTCTCCAGCCACTGGTGCAACCACGTGACCGTCACGAGGATCAATCGCAAATCCATCCCCCATCATCTTTTGCGCAAACGTTGGATCAGGTACATCCTCAATGTCTACAAGCGTGCCATTTAACGGAGCATAAATCAATTCCTCCTGCGGTGACGCAGCCTCATTCTTCGCTTTTTTGTCCAATCCAAATAGTTTTTTAAACACTGTCTCACCTCATATCATCATTCGTCTTTTATTCGTTTCTCGTAACATGAAAAGACCTAAAACCACGTTCTAGGCTCTTGTCTAGGCAAGCTATAACCATAACGTCATCTTATAAAAAGCACGCGATGATTGTCAACAATACATATGGATGTTTCACGAAACAACCACAATTTCCCCACACACAACTTCGAGATTTGAATAGGGACTGTTCATTTTGCATTTTTTGGATGTTTTTGTTGTTTTTTGAATTACACACCCTTATAATAGGTGTTAAGGAGGTGGTTATAAAGTCTCATCATTCATTCTTTATCCCTCTCCCTACTTCAACCAAGATAGCGCGTTGTTTACACTCGTTCTCCCCTTTACCCTTCTCCCTCTTACTATAAACGGATCCAACAAAACCTTTTCCTCTTGTTTAAGAACGACGTGTTTCAATCTACGCAAACCATTCAAATGATTCCTAAGCAAAGCGCTCTATTTAAATGGGGCGCTTTTGCTATGGTTTCAAACGTCATTTCTAGGCAAAACACGAATAAATTTTCTGAATTTAATTCATTCATTCGTTTTTTCCTGCAAAGGGGTTTTCATTGACGACAGAATCCTATATAATGCCATCATACATTTACATTAAAAAAAGCACTCGTATAATCGCGGGAATAGGGCCCGCAAGTTTCTACCAGGCTGCCGTAAACAGCCTGACTACGAGTGATACTTTGACATAGACTAGTCATGCCATTTTGGACCGAACGTCAAGGTTTCACTCGCTTATTGAGTGTGCCAGAACGTTCGGTTTTTTGTGTTATGTAAAAAAGGAGGAATACAACGATGGAATCTTTGAAACAAGCGATACGAGAACGTGGGAATGTTTTGTCAGACACTGTATTGAAAGTTGATTCGTTTTTAAACCATCAAGTTGATCCTAAGCTTATCAACGAAATTGGGCAAGCTTTTGCAGAACGGTTTAAGAATGAAGGAATAACAAAGGTGCTGACGATTGAATCGTCAGGAATCGCCCCGAGTTTGGTAGTCGCCACACATTTAGGGGTTCCGTTCATTTTTGCTCGAAAGAAAAAATCATTGACGATGACGGACAACGTTTACAGAAGTCAAGTATATTCGTTCACCAAACAAGAAACAAATGAGATTACGGTGTCCAAGGATTTGTTACATGCTGATGATCGTGTCTTGATTATCGATGACTTTTTAGCAAACGGTCAAGCGGCCTTTGGATTGTGCGAAATTGTGGAGCAAGCAGGTGCTCAAGTCGTAGGCTTCGGCATCGTGATTGAGAAGTCGTTTCAAGATGGTCGAAAAAAACTCACTGACAAGGGGTATCGTGTCGAATCATTAGCTCGAATTCAATCGTTTAAAAATGGAACTGTTCAATTTGTCGATGAATTTGTAACACAGCTATCAAAATAACGAAAATCATACCGGAAAAGAGGGAACTTCATGTCAGCCAAAACTGTGCACTATCCTTGGTTTAAAAAAGAAGACATTGATGCTTTTTTTGCCCTGTTTCAAAACAATTTAGCCAACTTTGTCATCATTGCGGTGACAATGATAGGGCTAGGCTTTCCCGCAAGCTTAGTGTTCGGTAAAGTGATCCCTGGGGTGGCCGTAGCTGTCATTGTCGGTAACCTTTATTACGCCTATATGGCAAACCGATTGGCTCAAAAGGAAAGTAGAAGTGACGTGACTGCTCTTTCCTATGGGATTAGCACACCTGTTATGTTCGTGTTCTTATTTGGAATTTTAGCTCCTGCACTAGCGCTAACTGGCGATCCTGAGCTCGCTTGGAAGATTGGATTAGCAGCAGCCTTTTTAAGCGGATTTATCGAGTTGCTTGTTAGTTTCACTGGAAATTGGGTACGAAAGCATCTCCCTCGTCCAGCTATGCTTGGTGCACTGGCGGGCGTAGCTGTTACCTTTATTGCAGGAGAAATGCTCTTTCAAGTTTTTTCAATCCCTGTTGTTGGTCTTGTCGCACTTGCGATTATATTGCTTGGTGTCGTAGGGAAAGTGACGTTACCTTTTAACATCCCTCCGTCGTTATGCGCTGTCATTATTGGTACAGTTCTTGCATTTGTTCTCGGCTATCAATCAGCAAACACACTCCAAGACAGTTTAGCCAACATTGGACTTTACCCAATCCTTCCGTCACTCGGTGCTTTTGAAGGCTTCGGTTACTTGTTCGGCCCTTTAGTTGGACTGTTAGCTATACTGCTGCCTATTACGATCTATAATGCGATTGAAACGATGAATAACGTAGATGCGATGGCGGCAGCGGGAGACTCTTATGATGTTCGGGAATGTCAAGCCGTAGACGGCGTTGGTACGATGATCGGAGCTGTTTTTGGCGGACTGTTTCCAACGACGGTTTATATCGCAACTGTCGGCTCCAAATGGATGGGTGCAGGGCGTGGATATAGCATTTTAAACGCACTCGTATTTGCCATAACTGCTGTAACGGGAGTCATCGCTGCATTATCGGAATTGATTCCACTTGCGGCTGTCGCACCAATTCTTGTTTTCGTCGGCATGTCAATGGTCGTCACCGCTTTCGATTCCAATGATCGAAAATATTATCCTGCTGTAGCACTAGCAATGCTTCCATATGTAGCGAATTATGTGATGACTCGATTTAATAACAACGCAGGAGAAGTGGTTCAAGGGATTTCTGAAGGCATTGTGCCTCTCGGTCAAGGGGCGATGTTCACTGCGATCATCCTCGGAGCCATTGCTGTATGTATTATTGATAAACAATTTATAAAGGCAGCCGTCTTTTCTCTGATAGGTGCCGGGCTTTCATTTGCTGGGTTTATGCATGCTCCAGAGCTATCATTTAACGCGGCTCCTGATTATTCACTCGGGTATCTATGTATCGCCATTCTCTTTTCTTACTGTGCTTTCCGTAAAACAAGCAAAGAAGCCGTAGCAAGCCCTTCTACTCTTAGCTCAAAACGGGTGGCGTCTTAAAAAGAAGACGAGCCTCTTCATGAACAATAGCTGAGACACCTTCCTTTTCGAACTTCTAGAACACCCCCTTTAGATCAGCAGGGTCCTCCACAGGTCCCTGCTTTCCACTTTCTTTCCATCATTTTCCCATCAAGATTCTTTCGGCCTATTTATCCGTTTAATTTTTCACGATTCTCAGGAAAATCGTGACTTATTTATAGTAGTAAGTATACCCAATCTGTCTTAAATATAGTATATTAATAATATATGATCTGAAAGCTACTAAAGGGGGTGTGTCAATAATTTTGTGTAAATACCCCTGTTTCTAGTAGATAGGTTAGCCCTGCTTATTTTACTTGGTAAAACTTCTATTTTAGGTGAAACACAGAGCCACAGCGGTAGCTGCTTGTCCTTGACCTTGTGCC
>NZ_SNUY01000042.1:0-4081 GCF_004376175.1 Halalkalibacterium halodurans | reverse complement strand
GGGTGTGTCAATAATTTTGTGTAAATACCCCTGTTTCTAGTAGATAGGTTAGCCCTGCTTATTTTACTTGGTAAAACTTCTATTTTAGGTGAAACACAGAGCCACAGCGGTAGCTGCTTGTCCTTGACCTTGTGCCTTTTCTTAGTTCTTGCTGGTTGGGTTCAGGGACCCAGCCAGCGAGAACTTAGAAAAGGTCGGTCGTGGTACGCTCGGTGTGCGGATGAAGTCCCACATAGGGCTTTATTTTTCCCATCCGCCAACGTACACAACACCACGACCGCAAACAAGGTCAAGGATGGCGGATTGGTGCTAGAGCTTAATATTCTAGTGCTTCAAACATGTGTATCAATTCTGATTTTGCCTTTTCAAAGCCTCGATGACAACGCATGCCAAATTTGTGATTATAGTCTAGAAACCGTGTCACGAGAAAACGTTCTAAGGATTCTTCATTCGGGAATTGTTCTTTGCGTTTGACATATCGTTTGATTTCTTTGTTAAAAGCTTCAATTAAATTTGTCGAGTAGATGCTGCGACGAATGGAAGCTGGAAAATCATAAAACGTTAAGATCTGTTCATTGTTCATCACAGATTCAATGACACGTGGATAGGGCTTTTCCCACTTACTTTGCATTTGTTCTAAGGCTTCTAAAGCTTCTTCACGGTCTTTCGCTTGATAGACAGCCTTGAAATCATCGAGAATGGCTGCGCGATCCTTTACACGTACTTTACTGGAAATGTTTCGAGCGACATGTACACAGCACACTTGATGCTTCGCCTTTGGATAGACGCGATGAATGCTATCCGTCATCCCTGGCAATCCATCGGAAATGAAAAGAAGGACGTTTTCTACTCCTCGCTCATGTAGGCATTGGATGAGTTCTTCCCATACGTGAGAAGACTCTGTTGGTGCAATGGTAAAGTCTAAAACTTCTTTGTTTCCTTCTTCCGTAATACCAATAGCGATGTAGACAGCTTCTTTTTCAACCGTTTGACGTCGAATCGGAATATGAGTGGCATCTAGGTAAATGCACACATAGCGTTCTTCCAGCTTTCGTTCATGGAAAGCCTGCACGTCTTCAGAAACAAGTTGCGTTAGGTTCGAAACCGTTTGTTTGGAATAGTGATGTCCATACATTCGCTCGATAAGATTAGCGATTTCATTTGTCGTAATCCCTTTTTCATAAAGATGAATGACAAACTGTTCCAGCGTATCATTGGAACGCTTATAAGGAGCTATTGTTTGTTGTTGGAACTCGCCATTACGGTCTCTAGGGATACGAAGATGTAGTTCTCCGTATTCGGTTTTAAACGTACGATCGTAAAAGCCATTACGGGAATTACCAGAATGAAAACCTTCTCGATCATAAGGCTCATAGTCTAAAAAGACAGTTAATTCATGTTTCAACAGCTGATTGATAGCTGTTTCCAAATGCTGACGAAAAACTTCTTCGATATCTTGTTTTTGTGCTAGTGCTTCGATTAAATCTGTAGTAAGATGATTCATAGGGAAGACCTCTTTTCTGTGAATTTAGTCGGCTAACTTTATTCTACAGAAAGGGTCTTCTTTTTTCTATGAACATCATTTAGTGCATTTCTATTTACACAAAATATTTTACACTCTCACTAAAGGTGTGATGTTATGTTTACCGAACGAGAGGCGATTAAACAACGTTTAAAGGAGATACAAGAAGAAAAAGACCGTCTATCGAAAGAAACCTTATTTTTACTTAATCGAATTAGGGAACTAGATAATGTTGAACGGCAGATCGAGTTGCCTACCGACGTTAATCCATTAGATGAAGATAACAAAGAGCAAATTTGGAAAGACATTCAACAAATGATTGAATCATCTCCTCCAATCCAATCAATCTTAAATGATATGCCTCCCAAAGAAAAAAACACAGGGACCAATCTGGCGACAACTTCTTTCCAAGAAGAACGAAGCATTGAAGAAGTCCACCAACAGATAAAAAGCTTTTTAATGGAGCGACGGGAGCCTGTTACTCGCAAAGAAATGAAGGAAATGCTTAAAGGAAATGGTTTATTGAAATGGGCGAGCGTTGATTACGTCATGAAAAAAGTCATGTCGGTTGATCGTAACATTCGCAAAGTTGGCCGTGGGCTGTTTGAATATGCCCCCCCTTCCTCAGACGAGGTTTAACACTTATCGCCAAGCCCTTTAGCGAAACCTGTTGTTTTTCTTATGCTTTAGTCGTTTACAAAAAAACTTCTTTAACGTGCAAAAGCTTGGGGCTTAACACCCCAAGCTTTTATCCATTGACGATAACTCCACCATTTACATGAAGAACCTGACCGCTGACATATGATGAGTCATCTGATGCCAAATAAACGTAGGCAGCGGCTAATTCTTCAGGCTGCCCCGCACGCTTCATCGGTGTATCACTGCCAAACTGTGCCACTTTTTGTGCGTCAAAGCTTGCTGGAATGAGCGGGGTCCAAATTGGTCCTGGCGCGACACCATTAACTCTAATCCCTTGTCCAACGATCGATTCTGACAAGGAACGAGTAAAGGCAACGATCGCTCCTTTGGTGGACGCATAATCAATTAAGTCCTTACTTCCTTGATAGGCTGTGATGGACGTTGTATTAATGATGGAAGCCCCTTGCTGCAAGTGAGGAAGGGCCGCTTTCGTTGTGTAAAAAAAGGAAAATACATTCGTGCGGAACGTTTGTTCTAACTGAGTGGAATCGATCGCTTCAAGCCCTGCTTGTGGATGCTGTTCTGCTGCGTTATTGACGACAATGTCCAAACGTCCAAATTGGTTAACAGTCTCTTGAACGATTTGTTGACAGATAGCCTCTTCACACACATCCCCTGGAAGCAAGTGGCACACTCCGCCAATCTGTTCCACATACTGCTTTGTTTCATTCGCGTCCCCGTGTTCATCTAAGTAAGAAATAGCGACTTTTGCACCTTCCTTGGCAAAGGCAACTGCAACTGCCCGGCCAATCCCACTATCCCCTCCTGTAATGAGAGCTACCTTTCCTGACAATTTTCCGCTCCCTCGGTAATCTGCCCGATCAAAAACTGGACGAGGGTTCATCTCTTCCTCAATGCCCGGTTGTTTCATCTGATGTTGCGGTGGTTGACTTGATGGGTATTGTTTGGTCATGAAACATCTCTCCTTCATGAACTACTTTCCCCACCTTTTCTCAAATTAACCATCCGATCTTATGGTTCATAAATCATTTTCTTCGTCATTCCTCCATCAATGATTAGATTTTCACCGTTGATAAATTGTTGTTCGTTACTCGCCAAAAATAAGCACGCAGAGGCAATATCTGCTGGGGTTCCAACCCGATTAGAAAAATGCTGCTTATGATCAATTGGACGAAGCTCCTCCCTTTTTCCCGTATGGATCCAACCGGGACTAATGGAGTTTACACGTATATTATAAGGCTGAAGAGAGGCGGCCAAAGCGTGGGTTAAAGCAATGACTCCTCCTTTCGCTGCAGCGTACATCTCGGAATCAGGCTCAGACATGAACGCGCGAGTGGAGGCAATATTAATAATCGCTCCACCTCCACCTTTTTTCATGAGCCGTGCTGCCTGTTGAGAACAGAAAAATACACTCCTTACGTTCGTGTGAATCACTTCATCCCATGCTTCCTCTGTGACGTCAAAGAGGTTTTTCCAGATGGAAATCCCAGCATTGTTTATGAGGACATCAAGACTACCTTCCTCGCCTCTGATTTGAGCGAACAAATGGTTAATCTCACTAATGTTTTTTACGTCGCAATGTATAAATCGCGCCTCTCCATTTTGCGTGATTCGTTCAGCCGCCTCATGCCCTCTATCAACATTGACATCTGCAAGAATGACCCGATCTCCAGCCGCTGCAAACGCTGCCGCGATCTCAGTACCAATCCCTTGTGCCGCTCCTGTTACTAAAACGATCCGCTTTGTCATACCTTTCCCCCCCCACCTGAAAACGTATTGTCAAAACTTTATATAAAAATAGGCTATTAAATCCTATATTAGAGGGCTTTATAAGCAAAAAAATTGCCACTCCCTGATTTCTGTAGATAATTGAGGTTACCAAACACCCAATTCCAGAAA
>NZ_SNUY01000041.1:26785-36723 GCF_004376175.1 Halalkalibacterium halodurans | reverse complement strand
GCACTGAAAGACTTGAAAGGCTTTTAAAAGCCCTAAGATTCTTAACAGAGGAGAACCCTAACATTCTGAATTCGCTTACACCTATGAGAATGGAAAATATTCCTCCCACAAAAGGTTGACACAATCCTGGTTACGTTGGCAATCGAAAAAACCATTTAAAATATGATATCCTTAATACATAGAAGTCTTATACAGGAGAGTTGATGAATGAGGCAAAATGAAAAAGAACCATCGGAAGAGCTAGACGAAGAAGTAGAAGAACCTAGCATAGAAGATTTTTTTCGTGAAGAACCTCCAGATGAAGAAGAGATTCAGCGTAAGCAACGATCAAGAAAACTGAAAAAATGGATCGCTTTACTCATTGCAGGCTTTCTTATTTTAAATGCCTTTGGGTTGTTATTGAATTATGTGAACGCTGATTTATGGAACCTATGGCAATCAACCGAGGAGTTAATGGAACGAGAAGAGATACAAGAAATGAGTGAAGCGGTTGTTACGATTCATGGGCATCAATCGAGAGGTACCGGGTTTGCCATTTCGGGTGACGGGCTCATTTTAACAAATGATCATGTTATTGATGAGCTGCCTTCGATTATTGTGGCGTTTCCAAGTGGCGAATTATACGAAGGTGAGGTTATTTGGACTGATCCTGCTCTTGATGTTGCATTGCTTCAAATTGAGGCCGCCTCTGTTCCTCATTTACCATTAAGTAAAGAAGATGCGGCTGTTGATGACACCATCTATGTCATTGGGAACCCATTGTCTCAAAGTCAAATTGTGAACGAAGGTGTGGTACTAGAACAAACACGGGAGCACAACGTATTGCAAATCACAAATCCAATCTATCCCGGACACAGCGGTAGCCCTGTGATCAATGAGCAGGGAGAGGTCGTTGGGGTCGTATATGCCAGACCAACTGCGAGCTCCAGAATGGATGAGGGGAGTACGAGGGGCCTCGCTGTTCCCATTTCAGATATTTTACCACTTTTAAATGAGCATTAAATAATGGACAGCCTTTTGATGAGCATAACCGTCGATCTAGACATTATTCATGACGGAGATTTTCGCGAATAAAAAAGAGGAAAAGATGGGCGATGACCCATCTTTTTTAGTTAGAGCCCAAGATATAAGCCTTTCTCTCCCTTTTTCAAAGGATCATAATAGATTATTTATTCAAGAACCCAATCAAACCTAAAATCACTGACATAGTGTATCAATGAGAAGGGTAAGGAGGTGAACGTCTTGAGTGCAGGATTCCATGGCGGAGGTTTCGCGCTGATTGTCGTGTTGTTCATTTTACTTGTTATTGTAGGTTCAGCTTTTTGTTGCTAGCCTAATGAAACTATGGAAAGAAAGGGGAATTTACGTATGTATGGATATGGTTACGGTCCTGTAGCAGGTGCTGGATTTGATTGTGGATACGGTTATGGTCCAGTTGCAGGTGTTGGCCACTGCCCAGGAAAAGGTTTTGCGCTAATCGTAGTGTTGTTTATCCTTCTCATCATCATCGGCGCATCTTGGGGAAAGTGCTAATCAATTAAAAAGCAGCCCATAAAAGGCTGCTTTCTTCTATGAAAAATTACGCTGTTTCTATACGATCTTCTGTTTCACTTATACGCGAGCCGCCAGAAGTTAGCTTCAATAACCCGTTTCCTTGCAGTTTTCGGCTGTACGATAAGGAAGCGGTTCGTTTGATTAATTGAGCAAAAAGCTCAGGCTCTGTGATTTTTCGCTCAAATTCTCGTTCAAATTTTTCAATTAGTAAAGCAGCAGCGCCTGTCACATGAGGAGTAGCCATCGAGGTGCCAGTCAGTGTGGCGAATTTGTCACCAGGATAAGTAGATAAAATCCTCTCTCCCGGAGCAACTAAATCGATTTTGCAGTTGGAGTTACTGAAACGAGAAATCTCTCCTGATAATGAAACAGAGCCAACTTGAACGACTTCAGGATACGCGCCAGGATAGGCAAACTCATCTGTTTCCTCATTACCATCTCCGTCGTTTCCTGCGGCGCAAACGACTAAGCGCCCGGAAGCGACGGCTTCTTTAATCGCATCATGGAGGCGAGGATCATTCTCCTTACCACCGAGTGACATGGATAGAACCTGAACTTTCTCACCATTTGGACCTTCCCAATTGATCGCATGGCGAATTCCTTCTACAACCCATTCGGTCGTTCCGAAGCCTCGATTCGATAAAACTTTGACGACGAGCAACTGACACTCAGGAGCCACTCCGATCACGCCACGGTCGTTTTCCGTCGCTGCAATGGTACCGCACACATGGGTTCCATGTCCATTTTGATCGGAAACAATTTCGGGATCATTACCGTCATCTGAGGTCACATTGTGTTTGCCTATGATTCGGTCACGTAGTTCATAATGCTCCACATCACAACCAGTGTCCAAAACAGCAACGACAATTCCTTTTCCTTTGTACCCTTGCTGCCAAAGATCTGGAGCTTCAATCATCTCAATGCCTGGAGGGATCTTTTTTGTGTCATCTTGAATGGATGTCACTTCGTAGGGAATCAGTCGAACTCGTCCCATGGAAAACACCTCCAAATTTGGATTGAACCACAGTATATCAAGGATTAATTAAATTGACAATACAAAACAGAATATTCAGTATTTTTAGCATATAATTCCCCGCTCCTTCGACAAATATTGTGACGATTGGAAGGCAAAAAGTCGCCTGTTTTTAGGCCTAATGAAACGTTTTCTCTTTTTGAGAAGGGTTAAATATACTTGATACATATGGAGAGTTTTCAGAAAGAATTCAAGGGAGGAATCGAGACACTTTTGTCGAATTATGATACGATAGTAAAGATTCGTTCCAAATAATGTTTTACCAATAGAAAAGGGTATTGAAGTATCTAGTGGTTTTTTATTGGTACAGAGGAGGACCTTGTCATGGCAGAAGAAAAGCAAGCGATTGATCCATTGGCGATTGCACAAGAGAGAGAAGTCATCCTTTTTAAGGGACATAAAATGAAGGTACTTGCCATTCACACGAATAGCGTAGTTGCTGAATTTCTAGATTACCCGATTCCAGGTGAGGAAGAAACGTATCCCCATTCAAGAACCGTCATCAACCACCGCAATTATGAGCGAACATTCAAAACGGTTGATGGTGAAGTAATTACACTAGAGGATGAAGAATCGTAAGCGTTGAAACAATAGAAGTGGATGTAACGGTACACGAAAACAGGTAAAAGCCATTTTTACCTGTTTTTTGCATGTTCGGCATCTCCCGTCACCCTGTCATGATTCTGTAAATAGGTCGACAGACAATTGCTTTAATACAGCGATCGCCTTTCGGACTGGTAATCTCGATAGCTTGAACTCATCGAACAACACCTCTTCGATCTCTTGTTCAGACTCTAGCATAGTAACGACTGTTTCACCGTTATCATATTGAACGGTCAGGCGCGAATTAACGAGCGATACACTACGCTTTTGATCTGGCTGATAGAGGTGACATCTTAAGATCGACATAAATGTGGTGCCGAGTTGATATGAACGTTCAAGAGCAGGTAAAAAATCATTAATAGTTTTTTTATCATGAGAATGAAAGTACCACGTGTTGCCGCTTTGTTTCCCATCAATTATGCGAATATATTTATAATTGAATGGGGGGGTGTCATCCGGTTGGAGAAGCACTTCATCACGGCCAAACCGGGTCGAGGTTGTAGCATGCCCCTCCAAACGTACAGGACTAAACAAAGGGGCAGTGGCACCGCAGTCTACATAAAATGGCTCGTCGTCCATTTGGACAATGATTCCTAGGTGTTCTCCACCAAGCATCACCGGATAGGTATCAAAGCCCAGTGCTTGTAATAGGCGAAAGAGATTTGCGTTCAAAGTATAACATGTTCCTCCATAATGGTAGCTTTTATAGTGTGAAAGAAATTGCTCCATTGTGGGGATGCCTATTTGTCGATTCCTAAAGAATAGAAGCTTGCTTATATTTTCAAACGGGAACGTACTTAAATGAGCTTGGCATATACGTGCTAAATAATCATATGACGGTTGGTTGATTGGTAATTGCAAGAGAGACAAATAGTTTTTGACACAGTTAAGTTGATAGTCCATCGTTTCCTCTCCTTGTTTTGGCTATGATGGGTTGTTCAGAAGTCTCTAGTAGCATACAAGTTCGCATATTTCCATTAGACGACTATTCAGCTGTTTGGGCAGCTGCTGACCTAGCCGCTGGATGAGACGAAGGGCCCAAGATGCTAATGTTTGAAATTTGCTAGAGCAAGGGAGAGATTATTTACTTTTACGACCGCTGGCGACGGTGCTGCACCTTCCTTAGAGGTTTCTCTTTTGTCAATGATAAAAGGCATCACTGGACATCTTAGATAATCTAAACATGATCGTTTGAATCGATGGCAGCTGCTCTAACCGGTAATATCCCGACAACGTGTAATATCATCGGGATGTTTCATGGAAGTCTATCCTAGTTTTAGCTCTGTTTGCACCGGGGCAAGCTTCACGCGAATCCCACAACGAGCGAGGGTGTCTATGATCAAATCGGCAGGTGTTGTTAGTACAAGGCTGTTTAAAGAAAAAGAGGAAATACCCTCAATCTTAGTCGTAATCGTGGCAAGTTCCTTGCTTATGATCACACTTTCCTCACCAGCGACTAGTTTTTTGTGATATCGTTTGTACTTTGGATCTAGATCTTCTATTTGTTCATATAGTGTTTCAATGGTTCCGTATTGCTGGATTAAAGGAAGGGCCGATTTTTCTCCGACACCGGGGCACCCAGGGATGTTGTCACTTTTATCACCAAGTAATGCTTTGACATCGACCCATTGTGCAGGACTAATGTTGTAGTCGTTCCTAAAATTCTCTTCTGTGTAGATCAGGTCCTTGCCTTTACTGGAAATGATCTGTGATGTGGATTTAGAGAGCAGTTGTAATAAATCACGATCATTGCTGTAAATGAAGCAATGGCCTTTCTCTTCCTTGGCCCAACGGCAGGCGAAAGCACCGATCGTATCGTCTGCTTCGTATGGTGGAATCGTCACTTGAGCGACGCCGATCTCCTCTAACAGTGAGGTAGCCGTTTCATATTGTTCAATTAAAGCTTCTGGCAGTTCTCCGCGAGAGGCTTTATAAAAAGCGAATGCTTGTCTTCTATGGCTATCTTCCCGCTTCACATCCCATGCGACAGCCACATGGGTCACGTTGTGCTCACGAATGAGCTGAAAAAGTTTTGGGAAAAACACCCGCAATGCGTTAATGTAGTAGCCAGCTTCATTGCGAGGTAACTGGGCTTCGTCTTTTCCATAGGATGTAGCGAAATAACCGCGGCTCAGCAAATTAAAGCCATCGATTAACAATAGAACAGGTGAGTGCACTTGAAAAACTCCTCTTTGTTAAAGTTCAAATCTTTTTTCTATTGTACCATGGATGGCGGGCATCTGTTTAATCAACTAAAGAAATCTGCGATTGTAAGAGCCTAGGGGCGACAGTAGGACCGTATAAGTTAAAACGAAAATTTTTTATGCCTTCTTAACACAAAAAGAAAGCCCGCGCTAAATGACGCGGGTTTTACGCGAAAGTGAACGATTGTTGAACGACATCATAATCGACATGAATGGCGTTGATGCTTTCTTCATCGATCAGCTTTTCGGTTATGCTGTCCTCGACATGGTCTTGAATTGCCCGGCGCAACGGTCTCGCGCCAAATGCACGGTCAGAGCCAATTTTAACGAGTTGTGCTTTTGCTTTCTCAGAGACAGTAAGGGATATATCTTGTTCAGCTAGACGGTCTCCTAAGTCTTGTAGCATCAAGTCAACAATTCGCATAAGATCTTGCTCTGTGAGATGGTTAAACTCAATAATCGCATCAAGACGGTTTAAGAATTCAGGTTTAAAGTATTGGTTGATTTGTTCAAGAATTCCGGCTTTATTTTGTGTTTCCACATTCTTCTCAAAGCCGACGGTTATTTTTTTGACACCAACACCTGCGTTGGACGTCATAATGATCACCGTATCTTGAAAGGAGACGGCTCGGCCTTGACTGTCAGTGAGACGTCCGTCCTCAAGGATTTGCAAGAACATATGCTGAACATCAGGGTGCGCTTTTTCAATTTCATCAAGCAAAATGATGCTGTAAGGCTTACGGCGAACTTGCTCTGTTAATTGGCCGCCTTCGTCATGTCCGACATAACCTGGAGGTGATCCAATTAGTTTAGAGACAGAGTGTTTTTCCATAAACTCACTCATATCGAGGCGGATCATCGCTTCTTTTGAGCCAAACAATTCTTGGGCTAGTGTTTTCGTCAGTTCCGTTTTACCAACACCTGTTGGTCCTACAAACATAAAGCTAATCGGGCGATTTTTCGGCTTCAATCCAGCACGGCTCCGTTTGATCGCTTTTGCTACTTTTTCAACCGCTTCTGCCTGACCAACCACTTGTCTAGCGAGACGGTTGTGCAAATCTTTCATTTTCGTTTGCTCTGCTTTTTGCAGCTTGCGAACAGGAATGCCTGTCCGTTTTTCAATGAGCCCTTGAATGTCTGCAACAGTAACTTCAGTTTTTTCCGCACGGTTTTCATTCATTTGCTTGTGCAACAAATTTTCCTCATCACGGAGTTTGGCTGCACGTTCATAATCTTCTTGTGCCGTCGCCTGTTGTTTTTCTTTTGTGATTTCAGCAAGGCGTTCCTTTAGTTCATCAAGGGTCGTAGGACCAGATGTAAGAGTGAGCGCTGAGCCAATCTCATCCATTAAATCAATCGCTTTATCTGGCAAGAAACGATCTTGAATGTATCGATCGGATAAGCGAACGCACGCTTCAAGTACATCATCAGGGTAGCTTACGTGATGATAAGCTTCATAGATGGGGCGCACCCCTTTTAAAATCTCAACAGCTGCTTCAAGTGTCGGCTCCTTAACTGTGATTGGTTGAAAGCGACGTTCAAGGGCCGGATCTTTTTCAATTTTACGGTATTCGTTTAAAGTAGTTGCACCAATGATCTGCAATTGGCCTCTAGCAAGGGCGGGTTTCAGGATATTTCCGGCATCCATTGAGCCTTCAGACGTAGCACCTGCACCTACGACCATATGGATTTCATCGATAAAGAGGATGACGTCGTCCCGCGCTTCTAGTTCACGGACGAGTTGCTCCATCTTTTCTTCAAATTGGCCGCGATAGCTCGTTCCTGCCACGAGAGAGGATAGCTCAAGTTCGTACACTTCCTTGTTTTTCATTTTCGCCGGAACGTTGCCTTCGGCGATTCGTCGAGCAAAGCCTTCGACAATCGCCGTTTTCCCGACACCAGCTTCTCCAATCAGCACAGGGTTATTTTTCGTACGGCGGCATAAAATTTGGATCAGCCGTTCAACCTCTTGGTCACGTCCAATAACAGGGTCGATTTGTCCTGCTTTTGCTTCTGCCGTTACATTTCGACCATGCTGATCTAAAAAACCACCTCCGCTATGATTTGTTTTTGATTTCATTGCGATAGAGCTTACAGGTTGATCGCTTCCATTCATAGAAGAAGAAGTAGAACCGATCCATTGCTTAAACATGTCGTCAAATGAAGAAAAGTCGGAAAAACCAAATGGCTGCTCGATCTGTTGATAGCAGCTTGAACAAACATGAAGTTGTTGACTGGATTGATTAATCTTTACGTGCAAAGTGACAGTCGCTTCATTGGTTTGACATTGTTGACATTTCATCATACATACCTCCTCATTTATTTTTTTGACTTTGATTAACTTTGACCTTTTTAAAATACGAAATTTGACTTTGACTATCTTTGACTATTAATTTAACGAAGGAATTCAAAGTTGTCAAGGATTTTTAAAAAGAAATTTTTGGAGATATTGTTAGAAAACCAATCAAAACATTCGATGGAAGTGACTAGATTTGCTACAGTAGAAGAAGGAACTGAAGGAGGAAAGACGATGGACCTTTTGACATGTGAGACGGAAGCGCAGCGACTTACGGTAACGAAAAAAGTGGCCTCAGCGTTTCAAGAGGGGGCGCGAATTCATGATCAGGAAAGCACGTTCCCGTTTGCTCATATTGAAGCGTTGAAAAAGATTGGCTATCCTAGCTTAGCGTTGCCGAGGACTTTCGGTGGCCTAGAAATAACACTGCTTGAAATGATGAAACATCAAGAAACGATTGCCCGTTTTGATGGTGCAACAGCTTTGTCGATTGGCTGGCACGTCGGTCAAATCTTTCAATGGAGGGCTACTGCACAGTGGAAAAAGCCGGAGTACCGCTTGATTTGTGAGCAAATCCAAAACAAGCAAATTCTATTGAATTCAGCGGCGACAGAAAAAGCGACAGGCAGTCCAGCCCGCGGCGGGAAGCCCACGACGACAGCGACAAAAAGTGGAGAAGAGTGGGTTATCCAAGGGAGAAAGACGTTTACGAGTATGGCACCAGCGTTGGATTACGCGTTGGTGACGGCCACCATTGCAGGTGAAAATGAAGTGGGGCAATTTTTAGTCCCGATGAACGCGAGAGGTGTCACGATTGATGAGACGTGGAACATGGTTGGCATGCGGGCTACATCAAGTCACGACCTTGTCCTTGATCATGTTCGTTTACCGTTAGAAGCGCTTATGGAACGAATAGAGCCTGGAATGAAAAAAGCAGCAGGTTGGCTTCTTCATATTCCGGCATGCTATCTTGGCATTAGTCAGGCGGCTTATGATGAGGCGATTCGCTTTGCGAAGCAGTATTCACCAAATACACTAGACGGAACGATTTCAACGTTACCCCATGTACAGCAAAAAATCGGAGAAATGGCGATGCTTCTTATGCAAAGTCGCACCATTCTTCATTCGGTTGCTAGACAGTGGGATGAAAGCTCTGACTTGGAGCGAGAGGAAATGAAAAGGGAGCTAGCGATGGCAAAAGTAACGGTTATCAATAACGGACTGAGCGTCGTGGATATAGCGATGCGTATTGTTGGTGCTCACAGTTTGCATATGGATCATGATTTGCAACGGTACTATCGTGATATGCGCGCTGGCTTGCACAATCCTCCGAGCGAGGATATGACGATCGCCATGTTAGCAAAGGAAGCCTTACTTGATGAGTAGAAGAGCTTACTTAAAAGCGGTCCCCTTCATAACTGGGGATCGCTTTTAAGTAAGGATGGGAAAACTGTAGGTGAATTCCCGATAGTTCCTATCAATGGAAGGGATGTCCGTGATTTCGTTATCTCCGTTGCATCGATTTTCCATTTCTAATGAACGTGTAAAACCTTAGTATTTGATGAAATACGGATTTTTGCCTTTTACGTTGTATACGATAATATCTGGTATTTTATGGATGTTGTTTTTTGCTCCAGGTCTTTGGATGAGCATACAAACAGCCGACATATCTCATACGATGGTTGTCGTATATCTGGGCTTATTTCCTACTGTCGTTCCCTACTTTGCCATTGCGTATGTAACGATGAAGGCGGGAGCATCTGAAGCAACGATTATTTTGTACATCACCCCTGTTCTCGCCATGGTTCTATCTTGGCTATGGCTACACGAAATTCCAGGATATGTTTCGGTCGTTGGTGGTATTTTAACATTAACGGGTGTGTTGTTTGCAACAAGCGACATGCATAAAGGTGACAGAAAAAAGCCATCGAAAAAAACGAGCGTAACACTGTAGTTTCTGAGTCTTAGGAAAGGGAGCAAAATAATTTACAGATGTTAAGTTTAATGCTAAACTGATGTGGAAAGAACGGAGGTGGCTAGTCGGTGAACGAACGAAGAAATGAACGTCTAGGCATTTTACTCTGGTTTCGACTGGCGCGATTTTATTTACAGAGCTTGTTCAAAAAGCCATAAAATCCGAAAAAAAATAAAAATGCACCTTAGCGAAAAATGGTAAAATGGAAGTAACGAATCAACCAAAAATACCAATTTGCGAGGTGCATTTTCATGGATATGCAGCTAGAACTGC
>NZ_SNUY01000041.1:0-26775 GCF_004376175.1 Halalkalibacterium halodurans | reverse complement strand
AGAGCTTGTTCAAAAAGCCATAAAATCCGAAAAAAAATAAAAATGCACCTTAGCGAAAAATGGTAAAATGGAAGTAACGAATCAACCAAAAATACCAATTTGCGAGGTGCATTTTCATGGATATGCAGCTAGAACTGCTTCCTTACCACTACTATAACACACTCGGTTTCGATGTGGAATTGATAGATTATATTGATCATGTTGATGATTCTATTGTCTTGGAAAAAATGAAACCATTATATAAAGGCGGTGGTCGCCCGCCTATTGATGCTAGGACGTATTTTCGTATGCATTATTTGTACTTTACACGGCCTGAGATCACGTCTTTTAGAGAGCTCTGCAGACAGCTGAAGGACCCTAAGAATCAGGCATGGCGCAACTTCATCGGCACTCCAAACATAAAGGATGTTCCTGTTCATTCGAGCTTGACTCATTTTCGTCATACTCTGACACCCGAGCACTTTTATAAAATCTTATTCGATTTCATTGGTCAGGCCCTGAAACTGGATGGTTTTTTAGAACCAACTCTTGCGGGAATTGATTCTAGACCCGTCTTTGCTCACGTGAATGGCTATAAAAAGAAACGTTGTGCTTGTGAAGATAAAGAGACATGTGAATGCGACAAAACGTATTCGGATCCCGATGCCAAAGTAGGCGTTCAGCGGAATAAAGCCAATCAGAATAAATTTTTTATTGGCTATCGAAAACATTCGATTGTTTGCCCCGCACCCTCGGGTCCTGTTGTTCTCTTGTCTATTATTCTTCCACCAGATACTCACGATGTCGATGTTCTTCTTCCGTTGGTTGAAAAACTAAAAGAAATCGGTGATTTGAAGGTAGAGTATCTTGTGGCAGATTTAGGCTATTTCAGTGCCGAACACCAGATAGAATCTTTACATAAACATGATGTGGCCGTCGTAACAGATTTCAAAAAGAATACGGTCATCCCTGAAACTTGTTCATCAGAAGGAAAGCCTGAATGTGAAGCTGGCCATGAACTCCTATGGGATGGATTTGAGAAGGAAACCTATACGTCTTGGTTTCATGGTGACGAAACCAAATGTATGTCCTGTCCATTACAGGCTACTTGTAATAAGCAATTCGGTTTCACCTTTGAAGAAAACCCATTCTTCTATGGTCCAGTTCCACAAGGGTCAGAGCTTCAAGAACGGATGTTAAACTTTCGTAAGCAAGTGGAGCTATCTTTTGCACATGAATCGAATCAGCTCGATTCTGTGATGCGACATAAAAAGGTGCCAGTAAAGACCACCAAGAGAGTCCAATCTTTCTTCATCATGAGAGATTTGTTTCGACTCATTCAACGGATGATCAAACACATACGAGATACGGTCTTACCTGGAAATCATGTTGAAGCTATAAGGAAATTACAGGAAATCCAAGTGGAACAGCTTTCCTTGCCGATAGCTAGCTAATTTAACCCCAATCAAACCTTTTTCAAAAAATTGTCTATGGTCCAAGGGAGAAGTCTACCCTTTTTTAGGTGCGATTTTGAGTGGGGCGAAGGTACATTTTTTTGTCTGAAATTATTTTACTTTCATTACCATTAATGGAAGTGTAGTCAACTGATTTTCTAGTTATGATTTGATTAAAAAGGTGCTTTTTGAACAAGCTCTTACAGAGCAATAAGCGATCCAACCAACATTTAAAAAAGTGGGGGCTTTCAATCTCCCAATTTGACCTTCTTGTTCAAATTGGAACGCACCAGCCATTATCCCAGCAAGAGCTAGCAGAA
The DNA here is from genome assembly GCF_004376175.1 of Halalkalibacterium halodurans. Taxonomy (GTDB): domain Bacteria; phylum Bacillota; class Bacilli; order Bacillales; family Bacillaceae_D; genus Halalkalibacterium; species Halalkalibacterium halodurans. The sequence goes on along the minus strand of NZ_SNUY01000041.1, from coordinate 25,022 downwards.
CGTCTGCTCGTAACAAAGGGTAATATGACTCACGCTCTTGGAAAACTAGAAAAGCTCGGCCTTGTCAAAAGAGAGCAAGAATGGCGTACAAAACTGATTACGTTAACGGAGAAAGGGGAGAGCTTGCTAGCGGATGTTCTCCCGGAGCAACAACGATTTCAAGCGGCTCAATTTGATAGCTTAACGAATGAGGAACAACTAGAGCTGTTACGATTGTTGAAAAAGCTGCAAAAATCAAACAACGGTTTATCGTAATTTTATCGCGGTCAGTTTAATTTTAAACTTATGAGGAGTGACACACATGCAATTAAAACCACTTAAAGGGCAACACCATGTTTCTGCTATTACGGCAAAAGCTAAAGAAAACTATACGTTTTATACAAAGACGTTAGGTATGCGGCTCGTTAAGAAAACCGTTAACCAGGATGATACGTCAGTGTACCATTTGTTTTATGCCGATGAACGGGGAAACCCAGGTACTGATCTGACCTTTTTCGAAATTCCACATGCTGGGCAAACTTACCAAGGGACGAACAGTATTACGAAAACGTCGCTGCGAGTGCCGAGCGATGAGGCACTTCAGTATTGGCTCAAGCGATTTGACGAGTTTGGCATCGAACATGATGGCGTCTCACACCATACTGGACGTGCTACATTAGCGTTCCGTGATTTTGAAGGTCAGCGCTTGGAGCTTGTGTCTGATGAAAACAACGAAGGCGTTGCGAGTGGTATTCCATGGAAGGAGAGCCCTGTCCCAGAAGCATATGCGATTCGTGGTCTTGGGCCGGTTACACTAACGGTTTCAAGACCTGAGCTGACAGAGAAAATTTTAATTGATGTGATGGGATATCGTGAAAAAGGGAGCTACCCGTCTCTAGTGGAAGGTCAACCTGATGTAAAAGTGTTTGAAACTGGAGAAGGTGGAACTGGAGCTGAGGTACACCTAGAAACCCGTAAAGATATTGGTCGAGAACGACCAGGAAGAGGGAGCGTCCATCACGTAGCATTTCGGGTTGAATCTAAGGAAGAGTTAGAGAAATGGGTAGATTACATTACGAACATCGGGTTGCCAAACTCAGGATTTGTCGAACGTTATTATTTCCGTTCCCTTTATTTCAGAGAGCCAAATGGCATTTTATTTGAGCTTGCCACGGACGGCCCAGGGTTTGAAGGGGATGAACCATTCGAAACATTAGGTGAAAGCTTAGCCTTGCCGCCATATTTAGAGCCTCAGCGTGAGACGATTGAAAAAAACTTAAAGCCACTTGATACAGCGCAATCTTAAAAGGAGGAGAGACGGGATGAAGCATATTTTTCGAAAAGGGGCAGATCCAAATGCCCCGACCCTTTTACTATTACACGGGACCGGAGGAAATGAACATGACTTAGTCCCACTTGCGGAAATGATAAGTCCAGGCTCCTCCATTTTGGGTGTAAGAGGCAACGTACTTGAAAATGGGATGCCTCGTTTCTTTCGCCGTATCGCGGAAGGGGTATTTGACGAAGAGGATTTAGTTATCCGCACTAAGGAGCTTCACGAGTTTTTAGATGATGCTGTAAGAGAGCATGCAATTAATCGTAACCGGCTTGTTGCCATCGGCTATTCTAATGGTGCGAACATCGCAGTTAGCCTGCTGTATCATTACGAGCAACCTTTGATGGGAGCCATTTTGTTTAAAGCCATGGTGCCATTACGGAACAGGACAGTACCGGACCTTCAGCAAATGCCGATTTTTATCGGTGCTGGAAAATATGACCCACTTATTCCACAAACAGAAACGAAGGAGCTCATCAACACCTTGACGAATGCAGGTGCAAATGTTTACGAGCAATGGATTGACGGGGGCCATCAGTTAACTCGCGAAGAGGTGGAGCGAGCGAAGGAATGGTTTAACGAACAGTTTTTAGAAGCATAATATGACAGGAAGAGGGGAAATCGAGAAAAGAATAAAGTGAGAGGTGATTGTCATGGGAACAGAGCAAGAAATACAAGAAACGAAGGATCGGGTCATGGCCCAATTGGAAAATGTGATCGATCCTGAACTTGGAATTGATATCGTCAATCTCGGTCTCGTGTATGACATACTTGTAGATGCCGAGTGGAATGTGACCGTTGTAATGACATTAACTTCCATGGGGTGTCCGTTAGCAGGAGTCATTCACGATCAAGTAAAGCAAACCCTCTCAGAATTACAAGAACTAAAGGAAATTGGAGACGTAGATGTAAACATCGTGTGGAATCCACCATGGACAAAAGACAAAATGTCACGCTATGCCAAGATTGCCTTGGGAGTCGCTGACTAATTTTGATTGAGATTGGGACAAAAACTAGCCAAATGTAATATAAAAGGTTCGGACCATCAAAATAAAATGCTCCGAACCTTTTTTTGTTGATTCATGGAGCCATCGACCAGGCTGCACTGTATTTTTCAATCAATTTTCGCCAAATAAATGAAAGTGCTTATTAGCGTTGGCTTCCATCCCTTGAGCTAGCCTCATCATACGAATACACAAGTCCACGTACTAATGGGAAGTTTTAAGAGAAGTACAGCTAATCCTTTCTGCCACTTGTCAAGTTTTCTTGATCGGGTCATGAATGATTTTTGCAACGTCCAACCATGCTAAACAGGAGAATGAAAATAACATCTCAGAAAGGGAGATGGCTGTGCAATTGTTTTTGGCACCAGAGATGATAAAAGCGGATGCGCAAGTGCTGAATGTGATCACCGATAAAGAAGAAGCGATTGGTTATTTAGCTTATCTTCAGTTCGACACCAACCTTTATGTTTACGGTCATCTGCAAGAAGTGGGAGCAAAAGGGGATTTTCACGATGTGGTGAAGCCGTATATTCAAGGGTTGCAAGCGACATTCAACGATTGTGATTTGTATACGTCCATTTCGGTTGGTGGAGAAACTCTTCAGCTTGACATCGATAGCGAATCTGGAAAATAAGGAGGGGAGCCCAAATGAAGGCGAGTCAGGCTGAATCTGAAAAAATGCTAAAGTGGTGGGAACTCTCTCTCCTTGGGGTCGGCTGTATCATTGGAACAGGCTTTTTTCTTGGTTCGAGCATTGCGATCCAGATGGCCGGCCCGTCTGTATTGCTCGCATTTATTTTAGCAGGAATCGGTACATATATTGTTTTTGATGCATTGGCACAAATGACGTCTGCTGACCCTGAGAAAGGATCGTTTCGTTCTTATGCTAAAAAAGCCTACGGCCGATGGGCTGGGTTTACGAGTGGATGGGTGTATTGGGCCTCAGAAATGTTAATTATGGGGAGTCAGCTAACGGCTCTGTCGATTTTTTCTCGTTTCTGGTTTCCAGATGTTCCGCTGTGGATTTTCGCCAGTGGCTTCGCCGTTCTTGGCATCATCGTCATTTTGACTGGCTCGAAAGGGTTTGACAGAATCGAAAATCTGTTTGCAGTTATGAAGGTAGCGGCAATCGTCATGTTTATTGCTCTGGCCATTTTAGCTTTGTTTGGGGTTTTTCGCGCTGGCCCTGAAGGTGCAGGTATACCGAGGACTTGGAACGGTTTATTTCCTGAAGGGTTTCTTGGACTCTGGCCAGCCCTCATTTTCGGTTTTTATGCCTTTGGCGGGATTGAAATTATGGGGTTGCTTGCCAATCGTTTGGAGGAAAAAGGGGATGCAGCAAAATCAGGGCGTGCCATGCTGCTGTTGCTTACGTTTCTATACGTCGTTTCTGTTGGACTGGCCCTCATTCTCGTCCCCCTCAATCGCTTTAATACGGAGACAAGTCCATTTATTACTGCATTGAAGCCATACGGTTTACCGATCGTGTCCCATTTGTTTAATGGCGTCTTGATTATTGCTGGCTTTTCTACTATGGTAGCCTCTTTATTTGCTGTGACGAGTATTTTAGTGACATTGGCCGCAGATAAAGATGCCCCTAATCTGTTTGCCAAAAAAGTAAAAAATAAAATAGCTCTCCCAGCCATCGGACTAACGGCGATCGGGATGGCGTTATCCGTCGTGTTGTCGTTGCTTATCCCCGGTCGAATTTACGAATATTTTACGACGGCAGCGGGACTCATGCTCTTATATAACTGGCTATTTATCATCGCCTCGTCAGGGAAATTAATTCAATACAGTTTAACGAAGCGTTGGATTGGCACCTTGTTCATTTTGTTAGCTGTAATCGGGACGTTGTTTCACCGAACAAGTAGGTCGGGTTTTTTGTTTAGTCTTGGGTTTTTAGTTGTAATCGGAATTGTGACCCTCATAATGAAAAAGCGCTGGAAGCAAGAGGAGGGCGATGAAAAAAACGCTCTTCCATATTTGTGAAGTTAAAACCAAATTCTGAATGATGATCAACCGAACAATACCCGGCAGGCTTGAAGGCCGAAATAGACACCAAACCCAATCAGAGTAAGACCAGATAGGATAGAAACGATTTTGAGGCGGGCAGGTGTAAGCATATGCCTTGCCCCGCTCGCGATTCCTGCCATCGCTACATCCCACAGCAGCAAACCAATTAAAATCGCACTGCTATAAAAAATTAGCTGTGCAGGTCCGTATACGGAAGCCGTTTTGGCTAAAACAGAGCCAAAAATACCGAGCCAGAACAAAATCGTTAATGGGTTTGAAATGGACATGAGAAAGCCATATATAAATGATTTTCGGCACGTTTCACTTGTCCTCATATTCGTTGCTTCCTTTAAATGATTTACTGAGCTGATCGTTTCGATCCCTGTATAGACTAGTACAAAAAAGCCAAAAAGCCAAAGAAAAGTTTGCATAAACGGGAGTTGCAAAAAGTGCACAAGGCCGAAAAATACGAGGAGCATGTAGATCACATCAGCCGTTATGGCTCCTAATCCAACAAGCCAGGCGTGAAAAAAACCGTTTTTAATTCCCCTATCTAGCTGAGTAGCATTCACGGGTCCGATTGGAGCAGCTAACGATAAACCTAATAAAACATAACTCATAAAAATGGCCACGATTAAATCACCACCAAACCTGTCCTTCTTCTATTCCCATATGTATTCATCATTTGATGGTTGTACAACCAGAAAAAAACAGAAAGACCCTTATACGAAAAATATGATAGAATAATAACGTTTAACAATAGTATTAAAAGTATAGTCCATACAAAAGGAGTACAGTTCAAATGAAAGGATCAAAATCGTTCATTCAGCGACTAACAAAACCTGAGAGGCTCGGTGATTGGAGCGTGCTTGTAGGAATGTTTGTGGTGGCCGCTGTTATGTTAACATTTGCCGTTCGGTTCGATATAGTGTTTCGCGTCCTTGTTCTCGTATGGCTTGGAGTCCTCACTGTTTCGATTCAAATGAATGTAGCTAAGAGCAAGAGTGATAAGGAGGTTGAACAATCAGTTGGGGAGGTTGAGACGGACGAGGCCGGTGAAGAACAACCAACGATTATCTACGAAAAAGAGATTAGCCAACGTCTCGAACAAGTGGACTTGGACCGAACTCAGCTCTTCGAAGAGTTGCTAACGAAGGCTCAACTAGATGAGGCAGAGAAAAATCAATATCGGTCAAAAATGAAGGAAAAAGATTCGGAAATGTCGACCTTGATGAAAGATCTTATTTCCGCGAAAAATCGAATTCAACAAGCGGTTCTAGATACGAAAAAATATTTTATTAAAGTGGACCCGATGAAAGAGCTCGTGCAACATCTTGACTCAGAATTGATCATGTCTGGAGACATATCAGCTATTAATGAAGAATTGAAAAAGATAGAATCGCAGTTAGGAGAAGAAATCGTCAACAACTTAGTGGAAGCCGGTTACGTAGATTTCGAATTCAATTTAACGAGAAATGGCTATAAGGCGTTAACGAAACGAATGTCAGAGCAATAATATGGAAAGTGAAAAGCTGTACTTCTTATGAAGTGTAGCTTTTTTACATTAAGGGGGTTAACTCCTAAAAAGAATGATGCCAAGCTTGCGTCAGAAAAATGGAAACAATAACTTTTATGTTTACAAATGTTCGTTTTAGTTCGATAATAGAAAGGAAGAATTCGAGCGAAAGTGGAGGAATAGGATGCTATCTGTCGAACGTCACGAAAAAATTCTAGAATGGTTAGAAAAGAATAAAGCGGTCAAAGTGTCAGATTTAAGCAGGGAACTCCAGGTAAGTGAAAAGACGATTCGCATCGACCTTGTCCATTTAGAAAAGAAAGGTTTGCTGAAACGGATACACGGGGGAGCTGTGCCTCTTGATGACGAGGGGCGAATTTTTCCGATTAACGAACGACAATCGAAGCACAACCTGGCGAAGCAGGCGATTGCTGGTGAAGCAATCAAGCGAATTCAACCAAATGAAACGATTCTTATGGATGGAGGAAGCACGACCCTTGCAGTTGCAAAGCAATTAGGGGCGTTTCCAGTCACGATCATTACGAATGATGTAAGGATTGCTGCGGAATTGATCTCTAAAGAGAAAGTACAATTAATGGTCCTTGGTGGAACACGTATCGGGACTTCATCTTCACTCTTTAGCCCAGAGTCTTCCGAGCTCTTAAAGCGTATTCGCGTCAATCGCTTATTTTTTGGAGCAACCGGTATTTCAATTGAGCACGGATTGACTGTGCTTAACAGCCTGCATGTGGAATGGAAAAAGCAAGTACTTCGCTGCGCTGAACGGGTTACTCTTCTCGTTGACTCGACCAAGTTCGAAAAGGTTGGATTAATTCAGTTTGCCACCATCGAAGAGGTCGATGAAATCATTACGGATATAAACCTAGATTCAGCCATTAAGAAAAGATTAGAGACTTTAGGCAGAACGATTTTTTATGCACCGATAGAGCAAAAGAATGATTGAATGCGGTTTCCCTTCATGCTATAATCGAACTATAACGAACCTTATCGAACAAAAAAGGAGGTACCTAGCATGCAATTATTCTCTTTAGAAGGGAAGATCGCGTTAGTTACGGGAGCTAGCCGTGGGCTTGGGCAAGGGATGGCCGTTGGACTTGCAGAGGCTGGAGCGGATGTTATTGGCGCTGGGATTAGTGATATGTCTGAAACGCGACAGCAGATCGAATCTTTAGGTCGAACCTTTTACGAGCTGAAAGCAGATCTATTTGAGGAAGGGGCCGGAAAGCAATTAATCGCTGATGCGATTGAAAAGGCAGGACGTATCGATATTCTCGTCAACAATGCGGGGATTATACGGCGCAACGAAGCAGAGGCTTTCACCGATAAAGATTGGAATGATGTCATCAATGTCAATTTAAATGCTGTTTTTCAAATGTGCCGCGAAGCAGGGAATCATATGATCGAAAACGGGTTTGGACGGATTATCAACATTGCCTCTATGCTTTCGTTTCAAGGTGGACTCAGAGTTCCTGCCTATACGGCTAGCAAACATGCCATCGCTGGACTTACGAAGTCTCTTGCCAACGAGTGGTCAAAAAAAGGAGTCAATGTAAACGCCATTGCCCCAGGGTATATGGTGACAGATAATACGGCAGCGCTTCGTGCCGATGAGGTGAGAAACGCCTATATTACGTCACGAATTCCAAAAGGTGAGTGGGGAACGCCTGCCGATTTAAAAGGACCGGTTGTCTTTCTCGCATCGGAAGCATCAAGCTATGTTAACGGCCATATTTTGTGTGTAGATGGCGGTTGGATGAGTTCATAGTTTCGTTGAAAGCGTTATCTTTTTTGATCATATTCATAGGGAGTGTTTATAGATGGAAAATCGGTATGCGACTAGTCCAGAAGATGTAAAACGTTACACGACAGATAAGCTTCGGCAAGAATTTTTAGTCGAATCGCTTTTTACTCCTGGCGACATTCAGATGGTTTACACCCATTTTGACCGTACGGTGATCGGGGGAGCGATCCCAATGAAGGAGCCGCTAGCATTGGATGCAGGTGATTTCCTAAAAACCGATTATTTCCTTGAGCGGCGCGAGGTCGGAATTATTAACATAGGGCCGAAGGGGAAAGTGATTGTGGATGGAGACGAATATACGTTGAACAAGAGAGACTGCTTGTATATTGGACTCGGTAAGCGAGATGTGTCCTTTCATAGTGAGGATTCATCCAATCCTGCCCGCTTCTATTTTGTCTCGGCCCTTGCTCACCATGAGTATCCAACTAAAGTTTTACCGATTGAAGAAGCAGTTCCGACTAAGCTCGGTTCAGATGCTGAATCGAACAATCGGACAATCTACAAATACATTCATTCTGAAGGAATTCAAAGCTGTCAGTTAATGATGGGAATGACCCTTTTAGAGCCAAATAATATGTGGAATACGATGCCAGCCCACATCCATGATCGACGTAACGAAGTATACTTATACTTTGATATGGAGGATGACTCCCGTGTGTTTCATTTTATGGGACAGCCCCATGAAACACGCCACCTCGTTGTGAAAAATGAGCAGGCAGTGATTTCTCCACCGTGGTCAATTCACTCTGGTGTTGGCACTGCGAACTATACATTCATTTGGGCAATGGCTGGTGAAAATTACACATTTACCGATATGGAATTTATTAAAATGGAAGATTTGCGATAGGGGCTTCGCCTCGAAGCTATGCATTCACGAAAATAACATCCGATGGGCAGTTGCTCTTCCCATCGGATGATTTTCTTTTACCATTGAATCGCTTTCCCTGATTCTGCCGATTGATATAGGCCTTGAATGAGACGCTGGATCACAACTCCTTGCTCAGGAGTAGCGAGTGGCTGTTCTAGACGGAAGCAACAATCAACGAAATGTTTAATCTCTCGTTCATGATGGTTGTACGTTGGTAAATAAACCGGTGTGATATCAAGTAAAGTACGATGTTTTTCTTGATAGATGGAAAGGGGAAACAAGTCAGCCCCTCCTTTATCACCAAAAAAGGAGACATTCATATGATCCTGCTCTTTCACATTGGCAGCAAACGCTGTTTCGATCGTAAGGGAAGCGCCATTTTTAAACGTGATCATCCCAACAGCCATATCTTCAATCGAAAACTGCTGCCAATTCCACTCACCTAACAGACCAACCCCCTCTTTAGTCCCGATCTTCCGATGGGTTTGCCCAAGAATGGTTGCTGGTTCTGGAAAGCCCATTACATATAAAGCGGTATCCAGCATATGGACACCAATATCGATAAGTGGACCCCCACCTTGAAGCTCCTTGTTTGTAAACACGCCCCAACCTGGGATCCCTCTGCGGCGAATCGCTTGAACACGGACATGATAAATCTCTCCTAATTCACCTTCATCGACAAAACGTCTTAACGTTTCTACTTCAGGGGAATGACGATAGTGGAAGCCATACGTTAAAAGGTTTCCCGTTTCCTTTGCTGCAGCTTCCATTTGCTTGGCATCTTCTACGGTAATCGCTGGTGGTTTTTCGCAAAGGACGTGACAGCCTGCATGTAATGCCTCAATTGTTAGCTCCCTATGAAAAGCATTAGGTGTACAAATGCTCACAGCATCTAATTCAACTTCCTGCATCATCCGGGAGGCATCGTTATACACATATGGAATTGAGAACTGTTCTGCCGCAGCTTGTGCATGTTTAGGTTGTACATCTGTAATAGCAACGAGTTCTACTTGATCTTTTAAGGATAAATAGCTAGGGATATGTACAGTTCGGGCAATCCCTCCAGCTCCAATAATTCCAACGCGCAGCTTTTTTTGTTCCATTTGGCTTGCTCCTCTCTCCAACTGAGATATGGGTGTAAGCGTCATCAACTAAACGTGAAGCAAACTCCCTTTAATGGCTTCTCTTCATCGTTTTGATTGTAGCTTAGTGGAAGTTTTTAGTCAATGAAACAAAAGAGTTGCTATTTTAGCTGAGTTGGGTGTATAGTTAGGAAGGAATTTTGTTAGGGGGCTAACTAAATGAATAAAGATTTTGATGATAAGGTAGGTTATCACATCAGTGTTGCAGCCCATTTGATGCGAAATCGTCACAATGATTATTTATCTACCTATGGGCTAACAGTTGCACAAACAAAGGTGCTCTCCCTTTTGGCGAGGAAAGGGGATCTAAGTCAAGGGAACTTACAAAAGAAGCTGTTAATCAAAGGATCTACGATGAATGGAATCATTGAATCGATGCGAAAGCGTGAACTAATTGTGAAAAAGGATAATGCTCGAGATAAAAGACAGAAAGTGATCTCATTAACGGAAAAAGGAGAAGAACTTCAGGCGATTTTATGGGATAACTTATTAGCTTTTGAAGAGCAGCTAATGGAAGGCTTCTCTCAAGAGGAGAAGCAGCTGTTTCTCGTATGGATAAAAAAAGTAATTGCAAATCTAGAAAAAGGTCGTGAAGCAGATGGAACAAAAGCAACAAAGTGAAAGATTAGGGACCGAAGCGATTCCTAAATTACTGAGAAGTTTATCGATCCCAGCGATGATCGGAATGTTCGTCATGGCTCTTTACAATGTGGTGGATACGATTTTTATCTCATACGCGGTTGGAATTGAAGGTGTTGCAGGTGTAACGATTGCCTTTCCAATTATGATGATCATGATGTCAATGGCAGGGGCATTAGGGATTGGTGGGGCTTCGGTCATTTCAAGACGTTTAGGAGAACGGCGCGGCGAGGAAGCGAACCAAGTGTTTGGAAATATTTTGACTGTCATTCTCGTTCTCAGTGTAATCGGATTTATTTCCGCGTTCACATTGCTTGGACCAGCTTTACAATTGTTTGGTGCTACGTCAGTAACCCAAGGGTACGCGACCGATTATTTATTCCCTATTCTTTTAGGCTCTATTTTTTTCTTCTTTGCCTTTGCTGCAAACAATATCATTCGTTCAGAGGGAAATGCGACATTTGCGATGGTTACGATGATCGTCCCCGCTGTCCTAAATATTCTGCTAGACGTCTTGTTTATTTTCGGTTTGAACATGGGCGTGCTTGGGGCGTCTATTGCGACAGTGATTGCCCAGGCTTCTGTCACAGGCTTGGTTCTTCGCTATTTTTTAACAGGGAAAAGTACACTCTCCCTTCATTGGTCTGATCTTCGTATGAAAGGTTCTGTCATAAAAGAAGTGTGTCTTGTTGGATTACCAGCGTTCGTACAACAATCATCTGCTAGTTTGATGATGATCGCGATCAACAGTATGCTCCTTCGTTTTGGTAGTGATTTTTACGTAGGTGTTTTTGGGCTCGTTCAGCGTATTATGATGTTTGTCATGATGCCAATGATGGGAATTATGCAAGCCATGCAGCCAATTGTTGGATATAACTATGGAGCCAAACAATATTCCCGATTACGAGAAACGGTGATGCTTGGATTTAAGGTTGCGACCATTTTCTCCATCGGCATCTTTGCTTTACTTATGCTGTTTCCTGAAGCATTGCTACGGGTCTTCACAGCAGATCGTGAAGTGATTCAAGCGGGTGTTAGCGCGATGCACATTCTCTTTTGTGTCACCTTTTTAATTGGTGCGCAAATTGTAGCGGGAGGATTGTATCAGTCGCTCGGCAAGTCAAAGCAAGCGTTGATCCTTTCCTTATCACGACAGATCATCTTCTTGATTCCGCTTGTATTAATCTTACCGCACATCTTCGGTCTTTCAGGTGTTTGGTGGGCATTCCCAATTGCGGATGTGCTTTCGTTTATTCTAACCGTGGTCTTACTGTACCGAGACCGAAACGTCTTTTTCTTGAAGACAAAAGAGGAAATGGAATTGGACTTAGTCAAGACCGCCTCTTCTACGTGAGAAGCAGACTATACTGCTCCTTTTTTATAGCGGTAAGGTGAGCTTATAAGCAGCGTGACTTGTCAAAAGCACACAATCGTTTAAACTGTTAGTAACCATTCTTTATGAGGAGAAAAAGGAGGGGCTATTCTATGGGGAACGCACTTTCAGGTTACAAAGTGGTTCTTGCCGGAACACGAAAAACAGACGAAATGTCTACATTGATTGAAAAACAGGGAGGAACCCCGTTGGTTCGGTCGTTGCAGGGAACGGTTTTCCGAGCCGACGATGAAGTACTAAAAGACCTTGAAACGTTTATTTTAAAAGGGGCAGATTGGGCTATTCTCACGACAGGGATCGGTACAAATACTTTAGTCGAGCTTGCCGAGCGAATCGGAAAAAAAGATGAGTTTCTTGCAAGACTGAAGGAAGCCAATATTGCTGCCAGAGGTTACAAAACAAAGAATGTCATTAAACAATTAGGACTTCAAGCAGAAGTGGTCGATAATGACGGAACTGTAAGCGGGCTCGTAGCCGCAATGGAAGGTGCAGACGTGACAGGAAAGCGGGTCATGGTACAGTTGCATGGAGAAAATGCGCCGAAGCTTCTGGCCTTTTTAGAGGAAAAAGGAGCCGATATTCAAACGTTGTTACCTTACCGACATACTCCAGCGAAAGAAGAAACGATGGCTCAATTTTTTCGAGAAATTGAGGAAAGGGCATTCGATGCTGTTTGTTTTACGGCAGCTATTCAAGTGCGGGAATTGTTTACGTATGCGAAAAAGAACAACATGAAAGACCTATTGGTAGAAGCGTTCCAACGCCACGTGATTGCCGTTTCCGTTGGTAAAGTGACGACGGAAGCGCTCCAAGATGAAGGAATTAAGCGAATTGTTGCACCTGAGCTCGAACGTATGGGGGCGATGATTGTCGCATTAGCTTCTTATGTTCAAGAAGAGAAGTCGAGATGACTTCTCTTCTTTTAAAGGGTAGGAGTATCGCTTTTTTCATTAGAAAAACAAGAGCCCGAAGGCAGTCGCTACAATTAGTCCAATACATACAGGGATAAAGCTCCTTCTTACCATTTCGATGATCGGGACCTTGGCAAAGCCGGCAATGGCAATGATTGGTGACCAAGCGACGAGTGTGCCGCCTCCAACCCAAATGGCGCCTACTTGGCCAATCGAGGCTAAAGTAGCGACATCCATTCCTGTTGTATGACCGAGGGCAACAGAAAGGGTTCCGACGAGGGGAAGACCCGAGAAGCCAGAGCCATCAAGGCCGGAAATCATTCCTAAAATCAAAATCGCAAAACCAGAGACGAATGGGTGTTCAGGGATGACGAGCTGACTTGCCTGAACGAGATCAAACAAAAACGCAGGGGCATCTTGACCGCTAGGAATATTTAAAATGCTAGCAGCATGATTGTTACTGCCGATCAAGAAAAAGCCAGCAATCGGAATGACGAGTCCCATCACTTTGAAAGCAAACACAAAGCCATTCGTCAAATGATCGCTCACATGCTTCAAGACTGTTCGGTAGTCATACGACGCTGTGGCTGCAATGAGCAGTAAAATCGCAATTCCGCCAATTAATGCCGCTCCTGCTCCACTGGCAATTGAAGGGACGAGACTCGTAAATGTGGCGAGGATCACGTAAACGATAATCCCTAAAAAGGTTAATGGTACGAGACACGCATAGATGAAGCTATGTCGTCCAGAACGAACCTTCATTCGATCGTCCGCCCTCTGTACACCACCACTACCTGCTTCTTTTTGCTCCCATTTTGTTAACAACCTCGGTGAGGCTGAGCGAATGTGACGTCGTCCTTGAAAATAAACAATTAACAGTGAAACGGCGCCAGCAATTAAGGAGAGAATTAATGTTTTATCTGTAATTTCTGTCACATCAACACCGGCGGCTGTGGCCGTAAGAGCAGGAGCTGCTTGGATGACAAAGTCTGATGAAAGAGCCATCCCATGTCCAGCTAGAGAGATTGCTAATGCGGATGTCATCGCTGGTAAACCTGAGCGGATGGCCACCGGAATTAACAATGCCCCGATCAGTGGCACAGCCGGGGCAGGCCAGAAGAAAAGGGAGAGGGTATAGGTAACAAAGACGAGAATAAAAAACGAGACATGGCCATTGATCATTACTTTTTGAAAAGGAATAATCATTTGCTTATCAGAGCCTATTGACTTCAATGCATCAAGCAAAGCCGTCATGATGGCGATAATTAAAAAGATGTTAAACAATGCTCCGGCCGCTGTCAAACTACCGTTAAACGTGGTTTGTAATCCTTGCATAAATGAACCGCTATATGTCCAACCGATCAAGAACGTCATGAGGAGAGCGGGCACGACGACATTTTGTCTAAACAGCATCGTTAAGATAATGATGCACGTGCCTGCTAAGTAAAGCCAGTGGGCGACTGTTAAGTCCATCTTGATCGTCTCTCCTTTCCAGGTTTCATCTTGAGTTAAGATCATCTTATGTCAAGGAGAAATGAAGGGTGTCAGAGTGGTTTACGATCATAATCTTATGTAAATTGAAAGGGGAAAGGAATTTGTGCTACATCATGTAGAAATCAATGTTGATCATTTAGAAGAATCTATCGAGTTTTGGGATTGGCTTTTGGGAGAGCTAGGATACGAAGACTATCAAAGCTGGTCAAGAGGAAAGAGCTATAAACATGGCAAAACGTATCTTGTCTTTGTGCAGACAGAAGACCGCTTTCAAACTCCAACGTTTCACCGAAAACGAACAGGGCTTAACCATCTTGCGTTCCATGCAGCATCACGTGAGAAAGTGGACGAACTCACGCAAAAATTAAAAGAAAGAGGCGATCCGATTCTTTATGAGGATCGGCATCCATTCGCCGGAGGGCCGAATCACTATGCCGTGTTTTGTGAAGATCCTAACCGAATAAAAGTCGAGATTGTGGCACCGTAACGAGGGGATCGGGAAACATGCGAAAAAGCTTAGGGCGGAGTTTATCGGGAAAGCAAACGGAAGCGAGAAGAGGATCAATAGCTTACCAAACGATTTCGGTTCCGCTAAGTGTGAGCAAATTTGTTTTCTTTTCTTCCATTTTGTTAGAAAATGAAGACGATCTCTAAAAAAAGGAGGATCTATGATGGCAAACAGCTTACAAGCAACGACTACCTTACATAACGGCGTGAAAATGCCTTGGTTTGGCCTTGGTGTGTTTAAAGTAAGTGAAGGGGATGAAGTGATCCAGTCGGTAAAAGATGCTATCAGGGCTGGATACAAAAGTATTGACACGGCAGCTGTATACGGGAATGAGGAAGGAGTAGGCAAAGCGATTGCTGAATCTGGAGTCCCGCGTGAGGAGCTCTTCATCACATCAAAAGTATGGAATGCAGATCAGGGGTTTGATTCTACGATTTCGGCGTTTAACATAAGTTTGAAAAAG
Organism: Halalkalibacterium halodurans; assembly: GCF_004376175.1. Taxonomy (GTDB): domain Bacteria; phylum Bacillota; class Bacilli; order Bacillales; family Bacillaceae_D; genus Halalkalibacterium; species Halalkalibacterium halodurans. The sequence continues at coordinate 9,931 of NZ_SNUY01000041.1, read as the reverse complement.
CTTGGCCTTGATTATCTGGATCTATACTTAGTTCATTGGCCGGTGAAAGGCAAGTATGTCGAGACATGGAAAGCTCTAGAGAAACTGTATCAAGATGGGCTTGTTCGTGCAATCGGCGTAAGCAACTTCCAAGTGCATCATCTGAAAGACGTCCTAGAGGCAGGGTCGATTGTTCCGATGGTCAATCAAGTGGAGTATCATCCTCATTTAACGCAAACAGAGCTTCATGACTTTTGTAAGCAAAACAAAATCCAATTGGAAGCCTGGTCTCCATTGAAGCAAGGTCAGTTGTTAAATGATCCAACAATTGTAGCCATTGCAGAAGCGCATCAGAAAACACCCGCACAAATCATTTTACGTTGGGATTTACAAAATGAAGTCGTCACGATTCCTAAATCGGTTAAAAAAGACCGAATCATTAGTAATGCCGATATTTTTGATTTCCAACTGACTGATAAAGACATGCAGCAAATAAACGAGTTGAACAAAAATGAACGGGTAGGCCCTGATCCAGACAACTTTGATTTTTAAACGTAAGGGAAGCACCGCCCGCTTAGTGGGAGAGACGCGTGACACGAACGTAACGATCCGAAATAAGGTTGAATAAAACGAGGCCTCGATTGTGCTGATCCTAAATCGAGGTTTCTTTAGTATGATGATTAAGCGTAGTGTTCTATACGGATGAAAATGCAGATAAACAATCAGCTTTGCCATTAAGACTGGCCAGTAAGCTAAATTTTTTAAGAAGAAGGGATGAGACAGATGGCATTGATCCGACACGCACGTAAAGAAGATGCAGCAGGAATTGCTCGCGTCCATGTGGATAGCTGGCGGACAACATATGATGGAATCATTAAGCAACCCTTCTTAAAGAGCCTATCCTATGAAGAGAAGGAGAAAAGGTGGCAGGATTACTTTAGTCAACCACCAGAAAACACTGTTTTATATGTAGCCGAAAAGGATGATCAAATCGTTGGTTTTATTAGCGGTGGCCCAGTGAGAGATGGAGTTGAAGGGGCAGCAGGGGAGCTCTATGCAGTATACATTTTAGAAGAATACCAGCGGAGAGGCATCGGTCAACGGCTGCTGGCAGCATTAGTACAGGAACTAAAGGCTAGGAAGCTGAACAATCTCTTTGTATGGGTGTTAAAGGATAACCCATCTGCTAGCTTTTACCGAAAACTCGGGGCAAAAGAGTGGAAGGAAGCATCGTTTGAATTGGCTGGCCAATCGTTAGCGGAAATCGGTTTATTATGGGACGATCTTGAGGTGCTTAAAGAAAAGCTAGCCCTTTCCCTAAAATGACACTTGTAATTGTCAGGCGGACATTTTAAAATAATGGAATACACGAGAGTAGACAATTTTCAGAGAAGAGGAGAGATTCGGATGATTGATACGGGGCTTCGGATCGAACGATCAAGTAATCCAAAGCAAAAACCAGATCCAGAGCAGCTGAGTTTTGGAAAAGTATTTACCGATCACATGTTTGTGATGGATTATACAGAGGAAAAAGGGTGGCACGACCCAAGAATTGTCCCATACGGATCGATTACACTTGATCCCGCCGCGATGGTGTTCCATTATGGACAAACGGTGTTTGAAGGGTTGAAGGCTTATCGTACAAACGATGATCGCATTTTGTTGTTTCGCCCAGAAAAAAACATCCAGCGTTTGAATCGCTCCTGTCATCGTATTAGCATCCCGCAAATTCCAGAAGAGGCAGCCATCGACTATTTAGTGAAGCTTCTCCAAGTTGATCGCGATTGGGTTCCGTCCGCTGAAGGTACCTCGCTTTATATTCGTCCGTTCGTCTTTGCGAATGAAATCAACTTATCAGCGGTTCCGTCAACCGAATACACCTTTATGATTATTTTGTCACCGGTTGGTTCCTATTATAAAGAAGGCATTCAACCTGTAAACATCTACGTAGAAGATGAGTTTACGAGAGCCGTGCGCGGAGGAACAGGAACGGCCAAGACCGGAGGAAATTATTCAGCTTCGTACATCGCTCAAGAAAAAGCGGCGGAAAAAGGATATGCACAAGTAATGTGGCTTGATGGGATTGAGAAAAAGTACATTGAAGAAGTTGGCAGCATGAACGTTTTCTTTAAAATTGATGGTGAAATTGTGACGCCAATTTTAAACGGAAGCATTTTAGAGGGTGTCACGCGTATGTCGATCATCGAACTGCTTCGTGATTGGGGCTATCCTGTTGCGGAACGTAAAATCTCGATGGAAGAATTGTTTGCAGCCTACGAAAAAGGGAAGCTTGAGGAAGCTTTTGGTACAGGAACCGCCGCTGTTGTTTCGCCGATTGGCCAGCTTAATTGGAAAGAGCATCAGATGGTGATTAATGATAAACGTATTGGCGAGTTATCGAAAAAGTTGTACGATACGTTGACAGGTATTCAACGCGGTCAGCTACCTGATCCGTTTAATTGGAACCGAGAAGTGAACGAATAGGAGTTTGATGATCTTGGTAAAAGCAATCATTTTTGACTTAGATGATACGTTGTTATGGGATAAAAAAAGTGTGAAAGAAGCGTTTGTTGCCACTTGTCAATACGCAGCGACCAAACGATCGCTCGATCCAGAAGCACTAGAGGAATCTGTTCGCGAGGTGGCACGAGAATTGTATGCCTCCTATGAGACGTATGAATTCACACAGATGATCGGGATCAACCCATTTGAAGGGTTATGGGGACAATTTTTAGATGACAATGATCATTTTCGAAAAATGAAAGAGATCGTTCCGACCTATCGCAAGGATGCGTGGACACAAGGATTGGCCAAGCTTGGAATCGAAGACCAAGCGCTTGGAGAAGAGCTGGCTGAGCGTTTTCCTGAAGAACGAAAGAAACACCCCTTTGTTTTTGAGGAAACATTTCGTGTGTTAGATCAATTAAAGGGTAACTACCAATTGCTCCTTTTGACGAACGGATCACCTCATCTGCAGCAAACAAAGCTCGATATTACACCAGAACTCGTCCCTTATTTCGATCATATCGTCATTTCTGGCGGCTTTGGTCGCGGCAAACCGGACCCGTCGATTTTTGAGCATGCGTTGTCCTTGCTCTCCCTTACAAAAGATGAGGCAATCATGGTCGGTGATAACCTAATGACCGATATCCTCGGAGCGTCAAGAGTCGGGATAAAGTCTGTTTGGATCAATCGGGAACAAAAAGAGCAGGGTGAAGTCGAACCAACATATGAAATCGAACATTTAGAGCAATTATTGGACATATTAAAAAAACTGAACGTGCAAAACAACATGGCATAAGCTTTCGGACGATGGTCCGAAAGCTTTTATTTTTATGTATCAACAAATTGTTGACGAATCTCTTTTAAGGTGCGGATCTTCTTGATTTTCTCATGAATGGAACAGGGCCGACAAGAATACACTAAGGGCTGGATGATTGAAACAAGGAGGGCATTCATTACATGACAAGGCCAAGCGAAGAACGATACGGTTACAACGAATTAAAGCAAGTTGAGATGGCGATTAAAAGTGCAGAGCATATGGTCGGACAAGCGACAAGATCGATGGATGAAGGGCAATTACAAGCAGCAACCCAAGCATTAGAAGATGCAAAAAAACAATACTATGACGCCTTTTCCCATCAAACAGGAGTGGATCAAGCTTTTTTTGAATTTTCCAGCGAGCTCATTGATAAATTGTCTCATCAATTGGACGAGGCAAGAGATTAAAAGCATTAAATAATCCCGTACCACCCTTCACGTGTTACGGGATTATTCGCATTTATAAGAAATATATTATTTTTTCCGATTTGGGTGATCGGTGTTTGTAAACTCAGGATGATCAACATGTAAAAAACCTGTATCGGGATTAAAATCGATCGTCATTCCATCAAAATACCAAAAATCATCTTCGTTCACAAAAAACGTTACGCCGTCAATTATTTGTTTATACGATCGCTCATTTGGAACATCTTTCATCACACCGACGGAAAAGCCGCCTGAACCCACCCCGCCGACTCGTACATACAGACGTAAATGCTCTCCTTTTTTTAACGGAACTTCCTCGATGTAAAGTTTTGCTGCCTGCTCTGTAACGGTTAACTTCATTCAACGGCCTCCAATTTCAAAAATAGCTATCCTATATCTTACATGAAAATAATAGTCTCGTAAATTTTTGCAGTCAGCAGGAAATTCCTTTTCGTAAACCGAAATAAAGATATATGAAGTAATAAAGTAATGGACAACTTGGAAAGGTGGAAAACAATGTCACAATCTGTTCAACAGCTAGAGAAAGATTTTTTAAATCAGGTCAAAAAAATCGAGGACTATAAGCAAGCTCTCTCTTTGCTCGCTTGGGATTCTCGCACAGGAGCCCCGAAAAAAGGAATTGTGCAGCGATCGGAAGTTATCGGTACCCTCTCCTCTGAAGTGTTTCAAATGTCCACTTCTACAGAGATGGGCGAATACTTACACGCCTTGCAAGAGGAAGGCGTTCAAGCTGAACTTTCAGAGATTACGAGAAAAACCGTAGAAGAGTGTGCGAAAGAGTACGAACGAAACGTTAAAATCCCGAAAGAAGAATATAAAGAGTATGTTGTGCTTCAAAACCAATCAGAATCCATTTGGGAGGAAGCGAAGGGAAAAGCAGATTTCGAAACATTCCGTCCTAATTTGGAAAAGTTGGTTGAGTTTAAAAAGCGCTTTATTGGGTATTGGGGTTACGACAAACATCCGTACAATACGCTACTGGACGATTATGAGCCTGGCGTGTTCGTTGATACGATTGACGAAGTGTTCGGCACGCTTCGTGATCAATTAATTCCATTGGTGAAAGGCGTCACTGAATCAGCAACACAACCGGAGGCCGACGTTTTATATGAACGATTTCCGAAAGCGAACCAACAGGCTTTGAGTGAAGCCGTTTTACGTGAGATAGGGTATGATTTTGAAGCTGGTCGACTCGATGAGACCGTTCATCCATTTGCGATTGGCATTAACCCGAATGATGTGCGGGTGACGACTAAATACAACGAACGTGATTTCCGAGTATCATTGTTTGGAACGATCCACGAAGGGGGTCACGCTCTCTATGAACAAAACATTTCAAAAGAGCTAATTGGCACACCCCTTTGCACAGGAACATCGATGGGAATACACGAATCACAATCCCTCTTTTGGGAAAAGTTTGTCGGTAAGCATTACGGATTTTGGCAACGGAACTATGAATTGTTGAAACAGCATGCTTCTGGTCAATTTGATAACGTATCTCTCGACGATTTCTATTTTGCTGTCAATCAAGCAAAGCCTTCGCTGATTCGGATTGAAGCAGACGAGTTAACGTACTGCTTACATATTATTTTGCGTTACGAGTTAGAGAAAGGGCTGTTTGAGAACTCCATCGAAGTGAAGGACCTACCTGGCCTTTGGAATGAAAAAATGGAAGAATATCTTGGTCTTCGTCCATCTCATGATGGGGAAGGGGTTTTACAAGATGTACACTGGTCTTTTGGGGCGTTTGGCTATTTTCCTTCCTATGCGCTAGGTTATATTTACTCAGCGCAATTGAAGGAAGCGATATTGAAAGACATCCCATCCTTCGATCGTCTCATTCAATCGGGAGATTACGCCCCGATTCGGGAATGGTTAACAAAGAAAGTCCATCAATATGGAAAAATGAAAAAGCCCACAGAGATCATTCAAGATATTACGGGTGGAGGTATTGATTCAGCACCACTTATTCAATACTTAAATGAAAAATATCGGCGGTTATATCATTTTTAGTGTAGATGAACACACGATCGTTTGAAAAATTTCATAGTGTATTGTATGAACTCCTTTGCGCTGGTCTAGACTACAATTACATCTGCCTAAGGAGGCATAGCATTGCGAGTTATTACATGTCACCCAAAGGAAGCACCGATCGTGGAGGAATTGCCGTTCGGAGTGAAGGATGTTTTACGTCATGTTGGTGAAGAAGCGATGTCTTTACGGTTTCACTATGAAGGGAAGCCTTACACGTTGATTTGCTCGAAGGAAGGTGTTCGTGTAAACCGACAAAAGGAAATCAAAGGATTGTACGGACGATTTCTCTTATGTGATCGAGCAGAGAATGATGAATGGCAAAGCTTAAATGAGCAAGAAGCCCACCAATTATGCGAGGTCCTAGCAACGAACGGATTTAGTCTTGACCAAATTGTTTATCATTAACGTGTAAGAACAAGGGTTGCTTATCTGACAGCAACTCTTGTTCTATTGTAGGTCTATAGAAAAGGTGAATCAGAGACGTTTTACTCGTGTACTAAAGAAAAGGAGAGTGGAGGGAACACGTTGGGAGGGGAGAGCGAATGGTGAAGAACTTCCATTGCTGCGCAACGTGCGTTCATTTCGAAGCAGAGAAAGTTAATAATGGAATGGTTTACCGATGCATTCGACTAGGTTATGAGACGAAGCCGGCGTATCAATTTTCTTGCTGGGAGCCGAAAGAAGCCGTCAAACGCTTAATGGGGAAGGAGCAAGCATGAACAAACCACCTGTGGTAAAAACAGGTGGTTTGTTTTTTACATGTTTCGATCGACATGAGGCTCACACCATTTAGGGTATAGCTTCATGTAGAAGAAAAGAGCACCCGCAAAGCAAAGGATCAAAAGAATCCCCATAAACCATAGACTTGATGATAACAGGCTAGGTGAATTCATAAACAGAACCGAGCGGAACCCTAGCACTGAATAAGTCATTGGTAACCAGCCGTGCAACGTTTGAAGTGGGGATGCGAGCAACTCCACGGGAAAGCTACCAGCACTTCCACCAAGCTGAAGGATCAGCAGAATGATCGCAACAAACCGTCCAGGGTTATCAAGAACGCCGACAAGCAAAAAGATCAGCGTTAAAAAAGTGAGGCTCGTGAAAATGGTAAACGGAACGAACAGCAATGGATGTTTGACCTCTAATCCGATGCCAAAGAACAAGAACAGGAGAATGAGGACGGATTGTAACGTTCCGACGGTATAGATGACGCCGAGCTTTCCGATAAACCATTGACGCCCATTAGCATGCGGCGCAAGTGGCTCTCGGAACGGATAAATAATGGATAACGTGAGACCCCCAACATACAAACCAATTGATAAGAAATAAGGGGTAAGCCCCTCACCGTAGGAGTGTCCGTCTCCGGTATTTTTTGAATTTGAAACAATGGGATTGGCGACCATCTTTTCCTGTGAGGCATTTGGATCTACATCAAAAAGGACATCTTTTAATTTCTGTAAATTTACTTCCAGATTTCGAGCGCCGTCTTTTAAACTTCGCAACCCTTCTAATAACTCATGACTTCCATCTGAAGCCTCAGCTAGTTTTGTTGCTAAAAGGTGAGAACCGTCAGACAACTGTTTCAGTCCTTCATCCAGAGCCACTATCCCTTCATAAGCTTTATCTTGAGCCGTTAACACTTCAAGGTAGAGAGTCTCTCCGCGCTCTAACCCTTGCTCTACATGATAAAGTGATTCTAACAATTGCTCTTTTCCTTCACGGAAGGAATCCGTCTGGTCAGGAAGTGAACTCGGAAGGGTTTCTTGCATCGTTTGGAGCAATTGTTGAATATCAGCTAACGGCTTGAGCAGTTCATTCGTGGCGGTGACCAAGGTGTCATCTAGGTCTCCAGTGGTTTGCTGAAATTGTTGTACGTTTTCCTCAAGCTGCTCTAAAGTTGTTAAGATTTCTTGTTCGCTTTTATTTAATTGATTCATTGCATGTGGCAATTGCTCTTGGCTATCAACGGCGGCATGAAAGTCATCATTTAACTCGCTTAGCTTAGCCGTTGTTGATGCTAAATCGTCATACCATTGCACGAGATCATCGTTATCCTTCCAGCGTGGATCGACGTTTTCCATAATCCCAGGGAGCGTATCGACACTATGGGACAGGTGGGCGATCTCTTGCTCGGATGTCTCTAGTTGCTCATCGAATCGCTCAAGTGATTGTAAGGTCTCACTCATATTTGAACTAACCTGTTCAAAGCTTTGATTGATGCCATTTTCATCTGCTTGAAAGGAGGCTGTCATCCCTTCATTTGATTGCTGTAAATTCTCGATCATTTCTTGGATGTTTTGGATTTCTTGTTCTAATTGAGTGGCTGCTTTTTCTGCATCTGAAAGCTGTTGGTTGATGGCGGTCAACTTCTGATCAAGCTCATCAAACACATCTGCTGCCCGATCATATTTCTCACTTTCAAGCAACATGATTCCATTCCTCGTAAGTTCAAGAGCTTCACGAAACATGTTGTCGATGTCAAGGTCACTTGTTGTTTGCTCTAGGGCCTGTTGAAGCTGTTCGAACTGCGAACGAAATTGGCCGGTTCCCTCTTTTGCTTCATCTATTCCTTTTGCCAGAGATTCAGCTCCGTTCGTTAACTCCTGCAAGCCGTTGGCTAACGTTTCCATATGATTAGCTGCACGTTCGTTCCCATCTGCAAGTTCATCGGAGCCTTCATGGAGAGCAAGGACGGCACTTGTCAGCTCACTGAAGGCATCATTTGCAATTTCGATATACGTTAATGTCAACGTATCGGACAATTCTTTTTCCATTTCTTCAATTGCTTTTGTCGCAATTTGGGAAGATACATAATTGTAATCTTCATTGATTTCGTAAGTAATAACGGCCTGTACAGGTTCTTTTTCTTTTACAGAAACAAGGTTTTCAGAAAAGTCTTCCGGAATCTCGACATAGAAATAGTAAGAGAAGTCCTCCATACCTTGTTTCGCCTCTTGCTTTGTAACAAAATGGAAGTCAAGGGGCGGGTCTTTCTTTAACTCCTCCACAAAGTCGTCACCTGCTCGGATCATTTCCCCGTCCATTTCTGCGCCACGATCTTCATTGACGATCGCTACTGGAAGCTGGTCCATTTGTGAATATGGATCCCAAAAAGACCAAATAAGAAGACCGCCATAAAGGAGTGGCATGACCACGATTCCAATCAAGGCGATCGTCAATTTTTTATTGTTCCAAATCCCTTTCAGTTCTCCAATATATGGATTCATCGTTTCACCTCAACCATTCTAGCGTCTAAGCCTCGTCCTTTGTAATTCCGTGCATAAAATGAAGCTTAAAGATGTCAATCAATTCCTCTTTCTCTAACGGTGCATAATTCTCTTCAAATTCTGTAACGAGCGATAGGTAGGATTTGTACAAGAGAAATGCAGTTGCTTGCGGGTTTGGACAATGAATTTTACCGTTTCTCTCCGCCTTTATGAGCAGTTGTTTGACTAAATCAATCATGGCGTATTCGACCTGCTGCAACGCTTTGTTCGCACTTTCTGAACCTAGTACTCTTACTTCATCTGCCAGCTTCGCGACGAGTTGATGTTTTTCTTTGAACGTATGAAGTTCATCAAGTGCGGAAGTGATGTTTTCAAATCCATCCTGATCTTCTTTAATAGCCTCAGCAAAAACGGCTTTTAGCTCATCGATGACACGCTGAAGCACGGCATGAAATAAATATTCTTTATTTTCGAATGCGGTATAAACCGTCCCTTTCCCTACATCTGCCATTTTTGCCACTTGGTCGATGGTCGTTCCTTTGTAGCCAAATAATGAAAATGAACGAGAGGCAGCTTCCAATATCTGATTTCGTTTGTTTTTAACCATCTTTATGCGCTCCTTTGCTTAAAAATGACCAAATGAACAAAATGGTCAATTCTCTTTACACATGATACAAAAAATGTTGACCTAATTCAACATTTGCCATCGAATGTTCACAATTTACTTTTTCATTAAACGGGAAGGATATTTGCCGGTTGATGGAGAATAGATTATGAATGAATATTCATTCAAAACGGTAGTGTCAAAAGTTCTATGAAAAACTAGCACGGTTCATACTACCTACCATTTATTAGGTGGAAAGGCCGCGCTATCGCTCTTGACAAACACGCCAATGGTTTATTCAGAGGTCAATCAAGGGCGA
>NZ_SNUY01000040.1 GCF_004376175.1 Halalkalibacterium halodurans | reverse complement strand
CTAATATAAACTTAACCAATTTCTACACCTGCCTGGTGAAATAAAATTATCAACATAAATCAGCTGATAACATTATTATAACAGGCTTTGGAGGCAATGTTGGAAATGATTTCATCACGGATTCAGGTTATTTTAATCATGAAAATTTGTTCCATCCGTCGTTTCTTTGATGATTCCAGCTCGGATGACAAAATCTCCAAAATGCTCCCCTTCTTTACGCTCTTTCGCATAACGTGGGAGAATTTCGCGAAGTTCTTTTAAAATTTCTTCTTCTCCAATATTTTCACGGTACATTTTACTTAGACGGCTGCCATCAAAAGCAGCTCCAAGGTACATATTGTACTTACCCGGCGCTTTTCCAATAAAGCCAATTTCGCCTAGCGCATGGCGGGCACAGCCGTTCGGGCACCCTGTCATACGGATCGTAATCTCTTCATTCTTCAGGCCGTTTTCTTCGATGATTTCGTCAATTTTGTCGATTAGCTTCGGCAAATACCGCTCTGCTTCCGCCATTGCCAGTCCGCATGTCGGAAGCGCAACACAGGCAATCGAGCTGCGACGGAGTGCTGTATAATGCTTACCGTCCGTCAGACCGTACTGCTCGATTAGCTCATTGATCTTTTTCTTCTTCTGGCTAGTAACATTAGCAATAATCAAGTTTTGGTTGGACGTGAGGCGAATATCACCAGTATGGATTTTCGCGATCTCGCGCAAGCCGGTCATTAATTTGTAATCTGCATAATCAGTGACACGACCGCCCTCCACAAATAATGTAAAGTGCCATCTTCCTTTCACACCTTTGACCCAGCCATAGCGGTCGCCGTTATGATCGAAATGATACGGCTTCGCCTCATCAAGGCTCCAGCCAAGGCGGTTTTCCAGCTCATTCTTGACGGTCTCTAAACCGAGACGGTCTACCGTATACTTGAAACGGGCATTTTTTCGAACCGAGCGATTACCGTAATCACGCTGAATCGTAATAATTTTTTCCGCGACATCGTATATTTGTTCAGGTTTACAGAAGCCAATCACTTTAGCGAGCTGCGGGTATGTCGCTTTATCCCCGTGCGTCATCCCCATACCGCCGCCAATCGCCACATTGAAACCGACAAGCTTGTCATCTTCCACAATCGCGATAAAGCCGAGATCTTGAGAAAAGACGTCAATGTCATTGGATGGTGGAACTGCAATACCAATTTTGAATTTCCGAGGAAGATAAAGCGGTCCGTACATCGGTTCAACTTCTTCTGCTTCTGGCGTGCCTGCCACTTTTTCTTCATCAAGCCAAATTTCATGGTACGCGCGTGTACGCGGAAGCAAATCATCACTCAATTTCTTTGACCATTCATATACTTCCTGATGGATCTCCGATTGATACGGATTTGAGGTACACATGACATTTCGGTTCACATCACCACATGCCGCGATTGTATCCAACAAAGCTGAGTGGATGGCCTGAATCGTTTTTTTCATGTTCCACTTTAAAATGCCATGCAATTGAAACGTTTCTCTTGTTGTTAGCTTCATAGTGCCATTTCCATATTTCTGAGCAAGTTCATCCATGACAAGCCACTGTTCAGGCGTTGCCACTCCGCCCGGCATCCGAACACGCAACATGAACTGGTACGCCGGTTCGAGCTTTTGTTTTTGCCGCTCATTGCGAAGGTCTCGGTCATCTTGCAAATAACTACCGTGATGTTTCATCAACCGGTTATCATCATCGGATATTCCGGCACTAATCGGCTCGAGCATTGATTCCTTCAGCGTGCCGCGCAAATAATTACTTTCTTCTTTTATGCGCTCTACATCACTCGGTGGACCTTCTGGTGCTTTTAATCTTTCGTTCCCCATGTTGTAAAAAAACTCCTTTCAATCAAAATCAATACACATCACGCTGATAACGTTTTTGCTTCTTCATTTCTGCTAAATACGCTTCTGCTTCCTCACGGCTCTTGCCGCCTTCTTTTTCAATAATTTCAAGCAGGGCCTCCTGAACATCTTTTGCCATGTTTGTCTTATCACCACAAACGTAGAATACCGCCCCTTCTTCAAGCCACTTATACAGCTCTTTGCTATGCTCGAGCATGCGATGCTGTACATACACTTTTTCTTCAGTGTCACGAGAGAAGGCGACATCCATTCTTGTCAACACTCCGTCTTTTAACCACTTTTGCCACTCTGTCTGATAAAGGAAGTCGGTAACGAAATGCTGGTCACCAAAGAACATCCATGACTTTCCTGTAGCTCCCGCTTCTTCTCGTTCCTGCATAAAGGATCGGAATGGTGCCACACCCGTACCTGGTCCGACCATGATAATTGGTGTTTCTGGACTTTCTGGTAGCTTAAAGTTCTTGTTCGGCTGAATGAACATCGGCACCGTATCGCCAGGCTGAAGGCGTTCTGCACATAAGATCGAGCAGACCCCTTTTCGATCTCTGCCGTGAGCATGATAGCGAACCGCCCCAATTGTCAAATGCACTTCCTCTGGATTCGCTGCAATGCTGCTGGCAATTGAATAGAGGCGCGGTGGCATTTTCCGAAGAATGGAAACAAACTCCTGCGGAGATGCATTGATCGGGCCGAAGTCTCGGACGAAATCAACCAAGTCGCGTCCATCAATATACGCTTTTAATTGCTGGGCATTTTCTGAAGCCGTAAGAGCGCGTAGCTTTTCATTATCCAAAAGCTCAGCTGCCTGTTGAATTAACTTTTTCGTTAACACCGTAATTTCAAAGTAGGAAGTTAGCGCTTCTTTAAGTGGCAACCTTTCTCCTTGCTTGTCTACTGCGACGACTTCGTTTGCATCCCACTTCAGTTCATTAAGTAACAGATCGACAAGTTCAGGGTCATTTTCAGGGAAGATGCCGAGCGCGTCACCTGGTTCATACGTTAAACCTGAGCCTTCAAGGGACAATTCAAGGTGTCGTGTTTCCTTGTTTGATCCCCGCCCATTTAAATTAATGTTTTCCAATACTTCTGCTCGGAACGGATTTTTTCTTGAATACACCGTCTCCACTGCTTTGGCTTCAGGAGCTGCCGGCTGAGCAGGCACAGTCTGACCCTGACCTTCACTTAGACTGGCGATAACACCTTCAAGCCATTTCGCAGCTGGTTCTTCAAAATCAAGGTCACATTCAACACACGGTTGAAGTCTAGTAGCCCCAAGAGCTTCAAGGCGCTGATCGAAATCTTTTCCCGTTTTACAGAAAAACTCATAGGAGGTGTCGCCAAGAGCCAACACAGAATAACGGAGATCCTCAAGCTTCGGAGCCCGTCTCCCATGGAGGAATTCATGGAATGATAGCGCGTTATCTGGCGGATCGCCTTCGCCATGTGTGCTAACGACGATAAGCAGATTTTTTAATTTTTTCAATTGGTTCGGTTTAAAGTCGCTCATCGATGAGACGGTTACTTGAAAACCTTGTTCTTTGAGCGTCTTTCCCGCATTTTCGGCAAGTCCCTGGGCATTTCCTGTTTGTGAGCCAAAAAGAATGGTCACTTCCTTAGATACAGGCTGGGCTGTATTTGCCGCCGGAGCCGCTGCTGGTACCGCTTCTAGCACTGTTGCAGTATCGGCAGATTGAATAGCTGTCAAATAACCGCTTAGCCAAGCCTTTTGAGACGCATTCAAGGTTGGTAAAAGGCGGTTGAGGAGTTCTACCTGCTCCTCGTTAAAAGGACTGTTCATTACCTGAAGTTGCAACGATATCCACCTCACAAATGACAAAATCTTTTTTAAATTTAATAATTCCATCGTACTACATTATTCCGATAAGTCAAATTGGTTTTATCACTTTCTATTTTTTACATTCAATAGGAACTCACTTGAAGAAACCCACTCTTGAAGTAAAATTGCTCCTTGCGTTCGATAGTAATATTTTTTATACAGCCCCTGTTGACAACGGTAATGAAATTACAATTTGCTACTTCCTATTTTAATCGACGTCACTTAATTATTCACTTACTTTGATTGAAAACAAAAAGCCGGACCCGCCTAAACGAATCCAGCTTAAATAAGAACACCTACTCTGAAAGGAAGATGAAATAGGCTAAGAACACAAAGAACAGTGCATACATAATCGGATGAACTTCTTTCCCGCGTCCCTTGACAATCATCGTGATCGGATAGAATAGAAAGCCAAATGCAATCCCTGTTGCAATGCTGTACGTAAGCGGCATGGCAACCACCGTTAAAAATGACGGGATCGCAATTTCGAGTTTAGTCCACTCAATAAACCGTAAAGAAGAAGCCATCAAAATTCCGACAACAATAAGAGCCGCTGCCGTAACTTGTTCCGTAACTACGGACAACAATGGTGAAAAGAACATGGCAAGGACGAACAATCCAGCTGTGACAATGGAAGCGAATCCTGTACGTCCTCCGGCGGCAACACCTGCGGATGATTCAATGTAGGCCGTTGTTGTTGACGTTCCTAAGATTGCTCCAATGGAAGTTGCGCTTGAGTCCGCAAGCAATGCTTTACCTGCCCGAGGGAGCTTATTATCTTTAATAAAGCCCGCTTGGTTGGCAACTCCATAAAGAGTACCCGCTGTGTCGAAAAAGTCAACGAACAAGAATGTTAACACGACGATCAAAAATTGAACGGAGAACACATCAGTCATCTGAATGTTGAAGGCTTGTCCGAACGTTGGTGCTAAACTCGGCGGAGTACTGACAATTCCCCCACCTGTATACGTAATGATCCCAGAAATCAGCCCAACAATCGCCGTAAGGATCATTCCGTAAAAAATACCACCTTGAATGCCTCTTACCATGAAAAGAACCGTTACAATTAAACCGAAGCAAGCCAACAGCGTCGGGCCGTTGAGAATATGCCCTAAAGATACCGCGGTCGCTTCATCGCTAACGACAATGCCTGCATTTTTTAATCCAATAAACGCAATAAACAATCCGATACCTGCGGCAGCAGCATTTTTCAATTCTGCCGGAATGGCGTTAATGATCACTTCACGAATTTTAAAGACTGTAATAAGAATAAAAATAATTCCCGAAACAAAAACACCGAACAAGGCAAGTTGCCAGTCAATTCCCATTCCAATGACAACAGAATACGCAAAAAATGCATTTAATCCCATTCCAGGAGCTAACGCAATCGGGTATTTAGCAAGGATCCCCATTATGAGGGTTCCAATAGCTGCAGCTAGCGCAGTCGCCATGAACACCGCTTGGACATCCATGCCAGCGTCACCTAAAATAAGTGGGTTCACAAACAGGATGTAGGCCATTGATAAAAACGTCGTCAAACCGGCAATTGATTCACGGCCATAGGTCGTGCCATGCTCTTTGAATCCAAAGTAGCGATCCATCGATAGTTCCTCTCCTTCTATTCGTCACCATTTCGAAAACGAGCAAGAACTTCATAAAAAAAGCCCCAGATAGAAAGCTACCTGAAGCTCGACCACAAATAAAGAGTAAAAAACCCATTATTTTCGTAGTCAAGCTATTTACGGTAGCTTGGTAGAAACTCGCAGGCCCTATTCCTGCCATTATACGAAATGATGTTTTCGATTTATTTTTCAAAAATAGTGTAGCAAACCCACTAGCGTCCGTCAATACAAAAGACGAACATTAAGTTAAAAACAACGAATAATATTCGTCTTACTCCCACTCAATCGTCGCTGGCGGCTTCGATGTAATATCGTAGACGACACGATTAACATGCTTCACCTCATTGACGATACGCGTAGAGATAATCTCGAGGACATCCCACGGAATGCGCGCCCAATCGGACGTCATCCCATCGATCGATGTAACCGCACGGATACCAACTGTATAATCATATGTCCGTGCATCGCCCATAACCCCAACGCTCCTCATGTTCGGCAAGGCGGTGAAGTATTGCCAAATTTCGCGATCCAACCCTGCTTTTTTAATTTCTTCACGTAGGATCGCATCTGATTCCCGAACAATCTCAAGTTTCTCTTCTGTGATTTCTCCAAGAACACGAATGCCTAAGCCTGGTCCTGGGAATGGTTGTCGCCAAACGACCTCATCTGGAATCCCTAGTTCTGTACCTAACTTTCTTACTTCGTCTTTGAACAATGTATTTAACGGCTCAATTAATTCAAAGCGCATATCCTCAGGAAGTCCACCGACATTGTGATGGGATTTGATCGTTTGCGCCGTGGCAGTCCCACTTTCAATAATATCGGTGTATAATGTTCCTTGCGCTAAAAAGTCCATATCTTTTAACTTGCTTGCTTCCTCTTCAAACACGTAGATGAATTCGTTACCAATGATTTTTCGTTTCTGCTCAGGATCAGAGACACCTTCTAATTTTGATAGGAAACGGTCTTTTGCATCGATTTTGATTACGTTCATATTGAACCCTTCGCTGAACGTCTTCATGACACTATCCGCTTCACCTTTACGCAGTAAACCATGATCGATAAACATACAAGTGAGCTGATCGCCAATCGCTTTGTGAATCAAGACCGCAACGACCGATGAATCGACTCCACCAGAAAGGGCACATAATACTTGTTTGTCCCCGACTTGCTCGCGAATTTTCTCCATTTCCAATTCAATGAAGTTTTCCATTGACCAATTTCCTTCGCAACCACAAACAGCGAAGGCGAAGTTTTTCAGCATGTCGTCGCCAAATTGTGAATGGCGGACTTCAGGGTGGAATTGAACACCGTAATAGTTGCGTGCTTCATCACTCATAGCTGCCACCGGACAAGACGGGTTTTGCGCATCCACAACAAAGCCTTCTGGTGGTGCTACAATCAAGTCACCATGGCTCATCCATACCGTTTGTTCTACAGGCAACCCTTGGAACAGTTTCGATTGATTTTCTACTGTGATCGTCGCCTTTCCGTACTCTCGATGCTCAGCCGCGTCAACCTTACCTCCGAAATGCTGTGTCATTAGCTGCATTCCGTAGCAAATCCCTAAAATAGGTACTCCTAAATCAAAGATCGCCGGATCGCATTTAGGCGCCCCTTCTGCATAAGCACTATTTGGCCCTCCTGAAAAAATGATCCCCTTTGGCTTCATCTCTTTCAATTGTTCTGCAGTGATTGTGTTAGGGTGAAGCTCACTGTATACACCTAAATCACGAATTCGTCTCGTAATTAATTGATTATACTGTCCACCAAAATCGAGAACCACAATCATTTCTTCTGATAATTGTTCCATCATTCATATCACCCTTTACCAAGAATAAAAACACATCGTTCACAAAGCGAATAACAAAAGAGCTAGAATCCCCCTCCATCTATAAAAAGGCAGAATTCTAGCCATCATCCTACGCAAGGACAAACGTTCCGTACGAAGATATCGAGCCATTCCACCTTCATAGTCAGATCATTTACGGTGATCTGGTAGAAACTCCTGGACCTTATCTCCAAGTATATACGAAAGGGATGATATCTACATGTAAAACACGGAAACATTTTATCAGTCGAGGACAAAAGGTTCAAGAGCTAATTTTTCTCATTAGCTGCAACCAATCCCCTTTTACGTGCTCCCAGCAGTTTGCCGGCACATCCGAACTGTAGAGCAATCGCTCATATTCAAACGTTAATGTCGTCATCGTCTCCGTAGACCACTCTTGATCAATACGTACGGCGTACTCTCGAAGTGTTTCTCCTTGCTTCTTCCCTAGCCCTATATAGTTTAAATACCAGAGGAGCCGTTTATACGCATGGACAAACGCATCCTCCTTTCTGGTAACTCGGAAATAGCCAATCAAAGCCAAACCGACAAGCTTTTTGTTACCTGCAAATAAAGCCATACACAAGATCAGCAACGGAAGCGCAAGCCACCAAAGAGGGAACGGTAAACCTCCCGCTCCATTTTCAGGAGAAATTGCTACCTCTTCTGTACTAGCCTCCTCCAACTCAGCGAAGGCATCCTCTACTTCTTGTTCTTCGTTCTCTACAGTCTCTAACGGCTCCTCTCGATCAGTTTGTTCAATTTCAGTATTCTGCTGATTATCCACAGGACTTTCCGTAAAATCAAATTCGTTCGTAAATCCGCGTGTCGGTTCAAATGGAACCCAGCCTACCTCAGGAAAATAAACTTCCACCCAAGAATGGGCATTTGAGTTACGAATTTCATATACGTTTTGTTCATTCGTTGAGTCCACTAGCGTTCCTGCTGTGAAACCCTTTGCCCAGCGCGCTGGAATCCCTACCGATCGAAGCAAAACAACCATCGATGTAGAGAAGTTATCACAGTAGCCAGCCTGGGTTTCAAAGAGGAACTGATCTACGTAATCTTGCCCATCCTCCGGGATCGGTACATCTGTTGTTTCATATCGAAAACCTGACCTCTGAAAGTAATTTTCGATCGCCTTTGCTTGATCATAGCGGTTCTCGTATTCAGAGACAATTCCTTCGGCTAACTCATAAACCCGCTGCGGCACCGAATCGGGGAGCTGCAAATAGTAATCTTGAATGTTTTGTGGATCGACTTCTGAGCTTTGCTGAAGCTGATCGATATAATACGTTGGATAATAATAGTCAATTTCATACCTAGTAAGAACGGTTGGACTTGATCCAGAATACGTCGTAGCCTTTTCCGTATACGCGTCGACTACAATGCCTGCCGTCTCCGAGCTGTCGAGCTGTCCTGGATAGAACAGATGCTCATAACGAGCTTGTCCATCTTCAAATTGAACCTCTGCCCTTCGCTGCTCAACAGAAACGAGATTTTCGGTGGCAGTCCTTAACGGAGCCTGCGGTTGCACTTGCTCCGGTGTGGTTGTCTCCCAGCCACGCCCCGTATAAAAGTCCTTTGTCTCACCACGCCAGTATTGAGCTTCGGGAGCGGTGACGTAAAACACGGTCGTTTCATCATCGATAAATCCGCCACCTAGCTGACCATCCGAATCCCCATAGCCGATCCGTTGAACCACCTCGACAGAGTCAGAGTACGGATCAAGTCCCACTGCTGCACGCATAAACGGCATTGGATCGTCCCATTGGGGATCGAGCTTAGGGAAAGCAAAGCCTAATATGCTAGAGATCCCTATGACGGCTACTAACATCAAACCTAACCGCAAGGGCAAATACCTCGAGCCGACACGAACCCCTTCCCGCTCCATTTTCCTATAAATGGTGACAAGTCCGAGAAGCACGAAGCCGACAACAAATGTACGTACAATCGCCATCGAGGCATCATAAGCCGTAAATGTATCAAGAACCGTAATGTAAATAATCGTAAGCACTAAAAAGAAAAGTGCTCTTCGCATGTACACGATCCAATAAAAAAGCAAGTAACTCATAATCGACAACAAGACGAAAAATAGAAAGCTCCTGAACATATCGGTTAACGCGTAGAAATTGCCACCAACGATAAACCCTAAATTAACCCCCATCTCTGCCACAAACAGAAGAAGCCAGTCCAATGCAAAAAAGGGGCTCTCATAAAAGATCAAATAAATGCCGTAGATCGAGAGGCCGAGTTTCACTACCATCGATACAGCTAAAGGAAGCTGGAGAAAAGTGATTAAGAAAAAAAGGCTAGTGAAAATCACAAACACACGAATATATCCTGTATCAGTAATCGAAGGCAGGGGGAGCAACCATTCCATTAATAATAAAAAGCCTAGACCATACAGAAAAAAATCTCTCCCTAGGTTCATCGTTTTTTTCTCAACCATTTTAAACTCCCCCCTTCTTCTTACGGTTCAAACGTGTGAATCTGGATCCGGTGCTGCTTTAATTGCTCAGCAAACTCTTGGTTCTTGCGATGTTTACCAACAAGACAGATTTGCACATTCACATGCTGCATTTGCAACGTACGGGCGGCCTCGACTATCGCCTCGCTCAACTCTGTGCAAACATAGAAGACCGTTGCTCCTCTCCAAGAAAGATAGACAGGATCCTTTGCCTTAGGTCCCTCCTCCGTCGGTTGAAGCTTTGCGAGCAACGTTAACGGAAGTGTGAGCATGTGGGTGTCAATCGTCACCGTCTGCCACCCTTTTCTGCGAACCGCCACTTCTAGCGAAGGCCGTTGTTGCAAAACTTTATACATTAGAGAAGCTGCCAATTCAACCGCGGTTTCAAAGCTTGTGGGAGAGAGTGTCTCTAAATAAGCATCAAAGGCGACAACAATCCCTTCCCCATCATATGATTCAAACTCTTTGGTCACAAACTTCAACGCCCGTGCTGACTGCTTCCAATCAATCGTTGATAACCGGTCACCTGGTACATAATCACGAACACCGGCAAGGGATCGTTCCTCTTCCTGTTTGCGATTCGCCCTTTTCCCCTGTGAAAAGGTTCGGTTTTGAATCGGTGGTAACTCCTTCACATGATGAACGTTCGGATAGATTAAGACACTTGATTCAACAGGCACGGTCGTCTCTTTTTCAATCAATCCAAACAAGTCTCCGAACACTAGGTGCACATTCTCAAATCGGTGCTCCCCTCTGCGAATATTAGAAATGACATACTGATAGGACCACTCTCGTTGCAATCCAAAGAAAAACAGTGCCCCTGCGCCTTCCGTTCGTCCGATCGATAAGGGGACTAAATCTTTTACGCGAATATAAAAAAACGGCCGCCAGGAACGTCTGCGAAGATAAATCGTGACTGTCAGTTCCCCTCCGGCTTGTGCCGTTTTCTGACTTAACGATCGCTCTACGTCAAATCCTTGAAAGGAAAAAAGAAACACGATCAGAGTGAGCACGGTCACGGTCACAACGCTATAAAAGAGAAACCAGCTAACAAAGCCACCTTGAAACATGGCATAGGTAAAGGAGGCGACGAGCAAACCGACGAGTAAGAGAACCTTGAAAGTATGGTGTAACACTCCAAACAGCTTGCTTTTTTTCATCTACGTCAATAGTTCCTTTCGTATGACTGGCACTTTCGCCTGTTGCAGTACATCGTGTATGATCTCTTCATGATCAGTCCCTGACATTTTCGCCTCTGCTGTTAAAATTAAGCGGTGACTAAGAGCAAATGGTGCTAGTGTTTTGATGTCATCTGGAATCACATAGTCACGCCCTTGGATCATCGCATAAGCTTGAGCCGCCTTCATCATTGCAATCGACCCTCTCGGACTTACGCCTAATTCAACCTTCTGGT
Source organism: Halalkalibacterium halodurans (assembly GCF_004376175.1). GTDB lineage: Bacteria > Bacillota > Bacilli > Bacillales > Bacillaceae_D > Halalkalibacterium > Halalkalibacterium halodurans. Next base: position 26,214 of record NZ_SNUY01000040.1, on the reverse strand, counting down.
GCTTTCTCGTCAAATTGACAATCTCAACGATATAGGCCTTCACATTATCTTCAACGAAAACATCCTTAATCTCTTCCTGGAGTTGGATAACCTCCTCTGTTTCCATCACTGGAGATAGCTCCTGGATTGGATGCTGTTTCTCTAACCGCTTTAAGACATCCAGCTCTTCGTCCGGCTTAGGGTATCCTAGTTGCAGACGAAACAAAAACCGATCGAGCTGCGCTTCAGGCAATGGATAAGTCCCCGCGTATTCTACTGGATTTTGTGTCGCCATAACAAAGAAAGGCTTTGACAAGACAAGAGATTTCCCTTCAATCGTCACACTACCTTCCTCTAACGCCTCCAGTAATGCTGACTGGGTTTTCGGGGAGGTCCGATTGATTTCATCCGCTAAAACGACATTGGCCATAATAGGACCGGAACGAAATTCAAATTGCTGCGTTTTTTGATTATAAATCGAAACTCCTGTGACATCAGATGGGAGAAGATCTGGGGTAAATTGAATTCGCTTAAAATCGGCACCAAGTGATCGAGCAATCGCCTTCACCAGCATTGTCTTCCCTACACCAGGTACATCTTCTAAGAGCACATGACCGCTAGCAAATAATGCGACAAGGCTCAGCTCGATTTCCTGACGTTTCCCGACGACCACTCGTTCCACATTCTCTATGACTCTCGCGATGCGTTGCATCGTTTCATTCATTCTACGCTCCTCCATTTCTCGAACACACGTCTCTCTCCATCATACCATTTCCTTACTATCACAACGTTACATTTCCTTTACCAATTTTAAGAGAGGTTACTAGATGGTTCAACTCATATACATATGATAAGACGGTGATAATGATACTCAAAAAGAGTGCACAATAATCTAGTAGTAGGGTTCCCATACGTAAAACCATTTAACCTGCGCAACATAAAAAAGCGCCCCTATAATGTATGAAAAAACCCGAATATCGGATTCTACTAAAGAACCTCAGATATTCGGGCAACACCATAGAAAGCGCTTTCAATTTTATTTTTTATTTTTGTTTTTTGAATTGGTTGTCTGAGCTGCTATCCCAGTCACCTGGTTCCCGTTTTTAATAATCGTATAGTTGACTGTTTCACCACTCCAAAAATGGAAGGTTAACCGAACTTCACCATCCCGCACCTCACGAAAAAACGCCTCGGTCAGTTTCATCTCATTTGTATCATAAGAAGGAGAGAAGGCATAGCCAAACTCCTTAAAGGAGGTCCAGTCTTGCGGGCCAGCATTTCCGCCATCCACATAGACAGCCTCCATTGTTGCTAAGCTATTCCCATTAAAGGAAGCAGGAATGCTGAAGTTGCTCACGTGGCCTTGCGTGCTTTGCAATACAGGCGTACGATACGTATTCACCCGAAAATGCCAATCTGCCCCACGATTAAATTCGGCCGTTACCACGCCATTTGAACCTAACGTACCTGAGCCAGCGATTGCCGATAGGACATGGGCCTTCACTGTAAGTCTTTCTCCATTTAACTCATAGTCCTGCCCCGGCGTTAGTCGTTGTCCATTGGCCCGGAGCCCTGTTAATTCATTTCCGTGCAATTGTAAAGATACCGTTGCATCTGCGATTGGATCTCCCTGTTTCAAATAGATAAAGTTTGACTCGGCAACGGATGATCGTCCTTCCCAGCTTGCCCGCATCATGTCAAACAATTCCTGGTCATACCATTCGTACGTATGACGATTGAAATGCTGCCCATTATCCCAAAGCATATGGGTAATATCCCGCTCGTTCAAATGATGGATAAGAAACTCAAAGAACTTTAGCTTTTCACCTTGTTGAATCACTCCAGTATGTTTATCGAATCCAAGCAAGCCGAACTCACCTAGAACGACTGGAATCCCTCTTGCTACAAATGTATGGTGTACTCGATCAAACGCTTCGATGATCTCCCGTTTCGAATCCTCTTCAAACCGAGTGTAGCCAGCGATATTCACGCTAAAAGGCCAAAAACCGTAATAGTGTACCGTGGCAATGAGGTTAGGATCATCCAATTTGTCGATCGTTTGATAAAGGTTGTTTAGCAACGGTTGTGATGTGGCTGTTTCCATAGTTGGTAACACTAACGGCCGGATATCATTTTGGCCACCAGACTGTCTCACAATCTCGAAAAAGACCGTGTTTAAGTCATCTAGTAACGCATGGTGATTCTCACGGATCTCGTCCCAGTTTTGACTAAACTTTGGCTCATTGACACTTTCAAACATAAGCTTTGTTGGATAGTCTTTGAAGTGGTTCGATAGTTGCTCCCAGAGCGAGCGATACTTGACCATTACACCATTGTAGTTGTGCTCCATTTCATAAATCCATAACCATGAATCATGGTGTAAATTAATCATGACATACAAATCTTCTTCCAGCGCCCATTGAACCACTTGGTCCACTCGATTTAAAAACTGAGGATCAATAGGATAATCAGGTGCCCCTCCGATACGATTTTCCCACGTCACCGGAATCCGAATGCTTTTATACCCTTCATCCGCAATCCGTTCAATTAATTCTCGTGTCACACGTGGATTTCCCCATGCTGTTTCATCTTGTCCGACGGCATCAAACGTATTCCCAAGATTCCAACCCGGCTGCATGTCTCTTACATAGGACTGAATATCGAGAGTTTTCACATCCTCATGAGCAGAACTAACGGCAGGAGCTACGAACGAAACGACCAAAACAACGGCCAACCATGCCATGGATTTCATCCACTTCATCAGATTCCATCACCCCCAAATAAAGTACCCGAAACCAACGGCCAACTGTTAACAAAATCGTAAATAAACCTCAACCTCCTTTTAAATGAAAATTTAGAATTATCAAAACTCCACATCAATCTATCACAATCGTTCCATAAGAAAAAAGATCATTATTTGACAAAAAATCATGTCAGAATGTTTAACAAATGAAACTTAAAAAAAGCGAAGCACGCGCTTAATGCAGAGCAAAACTAAAGGGGGGACTGATCTAGAGCACTCTCGGTTGTTTTTAACCTCGGAAAAGAAAAAAGGCCACCCCTTTTTGGAGTAGCCCTTTCAATTTTTTATGTTTAAACTGTACTTGCCTTCGGATCCAATGGTGTTTGTTTATTAACCGTTCTTTGTAAAATAAATGCAATAGCCACGATTCCGAGGGCGACAAAGTCATACACCCAGCTTGAATGAATAAGACAAACAGCAGCGACAATGAGGAGCAAACGAACAACAGTTAATGCAGCTTTACCTGCAAGCCAACCTTGAACCGCTGCCGCAAGCAAGTAGACGCCGACAGAAGCGGTAATCGTCGCAAGGGCAATGCTCATGATTTCGCCTTCCATCATGATCGCCGGACTGTAAATGAACATAAACGGTACGATAAACGCTGCCAATCCTAGCTTGAATGCATCGACCCCGGTTTTGAATGGATCCGTTCCTGCTACACCAGCCGCCGCATAGGCTGCGAGCGCTACCGGTGGCGTAATGGCTGACATGACCGCATAGTAGAAAACAAACATATGGGCGTGTAATGGCTCAATGCCAATCTGAATCAAACCTGGTGCAACAACGGCAGCTGCAACGGCATAAGCGGCTGTCGTCGGCATACCCATCCCAAGAATGATGGAGATCCCCATGGCAAATAGGAGGGCCAACAGTTTGTTTGCATCCGCAATCCCTAAAAGCATGGAGCTAAATCGCAAGCCGACCCCTGTAAGGGCAATGACTCCAACGATAATCCCTGCACACGCACATACCGCTAAGAGCTGAATGACATTTTTCATTCCTAGCTCTAATGCACCGAGCACTTTCTTTAGCCCCATCCGAGTCGTTGGGTGGATCCAGCTCACGATAAAGCAGGCGAGAATCGAAACTGTACCTGAGCGGATTATCGAATAGCCCATAAGCAAGGAAGCAATAAGCAAGACGACTGGAATAAACAAATAGGATTGCTTTAAAATTCCTTTGAGAGGTGGAAGCTCTTTACGAGACAACCCCTTCATTCCGTTTTTAATCGCTTGAAAATCAACCATGAAGTAAACAGACAAGAAATAGAGGAATGCAGGGATGGCTGCTGCGATAATGATTTCCGAGTAACGGATTCCGGTAATTTCCGCCATAATAAAGGCACCGGCTCCCATGATCGGAATCATAATTTGTCCCCCAGCAGAAGCGGTCGCTTCCGTCGCCGCAGCAAACTGCCCTTTATAGCCGACACGTCTCATTAACGGAATCGTCAACGACCCAGTCGCTACTGCATTTCCGGCAGATGTCCCGTTCATCATGCCCATCAATCCACTTGAAATAACGGACACTTTTGCCGGTCCCCCTCTCATCCCACCAGCCAATGAGAATGAAAAGTCAATGAAAAATCGGCCGACACCGGACATTTGTAAAAAGGCCCCGAAAACAATGAACAATAAAATGTATTTCGACGAAACGTCAACGGTTACGCCGAATACTCCATCCAAGCTATAAATATACGTAACAAATCGATCAAATGAATACCCACCGTGATTCAAAAATCCTGGTAGCCACGGTCCGAGAAAGGCGTAAGCAATAAATACCCCTGATAAAATTGGCAACGTCCAGCCACTTGTTCTCCGTGTCAACTCAAGAATGATGAGAAGTCCTAAAACGGCAACGATTGTATCCATCGGTTGTGGCATAACCCCAACACGGAACAACAAGGCCGAGACATTTTGATAAATATAAAAGGTGACAAACAACGTTGCAGCGATCAGCAACCAATCGACGACATGAACGCGATTTGAATCTGTTTTCCATCCTCTAAACAATAGAAATCCAAGAACGGCTCCTAACGCGATATGAACGCTGCGAAAAATCCACGGCTCAATCGGATGAAAGTTTAAAATATATAAATGAAAGAGTGCTCCCCCAACCGCAATGACAGTGAACAGAATTCCGACCCAACCTGTTAACGAACGAGCGTTGGATGGGCCTTCAACAGCTTCTTCCAATTCTTTTGCCTTGTCTTCACTTACAACGGAGTTCACTTTTTGCTCATCAGCCATGGGAATCCCTCCTATCCTTTCGTAGTTGATACTGCTACATTCGACTTTTTGAACAATGCTTACTATTGCGGCCCCTGCTTTCCATCATGAAAGCAAGGGCTGCAACAATCGTTTTATTCGTTTCCCCATTCAGCAGGATATACGGATTCAGGAAGGTCGATACCGATTTCCTCGTAATAACGAATCGCTCCTACATGTAGAGGCACAACTTCATTTCGCAAAATTGCCTCTGGTACTGCCTCTTCTGCCGAAGAGTGTGTAGTCATAAGCAAATCATTGTTTTCGTGATACGCTTTGACAAGCTCGTAAACAAAGTCAGCATTCATTTCACTGTACGTAATACCGAAGTTAAACATCGCAATCGTTTCTAGGTCTTCATCAAGCTGATCGTACGTATCCGCTGGAATGGTATACGGCTCAAAGTACGGTAATGCTTCTAAAACCTTGTCACGACTTTCTCCATCAATTCCAAATAGGTGAATGTCTCGCTGAGCTTCAACTTCTGCAACAGCCGGAATTGGCAGGCCTGCTGCAAACCCAATGACATCAAGCTGACCATCTAACTGTTGGCTAACCATATCGTTAGCACCTGCAAGAACTGGTGTAATATCCAAACCTAGCACTTCATGAATGATTGGTAGATACGTTCCGGAAGTACCTCCAGAAGGTCCAACACCGACACGCATCCCGTCCATGTCTTCAATGGACGTTACGCCGCTTGACTCCAACGACCACCAGTGGAAAGGAGTCGTATACATCGGGAAAATGACACGGACGTTATCATACGTCTCTCCACCTGTCCAATCCCCTTCTCCCAATACACCTTCATAGCCAGGACCCATTGTGATCATGCCAATGTCCTGTTCTTGCTCATTCACGAGCTGCATGTTGTGAACAGGTCCACCTGTTACTTCAACATTTGAGCTTACGCCAAGCTCACGGTCTAATAGCTGGGCCAATCCACCACCGTAAATGTAGTAAACGCCCCCTTGAGAAGCAGTTCCAATCACCACGCTGGACGGTCTTTCTTTTTCTTCAACCTCTCCAGCTTCATCCGCTCCTGTTGAATCACTTCCACCACCGCATGCTGCAGTAACTAGCAAACTTACTCCTACAATAGCGGACAACAGCGACCGCTTTGATAGTTTTTTCATTCTTTGCTCCCCCTTTTTTGAATCTTCTTTCAATTATCATTATAAAAGCGCTTTCATGTTTTGCGTGATTTTGGTTTTATTAATCTTTTCGTTCTTTTTGGTCTCAGAAAGAAACATAAGGTTTATATGGGCTGAAAACAGAGAGAAAGCTCAGCGATTGCTGAGTCTCGAGGTAACAGCAGAGAGCCTTTAATCAATGCGAAATAAGAGCTAGCAACATGCTAGCCCTTACCTCCTTTACACGGTTATCATACCATTTTTCGTAACGAGGATCGGATCATGCCTCCTGCCGTTACGATTGCAATACTACTTAGAAGTACGACCGCCACGACAGCAAATAAAAGCAACGAAAGGGAAAGCGAATAAAACACGCTGACCGTGAGAAGGCTGATGACGACACCGCCCATAATCGCCCCAGTTGTCCAAAAAGCCGACTCTTTTAAGCAGAGACGGTGGACGTCTTTTATACGCCAGCCGATATCACGCAATGTTTGCAGCTCTTCTTTCCGTAAAAGCAAAAAGGCTGAGGTGCTCTCACCGACCGTCAAGACAGCAAGAAACAGCGCTGCCACCATAACAGACACTAGAGGTATAAATACAGCATCATTAATATATACACCTAAATAGGTTCCACCTGTTTGGGCAATCGTCGCCGCAATCGAAGAGACGACAAAAGCGAGCAGCAGTGCCACCGAAGCTAGCTGAATGATGCTTAACGTCAGTAAGCGCCGATAATAGAACAGGTTCCGTATCCATACCGTTTGTCCTTTTAGCCTTCGAAAAGAGATTTTCTGAACGCCTCTCATCATCGACACATAGATCAAACTAAAGAGAAACGTTAGCACAACGACAGCAACAAAAAAGATCAAAATGAACCAATCTGCCTGATATAACCAAATATAAGCGAGCAAAATGAGAGAGGCTATTGCGGCAGAGAGGAAGATGAGCGAGCTGTTTTCCATTAGATACAGCCATCGGATATGTCGTTTTTTCCAGCCTAGATCAAGTAAAAGCTCCTGCTCCTCTTTTTTCGTATGGCGTCTAAAATGAAACCGATTCGCCAAATAACTAATACTTACGAATAGGAACAATCCTGCAATCAAGACGTTCGTCCCGTTCCAGCCGTCACGAATCGTAGCGGCAGCCCCTAAGCTCGTCCATGGCTGAACAACTTCTCCTATACCTTCAACGTCCATCGTCATCGGAGCAGGAGAGGCTCCGGCGATCACATCGATTTGATAGTCTCCTAATTTAGCAATCTCAGTCGCCACCTCACTCATTTTATCCACTGCCTCTTGATCGTACGCAGTAATTCCTGCAACCCGTATTCGAATCGCATCAATCGGCGCATCTCCTTTAATAAACGCCGCATCTTCTAACGCCATCAGACCGTGGGCCGGTGCATTGACAAAACTTCCCGGTGCAATCGTTTCATGGAGCATCGTGCCATCCGATAACACGGAGGGTGCTTGTTGATAGATGCCGAGCGGGCTAGCAGAAAGGGAATGCTCGTACTCTGCTGTCGTAAAATGACCGACAGGGTATAACAAGAACGGAATTTTCCCAATGCCATGCAACTCGTATGCAGCACCTCCTTGTTCTTGGATCGTGCGGTAAATTGGAATTCCTTCGTAGTCACCTACTTGCTTGACCTTTAAGCGCCCTCCGGCTTGAATGTCATAGTCAATCGGGGACGCTTGATAAAATCGGGATGATTCACTCACTCCGTATGCATTCTCTATGGGTTCATGCATGCTTCCGTCGTAGTCAAGGGATACAGGATCATAGGAAAATGGAGGCATGTGTTCAGATAGATCAAAGGTATACGTTTCGATCGGTCCAATGTGCCGATCCTGAAACTGTGCAAATAACGATGGAAATTGTTCAGAAATAAACAGCGGCTCGTCATAGGTGAGCCCTAACTCATCCTTTAGGCGCTCCGTATCAGCAGTCTCCCAATCAATCGGTGCTACATCCACTTGCATAGTTAGCGGCGTAGTCGCATCCTTCAAATAAATGATTTTAATATGTCTCTCAACATCAAGATCAAAATAAAACCTAAAGCCTTCCGGGATGCTGTTGTTTAATGCGGAGAAATTAAAGCCTGTAAGCTTTTCTTCCTCTTGTTGATCGATACCGACGATTAAGTGGTACGTAACAGGCATCGAAAAAAAAGGCGGACTTCCACTCCCTGGAATTTCTTCATTCCCTTGTTGCACATATTCATAACCATGGTAGTAACCTTCTTGTTTAAGCACATAATAGGAGCCACCTGCTTGTAACGGGTACGTATGTAGGCCGTCTGACGTTTGAAATCGTCCCTCAATAAAACTGCTATTCTCTGGAAATTCGACTGCCACGGTGTGTGTTTCTCCCGCAAAGTAGCCTAGCGATGCAACCGGAGCCGCCACTTCTACCCCATCGAGTGCTTTGATAGCTTCCCATTCGTTAAGCGAAATTCCACCTTCGCCAAGGGCCAAATAATTTTCTTCGACGACACCAAGCGTTGTTTCTACGGCTGTCTGTGTACCAATCGGTCGAATAAGCAAATCATAACTTCCTCTTGCATACTGCTTGATGTTTGCATCGACTTCGGCTTGAATCGACGACAGCATCGAAAAGCTCAAGGGGCTTGCAACAAATATCGCCACAAGGGCCCCAACCAACAGCAAAGAGCTAGCAAAGTTCCGTTTAATCGACCGAAAACTATAGCGAAGCATGGCCAAGTTCTCCTTTATGAATGGTACCATTATCAATGGAAATCGTTCGATCTCCCCTGCGTGCCACAACATCGTCATGGGTCGCTAACACAATGGTCTGCCCTTGAGCATGTAATTTACTTAACAAGTCTAAAATGTTGTCACGATTCGCTTGATCTAAATTACCTGTCGGTTCATCGCACAACAGGATGGCTGGCTCTGTTAGCAACGCCCGGGCGAAGGAAACCCGCTGCTGCTCTCCGCCTGACAGTTGATGAGGATAGTGGGTCATTCGATGGCTTAAACCGACTTGATCAATCAGCTCTGTCGCCCGAGGGCGTATCGTTTTTCGGCTCTCGTAAGGAACAAGCGGAAGCATGACATTTTCCAGCACATTAAATTGCGGGAGCAGACGAAACTGTTGATAGACCGAAGCAACCTGTGTCCGTATAAACGCTTGTCTGTCTGTATGAGCTAAGTCAGTAATGGATCGCTCATTGATCGTCACCGTTCCGCTCACTGGCTGGAGGGCACCTGCAATTAGTTTTAGTAGCGTTGTTTTCCCCGATCCAGATGGGCCAACGATCGATAGCCATTCTCCTGAAGCAACGGTTAAAGTAATATCTTGTAAAATCGTTAACGTCTCGTGTAAAGCCTGGTATGTAACTGACACATTCTTCAGTTGAATCATCATAAGTCTCTCCTATTATTATGATTAACAAGCACTAGCATTTGGATATGCTAGTGCTTGCCTCTCTTTCATTAAGAACATTTTGTGCGACAATGCTGAATCGTGCTTCTAGTACTCTGTGAACTATAGCCAGTGACTGTTGCTTGGATTGTATACCGATCATTCAAGTATCCTGGACTTAATGAGTAAGTATGCATAACACTATGGCTAGTAGCATTAGTAGAGCCGCTTCTTATTGGTCTACCATCTCCTGTACTTAATGTCCATCGATATCGACCTCCGGCTGTATCACCGGAAAAGCGTAATTGAAATATTACTGTCGCAGAAGCTCCAGTGATTTCAGGTGGATGGCTCAATCTTAAACCTGTAGGAATAGCCATAGGAGACACCTCGTTTAATTGATCTACTTCCAGCTCGTTGGGTTCATTCGATAGAGTAGCTGCACTAGACGGATTCGGTAAGCACGCAAAGGACGATAGGGTCAGAATACTTGCCAAAAAAACGGACGAAACTAGTTTTTTCATCGGATCTCCTCCTAAAATAGTAGATTACAATTTTTACTATATCATATTTTTCCAAATAGGAACATTTTATGATAAATTTTTATAACATATCCTTTTTATGCATATTGCATAATCAAAAAAACCTCTGCTCCTCCAAGCAAAGGTTTCATTAAGAAAATGATCATTACCCTGTAAACACTTCATCTTCAGGGTAACGTATGTTTGACTGCTTTGGCCTCGCAAGCGTGAAAGCCATTGTGAGCGGTCCAACCCTTCCGATAAACATAACGACCATAATGGTCATTTTGCCAAGAGTCGTCAGCTCACCTGTAAGTCCCATCGATAGACCAACGGTACCAAAGGCCGAAAACACCTCAAATACTTTTACAATAAATGGAGCGTCTTCGGTGATGGCCAATATGAAAACAGCAATAAATACAATCATCATACTAATGACGATAATCGCTAGGGCACGTAAGATCGTATGCAGTTTGATCGTCCGTTCAAAGACGACCGTTTCGGCACGCCCTTTTAAAAACGACCAAGTGGCAAGGATCATCACGAAAAACGTGGTAACCTTAATTCCACTCGCCGTCGAAGCACTTCCGGCACCGATAAACATAAGCAACAAAATCAAAACAATTGAGGCCGTCGTCATATCGGCAATCTCAAGCGTATTAAATCCTGCCGTTCTCGGAGTAACCGCTTGGAAATAAGCGCCCCAAAACCGGTCCGACTGAGCCAGTCCCCCTAAGGTGTGCGGGTTGGCGTACTCAAGAATAAAGATCGCAATAAAGGCAATGCAATTTAAAGCTAACGTACCGAGCAGCATAATTTTCGAATGTAGCGAAAGGGCACGGAATGTCTTTTTGTACCAAAGATCCGCTAACACGGTAAAGCCGATCCCGCCCGTAATGAAAAGAATCGTAATGATCAGGTTGACCGCAGGGTCGCCTACGTATGCAGATAAACTGTCAGACCAAAGGGAGAAACCTGCATTGTTAAAGGCTGAGATTGTATGGAATAAACTTTGATACATCCCTTCGCGCCAGCCAAATTCAGGTACCCAGCGGACCGATAAGAGAATAAAAGCGATCGTTTCCATCACCAGAGTGAACAGGAGTAGCACCCTAACGAGCCGAATCAAGCCACCTAGTGACGTTTGATTCATCGCCTCTTGGATGAGAATCCGTTGTTGCAACCCAATTTTCTTTCCCAGCATCATGACCGCAAGCACCGCAAACGTCATTAATCCGAGTCCGCCAAGTTGAATCAAGATCATAATCACCACTTGGCCAAACACGGTATAGTCCGTTCCTGTGTCGACAACAACGAGACCGGTCACTGTAATAGCGGATGTTGCTGTGAACATCGCGTCAATCCACGAAATATACGTAGTTGATGCGATCGGCAATTTTAATAGGAGCGTGCCGATCATAATAAACACGAGAAAGCTAAGCGCTAAAATTTGCGGTGGGCTTAAATGAATGACCTTCCCCTTTAATGCTGACTTGGATAAAAGTCGTGCCATTCTTACAGGCCCTCTCTCTCAAAGCGGTTCAGATCATTATTATGACCAATCACAATGAGAATATCATTAAGCCGAATGATATCGGTTGGCAGGGGAGAGACATTCATATGTTCACCACTTTTAATCGCAAGCACTGTCGCACCGTATGTTGCCCGAATGTCCAAGTCGGCTAATGTTTGGTCTGCTACTTTACTTGTGGCTACTAATTCCACGATGCTATATTCATCAGATAACTCAATGTAATCAATAATTTTTTCCGAGCTTAAATGCTGTGCGATCCGAATCCCCATGTCTTGTTCAGGGTGGACGATTCTGTCTGCTCCGATCTTTTCTAACACCCGATGGTGATAATCATTTTGAGCCTTTACCCAAACGTTCGGTACCCCGAGCTCCTTCAATAACAAAGTACATAACACGCTTGATTGGATATTATCCCCTATCGCAACGACAACATGATCAAAGTTACGGATTCCTAAAGATGTTAGTGCTTTTTCATCCGTAGCATTCGCAATGACCGTATGGGTTGCATGCGTTGTAAACTCATTGACCTTACTTTCGTTCGTATCAATTGCTAATACTTCATGACCGAGCTGATACAATTCCCGGCATACACTTCCACCAAAACGACCTAAGCCAATGACTGCAAATTGTGTCTTCATCTTGAGCTCCTTTTCTCCCATCGCACCAATAAAAGACCACCTCAAAGAAGATGGTCTTGAAAAAAATCGAGACCCTCTCTCGAATCAACGCTTACGAGGTTAGCTGTCGGATTAGGGATGGAGAGTATCCCTTCTTATAAAAAACATAAGATTCACCCCAAGACAGAAACGACTCTGTCAATATGGTTCCCCCGCTCTCAATAGAGATTCAGCGATTAAAGGTGCACGAGTATCTTTTTATGTTTTCGCTCATAAATGTACTCCTCTTAAAGGGTGCTGTCAATATTGTTTTTAGAAAAACTTGGCTGCCCTCTTAGCCCTAGTAAAATGAAAAAGAGAGGCCGCTGCTAAACGGCCCCTCTAAAAGGGATTATCGTTTTTCCCCATTCGTTTCAATCACTTTTTTATACCAATGGAAGCTTTTCTTTTTCATTCGTCTCAACGAACCTTTTCCTTCATTGTCTCGATCCACATAAATATACCCGTAACGCTTTTTCATCTCACCAGTCGATGCGCTCACAACGTCGATCGGCCCCCAGCTTGTGTAGCCGATAATGTCCACACCATCGGCAATCGCTTCAGCCATTTCAGCGATATGCTTTCTTAAATAGTCGATCCGATACTCGTCATTGATTTCGCCTTCAAGGGTGACGTCATCAACGGCTCCAAGACCATTTTCGACGACAAACAATGGCTTTTGATAGCGATCATAAAGCTGGTTTGCGGTCGTGCGGAACCCTTTCGGATCAATGGTCCAGCCCCACTCCGATTTTTCTAGATATGGATTCTCCACCGAACCAAACACGTTGCCAGATGTTGTGTTTTTCAATACTTCTGGATCTGTGCTTGTCACTCGGCTTGCATAATAGCTAAAGCCGATATAATCGACGGTATGGTTCTTAAGAAGCGCTTCATCTCCTTCCTCCATATCAATGACGATGTTATGATCACGGAAAAAACGCTTCGCATAGCCAGGGTATTCCCCTCGTGACTGAACATCAATGAAGAAAAACGACTCTCGGTCTTTCGTCATCGCCTCAAAGACATCGTTCGGGTGACACGTGTATGGGTAGGTGGCTCCAGCGGCAAGCATGCATCCGATTTTCGCATCAGGAATCAATTCATGACAAGCTTTTACGGCTAAGCTGCTTGCAACTAGTTGATGGTGGGCCGCTTGATATTGGATCTGCTTTTTATTTTCACCTTCTTTGAATACGAGACCAGCTCCGACAAATGGCAAGTGGAGAAGCATATTGATCTCATTAAAGGTCATCCAATATTTCACCTTATCTTTGTAGCGAGAAAGAATCGTTTTCGCATACGTTTCAAATAAACCGACAAGCTTTCGGCTCCGCCACCCTCCATACGATTCAATCAAATGAACGGGTACATCGAAATGGGCCATAGTGACAACAGGTTGAATGTTGTATTTTAATAGTTCATCGAAGAGATCGTCATAAAATTGCAGTCCTTTTTCATTCGGTTCTGGATCATCTCCGTTAGGAAAAATACGCGCCCATGAGATGGAAAGTCGGAATGCTTTAAAGCCCATTTCAGCTAAAAGGGCAACATCTTCTTGATAACGATGATAAAAATCAATCGCTTCGTGGGAAGGATAAAACTCTCCTTCCAATGGCGTAAACGAGTCCAGCTTCCCTAACATAACATCCCAACGCTTTTGACCAGTCGGAAGTAAATCAACAAGCGTTAATCCCTTCCCGTCTTCAAGATAAGCGCCTTCCGCCTGATTCGCTGCAATCGCTCCCCCCCATAAAAACCCTTCTGGAAATGAGTGCTTTGACATATGAAAGCGAGAAAGCATGATCTCTACCAGGATGGCATTCATATTTCCAACAAATGCATGAAATGCAAGTTTCATCTAATCAGAGGATAACAAAAGGCAATGAAATTCTAAGATATTTAAAGCATTTTGAAGAAAATCTTAATTTATAGAGGGAGGTCATGTTTATTTATGAACGCGATTCGTTATACGAAAAGAGAATGCAAGGACGAGAAAAAAATCACTGAGTTTCTCAATAAAGCAAGAACTGGATTTTTAGGGCTTTCAACGAACGATCAACCGTACGTGATCCCATTAAATTTCGTCTGGCATAACCACGCGATTTATTTTCATGGGGCAACTGAAGGGAGAAAGATGAAGATGATCGAAGAAAATCCCGAAGTGTGTTTTACCATATGTGAGGATCTCGGAACGATCTTGTCACCGATCCCCGCCCACACCGATACGGCTTACATGAGCGTTATCATTTTTGGAACGATCGAACCCGTTTTAGCTATAGAGGAAGGAACCGAAGCCATGCAACAAATGTTAGATAAATACGTCCCCGGCTATTATCATTCACCACTCGCTGCGAGCCACGTAGAGAAATACCGCTCGTCGTTAGGTAGTCGAACGGCGATTTATAAAATTAGCTGCCGTGAACGAACGGCGAAAGTGAATGAACCGATTGAGTCCTTAAAGTTTTATCCTGGTCGAAACGTAAGTGTTGATAAAGATAGCCGTTAACCGATTTCCCGTATGTTAAAATCAGCTAAGCGACTGTTAAGAACGTCGCTTAGTGACCATTCCTATCAGGACTGATCACCAGTTCAAGCCCTGCTGTCACCGCCTGATAAGCAAAGCTAACAACAAACCCAAACTTTTTGATCCCCCCTTTTTACCATTTCTACATTAATTGGCTCTACAGGTATGGAGAGGGCGAGTCTTAAAACGACATCGCTTAATAGATTCATTGGTTATTCTCCTCCTCTCCTTCATTCGATTGGATAACTATACCTTATTTTCACCATTTATTACTGTCTTTTTGGCTTATCCATTTGTAAAGATGTTGTTAATTCTTCTCGATCCCTTTGAAATTCAAGTGTCAATTTGTTATCGTTTTATTATCGAATTTCGATATTGAATATCGATAATAGGAAGGGATGATCGTTTGGAGGATAAAATTTTACGAAAGCTATTCCTAGGCTTTATCCAAATCCATATTTTGCACCATGCAAAGGAGCATCCGATCTTTGGATTATGGATGCTTGAAGAGCTGAAAGAGCACGGATATGACATGAGTGCAGGTACCCTCTATCCGATTCTCCATAGTATGGAGGCGGACGGCCTATTAGTAAAACAAGAACAAAAGGTGGAGGGAAAGATTCGCAAATATTATACGACCACTGCCAAAGGGGAATCCGTCTTAAAGGAAGCACGGAGCAAAGCTTATGAACTTTTTAAAGAAATTAAAGAATAAGCAAAAGAGGGAGGAGCTATGTCAGTACAAAAAGGCAACAATATAAAAACGTTACTCGAAATTTTAATCGTGTCAACCCGGCTTGGGCTCACATCATTCGGTGGCCCCATTGCCCACCTCGGCTATTTCCACGAGGAGTATGTCCGCCGGAGAAAATGGCTGGACGAAAAGAGCTATGCCGATTTAGTCGCCCTCTGTCAGTTCTTGCCTGGTCCAGCTAGTAGCCAAGTAGGGATTGGGATCGGCGTCATGCGCGCAGGTGTATTGGGTGGGGTTGTCTCATTTCTTGGGTTCACCCTCCCGTCGGTGATTGCTTTAATCGTTTTCGCCCTGCTACTACTTACGTTCGGATTTCAAGAGGCAGGCTGGATTCACGGCTTAAAAATCGTTGCTGTCGTCGTTGTCGCCCATGCGATTTTAGGAATGGCGAAAAACCTTACCCCAGATGCAAAAAGAAAAACGATCGCCCTGTTTGCAGTAATTCTCACTTTATTATGGCAAACGGCCTTTACGCAAGTGGGTGTTATCCTAATCGCCGGATTCGTGGGCTATCTTCTTTTTCGCAACGAAACGATCGATGAGAAGCTAGAGCATTCAAGCTTCCCGATTTCTCACCGGTTTGCAGCGGTCTGCCTTACGTTGTTTTTCGGGCTCTTGATCGCTCTACCGCTCCTCAGAGAGTTCACCAACCAAAACTGGATTGCTATGTTTGATAGTTTCTACCGCGCAGGAGCACTCGTGTTCGGTGGCGGTCACGTCGTCTTACCGTTACTCGAACGAGAATTTGTTCCAACAGGGTGGCTAAGTGAAGCTGAATTTCTTGCTGGCTATGGTGCCGCCCAAGCTGTCCCTGGACCGTTGTTTACATTTGCCGCCTACATTGGTGCCGTCATTGATGGTTGGCAAGGCGGTCTCATCGCAACAGTGGCGATCTTCTTGCCAGCGTTTCTCCTGATTTTAGGGACATTGCCGTTCTGGAACTCGCTTCGCCGCAATCCTAAAGTTAAAGGAGCGTTAATGGGCGTGAATGCAGCCGTCGTCGGAATTTTGATCGCTGCCCTCTATCACCCAATCTGGACGAGTTCGATCTTATCAGCAACCGACTTTGCCTTTGCTGCCCTCTTATTCGCGATGCTCGTTTTTTGGAAGCTGCCCCCTTGGGTGATTGTCCTAACTGGTGCTATCGGTGGCTATTTATTGTCGCTTCTGTAGCAACGGAAAAAAGATGCGCGTGGTCTGAGCGCATCTTTTTTTAAAATGCTTGTCCGTTAAAAGGAAGACAGCCATAGTTTAAGGTCGATTTGATAGACCGTGTTCTCAGTCACTAAATACAAGAGATGCTGGCGTCCAGTAGCAAACTCATAGTGAATGACCTCGTCCTCTTCATTGACAGGAAGATAGCTTTTGACCCTCTTTTGTGTGAACGAATAAAGATGCACGGTTCCTTTTTCTTTGTATCCATGGCTAAACAGGACGTGATCTTCCCAAATGGAAAACGCTTGGCTTCCTTCAATTGGCGGACGTTTAAGCAGTTGATCTTTCCATAGATCATACTCAGATTTACGACGCAATGCTACTGTCGGAAAGTCTCCGAAGTAATACAAATACACTGTGTCATTTGAGACGACATTTAAGGCATAGCAATCATCAATGAGCGGAATTTTTTTGTTTATTTTTACGAGAGCGTCGAAGTCAAAAACGATGTCTCCCTTCTGATCAAAACACAATAAACCACTCGTGCCGATCGTATCGCCAAACACACCTTCATCAAAATAGCCTACCCAGATATCACCTTGATCCGTCGTTTGCACATGCTCAATCCCATCCCCTAAATGAAAGGATGTAACCAAACCCTGTTGGTCATCGTAAACAAAAGCATTATGCGTTTGATTGTCCATTACCCGCCCATTGACAAGAAGCCAGTGCTCCCTTAATGGCTGCACATGGTGAAAAGCTTCTTTAACAGGTGGCACAAAAATTTTCCTTACCCCCGATGCCGTCACATGAAAAATGGAGTGAAGTGTGTCCCCTCCATCCTTTGTCACTGATAAAATCACAAGGTTTCCGTTGTAATCTACACTTATGTTCTGTATATTTTCGTTTTCCACTAGCTGCTCTAGGCTTACTTTACGTTTTGCTCGCAACAGTCTCATCAAAAGCAATCGCCTTCTTTTCTAGATTCGTTTTTTATGAGTGGGTGGCATTCAGGTGGATGATTACATAGTATAACAGTTTATTCCTATTTTTGTCATCACAAATGACTAGAGTACTTAATAAAGGAACTTTCCATCAAGGCGGTGTAGAGGGGGCCGGGATGATTGCATGGATTGATGGTATCTTAGCTGGCTTATTACTCATTGCTTATTTTCTATCAAAAGGCTATACTGCTTGGAAATTACTTGGTCGCCCTTCAAAAACTAGCGGTGTCGGTTAGGGCCACCCTTACAGGATCATCGCGAACGATAAAATTCTCTACATCCCCATCCACCTCTACAAGGGGAGTCTCTTTCAAGTACTTTGTTCTCACTCGTCGAAGAAAGAGTGTATTTCAAACACTCCCCGTAGAAATGGACCGATGCCGAGGGTGCTCAGAAAGGATGGAAGAGAGCAGATTCTTTACAGCAGGATGCTTGGACGAAAAGAGTTGAGCTTTGTCCTTGCATTGTTCTATTAGCTGTCCTTTCTCCGTAACAGCTAATTCATCGGAAATGGAGTACGCCGCTTTTATGTCATGCGTGATAAAAAGATAAGAAAGGCCGAACACTGCCTTTAATTCACGTAATAATTCCAAAATTACGGTTTGATTAACCATATCTAAACTACTTACAGATTCATCTAATACAACGAGCTTCGGCTTTAACGCAATGGCTCTCGCAATATTAATTCTTTGGAGTTGCCCTCCGCTAAATTCACGGGGGTATTTTCTCATATCGTCCGAACGAAGCCCGACCATGTCTAGTAAATGAGCAATCTTTCGTTTCTGTTCGGAGGCGGACAATCTTTCGTAGTTTTCCAAAGGTTCCCCGATGATTTGCTCAGCAGTCATCCGCGGATTTACGGACGAATAGCAATCTTGAAAAACGACTTGAAGATCACGGCGAACACGTCTACGGGATTTCGGGTCCATTTGATAAAGATCTTGTCCTTGGAAAAAAACCGTTCCTTTTTGTGGCTTTGCAAGACCAAGGATGACTTTACCTAACGTGCTTTTCCCTGCTCCACTCGTTCCAAGGAGCCCCATACACATCCCTTCTTCGATCGAAAGGGACACATTGGTAAGAACAGGTGCCCGCTGTTTCGCACGCCAAAACAAAAGGGAGGTACGATACGTATGGGTCACATCTCTCACTTCTAGTAAACTCACTTGCCCACCTCCTTCCACAAATTTTAAAAGGCGAACTCTCGAGCCTGTTCATAGATTGGCAATGTGGGCCTCGCCTGTAAAAGCTTTTTCGTATATTCATGCTGAGGGTGATCAAATAGTTGAAAGACGTCTGCTTTTTCCACGATTCGTCCCTTTTGCATTACCGCCACTTCGTCAGCTAGTTCTGCGATCACCCCTAAATCATGGGAAATCAAAAGGATGGCTGAATCAGATTCTAAGCGAAGTCGATCTAACTCCTTTAGTACTTGTAATTGGTTCGTCACATCTAAAGCTGTTGTCGGCTCATCAGCAATAACGACCGATGGACGTAGACACATCGAGATCGCAATCATCACCCGTTGGAGCATTCCCCCGCTTAGCTGGAACGGATACCGTCGCATCAACTCAGATGGCTTCGGCAAATGGACCGTTTCCATTGAAGCAACCGCTAACTCAAACGCTTGCCTTTTTGTCAGTTCGGTATGAGTACGAATCGTTTCAATAAATTGATTACCAATCGTAAATACTGGCGAGAAGGCATTCATCGGGTTTTGCATAATGTAGCCAACCTCTTTCCCGCGAATCGTCCGCATGTCTTCTGCCTTTAAGCCATTTAGCTCACGTCCTTGCAATTGGATGCTTCCTTCTATGCAAGTTGTTTTCCGATCTAAAAGCTGTAATATCGACATACAGGTCATTGTTTTCCCGCTACCACTTTCACCAACAAGACCGAGTACTTTGCCTCGTTTCAGCTCTAACTGAAGATCCTGAACAAGTGGAAGCATCCCCTGATCTGACTTTACTTTGACGTTTAAATTTCTCACCTTCAAGACATGATGATTGTTATTTATCAATTTCCTCATTCCTTTTTAGAAACGTCGTTTAATGCCAAACCGACCCGATAAAGATTCACCTAAAACATTAAACGTCATGACCACAAGCAATATCATAATCCCGGGATAGAGCATTAATTCAGGATGACTCCGAATAAACGATTTCCCCTCATGAATCATCGCTCCCCACTCTGGAGTAGGTGGCTGAATCCCAAGTCCTAGAAATGAAAGTGCGGAAATGTCCATGATGGCCCACCCCATTTCTAGTGTGCCGATGACCACAATCGGGGGAAGAACATTGGGGATGATATGACGCCTAATGATCTTCCATGGCGACGATCCACTTATTCGGGCAGCCGTAATGAAGTTTTGCTCCTTCAAACTGACGATCATGCTACGAAACATCCGAGCATAATACACCCATTGAACCATCACTAAGGCCAAAACCACCTGCCACAATCCAGGACCGAATAACCCGACTAATCCAAGAACGAGCACGAGATTCGGAAACGCCATAACCCCTTCACAGAAGCGCATTAATACACTATCAATCCAGCCTCCCCTATAACCAGCAATCGCCCCTACCAGCAATCCAATTCCTAGGGAGGAAATAAAGATCAAAGTGGCAAACCCTAACGAAACACGTGCTCCAAATAGAAGTCGCGACAGATTGCAGCGCCCCAACTGGTCGGTACCTAACGGATATTCCCACGAAGGTGGCAACAGCTTGAGCGCCAAATTCACTTGAATCGGATCATGGGGAGCAATCCACGGAGCCAAGATGGCCACGAGGAAAAAAACGAATAAAATGACCGAGCATACGACCACGGTCTTCTGACTTTTCAAGGCGATCTGCATACTCGAAATCAATATTCGGCCCTTCCTTTCAATGAAATACGAGGATCCATTACCAGTTGCACAAGATCCACAATTAAATTGCACACAATGAACAGACATGCAGCTAACAGCACGTAACATTGGATCACGGGAATGTCTCGGTTAAAAATCGCATCAACAAAATAACGCCCGAACCCAGGCCAAGAAAATACTTGTTCTACGATAATCGTCCCAGTCAGCAATTTCCCTACATTCATACCTAGTCCTGTAATAACAGGTGAAATCGCTAGTTTCAGCACATGCTTCACCATGATGACTTTTTCTTTAATGCCTCGCGTCCTGGCATACAAAACATAAGACTCCTGCATTTGCTCTAGGACACTGGCACGCAAGAGACGAGTATAGATGGCAATTAGCGCCAGTGATAGGGTGACAGTTGGTAGCACAAGATGCGCCCAAGATCCCCTTCCTTCGACCGGAAATAGATTCAGCTTGACCGAGAAAAAAAGATTAATAAATATCCTAGCCAAAATTGAGGAATCGAAGCACCTAAATAAGAGAGCAGCCTGCTGAATCGATCAATCAGGCTGTTTTTATAAATGGCTGATAAGAAACCGAGTGGAATGCTGATAAGGACGGCCAGAAAAATACTGCTAACCGCAAGCTGCAACGTGGCAGGCATCCTAGCCGTGACCTCATCCCAAACTGGTTGATTCGTAACATAAGAGTGACCGAAATCCAGTTGGAAAACCTTCACGATCGTTTGGACATATTGAACGGCCATAGGCTGATCCAACCCAAATTCATGTCGCTTCTCAGCCAAGAGTTCCTCGGTTGGATGAATATTAGCTGCCGTTAGATACGCCTCAGCCGGATCCACCGGTGAGAGGCGTATAAAAACAAACATGATGAAAATCGCAAAGAGAACAATGGGAATCACTGCGAAAATCCGTTTCGCGATATAGCTAACCATCCACGGCCTCCTACGTTTAGTTGCTCACATCAATCCCGTTAAATGGGTGTTCATCCCGATTCGCTGGGAAAATAAATTCATTTACATTCTCCTGATACACAACTGTTTTCTTAATATGAGCATTTTGCAAAATTAGATTTTTGGGATCACTAGTGTTGCATAAATAATGACTGAATTTTCAGTTTAATATTTTTTCTAGTTCAGAGCCAAAAAGGTAAATACCCAAGTAAAGGTGGTTCCATCCATTTGGAAATTTATTTACAATTAGACATTTACGACGACGACAGTTTATTTATTAAGGAATGGTTTTCCCTTCGATTTTTCGAAGCCAAATATACGCTGGCTTCCACAAAGCAGCTCTTAGATAACGACTAATTTGTAAGGTTTTTCGCTTGCTTTTCGTCTCGAGTTGTACGAGAACATGGAGGCAAAAAACGATTAATGCAATAAACACTTGATTGTGGATCGCCCATTCACTTTGACCGTAGAATTTTTTGATACTGAGATGCTGCTTAATCCATTTGAAAAACAACTCAATGGCCCAGCGTGATTTATACATCTCTGAAATTTCTTCGGCACTCAAATCGAAACGATTTGTCAGTAACTGAAGTTCATTTCCTTTTGAATCAATCACTCTTAGAAGACGAAAGTAGTTCTCCGAGCGGTTTTGAGTTGTACCAATCAACACCATTTGATCGGATAGAATAGTCGAATTCTCGGGTAGTTTAAATTCGTAAACTTCTCGTATGACTGCGTTTTTACGGAGTCTAGATAGAAAAAAGTAACCATCATCTGTCATGCGATCAAAGCGTTCATAGTCTAGATAGCCACGGTCAAACACATACATGCATTCTTTGTCGTCTACCATGATTTCTAGTTGACCACGATCATGTTCTTTTGCCGTTGTGAGCACAGCCTTTTCAGGATAGGAGATCCCTTTTTCCATAAAAACAAGGCGCAAATGTAGTTTCACTCCTGCTTTTGTTTTGCGGAACTCTGCCCATTTATGGTTGGTCAAATTCAGTGGCAATGTGCTGGAATCAATGATTTTTAACGGCATGACGAGTTTGGTGTAATGTGTTTTGGCATGAATTTGTGCGACCAAATCAAGGAAAAGCCGTTGGAATAAATCTGGATTCATCCCATTTAATCGTCGTGAAAGTTGAGAAATACTGATCGAATCAAGGTCGACCCCTTTTTGAAGCTGATCATCGAATAGGCAATCCCTTAGGGCATGGAGACTTTCGACTTCATGTAGTTGCGCAAAAAGCAGTAATTTTAGAAATGACTCTGTCGTTAATTTTTTCGTATAGCGATCTAATTTCATCGTTTTCACCTGTTCTTCAAATAATTGAAGATTTATTGGTGAAAACCATTGTCCAAATGAAGTTTTTCGTGTAATCTTGTCCATGAGATTGGTCCTTTTTATTGGATTTGGACGGGATTACCACCTAACTTATCCATTATAAAGGACTTTTTCTTTGCATAAAATAACTTCATTGAACATTTGAAGTATTTTTAATAATCAAATTAAATTAATGCAACACTAGTGTTTTGGGATAAAAGTATAAAAAATAAAGCACTCGACAAATAGCTACCAGCATGTTATTTTACAAAATATAACAATAATCTTGTTTTCGGGCATACCTACAGAATTTTTCACATTGAATTTTTTTAAGCGGCTTTCTTCCCTTTATTTTCCTTTGCCATCGCTAGCGCTGAAACAAGTAATACAATAGCGTTCAGGTAAATATGGGTCTTTACTTTTTCAATTCCCCATACATGTAGGGAGTTCGCCGTAAGGTAGCTTTTCATTCTTGAATTACAGCGTTCTACACTTGTCCTCTCGTTGTAAAGCTCTTTCCAACGTTTTGTATCACGGTGCGGATTGGAATATCGGCGCACATCCTTTTTGATGTCGACTTTTACCACCATTCCATAGTTGGAAGATGAACAGGCTGCCATTCCTAATGGGCAATCCACTTTGCCGGTTGCGTGAGGACATCTGAACTTGAGCTGGTCCTTATCAGCTCCCCAATAAGTCATTTCATAACCCATGGAACAACGCGGAGTTCCATTGGAAGAAATCCCTTCAGGAGGCTCTTTTTCGTTGCGCAAATTGAGCGGGATAATGGCTTGCGCTCCAATGTTTTTGGCTGATTCATAGTTTTTTAGTTGGTCATATCCGCCATCCATGATCAGAAATTCAATTTTGGATTTGGTACGCTCTGCCACTTGCTCTATTAATTCTGGTGCGACTTCTCCATCGTTCACATGGGCAGGGGTTACTTTTATGGCCATTGGCAGTTCGCTTGCGGTATCGACTGAAAGATGCATCTTATAGCCAAACCAGGTAATTTTATTGCCGAAGGAATCATATTTTGCGCCCCAATTGGCATTACCCGTTTGTTCACTACGCTTTTTGGGCTGTTTCTTTTCATAGGCATCAATGGCGGCACTGTCGATGGCCTGGTGGCTGCCGTCAATTATTCCTTCCTCCTGAGCTAACTGTACCAAGTCAAGGAAGATCTTTTCAGCCAGCTTTTTTTTGGTAAGTGCCGCAAAAACCCGGCTGAGAGTGGAGATAGACGGTGCGGGGCGATCAATCGATAAACCGCATTGATAACGGAAACGAAGGTCTTTATCCAATCGATGATGAAGGGCGGTAAAGGTGTCGATGCCTTCGAGTGGGGCAGCGATGAGAGCCCTTAGAATCCCTTCTCTGGAATGACCGTCAGCCCCTCGGGGTGAAGAACTTCTCAACTGTTTAGCATAAGGGCGTAAATCAAGCGAGCTAAAAAAGATAGGTAATTTCTCTTTTGACTCTAATTTTTGCAGTTCTTCAAAGGAAAATAGGCTTTCTTGTAGAATATACAAAGTGACTTCCTCCTTTTGAATTTTTGTGGTTTCGTCACTTCAAAAATTCTACATTTTAGGGGTGAAGTCCTTTTTTATGTCTTTGAAATCCTTATGGCTCTTGGGTCAAAAAATATGCAAAATGCTCAATATAAGAGATTGGCACAAACACCGATTGCTCCTGTAGCGTGTTCAAAATCGAACCGTAAAGCTCTTGCCGTTCTGTCTCATCCGTAGATGCAAGAGTGGCTCTTACTTGCTCATCTAATTCTTCTTTCATCGACAAGTTGGAATGGGCTTCTGCAACCCCCCCCATCCGGCTTCGGCCACAACATTGATAAAGGAATGAGGATCATACGGCGCCCCGTAGTTATACCAAAAATCCACATCAAAGTCTCCGGCTCTTCGTCGTTGAATTTGTGTCGTTAATTCTAACCCTGTAATGTCTAGCTTGACACCGATTGCTGCCCATTCGGCTTGCATCGTTTCGGCCATCGCTTTTTGGATTGGATCTGTTTTATCGTAGATCAACTCTAGTTCGAGTTGTTCTCCGTTCTTTTCTCGCACGGTTTTACCAGCAGGTAACTCCCATCCTGCTTCATCCAAATATGCATTTGCTTGCTCCACATCGTATTCGATTGGCTCAACATCTATATCTGTGTACGGGAAGTTTGTGGATAGAATGTTATCCGCCTTCTCTTCCCAGCCAAGGGTAACGCCTTCTACCATCGCCTGTTTGTTAAATCCATGCTAAGCGAACTCGCAAGTCTGCTAGTTTTTCATTTGATGTATTTAAGAGCAAGCTACGTGTTCCAACAGGTTCCGACAGATCCGTTCCGTATTGACCGGATTCTTTCAATTGATTGAAGGCATCCATACTAATGACCCCTTCTCCAAAAATTAAATCCAGTTCGCCACTTTCAAAAGCAAGAACCCGTGTTTCTGCGTCCGGAATAATTTTTACCGTGACTTTATCAATCTTTGGACTTTCTCCCCAATAGTTCGGGTTGCGGGTAAACACCGCATATTCGTCTTGCTTGTAATCAGATAACATCCAAGGGCCTGTCCCGATTGGTTCTTTTATTCCTTGGGAAGTGTCTCCACCGTCAGGAAAACCGGCTTCACCCAGGAAACGTACTGGACGGACGACCGCCAAATCTTGTAACGCAGGATAATAAGGTTCTTTTAACACCATTTTGAATGTAAACTCGTCTACTACTTCAGTCTTTTCTAATACATTCATTACCCCGAGCCAACTATGGAGGCTTGAATGTTCAATCCACGTGTCAAAATTCTTTTTCACAATCTCTGCATTAAAAGGCGTCCCGTCTGAAAATTGCACACCTTCACGAAGCTTGAACGTATACTCTTTACCATCTTCGGAAATCGTCCAAGAATCAGCAAGGTGGGGTTGCAGCTCTCCCCCTTCCGTATAGCTGACCAATGGTTCATAAATCATCGATTGAGCAAACAATTGTGAAGGATTGTAAACATGGGGGTTCATTGGCCCGATATCCCTCGGCCAAGAAAAAGTGATCGATTTTTCTGTATTCTCTTCCCCTTCATTTGAAGCTGTTCCCGATTCACTTTCTGCACATCCTACCAGAATACTAGAGATCAAGCTAATGACAAATAGTAACCTGAATTATTCATACCTCGAACATAAATCAGGGTTTTAGGCCAAAAACGATTAGACTCCCGATCCCTTTGAAAGAATCATGGTTATTTTCTTCTGAAAAGCATCTTTCTAGAATGAGGAGCGGAAAAATGCCTGTTTTTGGGCATACTTCTCCCTTGGTCTTAAATCGTGTTTTAAAAAACAG